>JAJFGK010000027.1 GCA_021776195.1 Kiloniellaceae bacterium | reverse complement strand
ACGGCGATTTGCGTGATGGACGGCGAAGGCAAGATACTTTGGCGTGGCCAGCGAGTGACCGATCCGGATGCTATTGGGCAAGTGCTTGGGCGCTTTGATGTTGAGACGATGCGGGTTGGCCTGGAAAGCGGGTCCTATTCGCCGTGGCTGTGTCGGCGTTTGCGGGACTTGGGCTTTGAAGTTGTCTGCATGGACGCGAGGCGGGCAGCGGATGCGGTGCGCAGCCGCCGGGTGAAGACGGACAAGGCCGATGCCTGGGCGCTGGCGGAGATGCTTCGCACGGGTTGGTACAGCGAGGTCTATGTGAAGTCGGAGGAGAGCCATAAGCTGAAGGCGCTGTTGGGCGCGCGCGATCAACTGGTTCGGAGCAAGCGCGCGCTTTACTCGCAGGTACGGGGTCTGTTGCGGCCCTTCGGGCTTCGTCTGCCGCCACGCCAAGGCACGAAGCGTTTCATGGCCGGGGCCTATGCGGCGGTGCGCGAGGATAGCCTGCTGTCGGTCTCTGTCGGGGCGCTGTTGGAAGCTTTGGCGGCGATCGAGAGCCAGATCGCGGTGCTGGACGAGAAGGTCAAGGATCTCACCCGGCGCGACGAGGTCTGTTGGCGCTTGATGTCGGTGCCCGGGGTGGGGCCGATCACGGCTTTGGCCTTCAAGGCGACGATCGAGGATATCGGGCGGTTTTCCTCGATGCGCGATATCGGCGTCTATCTGGGGCTGACCGTCAAGCGCTACCAGTCGAGCGAGCGCGACGTCAGTTTGTCGATCTCACGCCAAGGCGACAAGATGGCCAGGCACTACCTTTATGAGGCGGCCAACGTCTTGCTGACGACGGTCAGGAAGCGCTCGGCCTTGAAGAGCTGGGGCTTGCGGCTGATCAAGAAGCGCGGGGCCAAGCGCGCACGTGTCGCGGTGGCACGCAAGCTGGCCGTGCTCCTGGGACGGATCTGGAAGGATGGCACCCATTTCGAGGCCATGGCCGCGTGAAGCCATGCCAGGATAAGGAGCCACCAAGGATAGGGAGGTTTGAGCTCGCCTGATTTTCTGCCCTCTCTCAAGGAGAGGTCGGGCCGGTCGGATAAGCACGAGACTTACTGGTTGCCAATGCGTTTCAGTGCTTGCGTTTAATACAGTGTCGCTATCCCCTCGGCCGCCTGCAAGGCACCGGATGATGGACGCCGGCCCCGGGGGGAACCCTGGAACCGGACGCCGAAAAGAACCAGGACCGCAGGCAGAAATTCAATCAAGGGGCTCAAATCGAGCTTGACGCAGCAGCTTTATGTAAAGAACCAAATCCTGAAATAGCAGACTCATATTTCCTTGCGCGGCCACGCTGCGATGTGATTCACGATGGCAAATGCTGAGGAGCTTTGCCATGTCAGCTGCGCTACCACTTCGCGATGATTTTGACGGGCCAGGTCTTCGAGGATTGGCGAAAGGCTCGCGCGATCCGGTGCAAGTACGCCGGCTTTTGGCCTTGGCGGAGATCTATGACGGCGGCACGCGCGGCGCTGCGGCTCGGATCGGCGGGGTTCTTTACAGGCTGTGCGCGACTGGGTGCTGCGCTTCAACGCCGGCGGCCCCGCGGCTCTGATTGATGCCAAGACGGCGGGCCGCAAGCCCAAGCTGGGCGCGGCAGAGCTTGAAGCCTTGGTCCGAGTGATCGAGGAGGGCCCGCTGCCGGCCATTCACGGCGTCGTGCGCTGGCGCCTGGTGGATCTGCGGCAATGGGTCTTCGAGGAATTCGCCATAGAGACCTCGGTACAGAGCTTGAGCGCGCAGCTGCGGGCTCTGGGCTACCGCAAGCTCTCGGCCCGGCCGCGCCACCCAGCCCAGAACCTCGAGGCCCAGGCCGCTTTTAAAAAAACTTCCACGCCCGGCTCGCAGAGATTGCCGCCCAGGCCGGCGGCGGCAAAGAGATAGAGGTCTGGTTCCAAGACGAGGCCCGCGTGGGCCAGAAGAACAAGATCACGCGACGCTGGGCCAGGCGCGGCACCCGGCCCTCGGCGCCGCGTGACCAGCGCACCCGGTCGGCCTGGCTCTTCGGCGCCATCTGTCCCCAAGACGGCAAGGCCGCGGGCCTGGTCCTGCCCCATTGCAACACCGAGGCCATGACCCTTCACTTGGCGGAGATCTCCCAGGCCGTCAAAGAAGGAGCCCACGCCGTCGTCATCCTGGATCAGGCCGGATGGCACGGCTCCAAGGATCTGGTGGTGCCGGACAACATCACCCTCCTACCGCTGCCACCCAGGTCGCCCGAGCTGAACCCGGTCGAGAACATCTGGCAGTTCATGCGCGAAAACTGGCTTTCCAACCGCGTCTTCAAATCCTACGAGGATATCCTCGATCACTGCTGTGAGGCTTGGAACAAGCTCACCGAACAACCTTGGAAAATCATGTCCATCGGACTGAGGGATTGGGCCTATGCATGATCAATTTCCAGATCTGGTATAAGCCCCCATCCGAGATTTCGGCTTTGGCCGAGGACGCGCGCATTCAAACGTTACGAACCGTCCCGGCTTTTTGCCGGTTGTACCCTCTTCAACCTAGTTCGGCACCAGCACCAACCGCGTTGAGGTAGCGACCCCGCCGGGCGGCATGGTGACACTGTCGCCGTCGCGCCAGCGTTCGGCGAAGCTGCCGTAGTGGGGCGAGAGCGGGTTGCCGGACTGGCCGGTGGCGATCATGAAGCGCGAGGCGTTCAAATCCGCCAGGTCGTAGACCGCGCGCAGGCCGGCGCCATGGAGGTGCTCGAAGAGGTCTTCCGGTGCGCCACCGAACCTGGCCCCGCCCCGGTTGACGGTGAAGTCGCCGCCGTCGGTGGCGACGCTGCGGCGGGTCAGGCTGGCGAGCAGGGGGATGCGGCCGAAAATCGGATGCTCGAAGTGGGCGATGTGGGCCGCGCCCCAATGCCAGGCCTGGCTGTCGTCACCGAAGCGCTCGGTCAGATAGGCGAGAGCCGCCCGCAGGGCCCGCAGCATCTGGTCCGGGCAGGTTTCCGCACGGTCGTCGGTGGTCCGGTCGTCGCACCAGGCCGGGTGGTCGCGCAGGACCGCCAGCAGGCGCCGGGGCGCCGGGCGGCTGAACTCGGGGAAGTCGCTGCCCAGCTCGTCGGCCAGGAGCGCGCGGGTCAGCGCACTGAGCCAGGCGGCGAAGATCAGGGGCTCGCCCTTGTCGCGGTCCATCGACCTGTCCCAGGCCCGCAGGCGATCGATGAAGCCGGCCAGCTTGGCGTCCTCGCTCTCCAGGGCCTCCAGGTAGGGCAGGAGGGCCACGGCGGCCAGGGATGTGCTGTCCATCTGCAAGGCCTGGTGATCGGCTGGGCTGGTGCGCCCCGCGCCCGCCAGGATCTCGGCGATGCGCGCGGCGCGGTAGCCGGCGGGCCAATGGGCGGTGATCAGGTGGGGGTAATCCGCCGGTGTCACCCGGTTATTGGCCGTGACGATCGCGCCTAGTTCCGGATCGCGAACCTGGGGCAGTTCTTCGAAGGGAATAAACCCCTCCCAATCGTAAAGGCCGGCGGCGCCCGGAACGGGAACCCGGCCTTCGCCCTGCCGGCGGATCGGGACTCGCCCGGCGGTGACGGACCCGGTGGCCCCCGCGCTGTCGGCCAGGACGATGTTCTGGACCGGCGCGTGAAAGTCGCGCAGCGCCTCGACGGCGCCGCCAACCGTGGCGGCGTGGTTCAGGCGGTAGAGCGCCTCGGCGGTGCGGTCGTCCTCGCGCAGGGCCGGCCAGGACAGGGCCAGGACGGTGTTGTCGGCCATCATACGGCCCTGCCGGCCCAGCACGTCGCTGATCACCGGCCCATGCCGGGTGCGGCGCAGGGTGACCTCTTCCGGCGCGGCATCGCGCACGGCGATGGTCTCGGTCCGCGTCATCAAGGGTTCACTGCCGCCGGGCGTGAGGTAGCGCGCCGGATCGTCGCCCGTCAGTTCCTCCAGGAAGAGATCCTGGGTATCGGCGTGAGTGGTGGTGAAGCCCCAGGCGAGCCGGCCGTTGTGCCCGGCGATCACCAGAGGCGTGGTGGGCGCGGTGGCGCCGGCCAACACGCGGCCCGGGGTCTCGATCCGCACCAAGTACCAGAAGCCCGGCGCGGAAAGCTCCAGATGCGGGTCGTTAGCGAGAATGGGCTTGCCGGTGCTGCTGCGGGCACCGGCGACGGCCCAGGCGTTGGACGCGTCCTGGGGCCGTAGACGGGGCGGCAGCAATTCCAGCAACCCGCTGCGCACCGGCTCCGGGATCTGGAGCCCGGCCTCCTGCAACGTGGTGAAGTCCTGATCGGAGCCGTCCGCCCAGAGCACCGCAAGCCCCTCGTCGCCGAGCCGTTGCCGGACCTTGAGACGGCGCAGCTCGTCGCGCCAGTTGTTCGAGAGTTGGAGCGCCATGAGGCGGCCCCAGATCAGGGAGTCCGACGGCCGCCAGGGCTCCGGTTCATAGCGCAACAGGACGAAGGGCAGGGGCAGGGGTCCGCTGCGCTGATCGAGAAAGGCGTTGATCCCCGCGCTGTAGGCCTCGATCAGCGCCTGGGCCTCGGGACTGAGTTCGGCGAAGGCGGCCTCGGCCAGACGGCCCACGTCCAGCATGCGCATGAAACGGTCGGTCGGCACCACCGCCGTGCCCGCGACCTCGGCCAGTCGGCCCAGACCGGTGCGACGGGTAAAGTCCATCTGCCAAAGCCGATCCTGGGCATGGGCAAAACCCAGTGCGAAGGCAGCGTCGCGCTCGTTTTCGGCCTGGATCGTCAGAAGGCCGTCGCCGTCGCGCAGCAGGCTGACCGGTGCCGACAGCCCGGACAGCACGACCTCGCCCTCGATCTGGGGCAGGGATCCGCGCAGCCACAGGTAAGCCGCCAGACCGCCGATCGTCGGGACCAGCAGAAGTGCCGCCAGAATCGTGATCAAACGCCGACGCCAGCGGCTCTTGGGGGGCGGTGCGGTCATGGACTTCTTTTCTCTTGGTCAGTGAGGCCGGGTCAAGGCCCCCTGAGCCTGGCGGTCCCGACAAGGCGCGCGCGGCTCACCAGGGCGTACGGGGCCCCTCCTGGGGCCAGTCGTTCTGTGTCATGATCGCGCGCAGGCCGTCGATCCTGGCTCGGGTGTCGGGGTGGCTCATGAGGAAGGCCGGCGGCTGCAAACTGTCCCGGCCCGCCGCCGCGAGGCCCTCGAACAACGCCGTGGCACCGCCAGCGTGGCCGTAGAGCGCGACCACGGCCTTCAGCGCCGCGGCGTCGGCCGCGCTTTCCATCTGGCGGGAGTGATGCAGCAGCGAAAGCAGCGAAGAGGCCTGGCCAATGCCCTGCAAGGATCCGCTGTCGCCAAAGAGAATGCTTTGCAGAAGTGCCATCAGAAGACCGGCAGAGGCGCTGCGCAGGGGGTCGCGGTGGCGCACATGGGCGATTTCGTGGGCCAGGACCATGGCGATGGCGTTTTCGTCCGGCAGGCTTTGCAGCAAGCCCTCGAAGATCACGATGTGCCCGCCCAGGGTGGCAAAGGCGTTGATCGTCCCTTCCGGGTTCTCGTCACCGCGGCTGTCGACGTGGTGGAGGGTCAAGACCATGTCCTCGGGCAGGTCCATCGCCGCCGCCAGTCGGTGGGTCAGATTCTCAAGCCGGATCTGGGTCGCTGCGTCCGACCCCCGCGCCTCATCCGCCACAAGGGCGCCGATACCGCCGGCCATACCCCGTTCCCAGGAAAAGGGAACCCAAGGCGCGATCATCTGTAGCAGCCAGAAGATCAAGAACACCGTCGCCCCCAGCGCCACCAGGATGCCGCCGCCATAGATGACCAACTCCTTGAGGATCGAGTCGTGCCCGGCGTTGATTCCTTCCGGCAACTGGGGATTGGTGAACTTCATGTGCGGTTGGCGGGGCCATGCCTTATCGCCGTGCCAAAGGCCATGATTTCGAAGCCGCGGGCGATGCGGGCGGTCGTGAAGCGGACATTGCAGACCGTGGAGGCGCCACTCTCCCGCGCCTGTGCCTTGAGACGTAACAAGGCTTCCCGGCGTCCTCTGTCGAGCAACGATTCGTAGCTTCCGACGCGCCCACCGACGATGTTTCGTATCGTCGCCAACAGCGCCTTGAAGGCATCTTCGGCGATCACCACGCTGCCAATCACCAAACCGCTGTCGGTGATCTTGTCCGGATCGGGCAGCGCCGCGCCGGAGAAGACCAGCAGGGGTGCAAGATCCTTCTCGCGCTTGATGATCGAGCGGAGGTGACGGCGCTCGTTAAAGGTCCCAAAGAGATAGCCGATCACGCAGAGCAAAAGGATCAGGCCGAAATTGAGGCCAAGTTGGATGAAGGATTCCATCTCACGCGCCCTGCGGCTCGACCACCACCGCGGTCCCATAGGCGAGGATTTCGGCCGCGCCCGGGGTGATGGTCGCTGTCGAAAAACGCACGTTCAAGACCGCGTTGGCGCCGGCCGCCTCGGCCTGGGCGATCATGCGATGCAAGGACTCGTCGCGCGCGGTGTTCAGCAACTCGGTGTAGCCCTTCAACTCGCCGCCCACGATGTTCTTCAGGCCGGCGAAAATGTCGCGACCGATGTGCTTCGATTGGACGGTGCTGCCCTGCACCAGGCCACGGTGCTCGCTGATCGCCCAGCCTGGCAGGTGATCGAGGTTACTAAGCTGCATAAGGTCTCCCACTCGCGAACGTCAGAGGAACGATGAAGCCAATGTAGGCAATGTCTCGACGCAGTTCCTCTTAAATTGGCACGCCGCCCGCTTTTCACCCACTCTTGGCGCGACCCGGAGACGTTGGGCCGAGAGATTCCGACGCCGAGCGATTGGGGATCTTCATGGCCGGCAACATCGGCAGTCAGGGCTGCTGTTCTATGGCATGGAACGGCCCATCAAACAGGCCCGGCCCCACATCACCCGCATTTTCATCGAGGCCCGGACCTGAAAGGCACAGCGGCGCGATCAGCGGCGGTCTTGGGCGGACCCGCGGGGTTCAGGCCGGCTGCGGCGCTTCCACCTCGGCCTTTTCTTCCTCGCGGATCAGGTCGAAGAGCTGGTGAAAGACTTCCGGCGGTTGCGCCCCGGAGACCGCGTGCTTGCCGTTGAAGATGAAACAGGGAACCCCCTGAATGCCGATCTGCCGGGCATAGTGATCCTCGGCCAGGATCTCCTCGGCCATGTCGCCGCTTTCCAGGAAGGCGAGAGTCGCGTCGGTCTCCAATCCGGCCTCGCCGGCGAGCGCCGCCAGCACCTTGCGGTTGCCGATATCCTGGCCTTCGACGAAATAGCCGTCGAACAGCCGCTGCAACACCGCTTCCTGATGGCCTTGGGCGGCGGCATAGCGAATCAGCCGATGAGAATCGATGGTGTTGGGCGTGCGCTTGATCCCGGGGAAGTCGAAGGGGATGTCTTCTTCCTTGCCGGCGGCCCGGACCTGGCTGTAGATCAGCTCGGCGTGGGTCGGGCTGCCGAACTTGCGCGACAGATAAGTCGCCCGGTCCATGCCCTCGGCCGGCATGTCGGGGTTGAGCTGAAAGGCCCGCCAGTTGATCACCAGGCCCTCGAGGGAGCGGTCCGCCATGGCCCGCTCCAGGCGCCGCTTGCCGATGTAGCACCAGGGACAGACGGTATCCGAGAAGACATCCAGAACCATCATGACCTCGGTTCCTTTCGTGCTAGAAAGCGGCAAGACGCTTGACAGGGCGCAGGAAGGCTCAACCATCAGGTGGTTGGGCGCAAGGAAAAGATCAAGACGCACCCGAAGGGTGTCACCGAGACCAGGGGGAAGCCGAAACTATGTCGATATTTGAACAGGGTCTCGACCGCAACGCCGCGAATTCGACGGCGCTCTCGCCGGTCTCGTTTCTGCGCCGCGCCGCGGCGGTCTATCCCGAAAAGATCGCCGTTGTTCATGGCGCCCGCCGCTACAGCTATCGCGAATTCTTCGAACGTTCCTGCCGCCTGGCCTCGGCCCTGCGGAAGCGCGGCATCGGCAAGGGCGACTGTGTCGCCATCATGGGCGCCAACACGCCGGAAATGCTCGAAGCCCACAACGGCGTCCCGATGCTGGGCGCCGTGTTGAACTCCCTGAACATCCGCCTCGACGCCCCGACCATCGCATTCGTACTGAACCACGGAGAGGCCAAGGCGCTGCTGACCGACAGCGAGTTCGCGCCGACCATCAAGGCGGCGCTGGGCGAACTGGGGCGCGAGATCCTGGTGGTCGACATCACCGACAGCGAGGGACCCGGCGGCGAGGCGCTCGGCAGTCTGACCTATGAAGAGCTCCTGGCCGAAGGCGAGGCCGAATTCGATGCGACCGAGCCGGCGGACGAGTGGCAGGCGATCTCCCTGCTCTACACCTCGGGGACGACCGGCAATCCCAAGGGTGTCGTCTATCACCACCGCGGCGCCTTTCTCAACGCCTTGGGAAACCTGATCACCTTCGGTCTCACCGACAGCACGCGCTATCTCTGGACCCTGCCGATGTTCCACTGCGACGGCTGGACCTTTACCTGGGCGGTCACCGCGGCGGCGGCGACCCATGTCTGCCTGCGCCGTGTCGACCCGGCGCTGATCTACCCGCTGATCGTCGAAGAAGGGGTTACCCATATGTGCGGCGCCCCCATCGTGCTGACCTTGCTGGCCAACGCGCCCGACGAGGTGAAGCTGACCTTCGGGCGCACGGTGCGCTGCGCGACCGGCGGCGCGGCGCCGCCCTCGGCGGTGATCGAGGCCATGGAAGCCGCCGGCTTCGAGGTGCTGCATCTCTACGGCCTGACCGAGACCTACGGGCCGGCCATGGTCTGCGCCTGGCAGGACCAATGGGCTGATCTCGATCTGCAAACCCGGTCGGGCAAGATGGCGCGTCAAGGCGTCCACTACCTGACCCTGGAAGACGCGGCGGTGATGGACCCAGAGACCATGCAGCCACTGCCGCGCGACGCCGCGGCCATGGGCGAGATCATGATCCGCGGCAACACCGTCATGAAGGGTTATCTGAAGAACCCCCAGGCGACGCGGGAGGCCTTCGCCGGGGGCTGGTATCACAGCGGCGATCTCGCGGTGCAGCACCCCGACGGCTACATCGAAGTCAAGGATCGCTCCAAGGACATCATCATTTCCGGCGGCGAGAACATCTCCAGCCTGGAGGTCGAAGAGACCCTCTACCGCCATCCCAAGGTGCTGGAGGCCGCCGTGGTCGCCCGGCCCGACGAGACCTGGGGCGAGGCACCCTGCGCCTTCGTCACCCTGCGCGACGGCGCGACCGCCGAGGCCGCCGAGATCATCGCCTACTGCCGCGACAAGATGGCCCGCTACAAGGCCCCAAGGACCGTGATTTTCGGTCCGCTGCCCAAGACCTCGACCGGCAAGATCCAGAAGTTCGTGCTGCGTGAACGGGCCCGGGCCTTATGACCCATCCCGCCAAGGTGTTCGACCTGTCCGGCCGCGCGGCCATCGTCACCGGCGCCTCCAGCGGCCTGGGCTGGCAGTTCGCGCTTACCCTGTCCCGGGCGGGCGCCAAGGTCGCGGTCGCGGCGCGGCGCCTCGACCGTCTGGGCGAGTTGATCCGCCAGATCGAGGCCGAGGACGGCCGGGCGATCCCGCTGCGGCTCGATGTCACCGATCCGGCCTCGATCGAGGTCTGCGTCGAGGCGGCGGAAACAGAACTGGGACCGCTTTCGATTCTGGTCAACAATGCTGGCGTGGCCGGGACCAAGGCGATGCTGGACTACGAGGAAAGCGATTGGGATTCGATCCTCGACACCAACCTCAAGGGGGCCTGGATGATGGCCCAGGCGGTGGCGCGTCATATGGTGCGGCTGGGCCATGGCGGCTCGATCGTGAACATCACCTCGATCCTCGGCCTGACCGCCAAGAGCCATTTGGTCGCCTACTGCGCCGCCAAGGCCGGCCTGACCAACCTGACCCGGGCCATGGCCCTGGAGCTGGCCCGGCACCAAATCCGGGTCAATTCGCTGGCGCCGGGCTACATCGAAACCGCGATGAACCGAGACTTTTTGAAGAGCGAGGCCGGGCAGGGCATGATCAAGCAGGTACCCCAGCGCCGCGCCGGACTGCCGGAAGATCTGGACGGTGCTTTGCTGTTGCTGGCCTCGGATGCGTCGCGCTACATGACTGGATCGACCATCGTGGTCGACGGCGGCATGACCTGCGGGGTCTGAGAAAGAGGAGAGGGATCGCATGACCGAACGGCCGGCGAAGGGATTTGCCCGCGACGAGTTCGAGGGCCGCGCCGCACGCGCTCAGGCGCTCATGACCGAAGCCGAACTGGATGGCCTGTTGCTGACCAGCGAGCAGCACGTGCGCTACTTCAGCGGCTTTCTGTCGCAGTTCTGGGAGAGCCCGACGCGTCCCTGGTTCCTGGTCTTGCCGCGCGAGGGCAAGCCGGTCGCCGTAATCCCGGAGATCGGTGAGGCCGGCATGGCCGATACCTGGGTCGAGGACATCCGCACCTGGCCCTCGCCCTGGCCCGAGGACGACGGGGTGACCTTGCTCATTCAGGCTCTTTCCGAGCTGCCGCGCCGGTTCGGGCGCATCGGCTGCGAGTTCGGCCAGGAATATGTCCTGCGCATGCCGCTGAACGATCTGGAGCGGGTCAAGGCGGCGACCGGACCTTTGGATTATGTCGATGGCAGTGCGGTGCTGCGGCAACTCCGGGCGATCAAATCGCCGGCGGAGATCGAAAAGATCCGCTTTGCCTGTCAGATCGCCTCGGACGCCTTCGAGATCATGCCGGAGCGTTTCTGGCTCGGGATGAGCGAATGGGAGGCCTGCCGCGAGATGCGCCTGGAAGTGTTGCGCCGGGGTGCCGATTCGTCACCCTACATGATGGGCGGCTCCGGGCGCGGCGGCTATGACAACATCATCATGGGCCCCCTGGAAAAGACCCTCGACGCGGGCGACATCCTGATCATCGACACGGGCACGGTCTTCGACGGCTACTTTTGCGACTTCGATCGCAACTATGCCTTCGGCGAGCCCGACGATGCGGCCAAGCGCGCCTACGACGCTGTGTTCCGCGCGACCGACGCCGGTCTTGCCGCGGCCCGGCCCGGCGCCACTTCCACCGATCTCTGGAAGGCCATGAACGACGTGCTGGATGCCGCCGGCGCGCTGGGCAATAACGTCGGCCGGCTGGGCCATGGCCTGGGCATGCAGTTGACCGAGTGGCCCTCCAATCGCCCGGGCGACGACACGCCGCTCAAACCCGGTATGGTCATGACCGTCGAGCCGGGCATGGCCTTCGCCCCGGGCCGGATGATGGTCCATGAAGAAAACCTCGTCATCACGGAGGACGGCTGCGAGCTGTTGTCCCGCCGCGCCTGGCCGGCAATGCCGATCATCGCCTGACGGTCTCGGGCCAAAAAAATGCCCCGCCACAGGGGGCGGGGCAGTTTCAGTCCGCACAGGGAGGCACAAGAGAAACGGAGGAGATCGCGCCCTCTTGCGGCCTTCGGGCAGCGCCCTCTGGCTGATTAACCATATAGGGTGGCGATCGGCGTTCGGTGGTGATCCCCGTCACAGTCAGGTCATTCGCCGAGACTTAGATTAGTGGGGTGGATCTCGTCCCTGGGTAACCCGAAAAGACTCGATCTGATCGACTAATTGGGCTAGGGTCGGCAAGATCAATCATGGGTTGTTGATAACTCGGTGGATAAGTCGTGGATAAGACCGAAAACAGGCGTTCGCCCGAATTTGTAAGTCCCTATCTGCGCAACAGCTTGCGTAGTTTAGACGAAGTCGAGCGGGAGCTCGGCTTGCGGGTCCCTGGGCACAACGACCCGCTGCGGCGCGGGCAAAATTCGAACGCCGAGTCCGGCGACAGCTGAAGTGCGGGCCTTACTGTCGGCGCCGCGCTCCCGGTCACTCCATACTTTTTGTCTCGCCGGCGCGAGCCAGCCAGAAGGGGTGGAGTCGCGACGTAAACTCTGCTGCGTCTTGCCGTTGCTCCAGTAGCCCAATCTCCGCGGCGATACGATCGCAGGCCGCTCGATCAGCGGCATCGATTTCCGACTCGCGGCCCATCGCCCTTCGCCAGCCATCCCAAGGCGAAACTTCCTGGCCGCGGAGCGAGAGGCAGTCGCGCGCCAGATTAACCCAGAGGAACCATTCTCCCGCGGCCTCGCCATGGCCAAACAATTGCGCCGCCACAGCCTCGTTGCGGACCAGATCCCACGCCTCATTGGCCGTCACGAACTCTCCATCGGGCAAATCACATGTATTGAAATCGAGACCGAGATGGTCGCAATGTGCCCCATCCAACTGGGCATCGGCGCGGGCCCAACGCTCCTCGTCGGCTCGCCAGTACTCGCAAATCCAGTGATCTTCATAGCGGCCGGGCGTAAAATAACGCGCAAAGCCACATCTGACCCGCGCCCGAACCGACTTATGGCGTAACATGCCGCAGGCCATCAGCGCATAGTCGCGGCAGGTTCCCACTTCGCGACGATCGACCGGCCGGGCGGTCGCGAGCGGCAGGCTGGAATGGCGCAAGATCCGATCAAGGCGTTTTTCCAGAGGCAGCGTTTCTCGCGAATAAGACGAAAAATCGAAATGGGCGAGACCATAGATCCCCAGAAAGCCGTCATGGACGAATAGCCCACGTACCGCGGCCATCAGAGACGCGACATCATCGGGCAAGGCATCGAGCGCGGATGCGTATTGGCCGGGCGACGTCAGTTGTCCCTGTTCGGAGAAAGTCTCCATGGGCCCTCGGATCGTTCCACGGGTTTGTCCTCGACAGCGCACGCCACAAGGCTATGGCGGCGCTCCGCGGAAGTCCATCGGGCGGGTGCGAGGTGTGGCGCTCAATCAGCCAATGACCGTGGGCTGGACGTCAGAGACGGCTAGGACGCCGCAACTGCCCTGCCGTTCGCGCCGGGGCTGCTCGACGACAAATCGAGCATCGCGCTCAGACAGTGAGAAACCAGAGCCAGCGCATTGTCGGAAAAATCGAAGGTCACCCCAATTTCCTGCTCATTGCCCCAGCGGCGCTCGGCGGCGACGGCGCCAATCTCCGGATGATCGACCACAATGGCTTGACCTTGGGGAAGCTCTTCAGGGCAGATCAGACGCGCACCCCCCAAGGAGATATCGCGCACCTGACAGAGATGCTGCTTTTCCCCACAGGTCAGGGAAAGCGAAACCTCGTGCTGGGCTTCATAGCGTTCCCATTCACGATTTTCGGGTTCGCTCGGATGGGTTAACGAAGAGCGAAGCATGCTGCAACTCCAAGGGTTTCCGACCGCATCTTTGATTGAAACCCTCATTCCTTAACGAAACCTTATCGCTTTGTGGTTTTGCTGGCATTCGAGGTAACTTTTCGTCATCGCTGCGCCTCAGGAGCAAAGGAAGTCCGACAACATGCGTGGTGTCCAGAACTTCACTCTATACAAGGATTTCCGATTCTTCGCCTCTTTTCCAGCGGCGGTGGCTCTGGAAAATGGGAGTATCCTATTGGTGTTTCGCCGGGCCCGCGATCAACGTTCGCTGTTCGGCGAGCCCGGGGGCAGGTGGGAAGCCCGCCTGGATGGGATGGATCATCTCGATTGCCGCTCCACGCTGACACGCATTCTCCTGGGCCCCGATTTTCAACCCTTGGAAGGTCCCACCGACCTGCCGAGCGATACCGAGGCCGGCGACCAGGACGCCAGCCTGCTGGTGCTGTCCGATGGCCGGCTGCTGCTGGGCGGCTTTGCCTGGTATCCTTTTCAGGCCTCCTTGAATCCCGGTTGGGCGGAAGGCTCGCCGCCGGCCGGCCCGCGCAACGATCCATTGCTGTATCAATTCTGGGGCAGCTACGTTCGGTTCGGCGACGAGAAGGGCCAAAACTGGTGCCCGCACCGCTATCTGCCGGGTATACCCGACACGCCCGACATTATCCGCGGGCGGCGGCCCTTTCACGGCGGCTCCCTGCGCGGCCGTCCCCTTGAACTGCCCGACGGGCGGCTGCTGGTGGCCACCTACGGCTGGGGCCGCCACGGCCGCGCCGGCTATGACAGCCACCTGCATGAATCGGCCGACGGCGGGCTGACCTGGCGCTACAAGTCGCTCATCGCGTCCGACCCCGAGGGACCCGGAGAGTTCGCCGAGCCGGCCTTGCACCGCGCAGCGGATGGCGAGATCGTCGCGCTGCACCGCACCCGGGGCCTGCAGGATCGCCTGGTGACAGTACGCTCACGCGACGAGGGCGCGACTTGGGGGCCCTGGGATATCGAGCCCGTGGTCGGCCACCCCTACGATATCATCGACCTGGAGGGCGACCGCGCGCTGCTGGTCTATGGCTACCGCCACAAGCCCTACGGCATTCGCGCCCGGATCATCCGTTCGGACTGCCGGGGCCTGGCGGAGAGCCAGGAAATCGTCCTGCGCGACGACGGTCCCTGTTCGGATATCGGCTATCCCTGGGCGACCCGCCTCGGCGACGGAAGAGTTCTGGTGGTCTACTACTTCTGTGACGAGCAGGGACTGCGCCATATCGCCGGCACCGTCCTGGCATGATATAAATCGCTGCACCCGACCAGGTGCCAACAAAATTGTCCTCTTGCCAGGTGGCGCGAAAGAGGTTCAAATCGGTCTGATAAAGGCCATCAATTGGTCCGCTATTGGTTTGGTCGCCATCTGCCCGATTCTGGAAGGGGGAGCAGCCCGTGCCCGATACCTTCGAACTGGACGTACAGCGTGGATCGCGCATCCTGCGCCCCGGTGTGGCACTGTCCGATCCCCGGCTGGAGCAATACCTGGTCAAGGGCGGCGGCGCGATCGCGATCGTCCTGCAGCCGGGCGACAAGCTGGAGATCGTCGATACCGAAGGCCGCCAGCCCGGTGAGATCGCGGTCTTCGACGCGCAAGGCCATTGCCGGCCCGAGGGTCTCGGAAGCGGCCCGGGCCAGCCGCTCGAGGGCCTCGCAAAAATTCTCTCGGGTGGCGACCCTGCGGCGGCGAGCCTCATCGCGACCTTGCGCCGGCGTCAGATTGAGCCCCGAGGGGTCCAGGGCTTGCGCCTGTTCGACGAAGATGGGCCGGCGGGCGCGGCGCGGTCCTTTCTTGTCGAAGCGCCCTTGACCTGCGTGGTCGCGGCGCCGGGCGAGGCCATGGCGGTCGACGCGCAGAACCCACCGACCGACCTGCGGGTCAAGCTGGCCCGCGCCCGGCCGCTGGCGACAGAGAATCTCTGCCTGCCAGATCCCCTGGCCGATCCCCGCCTTGATTTCCAGGTCGACCGCGCATCGGCCCAGGCCTACGAGGTCAAGGCCGGCGAGTACATCCAGGTGATCGATCTCTTCGGCCGCCAGTGCTCCGACTTCCTGACCTTCGCGGCGGGGCGGTTGCAGGACGGCGTCGAGTGCGGTCTGGATCCCACCACGACCCGCACGCTGATGGGCGCCAGCTATCCGGCGCCGGGGCTGTACTCGAAGTTCTTCGATCAGGAGATGCAGCCGCTGGTCGAGGTGGTCCGGGATACCTGCGGGCGGCACGATACCTTCGGGCTGGCTTGCACGGCGAAGTACTACGAGGATTTGGGCTATCCCGGCCACGTGAGCTGTTCCGAGAACTTCAACAACGCGCTCGAGCCCTATGGCATTGCCCGGCGCAAGGGCTGGCCGGCGATCAATTTCTTCTACAACACCGGCATCGACGAGGCGAACGCCATCTACCTGGACGAAAGCTGGTCCCGGCCCGGCGACTACGTGCTGATGCGGGCCACGACCGATCTGGTCTGCGCCTCCTCGGGCTGTCCCTCGGATATCGACGCCTGCAACGGCTGGAACCCGACCGACATTCATGTCCGTGTCTACCCCGAAAAGAACCTTTTCTCGAAAGCGATCGCGACCCGCATGACCCCCGATTCAGAAGCTAAACTCACCCAGGAAACCGCTTTCCACCCACGCACCTCGCAGTTGACCCGCGATTTCGGCGAGTACCGGGGCTATTGGCTGCCCAACAAGTTCACCAATCTGGGCGCGCTCGACGAGTACTGGGCCTGCCGTGAGCGGGTCGCACTGCTCGATCTCTCGGCGCTGCGCAAGTTCGAGGTTCTCGGGCCCGATGCCGAAGCGCTGATGCAGTACACCCTGACCCGCAACGTGCGGCGCCTCGCGGTCGGCCAGGTTTCCTATTCGGCGATCTGCTATGACACCGGCGGCATGATCGACGACGGAACCGTCTTCCGCCTGGGGCCGGACAACTTCCGTTGGATCTGCGGCGACGATTACTGTGGCGTCTGGCTGCGCGAGGTCGCGGAAAAGCAGGGGATGCATGTCTGGGTCAAGTCCTCGACCGACCAGCAGCACAATGTCTCGGTCCAGGGCCCCAAGAGCCGCGAGTTGCTGAAAGAGGTGGTCTGGACCCCGCCGACCCAGCCCTCCATCGAGGAACTCGGCTGGTTCCGCTTCACCATCGGGCGCATCGGCGACATGAACGGCCCGGCCATCGTGGTCTCGCGCACCGGCTACACCGGCGAGCTGGGCTACGAGGTCTGGTGCGCGCCCAAGGACGCGGTGGCGGTCTGGGACGCGCTCTGGGCGGCCGGCCAACCCCATGGCGTGGCGCCGCTCGGCCTCGAGGGCCTGGACATGCTGCGCATCGAGGCCGGCTTGATCTTCGGTGGCTACGAGTTCTGCGACCAGACCGACCCCTTCGAGGCCGGTATCGGTTTCGCCGTGGCGCTCAAGACCAAGGAGGAAGACTTCATCGGCCGCGCCGCGCTGGAGGACCGCAAGGCCCACCCCCAGAGGAAGCTGGTCGGCCTGGAAGTCGAGGGCAACGAGATTCCCGGCAACGGCGATTGCGTCCATGTCGGGCGGGCCCAGGTCGGCAGCATCACCTCGGGGACCCGCTCGCCGATCCTGAAGAAGACCATCGCGCTTTGCCGGATGGACGTGCGCCACGCCGAACTGGGCACCGAAGTCGAGGTCGGCAAGCTGGACGGCCACATGAAACGCCTGCCGGCCAAGGTCGTGCCCTTCCCCTTCTACGACCCGGACAAGTCGCGGGTCCGGGCCTGAAGGCCGCCGTCCTTTAGATATCCTTGATCGCGTTGAGGTCCACCGGGGCCGCCATGAAGGGGCTGGCGGGCCAGGCGGCGTCCCAGTCCTCGAAGGCCAGGGTGGCGCGGGCTCTACGGCAATCCATGGTCATCTGGGCCTTCAGCGCCTCGATGGACTCGAACTTTTCCTCGGGGCGCAGATAGTCGACCAGGGCGACCCGCAGGTGCTGCCCGTAGAGGTCGCCCTCGAAGTCGAAAAGATAGGTCTCCAGCAAAGGCTCTTCGGTGCGCCACATCGGCCGGATGCCGAGGTTGGCGACGCCGGAGTACCAGACCGGATCGCCGCCGCCCTCGTCGATTGCCGCGCGCACCGCGTAGACCCCGAAGACCGGGCGCAAAATATCGCCCAGGGAGACGTTCGCGGTCGGAAAGTCCAGGGTGCGGCCGCGCTGATCGCCCTTTTCGACCCGGCCCTCGATTTCCCAGTAGCGCCCGAGCAGGAGTGCCGCGCGGGTCATGTTGCCGGCCTGCAGGTAGTCGCGCACCAGGGTCGAGGAGTAGGCCTCGGCGTTCATCGAGGTCACCCGGTCGACGCTGGTCACGCCAAAGCCGTTGTCCCGGCCAAGCGCTTCGAGCTGCGGAATGTCGCCGGCGGCCTTGTGGCCGAAACGGAAGTTGTCGCCCACCACCACATAGCGCGCCGCCAGGCCGGCGGGTCCCAGCACCTTGGCGGCGAAGTCGGCCGGGGTCAGCTTGGCGAACTCCAGGTCGAAGGGCAGGGGGAAGAGCAGGTCCACGCCCAGGGTCTGGATCAGCCGGGTCTTGACCCGGAAGGAGGTCAGGCGAAAGGGCGCCGCGTCGGGCCGAAAGACGGAGCGGGGATGCGGCTCGAAGGTCAGCACACCACAGGGCGCGCCGAGTTCCAGCGCGAGCCGCCGGGCCTTGGCGATGATCTCCTGGTGGCCGCGATGCACACCGTCGAAGTTACCGATCGCCAGCACCGCGCCGCGGGCCTCGTCGGGCAGCTTCTCAAAATGGCGAAACACTTGCATAGGCGCTCTTAGCCCCGGGCCACGGCCTTGGCAAGGGAAGGGGATCTTCCCGCGCCAGGAGAATCTTGCCCGGGCCGCGGCTTCGGCCTAATCTGGCGCCGGCTGCCTCACGAGGCGGCCCAATCGGCCACGGCACGACCGAATGGCCGGCGCAAAGCGAAGGGCAGTCTGTTTCGACAGTCAAAGTTACAGGGAGGTTCCACAAAATGAGACGAGGATTGATGGCGGCCGTGGCATTGGCCGCGCTGACGATCTCGGCTGGCCCGGCCCATGCCGGCGCGGACGAGGCCAAGAAATGGATCGATAGCGAGTTCCAGCCTTCGACGCTCGGCAAGGACGAGCAGATGAAGGAGATGGAGTGGTTTATCAAGGCCGCCGAGCCCTTCAAGGGGATGGAGATCAACGTTCTGTCGGAAACCATTCCGACCCACGAATATGAATCGAAGACGCTGACCCAGGCCTTCGAGGAAATCACCGGTATCAAGGTGAACCACCAACTGCTCGGCGAAGGCGAGGTCGTGCAGGCGGTTCAGACCCAGATGCAGACCAACCGGAACCTCTATGACGCCTATATCAACGACTCCGACCTGATCGGCACGCACTCGCGGCTGCAGCTCGCGGTCAACCTGACCGACTGGATGGCGGGCGACGGCGCCGACGTCACCAATCCGATGCTCGACATCGACGATTTCATGGGCAAGTCCTTCACCACGGGCCCCGACGGCAAGCTCTACCAGCTTCCCGACCAGCAGTTCGCGAACCTCTACTGGTTCCGTTACGACTGGTTCCAGCGCGACGACCTCAAGGCCAAGTTCAAGGAAATCTACGGCTACGAACTGGGCGTTCCGGTCAACTGGTCGGCCTATGAGGACATTGCCGAGTTCTTCTCGGTCCACGTCAAGGAAATCGACGGCGTGCGGGTCTATGGCCACATGGATTACGGCAAGCGCGCGCCCGACCTGGGCTGGCGCATGACCGATGCCTGGCTGTCCATGGCCGGCATGGGCTCCAAGGGCCTGCCCAACGGCGTGCCGGTCGACGAGTGGGGCATCCGCATGGAATCGGGCAGTTGCAACCCGGTCGGGGCCTCGGTCTCGCGCGGCGGCGCGGCCAACAGCCCGGCGGCGGTCTACGCGATCCGCAAGTGGGACGAGTGGCTGCGTCAGTATGCGCCCCCGGGTGCCGCCAGCTACGACTTTTATCAGTCGCTGCCGGCGCTCTCCCAGGGCAACGTCGCCCAGCAGATCTTCTGGTACACGGCCTTCACTTCTTCGATGGTCGCGCCCAAGGAGTCGGGCAACAACACGGTGGACGACGCCGGCAAGCCGCTCTGGCGGATGGCGCCCTCGCCGCATGGACCCTATTGGGAAGACGGCCAGAAACTTGGCTATCAGGACGCCGGTTCCTGGACGCTCTTCAAGTCGACCCCGGTGGACCGCCGCAAGGCCGCGTGGCTCTATGCCCAGTTCGCCGTCTCGAAGACCGTCTCGCTGAAGAAGACCCATGTCGGCCTGACGCCGATCCGCGACAGCGACATCCGCCACGAGTCCTTCACCGAGCGGGCGCCGAACCTGGGCGGGCTGGTGGAATTCTACCGCTCGCCCGACCGCGTGCGCTGGTCGCCGACCGGCATCAACGTGCCCGACTATCCCAAGTTGGCGCAGATCTGGTGGCAGCAGATCGGTGACGTGAACTCCGGCGCCTTCACGCCGCAGGAAGCCATGGACCGTCTGGCCAGCGAGATGGATCAGGTCATGGCCCGCATGCAGGCCGCCGACGAAGCCGCCGGCACCTATGGCGGCTGCGGCCCCCGGCTCAACGAGGAGATGGACCCCTCGGTCTGGCTCGACAAGCCGGGCTCGCCGAAGGCCAAGGTCAACGAGAAGCCGCAGGGCGAGACCATCGACTACGATGAGCTGGTGAAACGGTGGAGCCAGGGCTAAAACGCCCGTTTCTTCTTCCGTGACAGGAGATCACCCGGGGAGCGCATGACAGCGCTCTCCGGACCCCCTGACGGCATTGGATCGCGTGCGCCGTGCGATGTCGGCCACGGTAGCCCCGACGGTCTGATCTCCCTGGCACGATCAAGTCGAAAGACCCTGCATGACCCTCGCATTGAAAAATGTCGTCAAGCGGATCGGCGCCCAAACGCACATCCACGAGACCTCCGTCGAGTTGCGGGACGGCGCCTTCAACGTGCTTTTGGGGGCGACCCTGGCCGGCAAGACCACCTTGATGCAGATCATGGCCGGCCTGATCAAACCGACCGCCGGAGAGGTTTGGTTCAACGGTAAGAACGTGACCGGCCTCTCGGTGCAAAAGCGCAATGTCGCCATGGTGCACCAGCAGTTCATCAACTACCCCAACTTTTCGGTCTACGAGAACATCGCCTCGCCCCTGCGGGTCGCTCGCGTGGCCAAGGCCGAACTCGACAAGCGGGTCCGCCAGGTGGCCGATCTGTTGAAACTCTCGCCCATGCTGGAGCGGCGCCCCAACGAGCTCTCGGGCGGGCAGCAGCAGCGCACGGCGCTGGCCCGGGCCCTGGTCAAGGACGCCGGCCTGGTTCTGCTGGACGAGCCGCTCGCCAACCTCGACTTCAAGCTCCGCGAGGAACTGCGCGACGAGCTTCCCAAGCTCTTCAAGGACCGGGGCTGTACGGTTGTCTATGCGACCAGCGAGCCGATCGAAGCGCTTCTGCTGGGCGGCCACACGGCGGCCCTGCACGAAGGCCGGCTCACCCAGTTCGGCGAGACCGCGCGGATCTATCGCCAGCCCCGGGACCTCCTGACCGCCCAGGTCTTCTCCGATCCGCCGATCAACACGGCCAGCGGCGAGAAGCAGGGCGGCCGCTTCGTCCTGGGCAACGGGGTCGGCTGGGAGCTGCCCGAGGCCCAGCGCGGCCTTGGCGACGGCGCCTACACCGTGGCCGTGCGACCGCATCACATCGGCCGCAGTCCCGACCAGGGCAGGGCCGTTGCCATCGACGGATCGGTGCTGATCACCGAACTGAGCGGCTCGGAAAGCGTGGTCCATGTCGATATCGGCGACCAGGTCTGGGTCTCCCTGTCGGCCGGTATTCACCCCATCGAGGTGGGCGACCGGACCCAGCTCTTCCTCGATCCGGGCAGTTGCCTCTTTTTCGACCAGAAGAACCAACTGGTGACGCTATGACGAAGTCGGAAACGGGTTTCTGATGTCTAGAATAGTCCTCGAGAACCTGCGGCACAGCTACTTGCCGGCGCCCCAGACCGATCAGGACTGGGCCCTGAAGAACATGAGCGTCAACTGGTCGGATGGCGGGGCCTACGCCCTTTTAGGTCCGTCGGGCTGCGGCAAGACCACCTTGCTGAACATCATATCGGGCCTTCTGTCGCCGACCGAGGGCCGGGTCTGGTTCGGCGAGACCGACGTCACGCAGGTCCCGCCCGACAAGCGCAACATCGCCCAGGTCTTTCAGTTTCCCGTCGTCTACGACACCATGACGGTCTACGACAATCTGGCCTTTCCCCTGCGCAACCGCGATGTCGCGGAATCCCAGGTCGATGCGCGGGTGCGCGAGATCGCGGCCATGCTCGACCTCGGCGAGACCCTCGGCAACCGGGCCTCCGGCCTGACCGCCGACGGCAAGCAGAAAATCTCCCTGGGGCGCGGTCTGGTCCGTTCGGACGTGAACGTCATCATGTTCGACGAGCCGCTGACCGTGATCGACCCGCACTTGAAGTGGATCCTGCGCTCCAAGCTGAAGGAGCTGCACCAGCAGGTCGGCACGACCATGATCTACGTGACCCACGACCAGACCGAGGCCCTGACCTTCGCCGATCAGGTGGTGGTGATGCACGAGGGGACCGTGGTGCAGATCGGCACGCCGGTCGAGCTCTTCGAGCGGCCGCGCCACACCTTTGTCGGCCACTTCATCGGCTCGCCGGGCATGAACCTGCTGCCCTGCCAGCTCGATGGCGGCCAACCGTCTTTCGCCGGTCACCCCATCGCCGCCGACAACATGACGGCGGCCCTGCCCGCGGGCGCCAATCTGGAGCTCGGCGTCCGCCCGGAGTTCGTCACCTTCGGCGAGAGCGGGGTTCCCGTCGAGATCACCAAGGTCAGCGACGTCGGCCGCCACAGCATCGTCGAGACGATGCACGGCGATCATCTGATCCGCCTGCTGCTGCCCGACGGCCAGCCACTGCCGTCCGAAAACGCGCGGCTCTGCTTCGACCCCGGTCACACCCAGATTTACGCCGACGGCTGGATGGTCGAGGGAGCGGCGGCATGAACAAGATCGCCAATCAGAAAGCCTGGTTCTTCGTTCTGCCCGTGGTCCTGCTGGTCGCCTTCAACGCTCTGATCCCGCTCATGACCGTGGTCAACTATTCGGTCCAGGAAACCTTCGGCAACAACGTCTTTTTCTGGGAGGGCGTGGGCTGGTACGAACAGGTGCTTCATTCCGAGCGCTTTCACGCGGCCCTGTTGCGCCAGCTCGCCTTCACCGGGATCATTCTTCTCATCGAAGTGCCCCTGGGCGTCGCCATCGCCCTGGCCATGCCCCAGAAAGGGCCCTGGGTCTCGGTCTGTCTGGTGCTGATGGCCCTGCCGCTGCTGATCCCCTGGAACGTGGTGGGCGCCATGTGGAACATCTTCGCGCTGCCGGACATCGGCCTGCTGGGACGGATGATCAACGGCCTGGGCATCGACTACAACTTCACCCGGCAGCCGGTCGCGGCCTGGTTCACCACCATTCTGATGGACGTCTGGCACTGGACGTCGCTGGTCGTGCTTCTGGCCTATGCCGGGCTGCGCTCGATTCCCGACGCCTTCTACCAGGCCGCCAAGATCGATGGCGCCCGGCCCTGGGCGGTGTTCCGCTATATCCAGCTGCCCAAGATGAAGCGGGTCCTGACCATCGCCATCCTGCTGCGCTTCATGGACAGCTTCATGATCTACACCGAGCCCTTCGTTCTGACCGGCGGCGGGCCCGGCAACGCTACCACCTTCCTGTCGATCGACCTGGTCAAGATCGCCCTGGGCCAGTTCGATCTCGGCCCGGCGGCGGCCATGTCGCTGATCTACTTCCTGATCGTGCTGTCGCTCTGCTGGGTCTTCTACACCCTGATGATGAAAGACGAGGACACGTGATGCCGAGACTGAAATGGCTCGTGCCAACGCTCTACATCCTCTTTCTCATGCTGCCGATCTACTGGCTCCTGAACATGTCCTTCAAGAGCACCAACGAGATCCTCGGCAGCTTCACCCTCTGGCCCCAGGACTTCACCCTCGACAACTACGTCAAGATTTTCACCGATCCGACCTGGTACAACGGCTACTTCAATTCGCTGACCTATGTGGTGATCAACGCCTCGATCTCGGTCACGGTGGCGCTGCCGGCGGCCTACGCCTTCTCGCGCTACCGCTTTCTGGGCGACAAGCACCTGTTCTTCTGGCTTTTGACCAACCGCATGGCGCCGCCCGCGGTCTTCGCCCTGCCGTTCTTCCAGCTCTATTCCGCCGCCGGCCTCTTCGACACCTCTTTGGCGGTGGCCCTGGCGCACTGTCTGTTCAACATTCCCCTGGCGGTCTGGATTCTCGAGGGCTTCATGTCCGGCGTTCCCAAGGAGCTCGACGAGACCGCCTATGTGGATGGCTATTCCTTCTGGCATTTCTTCCTGAAGATCTTCGTGCCGACCATCGCTGCCGGCATCGGCGTGGCGCTCTTCTTCTGCTTCATGTTCTCCTGGGTCGAGTTGCTGCTGGCCAAGACCCTGACCTCGGTGGAGGCCAAGCCCATCGCCGCCACCATGACCCGGACGGCCAGCACCTCGGGCTATGAACTGGGGCTCCTGGCGGCGGCGGGGGCGCTGACCATCGTGCCCGGCGCCTTCGTCATCTACTTCGTGCGCAACTACATCGCCAAGGGCTTCGCCCTGGGCCGAGTGTGAAGAGACAACGGGTGTAATGAGACAACGGGTGTGACAGGCACCCGTGGGAGGATGAAAAGATGGACCTGACCTGGATGGCCTGGACCTGGCCGACGGTGGCCTTTTTCGCCTTTATCCTGCTGGCTCTCGGGGCCATGGCCCTGTGGGAGTGGCGGGTGCCGGGCGGCTCGCCGCGGCGCGGCATTCTCGGCCTCGACACGACCCGCGGCGACCGCCTCTTCATATCCCTGCTGGGCAGCGCCTTCATTCACCTGGCCTGGCTCGGCCTCGCCGGCACGCCGCTCTGGGGCGCGCTGATCCTCTCGATCGTCTACTTCGTCTGTGTCTTCCGCTGGGTGTGAAGGCCGTCAGCCCGCTTCGGAGAGGCTGGTGTACTTGCCGCGGTGAAAGACCAGGGGGCGGCCCTCGCTTTCGCTGAAGAGCCGCAGGACCTCGCCGACGAAGATGATGTGATCGCCGCCGTCGTAGATGTTGCGCACCCGGCACTCGAAGGAGGCGAGGCTTTCCATCAGGATCGGACAGCCGGATTCCCAGGTCGTGTGCCAGACCCCGGCCCATTTGTCTTCCGAGGGCCTGGCGAAGCGGTTGGACAGCTCTTCCTGGCCCTCCTTCAGGATGTTCACGGCGAAATGGCGATGGTTGGCGAAGGCCGCCAGGCTGAAGGCGGTCTTGGCCAGGGAAAAGAGAATGAGGGGCGGATCCAGCGAGACCGAATTGAACGAGTTGGCCGTGATACCGACCGGCTTGCCGTCGTGATCCACCGTCGAAATGACGGTGATGCCCGTGGCGAAGTTGCCCAGGGCCTTGCGAAAATCCAAGGGATCGATTGCCATGTCAGCTATCCATGCCGGTCGTGACCCCATTCTAGTTCCAGGACCGGCCCGGGGCCACCCCGGATGACGCGCGGGCCGAAGCGACAGCGCCTACTGGGCGCCGCGCTTGGCCTCCTCCAGCAGCCGTTCGGCGAGGTCGGTCTTGGCTTCGGGGTCGAGCTTGCGCAGCTCGTTCTGCAGCACCCGCTCGTTGACCGTCTGATTCCAGTAGTCCAGCGAGTCGAAGCCCAGCAGCGCCGACTTGCCGACGAACTGGCGCAGCACCTCGTTGGACGGCCCCATGACCCAGCCGGCCTTGCCGTCGCGCAGGTAGCGCTCGATGCCCAGGGCTGGCTTGTAGCCGGTGCCGCCGCAGACATGCAGCATCCGGTCGGAGACCGTGGCGACGTTCTTGGCGGCGGCGAACTTCACCTGCCACATCCAGTGCAGCAGGTCCGCCCGGGGCAGGGCCTTGGGATCGCGGTGCAACGACCAGTCGCAGTTGTCGGTCACCTCGTCCAGGGCGGCGGCCATCTGAAAGGTCAAGGCGCGAGCCGCATTGGTGTCGATGATCGCCTCGCCGACCGCATCCTGAATGGTCGGGTAGTCGCAGACCCGCATGCCGACATCGACGTGGCGGCGGCGCGTAGTGTGGCGCTTGGCGATATCGATCAGGCCGAGCGAGATGCCGTTCCAACAGCCCGAGGAGAGCAGCAGGAAGAAGGGGTCGACCGCCTCGTCGTTGGAGCTGGCGCCATCGCCCACCGGGCCGACCATGCGGTCGGCCGGGATCTCCAGATCGTCGACCTGGACCGGGCCGGATTGATTGCCGCGCAGACCGAGGCCGTCCCACTGGGACGGGTTCGCCTGGACCTCGTCCTTGAGCAGCAGGAAGCAGGAGAGGTTGGAGTAGTCGCCGTCGAAGTCGGGGCTGGTGGTCTGAATGATGTACCAGTCGGCAAAGCCGCCGGAGGTGGTCCAGGAGGCTTTCTTGCGCACCCGCCAGCCGGCCTCGCTGCGCGCCGCGCCCGACGAGATCGGATACCAGAAATGGCCGCCGGTCTCGGGATCCGAGTAGGAGAGAGTGCCGATCAAGCAATCGCTGTCGAGGCGGCGTAGAATATCCTGGAGGGCCGGGTTGTCATGGTGGCGCAGGGCCGCCGCGGCAACCGCGCCCAAATGCATGGTGTAACACATGGCGGTGCTGGCACAGCCGTAGCGGGAGATGGTCTCGACCACCATGGCGGCGCAGACGTGGTTCTCGCCGAGTCCGCCCAAGGCCTCGGGCACCAACAGCCCGAGCAGGCCGTTTTCAGCCAGGATCTCGAAGTTCCGGCGGGGGAAGATCAGATTGCGGTCGCTCTCCACCGCATTGACCCGCATTTCCTCCCGGCAGAGCGAGATCAGCTTGGACTGAAGGGCCTTCTGCCGGTCAGTCAGGAGCCACTGTGGATCGTACTCGTAGCCCAGGCCCCAGAATTCCTCCGCACCCCACATCTTGCCGTCGCCCATCGTCGTCCCCTGTTTCCTGGCCCGTCCTCGCCCCAAGATAGGCACGCCGCCGGGATCGGGAAAGGGCCGAGAGCCGCGGGAAAGAGCTAGGCGCGGCCCCAAACTTGGACTATGAAAAAGGACCGGACCGCCACAGGATGGAGCCAAGGCGGCGGCGGGTGTCGGTTTCCAACTGCGATGGGTGAGGGCGGTGTCGGATACGAAGGACGACTGGGGCGATAAGGCGGAGGATCTGCGCGACTGGTGGAACGACGAGTGGGCGCGCTTCCCGACCATCGGACTGAAGGACGACGGCACCCCGGATTACTGGGCGGTCCCGGAAGACACCGGTATTTTCAATGAGGACTGGAACACCGGGCAGGGGCTCGCGCGCGACACCGTGGCGCAGATGCAGCGTTTTCCCGAGGGCTCGACGGCGCTGCGAAAGATCCTGCGCGCCTTGGATCACAACTCGACCATCGCCCAGGGCTTTCTCACCCGCATCGAAGACATGCTGACCCGGCCCTCGGTCTATCTCGAGTCTCTTGAGCCCGGGGCCGTCGCGGCTAAGCTGCGCGGCGAGAGCCCGGCCGAACGGAGCACTTGACCGGCCTGCCGGCGCCCGAGACTTCAAGACCCATCGCAATCCTTTCGAGAGGCAAGATCACTCAATGTCGTCCACCAGCCCGCTGCATGCCCTGATTTCCCAGGGCACCTTCGTCGTCACGGCCGAGGTGACGCCGCCGCTTTCCGCCAGCGCCGAGACCCTGTTGAAGCGCGCCGCGCCGCTCAAGGGCAAGGCCGATGCGGTCAATGTGACCGACGCGGCCGGCGCACGGGCCGCGATGTCCTCCTTCGCCGCCGCGGCGATCCTGAAGGCCAACGGCATCGAGCCGATCCTGCAGGTGACCTGCCGCGACCGCAATCGCATCGCCATGGTCGGGGATTTGATCGGCGCCGCGGCCCAGGGCATCTCCAATGTCCTGTTTCTCTACGGCGATTCGCCGGAAAAGGGCGACATGCCCGACGCCAAGCCGGTCCATGACGTGGATTCCCGCGGCGCCATGATGCTGACCCGGCAGATGCGCGACCAGGGGACCAGCCCCTCGGGGCGCGAGATCGAGTCCGCGCCGCGCTATTTCGTCGGCGGCGCGGATACGCCCTTCGATCCCCCGGCCGACTGGGAGCCCAAGGGGCTGATCGGCAAGGCCGACGCGGGGGCCGACTTCATCCAGACCCAGTTCATCTTCGACCTCGACCTGGCGCGGCGCTACTTCACCCGCCTGCGCGATGCCGGCGTCACCGAACGTCTTTCCTTCATCGTCGGCGTCGGGCCCATCGTCTCGGCCAAGTCGGCGCGCTGGATGGACGAGAATCTGCATGGCGTCTCGGTACCCGAGGCGGTGATCGCCCGGCTCGAGGGTGCCGAGGACGAGCGGGCGGAGGGACGCAAGCTCTGCGTCGAGCTGATCCAGGGCATGCAGGAGATCCCGGGCATCGCCGGCGTCCACATCATGGCCCCGATGCAGAAGATGGATGCCATCGGCCAGGTCATCGAGGACTCCAGGGTCCTGGCAAAGCGCTAGGTCCTGTGGACTCTAGGGATTCCCATTGTATTGGAAATGTGATTCAAGACTACTTTTTGGGAGGTGGTCTTGGGTGTGATGGATCGTTTGGTGCTGAGCGATGGTGACTGGGATCGGATATCAGGCTTGATCATAGG
>JAJFGK010000026.1 GCA_021776195.1 Kiloniellaceae bacterium | reverse complement strand
GTTTCCTTGTTAGCGATGAACCGGCGCCTCGAACGAGGCTTGCCGTCAGACCCTTGTGCCGCCCGTTTGACCCCAAACGCGCGAGCCCCCAAAAAAGCGCGCGGAAAATGCCAGAAGCGGCCCGCGAAGGCAACAGCTTGTAACGGCAAGCTCTGGGGAACGACTTCGGGTCACGACGCTAGAGGCTGGGAGGCACCACTTCCTGGGGCAGGCGGGTCTGGCGGACCGCCAGCCATAGAACCGCGACCACGACGAAGAGCAACGGGCCGACCACCAGCAGGTTGACCGCCTGCCATCCCTGGCTTTGGAACACCGCGCCGGTGGAGAAGGCGGAAAGAGTCATGGTGGCCGCGATGGCAAAATCGTTAAACCCTTGAATTTTAGCCTTTTCCTCCGGCCGATAGGTTGTGGTCAGCAGGGTCGAACCGCCGACATAGAGAAAGTTCCAACCAAAGCCCAAGAGGACCAACGCACCGAAGATGTGGTAGATCGATGTGCCTGCCAGGTTCACCGCGACGCAGGCCAGAATGGTGAGGGCCCCGAGAACCAGAATGGGATAGACGCCGAGCCGGTGAATCAGCGTGCCGGTGAAAAACGACGGCAGGTACATACCGACAATGTGCCACTGAATCACCAAAGCGGCCGAATCGAATCCGTGACCATAGGCGATCGTCGCCAGAGGCGTCGCCACCATGATCATGTTCATGGCGCCATAGCCCACCATGCCAGCGAGAATCGCCACCGGCAGGACCGGGTTGCGCAGCAGTTCGGCGAGCGGCCTGCCGCCCTTGCGGGTTTCGACCTCGCTGGGCCTCGGTATGCGGATGAACTGCAGCAGGACCAGCGATGCCAGGGCCAGGGCCATGATAAAGGCGTAAGCGCCGGCGAATTCGGCCTCGCCAACCAGATCGCGCGCGCGCTTGGCAATCTCCGGCCCAATGAAGGCCGCGGCCAGCCCGCCAGCCAGGACATAGGAAATCACCCGGCTGCGCTGCTTGGGCTCCACCGCATCGGCCGCGGCGAAGCGGTAAAAGAAGACATGGCCAGAAAAGAGGCCAAGGCAGAAGGTTCCCGCCGAAAAAATCCAAAAGTGCTCCATCAGGAGGCCGCTGGTGGTCAGAACGCCCGCTGCGAGCCCGAACAGCGTGCCGATGGAAAGGCCGGCCCGCCTGCCGATTTTCTTCATCAGAAGCGACGCCGGCATGGTCGCCGCCATGGTCCCGAAGTACTGCAGCCCCAGCGGCAGGGTGGCCATGGCAACATCGTCGGCCAAACGCTGGCCGACCAGGCTGGAGGCCGCCATGGAGAGCGACTGACACGACAGGGCCAGCGCCTGACAAATGGCGAGCAGCAGCACATTGCGAAGTGCGGAACGGGGGAGCATCGCGGGGCCTTACGGCTGGAGACGCGGGACGGAGGGCCCCTTCCCTCTCCTAATAGCCAGTGAAGGCCGTGGGCTCAAGGCCGTCGGCCAGAGCGATGCCGTGCGGACCGTGCGTTATGCGCCCGCTGGGCGTTTCTTTTGCGACATCTCAAGATCGATGCCGGTAACCACCACATCGCTGGGCAGCGCCTCGCGGAGGACCTTCAGCAGGTGGTCACGGATCAAGGCGCTGTCAAACCCCAGTTCACGGACAATGCGCATGTCGTAAAGGCCGTGGAGCCGGGTCAGGATTCGGTCCTTCAAGAGCGGCAGTCGGCTCTCGACCTCGACGATGTCGTCCTTGTTGGCGAGATTCAGGGCCAGCGTCATGGTCAGGTGGTGTGTGACCTTGCCGCCTTGGAAGACCGCGATCGCAAAGGGATCGATCTCGTAGCGCCCCGGTTTCGGCTTGAACTTGATGGCCTCCACCAGTGCCCCTTGGTCTTCCGGCGTGAGCAGGAAGACGTAGGCCGCCGCGCCGCCGCCGGCTAGGAGCAGGAGCAACGGCAGACCGATGATGAGAATTTTCTTCACAACCTGGCTTTCTTCACCGCCACCGCTGACACCGGACTCGTCGGAAATTTGCACACGGGGTGCAGCTCAAGCTAGCGCCGGGATGGTGAAGATGGCGTTAACCCTTCCGCGCGAGGCCGGCCTCAGAAGTGGCGCCAACCGCCCGCATCAGGGGGCAAGGGCTGGCCGCCGCGATCGGTCACGACGAGGGTCCCCTCGGCATTCAACTGGCCGATCTCGGTGATCGGCAAACTGAGGGCCCGTGACAGGGCGGCCAGGTGGTCGCGACGCCCTGCCGGGGCGCTGAACAGCAGCTCATAGTCGTCGCCACCGGTGATCAGTTCCTGCAGGGCCACCACGCCACCCTCTTCGAGCTTTTGCCCCGCGGCCGAGAGCGGCACCAACGCACCCTCGACCCGCGCGCCCAGGCCGGATCCGGCAAGAATATGCCCCAGATCCGCAACCAGGCCGTCGGAGACATCGAGCGCCGCGGTGGCCAAGCCCTGGGCCAGGAGCGCCTGTCCCAAGGCCAGCCTTGGCGTCGGCACCTGATAGCGGTCGGTCAGGAAGTGCCGATCGGACTCGGTCAAGCCGACGATATCCCCGCGCAAGGCCCGCAGGCCCAAGACGGCATCGCCGATCGATCCCGAAACGAACAGCAGATCGTCGGCGCGGGCCTCCGACCGGGTCAGACAGCGGCCCTGAGGGACCAGCCCAAAAGCCGTGACCGTGACCACGAAGGGACCGTCGGTTCCGGTCGTGTCGCCGCCCAAGAGCGAGGCGCCAAACCGGGCCTGGTCCTCGCTCAGGCCGGCGACGAACGCGTCGAGCCAACCTTCGCGATGATCCCGCGGCAGGGCCAGAGTTAGCAGGTAGCCCAGAGCCTGGGCGCCCATGGCAGCGAGATCCGAGAGATTGACCCGCAACGCCTTTTGCGCGATCCGGCCAGGCGGGTCTTCGGCTCGAAAGTGCAAGCCCTCCACCAGGCAGTCGGCGGTCGTCACCAGGGACGACCCTGCGGGGACATCGAGCAGGGCCGCGTCGTTGGCCAAGTCAAAGGTCTCGGGCCGACCCGCGGCGAGCGGAACCAGGCAGTCCCGGATCAGCTCGAACTCACCCCTTGCCATCGGACTGGAACTCGTCGGAAGGGACGGCATTGTCGGCTGAGAGATCGTCTTTGGCGGCCTCTTCGACGGCAAAGGCCTCCGCACGAAGATCCCGCGCCAGGCGGTCGAGCAGACCATTGACCATACCCGGCTGCTTGCCGTCAAAGAAGGCGTGGGCGAGATCGACATACTCGCTGATCACCGCGGCTGGCGGCACGTCGGGGAGCGCGGTCAGCTCGTAGGCGCCGGCCTTCAAGAGCAGGCGCAGCAACAACTCCAGGCGCTCGAGTGGCCAGCCCGGATCGAGAACGGCAGCGACGATGTTGTCCAGATCGTCGCTCTCGGCGCTGATGCCGCGCACCAGGGTGGTGAAGAACGGCAGATCGGGCTCGGCGACATCGGCCCTGGCGCCGGCTTCCTCGATCCGTTCCTCGAGAAACTCGACGATGGCCGCGTCGGGATCGATGCCGGTAACGGCGATCTGATAGAGGGCTTGAATGGCAAAGAGGCGGGCCGCGCTGCGCCGTCCACCGGGCTTGAGCGCACGGCCAGCGCCGGCTTTGTCATTTTCGGAGATCATCGGGCCAATCCGGTTCAACGCGGGTAGAGATGAAACTGGCGCTTCACCTCGAGCATCCGCAGGCAGGCTTCGGCGACCGCGCCGCCCTTGTTCTTGCGCTCGACCAGGGCACGGTCGCGGGCTTGATCCATGGTTTCGCAGGTCAAGATGCCATAGCCCAGTGCCAGGGTGTGTTCGCAAGCCAGGTCTTGCAGCTTGCGCGCCGACTCGCCGCAGACATAATCGTAGTGGCTGGTTTCGCCGCGAATCACGCAGCCGAGCGCGATGTAGCCATCGAAGCGCCGATGCCCGGCGAAAAAGTCCATCGAACGCATGGCCATGCGGATGGCCGCCGGAACTTCGAAGGCGCCGGGGACCGCGATGACCTCATGGGTGGCGCCGGCCGTCTCCAGGGCCGCGCGGGCGCCGCGCAACAGCTCGTCGGCGATGTCGGCGTAGAAACGCGCCTCGACGATGAGAAAATGGGGGGCATCGGCCATCGGCTAACCTTCCCCGCCCAGGGCGTCGATCGGTCGCTGACCGCATACCGTCAGGCCATAGCCTTCCAGGCCGACAATCGTGCGCTGGGTGTTCGAGAGCAGGATCATGTCGCGAACGCCGAGATCCAAGAGGATCTGGGCCCCGACACCATAATCGCGCAGCTCGCCGCCGGCCTTCTGACTCGCCTTGCCCAGGCGTTTGGCCAGACTGTCGGACAGCGAGGTCGGCCGCGGCTCGCGGATCAGAACCACCACCCCGCGCCCCGCCTCGCCGATTGCGGCCATGGCGCTGTCCAGGTGGCCGGCCTTGCCGCTGGCGCCGTCCTTCAGGACATCGTCGAGCACATCGAGCGTATGCATGCGCACCAGAACCGGATCGGCGCCGGCCTGCAGATCGCCCTTCCAGAGCGCCACATGCTCGGCGTAGCTCACGGTGTTGACATAGACCGCCAGGTTGAAGCGGCCGCCATGGAGGCAGTCGATCTCGCCCCGCAGGGTCTGGGCGATAACCCGGTCGTGGCGGCGCCGATAGGCGATCAGATCGGCAATGGTCGAGATCTTCAGTCCATGGGTCTGGGCAAAGGCGATCAAATCGTCGCGCCGCGCCATGGTGCCGTCGTCCTTCATGATCTCGCAGATCACGCCGGCCGGTAGCAGACCGGCCAGGCGGGCCAGGTCGACCGCGGCCTCGGTGTGACCGGTGCGGACCAGTACGCCGCCATCGCGCGCCATCAGGGGAAAGACATGGCCCGGGGTCACGATGTCGGCGGCTCCCTTGGTCGGATCGGTGGCCACGGCAATGGTGCGGGCGCGATCCGGCGCCGAGATGCCCGTGGTGACCCCGTCCTTAGCCTCGATCGACAGGGTAAAGGCGGTTTCGTGGCGCGATTCGTTGTGACGCTGCATCAAGGGCAGATTCAACTGCTCGATCCGCTCGCGGGTCATGGCCAGGCAAATCAGCCCGCGGCCGTGCTTGGCCATGAAATTGATCGCCTCGGGCGTCGCCATCTGGGCCGGGATGACAAGGTCGCCCTCGTTTTCGCGCTCCTCGTCGTCGACCAGGATGAACATCCGCCCGTTGCGGGCTTCTTCGATGATTTCCTCGGGCGAGGACAGGACCTCCGCGAAGGTCGCCCGCCAGGGTTCGGCGATCTGATTGGCCATCGAGCCTCAGTCCTTTGCCACGAGGCGCTCAAGGTAGCGCGCCAGCAGGTCGATTTCCAGGTTGACCTGGTCGCCCGCCCGATAAGTGCCGAATGTCGTCGCCTCGGCGGTGTGCCGGATGATATTGACCTCGAAGCGGCAGCCCTCGTTCCTGTTGCTCTCGACATCGTTAACCGTCAGCGAGACGCCATCGACGGTGATCGACCCCTTGCGGGCGATATAGCGGGCCAGGCTGTCGGGTGCTGCGACAGCGAAACGATGGGAATCGCCTTCGGGCTCGATCGACAGCACTTCACCCCTGCCATCGACATGGCCGGTCACCAGATGGCCGCCCAACTCGTCGCCGAGGGACAAGGCCCTTTCCAGGTTGACCCGGGTGCCCGGCCGCCAGGCAGCCAGCGTCGTCAGGCCCAGGGTCTCGGCCGAGGCTTCGACGGCGAACCAATCGTCACCGGTCTCGACCACCGTCAGACAGGCGCCCGAGCAGGCGATCGAGGCACCGATGGCAATGGTCCCGGTGTCGTAGCCGGTCTCCAGAACGAAACGGGTGTCGCCCGCCTGTTCGATCGAGCGCACGCGTCCCAGGTCCGTGACAATCCCGGTAAACATTGTATCGGGTTCCTACCAAGCCTTCTGGCGGCGTTCATAGACCGCCTTGTGGTCTTCTCCAAGGACGGAGTCGGCAATCATACGAAAATCGGGCCCCTGGCCGACCCGATCCAAGCCCAGGGGCCCCACGGCCGGCCGGCCGTCGCCGCCCAGCGCCCGACCGGCCCGGTAGATCACCAGGCGGTCGACCAGCCCGGCCTCGAGCAGCCCCGCGACCAGAAGTCCGCCACCCTCGACCAGCAGACGGGTCACGCCGCGCGCGGCCAGTCCCTTCAGGACCCCGGCCAGAACCAGTCCCTCACCCGGTTTGTAAGGCATCGGCAGAAGATCCACCCCCGCGTCGCGGTAGGGCGCGAGGCGATCGGGCGCGAGGGCGGCGTCGCTGACCAGCAGGGTCGGCCGTTCCGCGGCCCCGGCAACAAGGTCGCTGCCCAGCGGCAGGCGCAACCGGCCGTCCAGCACCACCCGCAGCGGCGACTGGGCCTCCAGGCCGGGCAGCCGGACATCGAGCCGCGGATCGTCGGCAAGCGCCGTGCCGCTGCCCACCATCACGGCGTCATGACCGGCCCGCAGGCGATGACCGTCTTCGCGGGCCGCCGGCCCGGTGATCCACTTGCTCTGCCCGCCCGCCGTGGCAATCTGCCCGTCGAGGCTCGTGGCCAACTTCACCGTGACCAGCGGACGCGCTTGGGTCACCTTCAAAATGAAACCGGCGTTGAGGTCACGCGCCGCCTCGCCGCAAAGCCCCTCCTCGACGGCGAGACCGGCCGCCCGCAAGGCAGCGAGACCTCGGCCATTCACCCGAGGATCGGGATCGCGGATCGCCACGACACAGCGCGCCACGCCCGCCGCGATCAGGGCCTCGACGCAAGGCGGGGTCTGCCCCTGGTGGCTGCAGGGCTCGAGGGTCACGTAGGCCGTCGCGCCACGCGCCGCTTCGCCGGCACGGGCCAGCGCCTCGGTCTCGGCATGAGGACGACCGCCGGGCTGGGTCCAGCCGCGCCCGGCCACACGGCCTTGCCTGACCAGAAGGCACCCGACCGCGGGATTGGGCGCGACCCGACCCAGGCCGCGCCGCGCCAGAGAAAGCGCCGTCCGCATGAAGTCGCGATCGGAGAGATCAGTCGTCAAGGATCAACGTCGTTGCCCAATTGGCCCACGAACTCCTCGAAGTCGCGCGCCTCGTGGAAGTTGCGGTAGACCGAGGCGAAGCGGACATAGCCGACCTGATCGAGACCGGCCAGGGCGTCCATCACCATTTCGCCCACCACCTTGCTGGGGATCTCGGCCTCGCCGATCGACTCCAGGCGCCGGACGATGCCGTTGACCACCCGTTCGATGCGGTCGGGCTCGACCGGCCGCTTGCGCAGGGCAATCGACATCGACCGCAGCACCTTGTCGCGGTCGAAGGTCTCGCGCTGGCCGTTGCCCTTGACCACGATCAGTTCGCGCAGTTGGACCCGCTCGAAGGTCGTAAAGCGGGCACTGCAGTTGGCGCACTGCCGGCGTCTGCGAATCGCGTGGTTATCCTCGGTCGGGCGCGAGTCCTTGACCTGGGTATCTTCGTGACTACAGAACGGACAGCGCATCTCTCATCCCCCGTCAGAGCGACAGCTCCGGATAGATCGGGAAACGCTCGCAGAGCGCCCGGACATCCTCGCGAACCTTCTTTTCAGCCGCCGAGTTGTCCTCCCGGTTGTCGGCCAGAGCGTCCAGCACCTCGGTAATCAGGTCGCCGACCTGTTCGAATTCGGCAACCCCGAAGCCGCGGGTGGTGGCGGCAGGCGTCCCAAGACGGATGCCGGAGGTCACCATCGGCTTTTCCGGGTCGTTCGGGACGCCGTTCTTGTTACAGGTGATGCCGGCAAGATCGAGGGTCACCTCGCTGATGTTCCCGGTCAGGCCCTTGGGCCGCAGATCGACCAGCATCAGGTGCGTGTCGGTACCGCCCGAGACGATGGCAAACCCGTTCGCCACCAGACGCGCGGCCAAGGCCTTGGCATTGTCGACCACCTGTTGCGAGTAGATCTTGAACTCCGGCTTCAGCGCTTCGCCGAAGGCCACCGCCTTGGAGGCAATGGCGGCCAGCAGCGGTCCGCCCTGGAGGCCCGGGAAGGCCGCGGAGTTGATCTTCTTGCCGATGGCCAGGTCGTTGGACAGAACCATGCCGCCGCGCCCGGCCCGCAGGGTCTTGTGGGTCGTGGTGGTGACCACGTGGGCATGGGGCAGCGGGCTGGGATGCACGCCCGCCGCCACGAGCCCGGCGAAGTGCGCCATGTCCACATGGAAGTAGGCCCCGACCTCGTCGGCGATGGCGCGGAACCGGGCGAAATCGAGATGCCGGGGATAGGCCGAGCCGCCGGCGATGATCATCTTGGGCTTGTGTTCCCGGGCGAGCCGCTCGACCTGGTCGAAATCGACCAGATGGGTCTCCGGATCGACGCCGTATTGGACGGCGTTGAACCACTTGCCCGACAGATTGGGCGCCGCCCCGTGGGTCAGGTGGCCGCCGGCATCCAGCGACAGCCCCATAAAGGTGTCGCCCGGCTTGAGCAGGGCCAGCATCACGCACTGATTGGCCTGGGCGCCCGAATGGGGCTGCACATTGGCGAACTCGCAGCCGAACAGGGCCTTGGCGCGGTCGATGGCCAGTTGCTCGACCACATCGACATGCTCGCAGCCGCCATAGTAGCGCCGGCCGGGGTAGCCCTCGGCGTACTTGTTGGTGAGGACCGTGCCCAGCGCCTCCATCGACGCCAGGGAGACGATGTTTTCCGAGGCGATCAGTTCGATCTGGCTCTGCTGACGATGCAGTTCGTCGGTAATGGCCGCCGCGATTTCGGGGTCGCTCTGGCCCAGATGGGCCGTGAAGAATGCGTTGCTCATCGGAATTCAATCCTGATCCATCATGACGGGTCCAAAGGGCCCGCACCCAGCTTTTCCACACGACGCGCGTGGCGGCCGCCCTCGAACTCGGTTGCGAGGAAAGTTTCCAGGCAGTCCCGGGCAACCACGTCGCCAATCAACCTGGCACCCATGGCCAGCACATTGGCGTCGTTGTGTTCGCGGCAGAGCCGCGCCGTCGTGGCGTCATGGCATAGTGCGGCGCGCACGCCCGGATGCCTGTTCGCGGCGATGGAGATACCGATCCCCGTGCCACAAATCAATAGGCCGCGGTCGCTTTGGCCGGAAGAAAGCGCGGCGGCCAGCTTCGCGGCGAAATCGGGGTAGTCGACCGACTGCTCCGCGCTGTCGGTTCCCAGGTCCAGAACCTCGTGCCCCAACTCGCGCAAAGCCTCGGCCATGCGCGCCTTCAAAGGGAAGCCCGCATGATCGCAGGCAATCGCGATCGGTTTTGAAGTCATGTCGGATTGTCCCGGCCAGATACCGCGCGGACGCTACCATATGTCGATGCCGGGTTAAAGAGCTCCCCAAGCAGCGGGGCAAGCCCCCATGATCGAGTCTCCATTGATGTATTTCAGCCCTTGGTCGTCATTCCGGAACCCGGTTCGGCCCAAATCTTCGATTAGGCCAGCGAACCGAGGTATCCGAAATCTCGTCCCGCTATTTCCCTTTTACGGCTTCCCACGAGATTTCGGACCGCCGGATTTCATGACTCTATGCCTCGGCCCGGGCGCGCCAGATCTCCCAGGCGAAGCGGGCCCGCACCCCGAGACCCAGGAAGGGCCGGGGCGGCAGGGCTTCGGGGCTGCCGAGGCCCTCCATGTCGGCGATCAGCGGATTGTCCTTGCCGCAGGCCATGTCGGCGGCCAACAACCCGCCGATGGTTCCCTTGGTGACGCCCACCGCGTTCTGGCAGACCGCGGCCCAGACGTTGGGCGCGATCCGGCCGAAACCCGGGGCGTTGTTCCTCGACAGACAGATGAAGCCGGTCCAGCTGTGCTCCATGGTGACGCCGCCCAGCATGGGAAAGCGCGCGTCGAACAGCTCCTGGTGATGGGCCCGCACCGCGGCGCGCCGGTCATCCGAGCAGCGGAAGGTCGGGTTATAGCGGATGTCCTGGCGGATCAGGATACGGTGGTCCTGTGTGAAGCGCAGGGTCACCCCGGCAAAGGCGTTGGCAGGTGTCAGGCCCCAGTCCTCGACCCCGCCCAGGGCCGCGCGTTCGTCCGCCGTCAGGCGGCGGCTCAGCGAGGCGTGGGCCTCGAAAACCAGGAGGCGCCCCTGGAAGAAGCCGAACTTTTCGGCAAACCCGTTGTTGGTCAGGATCATTTTCGGCGCGAAGAGGCTGCCCCGGGGCGTCGTCAGGCGCACTCCGTTGTCCAGGTCCATCTCGATGACCGGGCTGTTCTCGAAGAGCGTGACATTGGCCGGCAGGCTGTCGCCCAGGCCCTTGGTCAGGGCCGCCGGGTTCATCAGGATACAGCCGGGCGTATAGACCGCCGCATGGTAATAGGGCGTGCCGATCTCGCCGGTCAGCGCCTCGTGGTCGAGCCAGCGGTAGGGCTCGCCCAGCGCTTCCATCTCGCGGGCGAAGGGCTCCAGCACCTCCTTGCTGTACCGCGGCGACACCGCGGCGTGGTACTTGCCGCGCTTGCTCCAGTCGCAGGCGATGGCGTGGCGTTCGACCGACTCCGCCAGATGGTCGATCGCCGCGCGGGTCAGGCGCAGATAGGCGTGGGAGCCGTCCAGCTCGTCCAGGGAGGAGCCGACATTGTGCGGCAGGTCGATGGCGAAGCCCGAATTGCGCCCCGAGGCGCCCTCGCCGACCTCCTGGGCCTCGACCAGGGCGATGGCGTCGCCGGGATTGTTCTCGGCCAGCCGTCGCGCCGCGGCCAGCCCCGCGTAGCCGGCCCCCAGCACGACCCAGTCAGCGCGTTGGTCGCCGGTCAGGGCGGGCCGCGCCTCGCGTTTGGGGATGATCGCGCTCCAGCCCAGCGTCTTGTCGTCCTGTGGCAACAGCGAAATGGCCCGCTTGCTCATGCGCCCTCGCCTCCTCCGGCCGCCAGGCGGGCCTGCCAATCGACGGGATGAATGGCATAGCTGATCAGCACGTCCTCGGCCTCGTAGATCAAAGCGGTTCCCGCCGGCAGCCAGATCGAATCCTTCGGGCCGGCGACCAGGACCTCTTCGCCGATGTGGACCCGAAGTTCGCCCTCCAGAACCGTCAGCACCTCGTCGTAATGTATCGTCCAGGGAATGCGGGCCTTGGTCATGCGCCCCAGGCCAGCCGCCATTTCGGTGCCGTCGTCACCGCCACAGACCCCGGCCAGTTGGGCCATCTCGCCGTACTCGAAACGCGGGACGAACTCGAGATCGTCGAACGCCACCAAACGGGGCCCGGATTTCGTTGCGCTTGCCATGAAGTCTGCTCCCTCTCTCCTGTCGCCGGTGTCCGGCAGTTACTCCGGTCCGTGGGACGTCTATCCCGGCCGGCGGGAAGTATGCCATTGGTCTTGCATTCGTTCCATACATAACTGTACTGTTGACAGACAGAAATGAACTCTCCGCCCCTAAGGACGATCATGGCCCGCCATCTTCCGCAACAATCGCCCTCGCCGACAGAAAGCTTGCTGGGGCGGACCGACTGGGTCGGGGCGGCGCTGTCGATCCTCGTCATGGAAGGGGTCGACGCCGTCAAGATCACCCGCTTGGCCGAGGCCCTGTCGGTGACCCGCGGCAGCTTTTACTGGCACTTCCGCGACCGTCAGGACCTTCTGGACGAGTTGATCGCCCATTGGGAGATGACCAACACCAAAGAGCTGCTCGAAGTCCTGGACCGATCCTACGACCTGACATCCGGCATTCTCGCGATCTTCGATCTCTGGATCGACAAGGACCGCTTCGACAGCGGGCTGGAGTCCGCCCTGCGGGACTGGGCGCGGGCCTCGCCGCCGGTTCGCGCCGCGGTGGCGCGGGCCGACGAACGCCGGGTCCTGGCCATCGCCGACCTCTTCCGGCGCGATGGCTTCGAGGAGACCGAGGCTTTCATCCGCGCCCGCATCCTCTACTTTGCCCAAATCGGCTACTACGCCCTCCAGATCGAGGAGAGCTTCGCCGAACGCATGAGCTATCTGGAGGCCTACTTCCGCGGCTTCACCGGGTTCTCGATCGACCCGTCGATCGCCGAGGCCTACCGCAATCGCCGTGTGGGCCCCGCACCGCCCCTCAAGCTAAAGGCCAAGAAAAAGCCATGAGCGAAACCGCAACAGCGACCAGATCCCGGCGCGGCCGTCACAAAAGGGCGCCCGAGCCCACCCAGGAACAAAACGCCGGCGGCGCGCGCTATCGCCAGCTCCGCAACCCCTTCGCGCCGGTCGAGATCTTCTCGGCCGACCAGATCGAGGCGATCCACGAAACGGCGTTGAAGATCCTGGAGGAGATCGGGCTCAAGGTCTTGTCCGACGAGGCGCGGGGCATCTATCGCGCGGCCGGCGCCAGCGTCGACGAGGGCGAGAAGCTTGTGCGCTTCGATCGCGGCCTGATCGAGGCCTCGATGGGCACTGCGCCCCCGCAGGTCACGCTCCATGCCCGCAATCCAGCTCGCAACGCCACGCTGGGCGCCAACCACGTCGCCTTCGCCATGGTCGGCGGTCCGCCCCATGTCAGCGACCTGGAGCGCGGCCGCCGCGCCGGCACCCTGGCCGACTTCGAGGATCTGATGCGGCTCGGCCAGGCCTTCGACGTGATCCACCTGCTGAGCCCCTCGGTCGAGCCGGTCGACACCGACCAGGCAACCCGGCACCTCCAGATGGGCCGCGCCATGGCAGTGCTGAGCGACAAGGCGCCTTTTGTCTACAGCCGGGGGGCCCAGGCGGTCGAAGACGCCTTGGAAATCGTCCGTCTGGCCCGCGGCGTGACCCCCGAGGTCTTCGCCCGGGAGCCGGGCTGCTACACCGTGGTCAACGCCAACTCGCCGCTGCAGCTCGACACCTTGATGTGCAACGGCATCATCGAGACCGCGCGGCGCGGCCAATTGATGGTCCTGACCCCCTTCACCCTGGCCGGCGCCATGGCCCCCGTGACCATTCCCGGCGCCCTGGCCCAACAGCACGCCGAGGCCCTGGCCGGGATCTCCCTGTCACAGATCGTCCAGCCCGGCGCGCCGGTCGGCTATGGCGGTTTCACCTCCAACGTCGACATGAAATCAGGTGCGCCGGCCTTCGGCACGCCGGAATACGTCAAGGCGGCCTTCGCCAGCGGCCAGTTGGCGCGGCGCCTGAAGCTGCCCTTCCGTTCCTCCAACGTGAACACCTCCAACGCACCCGACGCGCAATCGGCCTATGAATCGCAAATGGCGATTTGGGGGGCGCTCTTCGGCGGCTGCAATCTGCTGCTGCACGGCGCGGGCTGGATCGAGGGCGGGCTGACGGCCTCCTTCGAGAAGATCATCATCGACGTCGAGATGCTGCAGATGATGGCCTCCCTCTTCGAGCCGGTCGTCTTCGACAAAGACACCCTGGCCCTGGAGGCGATCCGCGAGGTCGGACCCGCCAGTCACTTTTTCGGCGCGGCCCACACCCTGGCGCGCTATCAGGACGCCTTCTACAGCCCGCTGCTGTCGGACTGGCGCAACTTCGAGAGCTGGCGCGACGACGGCGCGGTGGATGCCACCCAGCGGGCTCACCGGATCTACAAGGAAACCCTCGCCGCCTTTACCCCACCGCCCATCGAGCCCGACCGCCTGGAGGCCATCGACGCCTTCATCGCCAAACGCACCGAAGAGGGCGGCGCGGTTATTACCTGAGGGGAACTATTCGGCAGACCTAAAGCGGATAATCGCGCTGCGGATCGATCCCGCAGGATTCGACGAACTTCCGCACTTGTGTGACCTCCTGTTTGGGCAGGCTGTGGTTTGGATGCGAGAAGTTCGCGCTGTGACCATTTAGCTGAACATGGGTCTTTCCCGAATGGGCCGCGCTTATCTCCGCGCCCATTTCCCGCAGCACGCTCTCGACATCCTTCATGGCGATGTTGGCACTGACCGGATGGGCGAAAATCTTGTGCAGGATTTTTCGATGGTGATGGTTCATGCCATGCCTTTCCGGTCTGCTGATAGGTGCCGCCGAATGTGGGCGACCCGCATCGGTCGGGCATTGATACAAATCAGGCAGCCATCGCCCACGCGCTTTTTTTTGCCGGTCGAGGCGCTATGCTTCCGGCGGCGGGGCGATCACCAGCAGCGCCGCGGCGAGCAGGATGCGGGTGTCGTCGAAAACGGCCGGTTTTTCGGCCCGCCAGCGCCCGTAGAGCCGGCAGGCCACCGGCTGTCCCGCCTCCAGCATCGCCAAGGCCTCGGCGGTTTCCCGGGCAAAGGCCTTCAGACGAACCCGCGTGTTCTCCACGTAGGTGTCCCAGTGCTTGGCCTCCATGCGCATATGGAACAGCGAGGAGCGCGCACGGCGGGCAATCCGGAGGGCCGCTATGTACTCGTCGACTTCGCTCCAGATCGCGCGGGCCTTGGCGTAGCGGCGGCCTGCCCGCGCCTTTCGCCCAGCCTGCCGGTCAAAAAAAGCCAAGTTGGCCTGCGTCGTCGCCCGACGGGGATCCGAGCGGGGGAAACGGCACAGCGCGAGCCAGCCTGCCCGACGGCAAAGTCTCGCCGCGCCAGCCAGGTCTCCCGACCGAAAGCGCAGATTGGCTTCTTCCTGCAAGCGTTCCCATGCCAGATCGACGCGGCGCCACCCTGCCTTGCGGGCGGCGGCCATCTCGATTCTCGGATCAGACACCGAGGTAGGCCGCCCGGACATGCTCGTTGTCATGAAGTTCCGCCGCCGGGCCTTCCAGTGCCAGGTCGCCGGTTTCCAGCACGTAGGCATAGTCCGCCAGGTCCAGGGCCAACTCGGCGTTCTGCTCCACCAGCACGACCGGCACGCCCTGAGCACTGATCTCCTGGATAATTCGAGCGATTTCCTCGACGATAATGGGCGCCAGCCCCATCGAGGGCTCGTCCATCAGCAAGAGCCGGGGCCGGGTCATCAGCGCCCGGCCGATCGCCAGCATCTGTTGCTCGCCGCCGGACATGGTCTTGGCCATTTGCGGACGCCGCTCGCGCAGCCGGGGAAAGCGCTCGAAGGTCGTCTCAAGATCGGCCTCGACCGCCGCCAGATCCCGGCGCAGGAACGCGCCGGTGCGCAAGTTTTCCTCGACGGTGAGGTCGGGAAAAATGCGCCGGCCTTCCGGCACGTGAGCAATACCGCGGGCGACGATGCGGTCGGCGGGCAAGTGATCGATACGCTCGTCCTCGAACCTGATCTCGCCGGTCTTCAGCCGCTCCAGCCCCGAGATCGCCCGCAAGGTGGTGGTCTTTCCCGCCCCGTTTGCGCCGATGATCGTCACGATGCTGCCCGTGGCGCCGCCTTCGGGCACATTCATCGAGATGTTGCGGATCGCCGAGACCTTGCCGTAATTCACCGACGCGTCGAGGATCTCAAGCAACATGGCGCGAGCCCCCCAGGTAGGCCTCGATCACCTCGGGATGGCTGCGGATTTCCCGCGGTGCGCCCTCGGTCAGCAGGCGCCCGAAGTTCATTACCGTGATGCGGTCGCACAGGCCCATGATGGCATGCATGTCATGCTCGACGATGAGGATGGTAACGCCACTGTCGCGCAGCTTGAGCATCAGCGACATCATCCGGTTGGTCTCTTCCGGATTCATGCCGGTGAAGGGTTCGTCGAGCAGCATGATGGCGGGATGCGCCGCCATGGCCACCGCCATCCCCAACGACCGCTGATGACCGTGCGGCAAATCGGCGGCACGCTCATCGGCATGACCGAGCAGCCCGAAGAAGGCCAGGGCTTCCTCGGCCCGGGCCCGCGCGCCGCGACGGTCTTCGGCGTCCCAGCCGAGGATCGCGGCAAAGATATTGGGACGGAAGGTCATGTGGGTGCCGATCAGGGCGTTCTCCAGCACCGTCATCTCGGTGAACAGCGTCGAGTGCTGGAACGTGCGCACCACGCCGCGCCGTGCGACCTCGTACATCGCCAGGCCCGATATGTCCTCGCCGCGCAGCAGCACCTTGCCCGCGGTCGGCTTGTAGAAGCCCGAGATCATGTTGAATGTGGTGGTCTTGCCGGCCCCATTGGGGCCGATCAGTCCGTGGATCGCGCCTTGCTCGATCTTGAAACTCAGCCCATCGACCGCAGTCAGCCCACCGAATCGCATGGTCAACTCGTCGACCTCGAGGAAGGGAATGGTCACGCCTTTTGCTCCCCGGCCGCGGGTCGGCTACCGCCGTTCTTTCGTGCCAACGCCGTTTGCACCACGCTCTCCAGCCCCTTGGGCAGGAACAGCACCGAGCTGATCAACACCAGCCCATAGATCAAGGGCCGCATCTGTTCGAAGCCCAGCTCACGCAGCACGATCTCGTTCAGGACCGTCAGGACGACGCACCCGAGGATCGGGCCATAAAAGGTCGCGGTGCCGCCGACGATGGCCCAGGTCAAAACGAAGACCATCTGTTCGACATCGAAGCTGTTGGGATTGATGGTCCCGATGTAGTGGGCCAGCAGCGTCCCCGAAAGTCCGGCGAAGCCAGAGGCGATGACAAAAGCAAGTGTCCGATAGGCCCGCACGTTCACGCCCGCCGCCTCGGCCAGCTTGTCCTGCCAGTGCACCGCGTGAAAGGTCAGCCCGACCGGCGAGCGCTCGATCCGCCACATGAGCCACAGGCCGAAACCCACGACCACCAGCGCAAAGTAGTAGTAGCTCACCGGTTCGAAGAAATCGAACTGCCAGATGCCGATATCGAAGTCCGGCATCGGGTCGATTTTCTTGAGTCCCTTGGGCCCGCCGAAGGGGTCGCGAAAGCGTTTCCAAAGAAGCCGGATGATCTCGCCGGCGGCAAAGGAACCGATCAGGAAGTAAAAGCCCTTCATGCGGAAAAGCGGATAGCTCAGGAACATGGCGATCAACGCCGCCGTGCAGGCGCCGAGGAACATCGACACCGGCACGAAGATCCCCAGCTCTTTGGTGTAGAGCGCCGAGGCATAGGCGCCGACGCCCATCATCACCACGTGCCCCAGCGACCACTCTCCGGTCAGGGTCAGCAGTCGGTAGGAGGCGACCAGTAGCACGTTGATGGTCAAGAAGACTAAAATCTCCTGCTGGGAGAAGCTGAGGCCATGGGGCAAGGCGATGAGGAACACCGCCAGCAGAGGCCAGCCGAGGAGGTGATAGGCACCGCTACGCACGATCGGCGGTCCCGAACAGCCCGGTGGGCCTGACGATCAGCACCACCAGCATCAGGGACAGACCGACAATGTCGGCGATCACCCCATCCCAGAAGGTGGTGACGATGGTCTGGACGAAGGAGTAGACCACTGCCGCCACCACGGCGCCTTCCAGCGAGCCGATGCCGCCGACGATTATGACGATGAAGGCGGTGACGATGACCGAGTGCCCCATGTGCGGGTTGACCGAGACCAGCGGCGCCGTCAACGCGCCGGCTACCCCCGCCAACGCGGCCCCGATGAACATGGCGATGCGCGAGGTCTGGTTCAGCGAAATGCCCTGTAGGGCCGCCGCTTCGGCATCCTGGGCACTGGCCCGCAACGCCCAGCCGAACCGGGTTTTCTTCAGGAACACCCACAGGGCGGACAACAAGACGACCGCGGCGACGATGACGTAGAGCCGCGGCACCGCCAAACGGACCTTCTCGGAGAAGACGATGACCTCCTGGGTCACCGGCGGGACATGTTCCATGCGCACCCCAAAGCCGATCGCGGCCAGGGCCTGCAGGACCATTAAAAAGCCGATCGAGGCGACCAGCCCGCCCAGGGGATTGTCGCGCAGCGGCCGGAACAGCGCGCGTTCCATCGCCAAGCCGACCAAACCGACGAAGACCATCCCCAGGGCGACCGCGAGCAGGAAGGGCATCTGCAGCTCGGCATAGAGCGCGACGATCGCGTAGGCGCCCAGCATGAAGAGCTCGCCATGGGCGAAGTTGATCAGCCCCATGACACCGAAGATCAAGACCAACCCCACGGCCACCAACGACATGTAGCTGGCAGCATAGATCGCGTTCAGGGCGGTCTGCGCCAATAGCTCGACCATTGCCTTACCGAGTTAGCTGGGTTTCAGAAAAGAGCGGCGCGGACCCCGGCCCGCGCCGCAAAGCATCAGTCGGCGTCGCCTGACATCAGGTGCGCTGGTCCCACATCTGCCCATAGGCGGCCATGTGCTTTTTCAGGAGGTCGCCGTGCTTGGCATACCAAGCGGGAATCGACTTGAACCCCTTGATACGGGCCTTGCCGCCCTCGATCGCCACCACCGGCCAGTTTCCGACCAGCGCGTTGTCGATGCCGAACAGGTCCTTGCCCCACCATTCGGCGTCGCCAAAGGCGTGCTTGCCCTTGCCGGTCGACTTCATGGCGGCCAGGACATCGGCCGGCTCGGCCGACCCGGCTTGCTCCGCGGCGGCTTTCCACAGATCCATGATCGAGGCGTACTCCCAGCTCACCGCGCCCCATTCGCCGGGGTGGCGCTTGTTGTATGCGTCGTAGAAGCCGTTGGGATCCTGGAAATTGACGAAATCCGCGTTCAGCGCCGGGTCGTCGAAATCCGGGAACTGGAAGATGAACCCTTCCATGAACTCCGCCGAGGTCTTCTCGATCATCTGCTCGTAGAAGTCGGCGGTGCAGGAGATGATCTGGCCCTTGTAGCCCTGCTGGAACAGTTGCTCGGCGATCGGGTGGACATAGTCCGAATAGCAGGTGTCCAGACAGATGATCTGCGGATTGTCCGACATGAGCTTGGTGACCACCGGCGCGAAATCGGTCGTCGCGGGGTCGAACAACAACGGCTCGCTCTGCATCTCGATGCCAGCGGCCTCGAAGGCGGCCAGGTAGGTCGCGACCGAAGGCAGCCCCAGGGCGTCGTCCTGGGCGCACATGACCGCGGTCTTGAGCTCTGGCTTGGTTTCGGCCAGCCACTCGACCCCGGTGACGTTATAGATCGGATGGACTTCCGCCGGCGCCAGCAGCGTGCCGGTGTCCGGGCTGAGGTCCGAGGGCAGCAGCGTCGAAAACAACATGCCCGTCTTGTCCGCCACCGGTTGGGCGCCGGGCCAGGTGTCGCCACCCAGCATCATGACGAACTTGACCTCGTCTTCGCGCACCAGCTTGGTGGCACCGGTTCGGGCCTTGGCCGGGTCGTACTCGTTGTCGTAGCCGACGAACTCGACCTTGTAGTCGCCGTCGTCCAACTTGATACCGCCCGCGGCGTTGACCGATTCGGCCCAAATCTGACAGCCATCCAGGCCAGGCTTGCCCCAGGCCGCGACCGGCCCGGTCAGCGGCGCCAGAAAGCCGATTTTGATCACCTTGTCGGCGGCCAGCACGCGCGTGCCGAGACCGGCAATCGCGGACGCACCGGCGGCCGAGGCGGCCGCACCTAGAAATCCGCGCCGCGAAAACATCGAAAGCCCTAGTCGGCGAAACATCGCAATCCTCCCTGTGATTTTTTCATTCTGTGGCGAAAGATTAGCATCCATCTAGTTTCTGATCGAGCCGATTTAGGTACCGCAGGGATCTTTGATTCTCGGTTGGCCGGAAACGATCCGCCCGTCTCCTGGCGACCGGCGATCGATCGTGCCGATCCCACGCGAGAACCTCACCTTTTTGCTTTCCTCGCGGCCCTGGCCTCTGTCATAGGGGTGGGCGAAGGAGGATCCGTCCATGAGCATTTCGTCGAGCGCCGGGCGCCCAAACATTTTGGTCGTGATGGCAGATCAGCTCACGCCCTTTGCGCTGGGCTGTTATGGACACTCGGTGGTCAAGAGCCCGCAGATCGACCGCTTGGCGGCGGAAGGCGCGGTCTTCGATGCGGCCTACTCCAATTCGCCGCTCTGCACGCCGGGGCGCTACGCCTTTATGACCGGGCGCTACGTCTCGCGGTTCGGCGGCTACGACAATGCCGCCTACCTGCCCTCCACGGTTCCGACCTTCGCCCACTACCTGCGCGCCATGGGCTACCAAACCTGTCTTTCGGGCAAGATGCACTTCGTCGGGCCGGACCAGTTGCACGGTTTCGAAGAGCGCCTGACCACCGATATCTATCCGGCCGACTTCGGCTGGGTCCCGGACTGGACCCTGCCCGAGGACGAGCGCATCGACCTCTGGTACCACAACATGTCGAGCGTCAAACAGGCCGGGGTCGCCGCCGTGACCAACCAGCTCGCCTACGACGACGAGGTCGGCGCCCAGGCCCAGCGGGCGCTCTACGACTATGCCCGGGGCGCCGACGAACGCCCCTTCTGCCTGGTCGCCAGCTTCATCCACCCGCACGACCCCTACGCCACCCGGCAGCGCTTCTGGGACCTCTACCGCGAGGACGAGATCGACCTGCCCCGGGTGCCGCGCCCGGCCGAGGCCGACCTCGACCCGCACAGCCGCCGGCTGCAGCGGGCCATCGCCCTGGATGCCGTTGAGATCGGCGAGCAGGAGATCCGCAACGCGAGGCGGGCCTACTACGGCAACGTCTCCTACGTCGACGAATGGATCGGGCGCCTGCGCGGCACCCTGGAGGAAAGCGGCCTGGCGGATAACACGGCGATCGTGGTCGTGGCCGACCACGGCGACATGCTGGGCGAACGCGGGCTCTGGTACAAGATGAGCTTCCATGAATGGTCGGCACGGGTCCCGCTGATCGTCCATGCGCCCCAGCTCTTCGGGCCGCGCCGGGTGGCGGACCCGGTGTCCCAGGTCGATATCCTGCCGACCCTGATGGAACTGGCCGCCGGCGGCGGTGCCTGCCCGCGGCCCGAACCGGTCGACGCCCTGGACGGCCGGAGCCTGCTCGGCCTCTGCGCCGGGGAGGATCGCGGTCCCGAAGCGGCGGTCAGCGAGTATCTCGCCGAGGGCACCCGCGCACCGATGCTGATGATCCGGCGCGGCGCGAACAAGTTCACCTGCTGTCCCACCGACCCGGACCAGTTCTTCGATCTGGCGGCCGATGCCGACGAGCTGCACAACCTGGCCGGCCGGGCGTCCACGGCCGAAACCGTGGCCGCCTTTCGCCGCGAGGCCGCCGCCCACTGGGACGCCGAATCCCTTCGACTGGCGGTGATCGCCGATCAGCAGCGCCGCGTCTTCCTGAATGGCGCGCTACGCCAGGGAAAGTATAGTTCTTGGGACTACGAGCCGCGCCGCGACGCCAGCGAGTCCTACACCCGCTCGCACATGGAGCTGACCGAGTTCGACGTCCGATCGCGCTGGCCCCGCGCCGTCCCCTTCGAGCCGAAGTGGCAATGATGCATTTTGCGATCCGCCGCCGTCCCGAGTTATTACTTTGAACGCTTGAAGCGGCAATTCATCTCGCCGTCAGGGTCGGGTGGCGGAGATGAAATTGATCGTGGCCGGGACACGGAGGCCCTCCGCGCGGAGGTAGGGACGGAAGGCGTCGGCGATCTCGGCGACGATCTGCGCCACGACTTCGGGGCTCGGATCGTGCTCTTGGATCGCCCGTCTTCCGGGGCCCACGGTGCAGATGAAATCGGCCTCTGCCTCGATACTGGCGAAACCGACCATCGCGGTCTCCTCCGGCTCGATGGCGATCTGCTCGTAGCCGGCGGCGGCCAGGATGCCGGCCACGTGATCGGCGTCGGCGAAGCCCATCGGCCCGGCCGCGTGCGGCGGCTGCGGCTCGGGCGGCCCGAAATGCCGGATCGCGACCTCGCGGGGAACGTTGAACCAGGGATTGGCCGCCAGCGGGCCCCAGGCGGCCATCTGGACCCGCGCGCCGGGACGCAACCCACGCGCCAGATTGCGAAAGGCGGCCGGCGGATCGCCGAAGAACATCACGCCGAAGCGCGATAAAAGCAGGTCCGCCTGGCTGCCGGTGAAGTCGTGGAGCTGGGCGTCGGCCAGGACAACCGTGGCATGGTCGAGGCCTTCGGCGGCGGCACGCTCGCGCGCCCGCGCCAACATGACCTCGGAGATGTCCAGGGCCAGGACGCTCCCCTCGCCGCCCACGGCGCGGGCCAGCCGCAGGGTGGTCTCGCCGGCGCCGCAGCCGACATCGATCGCCGCCTCGCCGGCCCGGGGTGCCGCCCGTTCGAAAAGGCGCGCCGTGATGGCCGCCATGTGGCTGTCCAGCATGTCCTGGTGATCGACCCAACGGCGGCCGGTCTCGGCGTTCCAAAAATCGAACTGGTCCGTGTTTGAAGCCTCGATCGGCCTCTCGTTTAGCGCCACTTTTGCGTCTCCTTCAGCTCTCTGCCGCCACCTGGACCGACTGGCCCTCGAGATAACCCGCGATATCGGCCAGGCTCATCAGTTCGACCACCGCCATGGGTGCGACCTGGGCGCCGGTCTTGGCCTCGATCGCCAGGATCAACCGCATATGGGCCAGACTGTCCCAAAGGTCAAAGCTATCGATCGAGGCCTGGTCGGCGATCTCCGCCGCGGCGCAGCCGGTGGCCTCGGCCAGGAGCGCCCGCGCGGCCTCCAGGGAGTCTGTTCCGGTCCGGCTCATCGGGCACGCTCCTTTTTTCGGCGCGCGCGCCACTCGTCGCGCAGCAGGCCGAAAATGTACTGGTCGACCCGCTTGCCCTGGACGCTCACGACGTGCTTGCGCAGGACACCCTCGCAGGTGAAGCCCTGGGCCTTGTAATTGAAGATCGATGGGAAGTTCCGCTCGAAGGGCGTGCCCCAGACTTTCTGGACCCCCAAAACATCGAACAGGAAATCGAGAATTGCGCCGCGGGCCTCCAGCACGACGCCCTTGCCCCAGTAGTCGCGATCGCCGATCACCACATTGGTCTGGGCGGAGCGGTTCTTCGTGTCGCTGTAGACCGTGAAGAAACCGAGATGGTGGTCGTTTGTCTTGTCGAACACGCCGAGATGAAACTTGGTGCGGTTGTCGAACTTCTTGATGTAACTCTCCAACTGCTTGCGGTTGACGATCCGCGCCGGCGTGTTGAGATTTTCCATCAGTTCCGGGTCTTTCGCCCAGGCAATGTAGCGGTCGGTGATGTCTTCGGGCGTCATCGAACGCAGCCTGTAGCGCTCGGTCTCCAGGTTCAACAGACTGCCCGGGCGCCAGGTTCGCCCGGCACCGTCGGGCTGACGCAGGCTTGCCTGACCGCGTCGCGGTTCAACTTGCCCCGCTCGGTCCGGGGGATTTTGGACACGAAGAACCACCTTTCCGGGCGAGCTTCTCTTCGGATCTGGAGGCTGCACCAAGTTCTCAACTCCCTCTCGCTGTCGTCTCGACCGTTTTCCAGGCGGATCGCCACCGCCACGATTTCACCGGCGACCTCATCGGGCAGACCGAAGGCGCAGGCCTCCGCCACCGCCGGGTGACGCTCGATCAGCAGATCGACCTCCTCCGGATGGATCTTGATACCGGCGCGGTTGATCTCGCTGCGCTTGCGGCCGGTCAGCCGCAGGGTTCCGTCCGTCTCGATCCGCCCCACGTCGCCGCTTCGCAGCCACCCGTCGCGCAGCAGCGTTGCGGTCAGGTCGGCCTGCTTGAAGTATCCGCTCATACAGGAGGGCGTACGCAGCCACAACTCGCCTTCACCGGTGGCATGAAGCACCCCGGTTTCATCCGCGACCGCTGCCTCGCCGCCCCACAAAGTGCCGATCAGGCCATCGGCCGGCGGGTAATCGCGGGCCGAGGCCCCGGCGACCCAATTGGCGGTCTCGGTCAGGCCGTACATGTTCACCACATTGTCGCAGCCCGACCAGTCGATGATCTGGCGCCAGAGATCAGCCGAAAGCGGCGCCGAGCCGATATGGACCCGTCGAAGGCTGTCCTCTTGCGGCGGGTTACCGGCTTTCAGGGCCAACCGCCAAAAGGCCGGAACGGACGAGAGAAAGGTGATCTCCCGCTCGTCGAGCAGGGGCCCCAGCCGCATTGCCGCGCGCAGCGATTCGCCCGCCATGAGGTAGAGGTCGCATCCCGCCAACAGGGGCGTCAGGCAGTTGCCGATCAATCCGTGGCCGAAGTGGGTCGGCAGCAGGCAGAGCGTGCGCGCCAGATCGCTTTGTCCGATATGCCGTCGGTTCAGCCTCAGGCGCGCATCAAGCGAACGAAAACTGTGCACCACCCCCTTGGGCCGGCCCGTGGAGCCGGAGGTAAAGAGGATCAGCGCCGGATCGTCGGGCGCGCGCGCGGCTTGGGGTTCGGGCGTCATCCCGGGGCCATTCAAGTCGAGGGTCGCGGTCGAGAAGACCGGCACCGATGAAATCTCCGGCCAGTCCAGATCGGTTTCTTGTGGCACCAGAATCAGCGAGGGCTCGGCGAAGTCGATCAGATTGCCGAGTTCGCCCTCGCTGGAGCCCGGATCGATGCAAACGGCGCAGGCGCCGCGGTGCCACAAGGCCAAGAGATCGGCGAAAAACGCCAGACTGTCGCCATGGGCGATCATGACCCGGTCGCCGGCGCCGATTCCGCGCGCCGCCAGGGCCGCGGCACCAGCCGCCATGCGCTGCGCCAGATCGGCCGCGGACCAGCGCTCATCGACCCGCAGGTCGGTGATACTACCCAGCTCGGTAAGGTTAAGCATGGCGAGACGGTCGCCCGTGACAGTGGGATCGGGAGGTAGCTTCCTGGATCGCGATGAATTCGGCAACAGAGCTTTAGCCGCGTCGGCCGCCGCGCAGCAAGCCCTTGCGGCGCATGACGTAGCGAAGTTTCTGCTCAGCCACCCTTTTCAGGTAGTCATCGCCGACGTTCGGGTCGCCGACGATGGAGACCTCGGTGGTCGAATCGGGATCGATCGCCGAGACCTTGACGTAGGCCCCGGACGGCAGAAACTCGAAGATGATTTCGCGCAATTCGTTCATGGGCCCGATGCTTGCCTGATTAAGGCGAACAAACCCTTAATAGGCTGCGGGAAGGGGGCGTTGCGTCGGGCGGGGGCCGGCGCTATAGCTGCGGGGCACAACCCCACGGATCCAGCACGGAGGGACAGCCCATGTCCGTCGCCGAAACCGCCGTCTCCCCGGCCCCCGCGAAAAGCACCCGGGTTGCCTTTCAATGGGACGACGCCCTTCTCCTCGAGGACCAACTGACCGAGGAAGAGCGCATGATCCGCGACAGCGCGCGGGATTTCTGCCAGGACAAGCTGATGCCCCGGGTGCGCGACGCCTTTCGCAACGAAACCCCCGACCGCGAGGTTCTCAACGAACTGGGCGCGCTCGGCCTGCTCGGCCCGACACTGCCCGAGGAATACGGCTGCGCCGGGGTCAACTATGTCTCCTACGGCCTGATCGCGCGGGAAATCGAGCGCGTCGATTCTGGCTATCGCTCGACCATGTCGGTGCAGTCCAGCCTGGTGATGTACCCGATCTACACCTATGGCTCGGAAGAGCAGCGCCGCAAGTATCTGCCCAAGCTGGCGACCGGCGAACTGGTCGGCTGTTTCGGGCTGACCGAGCCCGACCACGGCTCGGATGCCGGCGCCATGATCACGCGGGCCCGCAAGGTCGACGGCGGCTGGCAGCTCAGCGGCGCCAAGATGTGGATCTCCAATTCGCCGATCGCCGATGTCCTGCTGGTCTGGGCCAAGACCGAAGAGGACGTGATCCGGGGTTTCCTCCTGGAGCGCGATATGAAGGGCCTGACCACCCCCACCATCGAGGGCAAGTTCTCCCTGCGCGCCTCGATCACCGGTGAAATCGTCATGGATCAGGTCTTCGTGCCCGATGAGAACCTGTTGCCCAACGTCGAGGGTCTGCGCGGGCCTTTCGGGTGCCTCAACCGGGCCCGTTTCGGTATTTCCTGGGGCGCGCTGGGCGCGGCCGAGGCCTGCTGGCACGCGGCGCGCGAATACACCCTGGAGCGCAAGCAGTTCGGCCGGCCCCTGGCGGCGAACCAGTTGATCCAGAAAAAGCTGGCCGACATGCAGACCGAAATCACTCTTGGCTTGCAGGGCTGCCTGCGCCTTGGCCGTCTGATGGACGAGGGCAAGGCGGCACCCGAGGCGGTTTCCATGATGAAGCGCAATTCCTGCGGCAAGGCCCTGGAAATTGCCCGTACCGCGCGCGACATGCACGGCGGCAACGGCGTCTCGGACGAGTATCACGTGATCCGCCACATGCTGAACCTGGAGGCGGTCAACACCTACGAGGGCACCCACGACGTTCACGCCCTGATCCTGGGCCGCGCCCAGACCGGCATCCAGGCGTTCTTTTAACCGGCCCCTCGCTCGCCTCCTCGCCAACAAGAAAGGGCCCCCGCCGGATCGGCGGGGGCCCTCTGCAACAGCGAATTCTTGGGAGGTCGAATTTCTAGGCGGCTGAAACCCGGCTCGAGAAGCTGCCCGGCGTGGCCCAGAACTGCTGCAGGCGGCGCAGCGACTGGTTGGCCTCGGTCAGGGACTGCTCGGAGAAATCGTCCTGGGAAAGCTGATCGGCGTGACGGTCGAACAGACCACCCACGGCATGACAGATCTCCAGGCCGCGCTCCGAGGCGTGCACATGGAAGGAGCGGCGGTCGTGCGGCGAGCGCTCTTGGATGAGATAGCCGTTCTCCACCATCTTCTTGACGTTGTAGGAGACGTTCGAGCCCAGATAGTAGCCGCGCTGGGTGAGTTCGCCCACGGTCAGCTCTTCATCGCCGATGTTGTAGAGGATCAGGGCCTGGACGTTGTTTAGATCGCGCACGCCGCGGCGATCCAACTCCGCCTTGACCACTTCGAGACATTGGCGGTGCAAGCGCTCCACCAAGGTGATGAACTCAAGATATGCTTCTTTCACGGTGCCCTCGCTTCGAGATCGGCCTGAGCGATAGAATTTCATCCCTAACGTACGAGAGCCCCGTTAAATCTCCCTTAACGGCGTAACTTTTTATCTCTTTGTTTTAACTAATTTTTTCCGAATTACGCTGGAATTCGGACAGGCTGTCTTCAGACTTTGCCCTGAATCATCTTGATGATCGCCGAATAGTCGAGCCCGCCATGCCCGGCCTTGACGAAGAGGGTGTAAAGCTGGGCCGCCTCGGCCCCCAGCGGCGTGGCCGCACCGGCCGCGGCGGCGGCTTCCTGGGACAACATCAGATCCTTGTGCATCATGCCGGCGGCAAAGCCGGGGCGATAGTCGCGGTTCGCCGCCGCGGTCTCGACGATGCCCGGCATCGGGTGATGGTTCAGCATCGCCCAGCAGGAGCCCGAGGCCGCCGAGGAAATCTCGAACAGTTTGTCTGGCTCGAGACCCAGGCTCTCGCCCAGGGTGAAGGCCTCGGCGACGGCGATCATCGAGATTCCCAGGATCATGTTGTTGCAGACCTTGGCGACCTGGCCGTTGCCCGGCCCGCCGGCGTGGACCACCTTGCCGCCCATGATCTCGAAATAGGGCTTGCCGGCGGCAAAGGCCGCGTCGCTGCCGCCCACCATGAAGGTCAGGCTACCCGCCTCGGCCCCAGCGATGCCGCCGGAGACCGGCGCGTCCAGCATGGCGAAACCCTTGGCGTCGGCGGCGCCCTGGACCGCCCTGGCGCTCTCGACGTCGATGGTGGAACAGTCGATGAAGAGACTGCCCGCCGCCGCCGCGGCGATCACGCCGGCCTCGTCGCCGTAGACGCTGCGCACGTGCTGGCCGGCCGGCAGCATGGTAATCACCACGGCGACGCCGCCCGCCGCCTCGGCGATCGAGCCGACGGTCTCGATCCCGTTCGCCCGCGCCGTCTCCAGCGAGGCCGGCGCCAGGTCGAAGCCCTTCACCCGGTGCCCGGCGGCGACCAGGTTCTTCGCCATGGGGCCACCCATGTTGCCAAGGCCGATGAAGCCGATGTCCGCCATGATTGTTTCCCTTCGGTGGTCAGGTCCTTAACGGAGCCGGATTGTCATTACCAACAGTTCGCCTGCGCGGCCAATCTTGTTTGCTGTCACCCTCGAGCTTGACCCGAGGGCCCAGAGTTACTGACATGACCTTCACGAACAATGCGATCGAAGAGATCCTCCCACGCAGGATTTTCTTGTTCGATTAGAGCAATCTTCCATTCGCGCGACCAGTGCTTGAGGGTTTTTTCGCGTTGGATCGCAGCTCTAACATCCGTGGTTTCTTTGAAATGGACGAGACGCTTGACCGCATACTTCGACGTGAAGTCGCTCCCCGATCCTTCGCGATGCTCGAATACACGCCGGACCAGATCGTTGGTGACCCCGACATAAAGGGTCCCATTTCGCTTACTTGCCAAAATGTAAACGAAAAACCGCTTCATCCAAGGATAGAGACATTCCTGGGTTGCCGGATCAAGTCCGGCAACGACAAGGGAGGCAAATTGTGCCAGCTACACCCCTCCCCCCGAAGACACCCCTTCCTCGTGTCGCCCCCGGGCTTGACCCGGGGGCCCAGGAGTACTTCGGTCAGCGGTATGTACACTGCGGGCAGGCCTGCTAGAATCACCGCAACTGCTGTTCTATGTCGAACCGTTAAGCCACAAAGGTCAGATCGTCGCCGCGCGGGGCGAAGGCCCGCTCGATGGCCGCGGCCTGGATATCTTCGATCCGGGCCGGGTCCCAGCGCGGCGATTGGTCCTTCTCGACCACCGCGGCGCGGATGCCTTCGTAGAAATCGTGTCCGGCCAGACAGGCCTGGCTCAGGCGGTATTCCATGGTCATGCAGGCGTCGAAGTCGAGCGCCGCGCCGCGCCGCAGCTGTTCCAGAGCCAGCAGAAGGCTGGTTGGCGAGGCCTTGCCCAGCAGCGCCAGGGCCTTGTCGGACCAGTCCGCCCCCTCGCCTGTCAGGGCAGCCAGGATCGCGGACAGGTCGGGGCCGGCGAAGCAGCGATCGATCGCCGCGCGCAGGGGCGTCAGGGCGGCCTCGCCGGGATCCCCGGCATGATCCGCGATGGCCGCCGTGGCCGCGGCCCGCGGATCCGCTTGCCGCCAATCGGTCGCCACCAGGGCCTCGACCAGGGCCGGCAGGCGCGCGCTTGGCACGAAGGCGTCGGCGATGCGGCAGAGCAGGCAATCCGCCGCCCGGACGCGCCAGCCGGTGAGCCCCAAAAAGAGCCCCAGCCGGCCCGGCAGGCGGGGCAGGAAGTAGCTGCCGCCGACGTCGGGGAAGAGGCCGATCCCGGTTTCCGGCATGGCAAAGAGCGTGCGTTCCGTCGCGACACGGTGCGAGCCGTGCACCGACAGCCCGACCCCGCCGCCCATGGCGATGCCGTCGATCAAGGCGATATAGGGCTTGGGAAAGACCTTGATTGCCCGGTTCAGGCGGTACTCGGCGGCGAAGAAGGCCGCGCCGAACGCATTGCCCCCCGGCGAGCGGCCCTCGTAGAGGTCGATAATGTCGCCGCCGGCGCAAAAGGCCCGCTCGCCGGCGCCCTGCACCACCACCGCCGCAATGCTATCGTCCGCCGCCCAGTCGCTCAGCAGCGGCGCGAAGGTTTGCGCCATCGGCAGGGTCAGGGCGTTGAGCGCCGCCGGCCGGTTCAGGGTCACGACCATGACCTCGCCGCGCGGCTCGAAGAGGATGTCGTCGCCGGCGTCCAAAGTCTCGGCGGCCCCCACTGTCTTGGCAGCCGTCATGCCTCGACGGTCGCCAACTCGAAGGCGCTCACCGCGGTTTCGAACTTGTCGCGGCAGCCGGTGTTGCAAAAGCCCACCACCTGGCCCTTGTAGAGGGTCAGCGAGTCCGGCGAGACCGGTTTGCCCGACCAGGGGCAGACCTCGTTGATGCAGTCCTTGATATCCAGAGTCGCCATGGTTTTCAGTCCTTCAGGAGGTGGCGGGCGATAATGACCCGCATGATCTCGTTGCTGCCTTCCAGGATCTGGTGGACCCGCAGGTCCCGCAGGTAGCGTTCGATGGGGTAGTCCATCAGATAGCCGTAGCCGCCGTGGAGCTGCAGCGCTTCGTTGCAGATCCGAAAGCCGGCGTCGGTGGCGAAGCGCTTGGCCATGGCGCAGTGGAGGCACTTGTCCGGGTCGTCGCTGTCGAGCAGGGCGGCGGCCCGACGCACCATCAGGCGCCCGGCCTCCAGGTCGGTCGCCATGTCGGCCAGCTTGAACTGCAGGGCCTGAAAATCGGCCAGGGGCCGGCCGAACTGCTTGCGGGTCCGCAGATGGTCCAGCGCCGCCTCCTGACAGGCCCGCGCGCCGCCCAGGGAACAGGCCGCGATGTTGATGCGCCCGCCGTCCAGCCCCATCATGGCGATCTTGAAACCGTCGCCCTCCGCGCCCAGGCGGTTGGCCACGGGTACCCGCGCGTCCTCGAAGATCACCATGGCGGTCGGCTGGCTGTTCCAGCCGAGCTTGCGCTCCTGGGCGCCGAAGCCGAGGCCCGGGGTATCGCGCGGCACCACCAGGGTGGAGATGCCGCTGGACCCTTCCCCGCCGGTGCGGCACATCACCACATAGATATCGCTGCGCCCGCCGCCGGAAATGAAGGCCTTGGTGCCGTTCAGGACGTAGTGGTCGCCCGCCAGCCGGGCCTGGGTCTTCAGCCCCGCCGCGTCGGAGCCGGCGTCGGGCTCGGTCAGGCAATAGCTGGCGAAGTGCTCCATGGAGCAGAGCTTGGGCAGGAAAGCCCGGCGCTGCGCCGCATCGCCGAAACGGTCGATCATCCAGGCCGCCATATTGTGGATCGAGGTATAGGCGGCCGTGGAGGGACAGGCCGCCGCCAGTTCCTCGAAGATCACCGCCGCATCGCAACGGCTGAGCGCCGAGCCGCCGACGTCGTCGCCGATACAGACCCCGCCGAAACCGAGCGTCGCGCCGGCGCGCAGCACCTCCACCGGAAAGATCTTCTCCGCGTCCCAGCGCGCCGCCTGGGGCAGCATCTGCTCTTGCGCGAAGGTGCGCGCGAGCGCCTGAAAGGCCCGTTGATCCTCTGTCAGCTCGATGTCCATGGCACACCCGAAAACCGCCGCGGGGCGAAGCGTGGCCGGATCATAGTGCGGCGCGGCGGACAGTCAAACCAAGCTGGAAGGTTGAGGATGCCTCAATTGAAGTTTCTTCTCCAAGCCTAGCGACAGGCGTGAGTAGTGGGAAATGGCACAGGCAAACATGATCCAAACTTTACGGGGATACTGCGTTAAACGCATAGGCCCCCTGGTCCATGCTTGATGGGTGAAAACCGCCATCCCTTGCCTAGCAAGAAGAGTGACCCTTTTCGATTACCGCTAAGACACTAGAACTGACTTACAACGTTAACGCCGCCGGTCCGCCTGTAGACGACATCAGGCCAAACGAGGCGGGCAGTGGCCAGGTCATCTGCTCGATCTAGCGTCAGCATCCTCGTCTTCGCGGCCGGGCACAATTTCCGGGTGTAAATCGACGGCATCCGCGGCTTCTTCGCCGTCACCCGGCAGGCCGCCGCTCTCAAGTGCTGCGATAAGATCTTCCTCAACCAACTGCCTTCCGAGCCTGCTACGCTCGGACTGGGCCTCTTCGATCTCTTTACTAAGCATCTTGATGGCCTCTTCAAGCACTGTTTGGCCGATGTACTCTGTGAGTATCATACCTATGAGCATGGACCGAATGCTAGGCGGGAGGTCTCCGTTGAGGATGAAAGCCGAGCGGGTCTCCAAGTTTTTCTCATCCGCAGCGGAAAGATTCTGCATGGTGCCAATGCAGTACTGGGTCAGTGCCTCGGCGGCGAAATCGGGCGGAATATCACGCATTAGCTCAGGTATGCGGCGAGTGCGGGCGATCGCGCGCCGGCGATCGATCTCGCGGTCGGTGGCCCCGAGGAACGCGTCAATCACGAAGGAAGGACCGACCCCGATTTCGGTTTCTCCTACCTTGATACGCGCGATAGAAGAGCGGAAGAACGCCGCACCGCCAAAGCCGGCAATGAGAATGTTGGTCGCGATTTGGCGCGATTTATCGAGGCCTGTGTCCAAAGCGTCCTCAATCGGAAAAGCACCAATGAGGTAAAGCGCCGCGCAGCTGACGCCTGCATTGAAAAGGATGTAGAGATAAGCGGCGGGCATGGACAACAATGCCTTGGGATCATCGCGGTAGCGCGAGATAATTTCAGCCCCGCCGAGCAGTGTCCCTAAGAGGGCGACGATGAAGTACTGATGCATGTCCATAGCCCTGGCCCATCAGTCGTTGTCAATCTACATGCTCTTGGCGACCCTTTGGCCAAGTGGAGTAAGATAGAGGGAGTGACCTTCGATCCGCACAAGCCCATCGAGCGCCGCTTCCCGAAGGGTGCGGGCGAGGCTACGCGAACTCAAGCTGCCTGCGACGCCACGCAGGGCCGGCAAGGTCAAACGTCCCTGGCTCTTTAACAACGCATTGATCAACAAGGCACGAGCAAGGTCTGGCCGAACATTGCGCTCGTCGACCATTTCCTCTGTTGCCTCTGGATCAGTCCAGGTTGAGGTCGGAGTCATTGCAGACATCCTCATCTAGAGAGCAATTGCGTCACAATTCTCAAAGAAGATAGTGCCAGACAAGGTTTGGCGCAATCGCTTTAGAATTGCGGCGCGCCAATCTTGAGGGACACCCACTAACGGTAATCTTGTTCGATTTTATTGGAGAAAAAAATATTTCTATTGTCCTTCCCATCCATGACATAGCAGCGTTACTCAGGCACTCGATATACGCTGAATAATAACTGCCAGTTATTACAATATCTACTCGCGGTTTCTGGGTCGGTCCACGCCGCTAGCCCGCACGCCTTGGATCTCCTGGACACCGAGGCTAGCACACACTTTTCAAATCTTTTACTCCCCCTGCTTTCCGTATCGCAACGGGCTCGGCCTGTGCGCTTGTCCTGTCGAGCATCGAGGCGCTCGCACTCTAGGGAAGATCGGGGCCAGTATCGTCAGTACTGAGATTCGCAATCTGGGACTGCGCACATCGTCCGTTGTCGGTCCAGCGCCCGTTGACCAGAAGATTCCCCTCATCTCCGGGCAGTTAACCCAACGACCTTACCGCTTGCGTGCTTTGCGCGCGGCATAGCGGCGGTCCCGCTCGGCCTTGCGCTCGGCCTCAAGAGCAACCTCGCGGTTGGCGGCTTCGATAGCTTCGGCCTCTTGGCGTTCCGCTTCGGCTTTCAGGGCCGCCTCGCGGGCGGCTTCTTCTTCTTTCTTGCGGGCCTCCTCGGCCAGCATTTCGGCTTTCAGGGCGATGGCGCGGGCGGCTTTCTCCTCGGCCTTGCGGGCCGCCTCGGCCTGCTTTGCCGCCTTGCGTTCGGCCTGGCGGATTTCCCTGGCCTCGGCGGCCGCGCGCCGGGCAGCCAGCCGTTCGGCGTACTCGGGATCGTTCGCCGGGGCCTTGGCCTTTGCCTTTGCAAGCTGCTCCCGTTTGGCCTTCGCCGCCACGTTCATCCGGTCGGCAAAGCCGACCTCATACTTCTTCATCTCACTTTGCCTTTATCGATTGTTCGCGCAGCCGGATTCCATCCGCGAGTTCAGCGTGGACCGGCTTGGTAATCATCAATTGGGGAGGTGGCAACCCCTGCGGCGGGCCGATCCGTGTCTCGACAACCAACTGCGGCCTCTGTACCACAACATGAGGCCCAATGCTCGATTGATCCCTACCAGCCTGCTCGAGTGCCTGCGGTCCTCGACATGGGGACTAAGTTCGGAGGGACAGGACCCTCAGCACTGCGGGCGACGAGAAGCGAATTTCAACAGCTCGAAAGCGCCTTCCAGCCATACTGGGATTATCCCGCCCGACCGGGTCGCAAGGCCGGCCCCGCCCTTTGAAATTCGCATTTCCAGGGACGTACTTTGCGGCTACTTTGCGCGCCTTGAATCTCTCGGTTGTCGAGTACAGCACCCATGACAAATCCCACCGCCCCCCTGCTCTCGGTCTCGCAACGCACCCGCCGGACGCCCTTTTCGGCGCGGATCGAAGCGCTCGGGGTGAAGGCCTACACGGTCTACAATCACATGCTCCTGCCGACCGTCTTCGAGAGCCTGGCGGCGGACTACCGGCACCTGAAGCAACAGGTCCAACTGTGGGACGTGAGCTGCGAGCGCCAAGTCGAGATCCAGGGGCCCGACGCGGCGCGCCTGGTGCAGATGATGACCCCGCGCGATCTGTCGCGCGGCGTCGTCGGGCAGTGTCTTTACGTGCCCCTGGTCGACGAGACCGGCGGGATGATCAACGATCCCATCGCCCTGAAGCTCGCCGAGGACCGCTTCTGGCTCTCGATCGCCGATTCCGATGTGCTGCTCTGGGCCAAGGGGCTGGCCCACGGCCTCGGACTCGATGTGGCGATCGAAGAGCCGCCCGTCGGCCCTCTGGCGGTCCAGGGCCCCAAGGCGGACGACCTGATGGCGGCGGTCTTCGGCGAGGAGGTTCGTGCCATCCGCTTCTTTCGCTTTGCGGTGCTGCCCTTCCGCGGTCACCCGCTGGTGGTCGCGCGTTCGGGCTGGAGCAAACAGGGCGGTTTCGAGATCTATCTCGACGAACCGGCCCTCGGCCTCGACCTGTGGGATGCGCTCTGGGCGGCCGGCCAGGCCTTCGATGTCCGCCCCGGCTGCCCCAACCTGATCGAGCGGATCGAAAGCGCGCTGTTGTCCTATGGCGGCGACATGACCCGCGAGAACAATCCCTTCGAATGCGGCCTCGACCGCTACTGCCATCTGGACCGGCCCTTCGACTTCATCGGCCGCGCCGCCCTGGAACGGATCCAGGCGGCCGGCGTCCAGCGGCTGATTCGCGGCCTCAAGATCGCCGCGGCGGCCGACCGGGCGCCCTTGCCGGCCTGCGTCGATCCCTGGCCGGTCCTGGCCGGCGGCGCCAGGATCGGGCGCGTGTCGGCGGCGGTCTACTCGCCGGACCTGGACTGCAACATCGCCCTGGCCATGCTCGACAGGGGACACTGGGAGGCCGGGGCGCGGGTCGAGGTGGAAACACCCGACGGGGTGTTGGGTGCGACGGTGGCGGACATTCCCTTTATCTGAGGGTCCGTTTATCTCGGCCAGGACCGAACCGGTCGTCACCCCCAAAAACCCGGCAGGGTTTATCCGCGGTCTTTCGCCAAAGGACTTTCGGTAGTCAGCCCGAGACCCCGGCCCTGTCGGGCAGTCCGGGGTGACGAATAATGTTGGCGCCCTGAACACAAACGGGCACCTCTGTCTGTTGTCGCCCTCGGGCTTGACCCGAGAGACCAGGAGCGGCGCAGCCTGACCAACCCTTGGATTGCCCCGGGGATTGCCCCCGGGGCTCGACAAGTCAAGTCCGGCAATGACAGCCCCAGGTTTGGAGAGTCCCGGTGGTCAATGCGGAAGGACCGATCCGCCCCCCGCTTTGGCCCCGTTGCGTCGCTGGTCGGGCTGTTGCAGGAAGCGGCGGTCTTCACGGGGCGAGCGGGAGAACTGGGTGCGGTAGGCGCGCGAGAAATAGGCCATGGAGCCGAAGCCCGAGGCCAGGCCCACGTCCAGGATCGGCATGGCGGTGTGTTCCAGGAGGTGGCGCGCGCGGGCCAGGCGAAGGCCCATGTAGTAGTGGCTTGGCGTGTCGGCCAGGTACTTCTGGAACAGGCGCTCGAGCTGACGCCGCGAGACCGCCCCGATCGATGCCAGGGCGTCGAGGGTGAGCGGGTCTTCCAGATTGGCCTCCATGGCCGTCACGATGCGCACCAGGGCCGGATGCAGCACCCGCAGGCGCTGGCCGACCGCCATGCGCTGGTGGTCGTGCGGGTCGCGGATGCGGGCATGGAGCAGGGATTCCGAGACCGCCGTGGCCAGGGCGCGGCCATGGCTGTCGGCGATACGGTAGAGCACCATGTCGATGGCCCCGGTGCCGCCGGAACAGGTGAAGCGCTTGGCATCGACCTCGAAGAGCTCGCCGCTGACCTCGATTTCGGGATAGGCCTCCTGGAAACCGGGCAGGTTTTCCCAGTGCACCGTGGCGCGGCAGCCGCGCAGCAATCCGGCCTCGGCCAGGATCGCGGTTCCGGTCTCGATCCCGCCCAGTTGGCTGCCCTGGCGGTCGAGCTTGCGCAGCCAGGCGAGCAGCGGCTTGCTGGCCCACTTCTCCGGCGCGAAGGAGGCGCAGACCGCGACCACCGGGAATCGCGGCACGTCAGCGATGGCGGCCTCGGCGACCAGCGAAATCCCGTTGCTGGCGGCGACCGGATCGCCGTCAACCGAGAAGATATGCCAGCTATAGAGCGCGCGGCCGCTCAGCCGATTGGCCACCCGCAGGGGCTCGACGGCGGAAAAGAGCGCCATCATGGAAAAGCGCGGCACCAGCAAAAACCCGATGCGCTCGGTCTCGCCCTCTCGATCTTCCGGCCGCTCCGTCATGCCGCCCGCCGTTCCCACCGCCACTACACGCGGCCGATCCTGATCCTTCGGAAGCCGCGAGTCGAGAGGGCAAGCGGGGTCACCTTGGAGACGAGTGACGAATGGGCAGCAGGAACAAAGAGGGTTCGTCACCCCTGACAGGGCAAAGCCCCGAGCCGGGATCTCGTGGGGGGAAAGCCACGGCCCGAGACCCCGGCTCGGTCCCCGGCCCGGCGGCCGGTGTCCGTCCGGGGTGACGGCTACGAAGACCGGACTGCCGACAGGGGGGCCGCCCTACCCCTTGCGGCGGATGCCGATCCGGCGCCCGGCGCGTTCGGGGGCTGGGCGCGTCTGGTCGTGGGCCCAGATCGTCTCGATCTTCGCGGCCATATCGTCTGGAAAGGGCATGGCCTTGGGCTCCGGCATGGCGACATGCATGCAGAGCATCTCGGCCGTGGCGATGAGGCGGCCGCTGCCGAACTCGCGCATGGTCTGGAAGTAATGCAGGCGCTTGGCGTCGCGGTCGAGGAGCTGGATGTGAATCTCCAGCTCGGTGCCCTCGCCGCAATCCTCGATATAGCCGATGTGGCTTTCCAGGGTGAAGAAGGAGTTGCGGGTCCGGCGCTCGGGCGATTTGTGATCGAGCCCGATCTGGTCCATCAAATCGTCATTGGCATGACTGAAGACCAGGACGTAGTAGGCCTCGTTCATATGGCCGTTGTAGTCGAGATAGGCAGCGGCCACGCGCTCCCGGTAGGGCCGCAGGGCGCCCGCCCCGCGAGGCACAGTGCATTCCGTCATCAGGCCTTGATACGCTCGTTGCCAGGGTCGTAGAGCGGCTCGCTGCCGACCACGGCCTTGTAAACCTCGCCGAACATCTCGATCTCCAGGTCTTGCCCCTCCACCGCCAGGTCGCTGCGCACGAAGGCCAGGGCTATCGACTTCTGCAGGGTGTGGCCATAGCCCGCGGAACCGACAAGTCCCACCGTCTGGCCGTCCTTCAGGACCGTGGCGCAGTAGGGCGCGTCGACATCGCTGGACTCGATCAGGAGCGGCACCAGGCGTTCCTTGGCGCCGGCCTGCTGTTGGCGCTGCAGGGCCTCGCGGCCGATGAAATCCTTGCCGTAGTCGACGAAGCGGTCGAGCGAGGCATCGAGCGGCGTATATTCGTGGGTCAGGTCGATCTTCCAGGCGCGGTAGCATTTTTCCATGCGCAGGGAGTCCAATGCATACATGCCGAAGTCGGCGATGCCGAACTCCGCGCCGGCCGCCATGACCGCCTCGTAGACCGGCAGCTGGTACTCGATGGGTACGTGAAGCTCCCAGCCCAACTCACCGACGTAGTTGACCCTGAGCGCCATGACGGTGGCCATGCCGATCTCTATCCGGCGGGCCGACAGCCAGGGAAAGCTGGCATTGTCCAGCGGCGCCTTGGTCACCTTGGACAGCACGTCGCGGGCCCGCGGTCCGGCCACGATCAGGGTGCCGTGCTGGGGTGTGATGTTCTCGATCCGCACCGAGCCGTCGAGCGGCATGTGCTTGAGCATCCAGTGGTGATCGTGCCACTCGGCGGCGCCGGCGCTGCAGAGGTAGAAGATTTCATCGGCCAGGCGGGTGATGGTGACCTCGCTGACGATGTGGGCCTTGTCGTTCAGGAAGTAGGAGAGCGAGACCCGCCCTTCCTTGGGCAGCTTGCCGGCCACCAGGCGGTTCAGGAAGGCCTCGGCGCCGGGCCCCATGACCTCGTACTTGGCGAAGCCCCCGAGATCGAGCACCCCGACCCGTTCGCGCACCGCCTTGCATTCGCCGGCCACGGCCTCGAACCAGTTGGTGTGGTGGAACGACAGCTCCTCCTTGGCCTCCTGACCCTCGGGCACGAACCAGGTGGCGCGCTCCCAGCCGCCCCGGGCGCCGAATTGCGCGCCCTTGCCCTTGAGCAGGCCGTAGACCGGCGTCGTTTTGGCCGGCCGGCCGGCCGGGCGTTCCTCGTTGGGATAGCCGATGGCGTATTCGTTTTGATAGAGCTCGACGGCGCGGGCACGGGTGTATTCCGGGGTGGCGTACTCGCTGTAGCGCCGGGAATCGCAGGACCAGATGTCCCATTCGGGCTCGCCCTCGACGATCCACTCCGCCATCAGCTTGCCGGCCCCACCGCCCTGGACGATGCCAAAGCTGAAACCGCAGCAGTGGAAGAAGTTCGGCACCGGATAGGCCGGCCCCATCAAGGGCAGGCCATCGGGGCTGTAGGGGATTGGCCCGTTGATCACGCGCTGCACGCCGACGCTGCCCAGGATCGGCATCCGGCCGATGGCACGCTCGATATACCATTCCAGGCGGTCCAGGTCGTCGGGATAGAGTTCCATGCCGAACTCCGGCGGGATCCCATCGAGCCAGGCCGGCGTGGCTTGCTGCTCGTAGGGGCCCAGCAACAGACCGCCTCTTTCTTCGCGCAGGTAGTAGGAATCGTCCGGGTCGCGGACCAGCGGCAGTTTGGCGTCGCGGCCCTCGAGTTCGGCGATCGGCTCGGTCACCAGATACTGGTGCTGCATGGTGACCATCGGCAGGCTGAGCCCGACCAGGGCCGCGACCTCGGCGCCACGATACCCGGCGGCGTTGACCACCACCTCGCAGGTGATGATCCCTTCCTTGGTGTGGACCTGCCACTCGCCGCTGCGGGTCCGGCCGATCGCGTGGACCGGATTGAAGCGGTTGATCTCGGCGCCGCCGTCCCGGGCGCCCTTGGCCAGGGCCTGGGTGATCTGGCTGGGGTCGATATCGCCATCATGGGAATCCCAGAGACCGCCCTCCAGGTCGTCAACCTCCAGGAAGGGATGGCGGTCGCGCATGTCGGCCTTGCTCATCATCTCGAACTGGATGCCCTGGGCCCGGGCCATCGAGGACACATGAGCAAACTCCTCCATGCGGTCCTTGTCGTGGGCCAGCCGGATCGAGCCGGTGACGTGGTAGTTGACCGGATAGTCGACCTCGGCGCCGATGCGTCCATAGAGCTCGGTGCTGTAGCGCTGCAGCTTGAGGATGTTCCAGCCGCCGGCGAAGATCGGGCAGTTGCCCGCCGCATGCCAGGTCGAGCCCGAGGTCAGCTCGTCGCGGTCGACCAGGACCACGTCGCTCCAGCCCTTCTGGACCAGGTGATAGAGAATGCTGCAGCCGACAATGCCGCCGCCGATCACGACCACGCGCGCATGAGACTTCATGAGCCGTTACCCTTTCCTTGCGAACCTTGCCCGATGTGGCGGTCTTTGCCGCCTCGGCCCCTGATAGCGCCTACGCGCCGCCGTTTCCAGGGTGCATTGCGGTCACCGGCAGTTTCACATCGAAACGGGCACGAATCTCCCGGTCGACGGACTCGGGAATGTGCCGCGGGTAGTGGCTCGACAGAACTTCCTTCACCTTGGCGCGCGCGACCATGGTGACGTCGCGCGAGCCCTGCTCGACCCATTCCTTGGGCGACGTCCGGTCGCCGACCACCGGATAGACGTAGTCGGACTGCATCAGGCCCAAGGTCTGGTCGTGCCCCAGGAAGTGGCCGGGACCGTTCAGGCAGACATCGCGAATGGTCTCGACCGACAGACTGTCGTCGGTCACCTCGATGCCCCGCACGGTGCGCTGGATCGACCCGATCATGTCGTTGTCGATAACGAAGCTCTCGTAACAGGCGCCCAGCAGACTGGCATGCATGCCCGCCGACTCATAGAGCAGGTTGGCGCCGGAATTGCCGACCAGGGACAGGGTCACGCCCTTCTCGTAGCCGGCCTGGGCATCGGGCAGCTTCGAATCGGTCATGCCCGAGGCGACACCGGTCGGCAGGTCGTAGTAGCGCCCCATCTGGGCGCAGGCGGCCATCAGAAGGGCCTGCTCGCCGCTGCCGCCCGACATGGCCCCGGTCCGCAGGTCGGACACGAAGGGCCAGGTGCCGAAGATGGCCGGCGCGCCGGGCTGGATCAAATTGACATAGGCCAGCGCGCCCAGCACCTCGGCGGTCTCCTGGACCACGGCGCCGACGATAGAGGCCGGGCTCGTCGCCCCGGCCTGTCCGGCCGCCAGCAGCAGAACCGGCATGCCGCCGCGCACCGCGACCTCCAGGCAACGACAGGCGTCGACGGCGAACTTCATCGGCGGCACGACGAAGCAGTTGGACATCGACACGAAGGGCCGCTTGCGCCAATTCTCCTCGCTGCCCGCGATGTAATGCAGCATCTCGAGCGATTCCTCGACGTGATGCGGCTCCACCCAGGAGGCGCCGACGTGCTTGGTGGTCGCCTGAACGGCGGCATAGCAGGTGTTGAAGTCAAGATCGCGCGGATCTTCCATGTCCCGCGCCACCACCGGGCGCTGGTAGAAATGAATGTGTTCCAAGGAGTCGACCAGCCGGCCGATATCGTAAAGGTCCTGCAACACCGACTCGCGGTACTCGTAGGTCTCGCTGTCGGCGATATGCACCGCCGCGCCGGCCGTACCGAAATAGGTCCGCGAGCCCTTCATCTCCATGTCATGCTTGGGGTCTTGGCCATGCAGAACCATGCCCCGGGCAGCCTTATCCAGACCGTACTCGATCACCTTGCGGGGAAAGAGCAGCCGCCCCTGCTCGGTGACCGATCCGCCGGCGGCGGTCACCAGATCGACGCAGGAAGGTATCGCCTCGGCAAAGCCGACCGTTTCGAGAATCTCCAGCGCGGCCTCGTGGACCCGGTCCATGTCGCGGCTGGAAAGCACCTTGTAGATGCCGCCCTCCATGCCCGGTTTGACGGGACGCTCGTCCCTGGGGATCGGCGCCGCGCGGAGCTCGCGCCGGGCCTCGCGGCCACCGCGCCGCCGGCTGGGGACTTCTGCAGTCTGGCTCATGGCTCAGTCCTTAAAGAGGGAGCGGCCGAGGCGCCACCATGGCTGCGATCGGCATCTTTTTCCTGGGCAATCTCTCGGCACGGACCCGTCTCGGAAGCGCGCCCAGGGGCCAGTCCGAAATGACCAGTTCAAGGCGCCGTCAGCTTCCTCAAGCTATGACAGTTTGAACAGATAATTTGACCCTCAGCATCCACTATTTGATCTAAAACGACAGACAATCATGCCAGGCCGCGAGCGATCCGCAACAGATAGTCGAGATCCAGAGCCGCCTCCAGTTCGTCGGCTAGACTGTCCAGCGCGTTTTCCACCCCCTGCTCGAACCGCAGGTCGCCGGCGCTTCCCGGGCACAGCCCCTCCAGGAAAGCGCGCCGGAAGGCATCGGCGGCGAAGAGACCATGGAGATAACAGCCCTGAACCCGGCCGTCCGCGGAGCGGGCGCCGTCCGGGCGGCCGGCGAGTTCGAGCATGGGGCGCGCCATGGCCGGTCCCTTGCTGGCGCCGACATGCATTTCATAGCCCGTCACCTCCTGGCCGCCGCCCCAGGCAATTCGTCCCGAGGCCGCGGTCAAGGTCTTGTTGTCGGTCAGAACGGTCTCGAGTTCGAGCAACCCCAGCCCTGGGGCCTCGCCGGGCGGTCCCTCGATGCCATCGGGATCGCGCACCCTCGTGCCCAGCATTTGAAACCCCGCGCAGATTCCCAGAAGCCCGCCGCCGCGGCGAAGGTGCGCCGCGATGTCCAGGTCCCAGCCCTGCGCACGCAGGAAGGCAAGATCGGACAGGGTAGCCTTGGACCCGGGCAGGACCACGAGATCGCAGTCGCCGGGCAGGGCCTCGCCACCCGGCAGCACCACGAGATCGACCGCGGTCTCGGCCAGCAGCGGGTCGAAATCGTCGAAGTTGGCGATCCGCGGCAGGCGCGGCACCACGATCTTGAGGCGCGGTTCCCCCTTCCGGTCGCCGCATCTCTCCTTCCGGTCCGATCCGCGCAGGTTCAGGGAATCCTCCGCCGGCAGACGCCCTGCCGCCTCGATGAAGGGCACGATCCCCAGGGGGGCAAAGCCGGTGCGCTCGGAGATGATCTCAAGAGCATCAGAGAAGAGGCTGACATCGCCCCTGAATTTATTGATAATAAAAGCCTTTATCCGATCTCTCTCATGATCTTCCAGCAGAACCTCGGTGCCCACGATCGCGGCGATGACACCGCCGCGCTCGATATCCCCGACCAAAACCACCGGCAGGTCGGCGGCCGCCGCGAAGCCCATGTTGGCAATGTCGCCGGCCCGCAGGTTGATTTCCGCGGGACTGCCCGCGCCCTCGACCAGGACCAGATCCGCCTGGTCCCGAAGCCGCGCGAAGGATTCCAGGACCGGCGGCATCAGGCCCGCTTTCTCGCGCCAGTAGTCGCGCGCCGCGACCGCCCCCCGCATGCGGCCCTGGACGATAATCTGCGAGCTGTGATCGCCCTGCGGCTTGAGCAGCACGGGGTTCATGTCGCACGACGGCGGCACCCCGCAGGCCCGCGCCTGCAGCGCCTGGGCGCGGCCGATTTCACCGCCGTCGGACGTGACGGCGGCATTGTTCGACATGTTCTGCGGCTTGAAGGGGCGCACTTCCAGGCCGCGCCGCCGGTAGGCACGGCACAGCCCGGCCACCAGGACCGACTTGCCGACATCCGAGCCGGTGCCCTGGAGCATGACCGCGGCCCCGCCCCTGGTCATGGCACGCCGCCAGCCCCGCGGGCGCCAATCAGCGCCTCGGCAAGTTCGGCGAAGCCGGCGCCACCGGCGGCGCTTGTCAGATAACGCGGGCGGCTTTGCATCTGCGCCAGGAACGGCCGGACGTTGGCCACCGCGACCGAATGGTCAAAGGCCGCGAACATGGGCTCGTCGTTGGGAGAATCGCCAATGAACACGAACTCATCGAGCTCTGCCGTTGGCAATACCTCGAACAGATCCGACAGCATCAGCCGGGTCATCGCCAACTTGTCGTAGTCCCCGAACCAGCCGTTCACATGGATCGAGCTCACCTTGGCCCGCGCGCCAGCGCGCTCGAACAGCTCGACGATGCGCTCCACGGCGCGCCTGTCCAAGGGCGCAACGTCCTCGCAATAGTCGATCGCCAAGTCCGCCAGACGACAGAACTGGTCCGAGGCAACGGCCGCGCCCGGGACGGCTTCCAGGATCTCGTCGCACAGCCGGTCGAGGCGCAAGCGGTTGTCACGGCGCTCGGCCTCGTTGCCCTGGAACCGACGCAGCACCCGGCGTTCCTTACGGTCGAAACGAAAGTAAAAGGCGCCATTCTCTCCGACCACGCCGTCCACCGGCCAAAATCGCGCGATCATGTCGCACCAGCCCGCCGGCCGGCCTGTGATGGGAATGACCAAGAGCCCCGCCTCCTGCAAGCTCTCCATAGCCCGGTAGGCAGCCGCGGTCAGGCGGCCGTCGGTGGTGATGGTGTCATCGATATCGGCCAACACGCCACGTATCTGCCGCCGCCGGGCCAACGACAGCGCACTCAAGGGCGCAATCGTCACCTCTTCTTGCCCAATCGCCACCCGAAACCCTCGCCCCGCCGCCGCCAAAACGGGACTTTCGGCTTTGGCTGGAGCGCCGTCAATGGGGACACTTCAATGAGGCTGCGCGGGAACCAGCCATTTGGTGGCGGACCAGATCGCCCACATCATCAGGGCGGCCGCATAGCCGTCGATCGCATAGTGCCAGCCCAGATGAACCGACCCGATCATGGTGACCAGGGCAAAGGCGCCGAACAGCCAGGTCAGGACCCGGCTGATGGAGGCCGCGAGCAGCACCAAGAGAACCGCCATGGCCACATGCAGGCTGGGCATCGCCGAGATGCCGCCGCCCAACTCTGTCTTGCCGGCGCTATAGCTGGCCCACAGCATGTCCTGGACATCCAGGGCCCAGACCGGACTGACCTCGGCGGCGGCGTTCAGATAGGCCATCAGAGGCCCGAAAGGCGCGCCATCGCCGGTGACCCGCTCATAGTAGACCGGGCCGGCCGACGACAGGAGCGTCGCCGCCAGGGTCCCGATCAGGGCCCAGGCGAGAACGAAGCTGAGAAAGAACCGCATCCGCAGGCGTGGATTGGCAAGACTGAAGGCCTGCCAAAAGACCACCGCGATGAGGATGAAGAACCAAAGATGATAGCAGGCATTGATCGTCGTCGTGATCCAGGGCTGGTCCAGCAGGGGGTGGATCAGGCGCCAGGGGTCGCTTCCGCCATGGAGAGCGCGATCCCAAACCGCGAAAGTCGGGTCCCAGGAAAAGGGCCGCAGTTCGGGAATCAACAATTTCATGGCGGTGAAGATCGACGTGAAGGACGGCAGGGTCAGAAGAACCAGCGCACCCGGCAAGAGGCGGTCCCAGGTGAGATAGTTGGCCCTCAGGTCATCGACGATGGAGCCGATCAGCCGCACCGGCCGTCGCCAGATCGTCCAATAGAGGATATGGCCGAGGAAAAAGGCCTGGGCGCAAAGGCCAAGAACCAACAGCAGCGACTCATTATAGATCGACAGGCTGACGATGCCGGCGCGTCCGATTGACTGGGCAGCCGCGAAGGCAGCGAGACCATAGAAGAACAACGACAATAGATAGATGCCATGACCACGCAGCAATGGTCCAAGGAACAAGGCCGGGTCGGATTTCAAGGCCGCAGGTGACGTCGAACGCAACGAGGGCACCCCTCGATTGAATGGTTAAGGCGTCAAACTAGAAGCGTTACATTGAATATTACTTACCAAGCATCCCTCGACGGTCCGAAAATCCAACCGACGGCAAGGCTCTGACCACGAGTTGCACTGGCTTGCAGCTTTCGCAACGAAGCGATGTCAATTCTCGGGGAACCGAATTGCGCCCAGCGTTAATTACACCTCATTCGGAAACACTTGGATTTCTATCGCTTCATCAAGTCTAATCGAGCTTTTCGTTTACCTTGTCCGAAAACAAATACAATAATAATAAAAAAATACGATCATTACCACCAACTAATACTAAAATAATTCTTTCTTCGAATTTCTCTTAACAATTGGAAAAGAACAGGTCTCGAAAGATTGATTTTACACTTTCTTAAATACTCACGGTCACTATCGCCCCAAGCAGAGGTATGAAGGAGCAGGACAGCCTGCTCAGCGACAGAAGAGGTTCACGTCGTTTCATTTCCAAAGACAGGTTTCTCGTTTGGGCTAGAGGCCAAATCGACAGTTTCTGGGGCGTTGGGTGAGGAAACCCGTCAAAGACGCCGAATGGCCGGGTTGGGGGACCCAAAGGAGACGATTGAGATCGTGCAGATCAACGGAGATTCGAACAGGACGTTCATGATGTATCAGACCCCGCCGATCACCCGCTTGGCGAAGCAACACCGGCAAGAAGGCCGTCGTGGCTTCGCCCAAGGCGCAAGCGCCGGCCGCCAAGAATTGGCCGTCGCGGTGACGACGTTCGCAGAGAAAGAGGACTAGCAGCATGTCGGCGCGCAGAATAATTCTGATCATTGCCGCACTTATTATCACCGTCGGAACCGGCATCGTTGCCCGTAACTGGGTCAACAGCCAGAACGCGACAGTGGTGCAGCAAGTTGTTCAGCCCGAGCCAGCCAAGCCGGAGGGCCCGATGGTCCTGGTGGCACAGACCGATATTCCAACCGGCGCATTTGTCCGCGAGGGCTTGTTGCGCTGGGCGGAATGGCCGAACAGCGAGACCCTGCCGGCCAACTACTTCCTCGACTCGAACTTTCAGCTCGAAGACTTCATGGGGTCCGTGGTCCGTCGTTCGCTCAGCGCCGGCGAGCCGGTTTTGAAACAGCGCATCGTGCGCCCAGGCCAGCGCGGGTTTCTCGCCGCTGTGCTGCGTCCGGGTTACCGCGCCATGGCCGTTCGTGTGAACGCGACCAGCGGCATCGGCGGCCTGGTGCTGCCGGGCGACCGCATCGACATGATCCTGACCCACACGGTCGGCGTCAACGGCGAGGTCGGCAAGGTGCAGGACTCCGACGCGGACGATGACAGCGAACTCAAGGAACGCCGCGACTCTGGCGGCGTCCGGGTCAGCGAGACGATCCTCACCAACGTGAGGGTCCTCGCGATCGACCAGTTCATCAACGAATCCGATGGCACCGCGCGGGTCGGCAAGACCGCCACTCTCGAGGTTACGCCCAAGCAGGCCGAGATGCTCGCCGTCGTCCGGGAGATGGGCGCGCTGGTCCTGTCCCTGCGCAGCCTTGCCAAGGACGACGCGGAATTGGCCCGGCTGGGCGAAATGGAAGACCCGATGGAGGAGACCGACCCGGAAGTCGGCACCACCTATACGTTCGACAGCGAAGTCAGCAGGCTGATTGCGCTCAAACGGCAGGTCAAGCAGACCAATCGAACCAAGAAAGTCGTCTCGGTTACGCGCGGCAACGAAGTCTCTAACAATTCATTCTGATGAGGGCCCGACAATGGGATCGAACATTACCCGCTCAGTAGCGGCATTAGTCTGGCTTTTGGCGCTCTTCGCGCCGATGACAGCCAATGCGAAGCTTCTGGGAACGACCATCGAGACGAGTGGCGACACGTTCGTCGTCGAGGTCAACGAGGGAAAGTTAATCCGGCTTGATCGCGATATCGCGTCGGTTTTCATCGCCAACCCGGCGTTCGCAGATGTTTCGGTGAAGTCCACCAAACTGCTCTACGTCTTTGGCAAGACGCCGGGCGAAACGACGCTCTACGCGATCGACGGCAATGAAAACATCATCGCGAACATCAAGGTCGTGGTGCATCACAACCTCTCGCGACTGCAAGAGGCGATGGACCAACTGGTCGGCCCCTCCGCCGTCACCGCCTCGTCAATCGACGGCTCGATCCTGCTGACCGGCGACGTACCCCTGGCGACGCACGCAGCCAACGCCGTAGAGCTTGCCACCGGCTTTATCGTCGAAGGCCAGAACATCATCAATCGGATCAACGTCACCGCGCCCAACCAGATCAATATCCGGGTGCGGTTCGCCGAGATTTCGAGAGACATCGTCAATGAGCTCGGGTTCGACTTCTTCGCCGCCGCGGACAGTGGGTTTAACTTCGCACTCTCTTCTCTCAGTCCTGTCGCCGCAGCGGCCGCGACGGCTTCGTTCACCAACATCGATGCCGGACCGCTCGACCTCAATACCTTTCTCGACGCCCTGGCGACGGACAGCTTGGCCTCGATCCTCGCCGAGCCGAACCTGACCGCGGTCTCGGGCGAGACGGCCAGTTTCCTGGCCGGTGGCGAGTTCCCTATACCCATCGCCCAGGACAATGACACCGGCATCATCACCGTGAGCTTCAAGGAGTTCGGTGTCAGCCTGTCCTTCACGCCGACCATCATTTCAAATGACCGGATCTCGATGCACGTCCGCCCCGAGGTCAGCGCGCTCTCGACCGATGGTGCGGTGGCCCTGACCAACATTTCGATCCCGGCGCTCACCACGCGGCGCGCCGAGACCACGATCGAGCTCGCGTCAGGACAGAGTTTCGCCATTGCCGGTCTGATTCTCGACCAGACGACCCAAACGGCCTCCAAGTTCCCGGGTCTGGGCGACATTCCGATCCTCGGCACGCTGTTCCAAAGCGATCAGTTCCAGCGCAACGAGACCGAGTTGGTGATCGTGGTAACTCCTTATGTCGTCATGCCGGTCTCCCCAGACCAGATTTCCCTGCCGACGACGCCGCATCAGCAACGTCAGCTCGAAACCCCGATGCCGGATCCGGCGGCGGCGTCTCTGCAAACCATTCCGCTGCAAAGCGGTGCCGCGGCCAACGGTCAAACCGCCCCCGCCGGCTTCATCATCGAGTAGGAGTTCAGAACCGTGACAAAGACAAGCAATCGAATCGTCACCGTCCCGCTCGTGCTCGCCTGCGCACTGCTGGTCGGCTGCACACAAAAGCAGCTGCACCAGACGCCGGAGCAGAACGCGGAGCATTTCGTGAGCGAGGTAGACGCTTTCTTCCACCACGGCAATTGGCGTCAAACGCCTGCGCCGATGGCCAGCTACGCTGAGCGGATCTCCCTCGATCACCGCTTGCTCTATCCGGCGGGCAATGTGTCCCTGACCGCCGAGGGGCGCAAATCCCTGTACGGATTTTTGCGCGACTCCCAAGTGCGAAGCGAGGAAGCCATTCACTTGGACGGCCCTCGTGACGCTAGCGGCCGGTTCGACTCCTTGACCGCCGCACGGCTTGCGGATCTGCGGCAGGAGATCGAGCAGACCGGTCTGGTCGCCGTGATCGCCGGCGACGCGATTTCCTCGGGCACGCCACTGAACAGCAATCAGGTCGCGATTGTGGTCACCCGGACCATGGTCATGACCCCCGACTGCGATAGCCCGCAGCCGACACTCTACGAGCGCGCGGACTACGCTTGGTCCTGCTCGACGGCGAGTAACCTGGGCCACATGGTGGCCAACCCGGATGACCTGGTCGGTGACAATCAGCTGGGACCAGCGGATGGAACGCGGGAAGCCGCGACCACCGACCGGTATCGCAAGGGCGAGACCAAGCCTCTGACAATTGAAAGCACACAGTAGGTCCAGATCATGAGCGCAGTCGAAGACTTGACCAACGCAAACAGCCAGGACGCGACGAATCCCGATTGTTTGGCCTTCGTCAATGACAACCAGACTCACGACGTCGTCTCGCAGGTCCTCAAGGACAGCTTTGACGAGTCGCTGGTTCGCGATGGCGGCACATCAGAGGTAATCCAGTATCTATCGGAGGCGCCGCCACCGCCGGTTCTAATCGTCGATGTGTCGGATGAACAAAATCCGCTGATGGCGATCATGTCATTGACCACGGCGCTGCCAGAAGACACGCGGGTCATCGGCATCGGCGAAGTCAACGACATCATGCTATACCGCGAGATCCTCGATTCCGGCGCATCGGACTACGTGGTCAAGCCGGTGACGGAAAAGGCCCTTGCCACGGCCCTGCAGCGGACCCAGGAACCGGTGGTCATACCCGGCGCCCCGCCAGTCGAACGCAAGCAAGTTCGGGTCGCGGTGATCGGGTCGCGCGGCGGCGCCGGCGCCAGCACCATCGCAACGAACATCGCCTGGACGATGTCCGAAACCCTGCGGCGGAAAACCACCCTGGTCGACCTGGATCTCGAGTTCGGCACCGTGGCCCTGTCCCTCGACCTGGAGCCAACACGCGGCCTGCGCGAAGCCCTTGAGAATCCGGGGCGCATCGACAGTCTCTTCATCTCCAGCGCCACGGCGAAGATGACCGACAATCTCTCGATCATGGCCACCGAAGAGACCCTGACCGACGAGTTGCGCTTCAACGCTACCGCCATCGACATCCTGTTCGAGACGCTGGGGCGAACCAACGATGCCATCGTTGTCGACATCCCGCGGACGTCCTTTGCGATTCGCCAGGCAGTCATGCAGGCCGCCACCGACATCATTCTGGTGACGGAACTGACGCTCGCCGGCCTGCGCGATTCGATCCGCCTTTTGAGCGAGGTCAAGGACGCCGCCAAGGACACCTCTGTGACGATTATCGCCAATCGGGTCGGCGGCGTTGCCCAGGCCATGCCGGTCAACGAGTTCCAGAAGGCCCTGGGCAAGAAGATCCAGCTTCAGATTCCCGATGAAGCCAAAATCATCAACAAGGCCGCCAATAACGGCAAGCCTCTCGTGCAGCAAGACAAACGCAGCAAGGCCAGTCGTGCCTTGCAGAAACTGTCCCATCAATTGGGGGGCGCGCCGCCGGTTCGTGCGAACAAGGGCGACAAGGCCAAGAAGGGCAAAAGCGGTGGTCTTTCGGGGTTCTTTAAGAGGAAATAAGCGGTATGGCTCAGGCCGTTGTTGATCAGGGCGCGGGGGCTCCGGAGGAAGGAGCGGAAGGCAATCCGGGTGCTGATGCCACTATTGAAGAGTCTTTACGCCCGGAAGTAAGCAAGGCTTTCGAGGGCGAAGACATTGCCATGATGCCGCGCCCGGAGCTGGCGCTGCGCATCGGTCAGGTGGTCTCCCAGTATCTCGAAAGCTCCGGGCGTGCCCTCAATCTGCTTGAGCGACGCAAGCTGGTCAGCGATTTGATCGACTGGCTGGTCAGGGCCAACGCGCCGGCCTCAAAGTCCAAGGCGCCCGACTTGAGCGTCCCCGAAGTCGCGGGCGACGACGCCCTGGCCAAGCAAGAACCCAAAAAGTCGCAAAGCGCCGCGGGCGGCCTCTCGACAAACATGATGGCCGCCAAGAAGAAGATCCATCCGCTGGTGATGGACCGCTTGGATATTTCCGCGGCCAGCCAACTGCCGCGCGAAGAACTGCAGCATCAGGTCTCGGAAATCGTCAACGAGGTCGCGTTCGACGAAAAGCTTCAGCTCAACATGACGGAGCAGAAGGCCATCGTCGACGTCATGCTCGACGACATGTTGGGCCTTGGCCCGCTGGAGCCACTGCTGGCCGACGACGGGGTCACCGACATTCTGGTCAACGGACCCTATCAAGTCTACGTCGAGCGCGGCGGCAAGCTGGAACTGACCGACGTCAAGTTCCAGAACGACGACCATGTGATGAACATCTCCAGGCGCATCGTCTCCCAGGTCGGTCGCCGGGTCGACGAAAGCAGCCCCCTGGTCGACGCCCGTCTGATGGACGGCAGCCGTGTCAATATCATCATTCCGCCCCTGGCCATCGACGGCTCTTCGATCTCCATTCGAAAATTCGCCAAGAAAAAGATCACCCTGGACATCATGGCGCGTCAGAACAACCTATCCGCCGCCATGGCGACAGTGCTGAAGATCGCCGCACGTTCGCGCCTGAACATCTTGATCTCGGGCGGTACCGGCTCGGGCAAGACCACGCTCTTGAATGCCATGTCACAGATGATCGACGAGGGTGAGCGGATCGTCACCATCGAGGATGCCGCCGAGCTCCAGATGCAGCAGCCGCATGTCGTCCGCCTTGAAACCCGGCCCCCGAACCTCGAGGGCCAAGGCGAGATATCGATGCGCGATCTGGTGAAGAACTCCCTGCGTATGCGCCCCGACCGCGTGATCCTGGGTGAGATTCGCGGCCAGGAGGCGGTCGATATGCTTCAGGCCATGAACACCGGTCACGACGGATCGCTCGGCACGGTTCACGCCAACCGCCCCCGCGAGGCCCTGACCCGGCTGGAAAACATGATCGGCCTCGCCGGCATCAACCTGCCCGCCAAGGCCGTGCGCACGCAGATCGCCTCGGCGCTCGATATGGTGGTTCAGATCTCGCGCATGCGCGACGGCATGCGCCGGATCACCCACATCGAAGAAATCGTCGGCATGGAAGGCGATATCGTGACCACCCAGACCCTCTATGCCTTCGAATTCGACGGCGAAGGCTCCGACGGTACGCTCCAGGGACGGTTCGTGTCCTCGGGGCTGCGGCCGCACTTCACGCCCAAAGCGGCATACTTCAATTTGGAAAGATCGCTCCTGGAGGCCATGGGATGACGGTAAACGACCTGCTGGACCCCAACTATTGGGCGCAGAACCCCGATCTTCTGATGCTGGCGCTGCCTGCGGCCGCCGGTCTGCTTCTGGTGGTCATCGCGCTCCTGGTCGGCGATGGTTCTTCCGACCGAAAGAGCCGTCGCATCAAGCGCGTACAGAATGTCAATCGCCCGGAGTCGGTGGCGGAAAAGGTCATCTCCATCCGCAAGAAGAACCAAGACAGCTCGATCCCGTTCATCGACCGATTTATCAAGAAGGCATTGCCGCGGCCGGAGGTGCTGCGCAATCGTCTGGCCCGGACTGGCCTGAAGCTAAACCTGGCAACCTATATCGCGATCAACATCGTGCTCGGCGGCCTGGCCGCCGCCGGCAGCCTGGCGACGGTCTTGGTGCCGAACGTGGCGGCGCCGCTGATCGGCGTGTTCGTCGGGATCGGCGTTCCTCATCTCGCCATCAGCTTCTTCATCGCTCGCCGAACCAAAAACTTCATTGCCAAGTTTCCAGAGGCCATCGATCTGATGGTGCGAGGCCTCAAATCGGGCCTGCCCATTGGCGAATCGGTCAAGGCGGCGGGCGAGGAAATCCCCGACCCGGTGGGAATGGAATTGAAGGAAATCACCGACTCGGTGCGCATCGGCAAGAAATTGGAAGACGCGATGAACGAGGCGGGCAAACGCCTCGACATCCAGGAATTCAGCTTCATGACCGTGGCGATGTCGATCCAGTCCGAGACCGGTGGCAATCTCGCTGAAACCTTACAGAATCTCTCCGATGTGTTGCGTCGCCGGCGCCAGCTGGTGATGAAAATCAAGGCGCTGTCCTCGGAAGCCAAGGCCAGTTCCTATATCATCGGGTCCCTGCCCTTCATCATGGCCTTCATGATCTATCTGACCAACAACGCGTACCTGATGCCGCTGATCGACGATCCTCGCGGCAACTTCATGGTCTTCCTCGGGTTCTGTTGCTACCTGGTCGGCATTGGCGTGATGTACAAGATGGTGAAATTCGAGATATGACACTCCAGGATCTCCTCCCAGAAGGGATGTCGATGGGCGATCTCATCGTCCTCATGGCCGCGCTCTCCAGCCTGGCCGTCGTGGTCATGCTTTGGTACGCCCTTCTGCCCGCGGATGCCGGCACCAAGCGGATCAAGGCCTTGGCTGACCAGCGCAAGGCAATTCGCGCCGGACTCTCCGGCCCGGTCCGCCGCAAGAAGTCGATGAACAAGCACTCGGCGAACTTCATGTACGACGTTGTCGGCCGGTTGAAACTACTGGGCTCGACGCAGTCTCAGAAGGTCCAGCGCCAGTTGATGAAGGCAGGCTGGCGCTCCAAGGACGCCATCGTCCGCTTCTACTTCTTCAAACTCGCTTTGCCGCCGACATGCGGTTTTGCCGCGGTCTTTTCCATCTATGTGCTGCAGCTCTGGCCGATGGAAGACATGGTCAAGGCCCTGAGCTGTGTCGGCGCCGTGGTGTTCGGGCTCTATGCACCGGATATTTTCATCAAGAATGCCTCGAGCAAGCGCCAGAACACCATTCGCAAATCGCTGCCCGATGCGCTCGACCTGATGGTCATCTGCGCGGAAGCCGGTCTCAGTCTCGACGCCACCCTGGGGCGGGTCGCCCGAGAGCTGGAGAAAACGGCGCCCGAGCTGGCGGACGAGTTCACTCTGACATCGCTTGAACTGGGCTTCACCTCGGACCGCCGTCAGGCCCTCAAGAACATGGCAATGCGCTCAGACCTGTCGATCCTGCGCGGCATGGTCAATACCCTCCTGCAGTCCGAGAAGTACGGTACGCCACTTGCCAATTCGCTGCGCATCATGTCGGCTGAATCCCGCGAAGAACGAATGATGAAGGCTGAAGAAAAGGCCGCCCGGCTGCCAGCCATGATGACGGTGCCGATGATCGTTTTCATCCTGCCGCCATTGTTCGTGGTCCTGATTGGCCCCGCGATCCTCAAGACGATGGACGCACTTGGCGCCTTCTGACGATCCCTCAAGCTAGGGCTGGTTCGCCGTAGTAGCGGCGACCGCGCTCGGACGCCCGGTGATGTCCGCCAAGGTCGCCGCGAGCGCGCCCTCGGCAAAATCCGCACCGCCGACCGCCTGAGCCTGCGCCAAGTCTCCGGCCAGGGCGTAGGCCGTGGCCAGAAGCCGGTGATGCTGCGCCTTGGCGGCGGGGTTTTCCACCGCGGCCTCGAGAAGCGCGATGGCGCGCTCATGATCGCCACCCAGTGCCAGCGACAGACCCAGGTTGCTGCGGGCGGTCAGGTTTGTGGGATCCAACTCCAAGGCAGCGAGGTAGTAGGGCTGCGCCGCGTCGTGATCGCCCACCATGTCGAAAGTCAAGCCGATGCCGGTGTAGTACCTCGGGCTCTCCGCGAGGGCGAGCGCCTGATTAAACTGAATTCGGGCCTCCCGCGGCTGGTTCAAGACCAACAGGATCGTCCCGTAGTCGGCCACCATCTGGAGGTCATCCGGATCCAGCGCCACGGCCCGCTGGTAGTAGATCGCGGCACTGGCCGGTCGATCGAGGGCCCGGGAAATCGCGATCAACGCTCGCAACGGCGCTAGTTCCAGCGGCCTTGCCTCGTGCGCCGAGCCAAAAAGCCTGGCCGCGAGCACCAGATTGCCCTGCCGCTGGGCATGTTCGGCATAGCGCATCATGTTCTCGAACGACTGCCCGGGCTTTAGGCCCGTATCCGAAGTGGGCACAGTGAATTCATTGGGCCCCGCCGGAACTTCCTCGGCCCGACTCGGCGTATCGGCCCTCGATTGATCCTGGTCGCGCACGCCGGCCTGGCCGTCGGTGGTCACGCCGGCGACAATAAGCGCCCCCAGGGCAAGGGAAGAAACGAGAATCGGAAGGGAGCGGCGGCGAAAGGTCATGGGCGCGCTTTTCAGGGGAAACCGGATCTCGACCGTCAGCATAGCAACGAACGGCGGCAAAACATCGGACGCCAGCAAAACATCGAACGGCAGTCTAGTCCTCGGCCTTTAACCAAAGGTTAAGCATAAGCCTGGCCAGGCAATCGACGCGGCGGGCGCCCTCAGAGGTCCGGCGAAAGACGCCGGCAAATGAGGGTCATACCCAACATGACCAGGCCCACCGCGGCGAAGACCGTGGACAGTGGAAAGAACGCCAGCAAGAGGGCAAACACGCCCGGCGGAATCAACTGCCCGAGATCGCGGTAGGTGGTGTAGACCCCGGTCATTTCCGGCCGTTCGTCGGGGGATACGCTCTTGAGGAAGGGCATGTTCCCTGCCCCGTCGATGATACCGGCGGCAATGGTCGCGACGATCAGCGTCGAGAGGCCGCCCCACATGGATCCGGCGGCCAGGGTCACGGCAAGGCTGCACAGCCCGGTCAGCAGGTAGCCGGCGGTCAGGAGGCGGCGAAAGCCGTAGCGGCGCCCGATCCAGCCCCAGAGCGGCACCAGAAAGAGCGACATGGAGCCAATCGAAATGAGGGCGCCGGTCTTGACCGGATCGAGTCCCAGTTCGATGGCAAAGAGCGGACCATAGACGAAGAACACCACCCAAAAGCTGGAGCGACCCAAGGCCAGCAGCCAGGCGATCCGCAATGACGGCTGGGCGACGAAGCGGCCAAGGTTCTTGAAAGGGTTGGGCACGCCGCCGCGCAGCGGCCGGACCGCCGGGTCGTCGCGCAGGCGCAGAAGCCAGAAGTAGCCGCACAACAGCAGGGCGCCGGTCGTGGCCAGCATGAAAGGCACCGCCGGCGCGATGGTTTCCATGAGGAAGACCCCGAGCCAGGGCCCGAGAACCCAAAACACCCCGGAGAAAAACATCCTCAGGGGTTCGAACTTGCCGAACCTCTCGACCGGAATGTGGTCCATCATGTAGAGATTCAGCGTGATCTCGAAGGTGGCGACCGAGACGAAGTAGAGCAAGATACCGGCCACCAGCCCGAAAGTGCCCCCGAATGCCATCAGGACCGGGGCCGCCATCAGGCAGACACACCCCATGGTAAAGACCCAGCGCCGTCGAAAGCGGTGCACCAGGCCCGGGATCAGGAGGTTGGCACAGAGCGCAAAGAGACTAGCGCAGAAATAGAGCGTCGAGACCGACTGGGCGCCTCCCAGGACCTGACTGGCGGTGAGCGGGAGAATGGTCGAAAGCATCGCGCGGCAGAAAATCACCATGCTGAAGAGCACGATAAACGGCGTCGCCTGGGCCCGTGAAACGGTACCCAGCCAGACCGGTAGGTGAATTGCCCGTCCCGCCACGTCCCTGCCCCCAAAAGAATATCGCGCCGCGGTCCGGAACCGCACCCGCGACCACTTTGGACTTTTCGGCAACGCGCCACAACACCGCGCCGGTCGGGCCAATCGCGGCGTTCTCTCGGAACCGTGAATGGATTTTGAACGGGGAACACCGAACTAACGAGTAGGGTGGTAAGTGGGGATCACCCAAGGGATTCGCTGGTGATCGATGCGACGGAAAAGGATAAGCCGGAGCGAGCGATGGCCTATGCATTGACAGCACGAGATTCGGATCTAATCGACGATAATCTAACCGGGAGCCGCGAGGCCTCGAGGAGCTTGAACAAGCGTCGCCTGAAAAACATGACACGCGAAAAGGGTATTGCGGCCTCTTCGGAGGTTTTGCGCTCGCTGGCCAATGAAAAGCGGCTGTCGATCCTCTATCTGCTTCAAGCAGGCGAAAAGTCCGTGCTCGAGCTGGCCGCGGCCCTCACTCTGCGGCAACCGACGGTTTCGCAACAATTGGCCCGGCTGCGCGCGGACAATCTGGTCAAGACCAGGCGTCAGGGTCAGACGATCTACTATTCTCTCGCCAACGAATCGACCGAGGAAATCCTAGATCTTCTGGCGCGAATCTTCGGCCAGCCCTGAGCGGCGGCTCAGCCGCCAGCGGGTCTCGCCCGGACAAAGGTCCGGTAGGCCGCGAACAGCAGAAAAATTCCGGCCGCGGCACTGAGCGTCGGCATCAGGGCTTCGGTGCCCCAAAGGTCCATGGCGAGGCCGCAGAGGAACGGACCGGTCACGGAACCCAGCGTGTAGACCGCGACCATGGCGGCGTTGGCGCCGGCCAGGGCGCCCTGCGAAAAGCGTTCGCCCAATAGGGCCAATGCCAAGGTGTAGACCCCCACCGAACAGGCCCCCCAGATAATCAGCAGCGGCCATTGCCAGGCCGAGACGGCGAGCACCTGCGGCACTAGAAGGGGCGCCACCATAAAGACCACGGCAAAGGCGATGATCAGCCGGCGGCTGTCGAGACGATCGGCGAGCCAGCCGATCGGCAACTGCAGCACCATCGTGCCCATCAGCATGGCCGAGAGCAGAAAGACCGCCTCGGCCTGGCCGAGCCCCCGGTTCAGGCCATAGAGCGGCAGGAGGGCGATCACCGCGGTATCGATGAAGCCGGCCATCAATGCCGCGGCCAGGATCATCGGCGCAGTGCGAAAGGCCGTGGAAAAGGCCGCGGGCTCGCGCGGCGGCAGCTGTGGCACACATCCGCGCGCCAGCATCAGAGGCAAACCGGCCAGGGCCATACAGCCCGCAACCGTAACATAGGGCAGCCAGCCGACGACGCCGACAAAGCCGATGACCAGCGGGCCCAGGGCGAACCCGCCCGCCAGGACCATCATGTAGAGCGCCACGGCTCGACCGCGCCTGGCCGGTCCGGCGGCTGCCAGGACCCAGGTTTCCGTGGCAATCCAATGCACACCGCTGGCCAGGCCGGTGAGAAAACAGAGCGGCAGCCAAAGCCAGGGGGTGATCGCCAGCGGCAGGCAGAGAATGACCGCCACATCCAGAGCCAGCGCCAGGACCAACGCGCGGAGCACGCCGAACCTTCCGATGATCCGGGGCACGAAGGGGCTGCAGACCAGGATACCGAGCGGCGAGGCCGCGGCCACCGTGCCGATCACCCCAGTGCTCTCGCCGACCGCGTCGAGCGCCAGCGATATGAGCGGTAAGATCATCCCGAGGGTCAAGCCGGCGACGCCCGACGAGGCGATGATGACGATCAGCGATCTGCGTCGCTGGCTGTCGCTGAGAGAAGCGTCGCCCGGCAATCGAGGGCCCCCGGCCCCGGTCGTCACCCGGCGATACCTTCAACCGGAGTTTCCAGGCGGCGGTGGTGCTCCAGGATGGCGCAGAGACGATCGTGCGGTAAGGCCCGGACCTCCAGCCCATCGCGACCCGTCATGGTCGCGTTCACCACCATGGAATCGATGACCGCCTCCTCGGTTGCCTGCACCGCCGCCGCGAACAGGGGATCGAGGTCTTCGTTGGCCAGAAAGTCGGCACGGCGTGGCCCCCTCCCCTCGCCGCCGAGCCTGAAGGCGGCGGCATTGGCGGTGGAGAAGGCGAGAAAAATGTCCCCCGAGCCGTGATGGGCAATCGACCCGGTGCGCGCCAGGCCCAGGGATATCCGCCGTGCCAATCGCTTCAACTGATGCGGCAGCAGGGGCGCGTCGGTCGCCGCGATGGCGATCACCGAGCCCGCCGGCTTGCCGCGAACCTCGCCGCCGGGAATCTCCCGGCCGACCGGAATGCCCGCGACCAGGAGCTCGCGGCGGAGCCCGAAGTTGGCCTGAACGAAGAGGCCGACGCGATAGCTCTCGCCAGCCGCCTGGACAAGCCGCGAGGCACTGCCATTGCCGCCCTTGAAATCGTAGCAGATCATCCCCGTCCCGCCGCCCAGGGAGCCCAGTTCCATGGGTCCGCCGCGGGCATCCTCGATCGCCTGAAAGACATGCTCGGGCCGGATATGGAAACCGTTGATGTCGTTCAGATCACCGTCGTAGGTCTCGGCGGCGACCGGCAGCGAAAAGTCCGAGAGGCTGTCGCCATGGTGCTTGACCAGCCACTGGATCGTCGCGTCCCGGGCGATCCCGCAGGAATGGGTGTTGGTGATGGTAATGGGGCCGACCAGCTCGCCGGCCTCCTCGATCCAAACCGTGCCGGTCATCTCGCCGTTGCCGTTCAGGCTATGACAGCCGGCCATCAGCGGGGTGACCAGGGCATCGCCGCTGCGCGGCAGGATGGCGGTCACCCCTGTTCGGATCGGCCCCTGCCCGACCACCAGCGGCCCTTCGCCCTCGATGAGCGTGGTCACGCCGACCGCGACACCCGGCACATCGGTAATGGCGTTCCAGGGACCGGGTGTGCCATCGAAGGGAATTCCCAGGCCGCGCGCCCGGGTGCGCCCCAGGGCGCTGACCCGCTGATAGTCGTGGTCGGTCATGGATGTGCCTTCGTTGTTGTTGGACCTGTCGCGATGTATTTGTCCGATTGTTCAATTTCTTTGACAAGAAGGCAAGCAAATGGCAGCATGTCCCTGCCGCCGTCTTGCCTCGCGGTCACGGTCCCAAAAAAACGAAAGAGCAGACTCATGTCCCCCGAATCCGTATTCGATACCGCCCGAATTCAAACCCAGGACAACCACGTCGTCCATCCCTGGGACGATATCGCGAAGGTCGGCCAGAACAACCGCACCGTTATCGGACGATCCGAGGGCATCTATGTCTACGACAGCGACGGCAATCGGCTGATGGACGGGCCCGCCGGCATGTGGTGCGTCAACATCGGCCACGGCCGCCAGGACATGGCCGACGCAATCGCCAAGCAGGTCATGGAGATGACCTACTTTTCGCCCTGGAGCCTGGCCAATGCGCCGGCCGCTCAGTTGGCCGACAAGTTGGCGAGCCTCTCGCCCGGCGATCTCAACTCGGTGTTTTTCTCGACCTGCGGCTCGACGGCTATCGATTCGGCCCTGCGCTTCGTCATGTTCTACAACAACTGCCTGGACCGCCCGGAGAAGAAACACATCATCTCGCGCGGCCAGGGCTATCACGGCAGCACCTATCTCTCGGCCTCCTGCTCCGGCAAGGAGCGCGACAAGTCGCTGCTCGACTTCGAGCAGGGTTTCATCCACCACATCCCGGCGCCCAAGCCCTATCGCCGCCCGGAAGGACAATCCCTGGAGGCCTTCTGCGACGAGAAGGTCGCCGACCTGGAAAACAAGATCCTGGAGATCGGGCCCGAGCGCACCGCCGCCTTTATCGCCGAGCCGATCCTGGCATCGGGCGGCGTCGTCGTGCCACCGCCCGGCTATCACCAACGCTGCCTCGAGGTCTGCCGCAAGTACGACGTGCTGACGATCTCCGACGAGGTGGTGACCGCTTTCGGCAGGCTCGGCCACTTCTTCGCCTCCGAGGCCGTCTTCGGGATTGTCCCCGACATCATCACCTGCGCGAAGGGATTGACCTCGGGTTACATCCCCATGGGCGCCACCCTGATTTCCGACCGCCTGATCGAACAGGTCAGCGAGGCCAGCGACGGCGCCGCGATCTTCTCCAACGGCTTTACCTACTCCGGCCATCCGGTGGCCGCCGCGGCGGCGCTGAAGAACATCGAGATCATGGAAAACGAGGGCATGCTGGAGCATGTCCTCAAGGTCGCGCCCTACTTCCAGGAACGCCTGCAAACCCTGCGCGACATCCCGATCGTGGGCGACGTGCGCGGTCTCGGCCTGATGGCCGGGATCGAAAGCAACCTGTCCGACGACATCGCCGATCCCCTGGGGCTGGACTACGAGATCGGCAACCGGATCGACCGGCATTGCCAGGACCAGGGCCTGATCGTCCGCTCGCTGATCAACATGTGCGTCATGTCGCCGCCGCTGATCATCACCGAAGCCCAGATTGACGACCTCGTGGCGATGCTGCGCGGCGGCATCGAGCGGGCCATGGAGGAGGTCAAGGCCGAGGGCATCTGGAAAGGTTGATCTCGACGGGAAGAACTACCTAAGCTTGGGGCATGGGCCGCCTCTTTCACGATTCGATCTACCGCTTCGACGCGCCGGTCCCGAGCTATTGGGAAGCCACGGCACCGGACATTGCCGACCGCTTTCAGGCGTTTGCGGGCGAAGAGACCTGCGAGGTCGCGGTCATCGGCGGCGGTTTCACCGGGCTTTCCACGGCGCTGCACCTGGCCCGCGACCATGGCAGCGAGGTTCGCCTGCTGGAGGCCGGCAAGATCGCCTGGGGCGCCTCAGGGCGCAACGGCGGCTTCTGCTGCCTGGCCGCCTCCAAGCTCGGCCTGACCCAGATGATCGAGCGCTACGGACTGGACGAAACCAAGCGGTTTTATGCGGCGCAACTCGAGGGCATGGATCTCAACAGGCAGCTCTGCGCCGACGAAGCCATCGACTGCGACCTGGTGGGCGACGGCAACCTGGAGGTCGCCCATCGCCCCAAGGCCTTCGCCGGCCTGAAGGAAGAAGCCCGGGCCCTGCAACGCTACTTCGGCATTCCGACCACGGTCTATGACCGGGTCGCCTTCCCCGCCGTCGGCCACCAGTCGAACGAACAGTTCGGCGGCCTGCACGTCGGCGCCGGCTACGGGCTGCACCCGCTGAAATTCGCCCAGGGCCTGGCCCTCGCGGCGGCCCGCCACGGCGCCAATCTGCACCCCTTCAGCGAGGTCCTGGACTGGACCCGCGAGCCCGGCGGCTGGCACCGGCTGGTCACCAAGGGCGGCACCGTGAAGGCCCGCCGGGTGGTGGTGGCGGCCAACGGCTTCATGCCGGAGAAACTGCACCCGGCCTTCGACCGGCGCATCCTGCCGGCGCTCTCCAACATCATCACCACCCGGCCGCTGACCGAGGCCGAGGTGGCCGCGCAAAGCTGGAACACGCTGAACCCGGTCTGCAACACCCGCACCCTGCTGTTCTATTACCGCCTATTGCCCGACCGGACCTTTCTGTTCGGCGCGCGCGGCGACTTCAGCGGCTCGCCGGCGGCCGGCCAACAGATGAAGGCCTGGATGACCCGCCGCCTGGGCGAGGTTTTCCCAGCCTGGAGGGAGGTCGAGATCAGCCACTTCTGGCGGGGGCTGGTCTGCCTGACCCGGCGGCGCACGCCGGCTATCGGCCGGCTGGAGGACGACCCCTCGGTGCTGTTCGGCTACGGCTACCACGCCAACGGGGTCAACACCGCGCCCTGGGCCGGCCGCGAACTGGCCCGCCTGGCCCTCGGCAACGAAAGCCCCCAGGCCCGCCTGCCCGCCGTCCTGGCCGGCGCCCCGCCGCGCTTTCCCTTCGCCGCCCTGCGCCTCTGGGCCCTGCGCGCCGCCTTCGCCTGGTACAAGGTCCGCGACGACTGGATTTAGGGTGACCCCGCCGCGCTGACCAGCCTTTGCCACCGGAGATACCTCGACAGCCATGGATTGCGGTTAACCTTTGAGTGATATGATTGAGGACTACACGCCTTTAACGACAGCTAGGCGCCGGTCAGGTGAACGTGAAAAACCCATCACGGTCTTACTCTCTCGAAGGCGACGAAACCGTTCTGTTCGAAGATCAGAAGCTTTACTACTGGTGGCGACTGGCGTTTAGTAGCGCTCTTTTTGCGCTTTACTGCGCCCTCAATTACCTGATCGTGGCGTGGCATGATGCCTTGGACATTCTCATTCTCGGACTGGTTTTTCTCATATCTTTGATACTCGTAACTCGTGGCCATCTTTCCTCTGTTCCCAACCTCGTCATCACCGACCGACGCATCTTGATCCGTACGAAAAACGCAGGCAGCGAGCTTCGTGCAATAGAACGCACTTCGGTCGCCTCGGGCGAGATGCGGTGTCAAGGTGCGTTGCTCCGGACGAATGTCACACTGACGACCGGTGAAACCGTCCTTCTGTGGGGCGGCCCTGCTCCTGAGCGCTTGCTGCGATCACTTGCGACCCATCTCGCAATTGATGGCCGACCTGTAAATCCAAGGCGGTCCTTGATAACCTACTGTACGGCAACCCTAGTGCTCTGTGCCTTCGCATTTCTTGGGATCATCGCGGTGTCTCGGCTCTACTTTGTGGAAATAGAATGGGATGATCTCTCGCTGGGCGCTGCCGCCGTTGCCGTGATCGCTTTCTTTCCGGTCCTGATGATCGCTGTTGCGGTTGGCTTCTATTTCGGCGCCTTCTGCCTCTTTGTCTTGCTGAGACCCTTCTTTTCGGCTGAAGAAACAATCCCCTTCTCGGAGATCGTGGTGAGCGGGAGCGAACACCGCTTTTGGCGCGCCCATGATCATGTCATGACCGCCTTGCTTCGCCGCTGGCACGGCTTTCTCTATGGAAAATACAGCTCTTAGCCCCCTACCCCGCCGCGCTGACTGTCACCTCCACGCCGTGGACCGCCGAGCTTTCGCCCATGTCGGTCTTGGTCCCGGGGTTCAGCGCGTTGATGTTGGCGCGCGGTGCCGAACGGGCCGCTTCGACCCGTGGCCAGTGCCCCTTGCAGGAGAGCGCCGCGCCGCGCGGCACCACCGCGTCGACCGCGACCCGCATGTCCAACGCGCCGGTCCCGCTGGCCACCCGGGCCAGGCTGCCGTCCGCCAGACCCAGAGCCTTGGCGTCGTCGGGATGCAGGGTCACGGCGAGGTCGCCCAACTGTTCGCGCACCTTGGGATCGTTGGCGTAGCTGTCGTTCATGGTCCATTTGCTGGCCGGCGAGAGCAGGCGCAGCTTGCCCGCCGCGGGCCTGGGATCGGCGCCTGATTGAGGGAGCCGCGGATGACCGTCGCCGGCGGCGGCCTCGGAGGCGATCTCGATCTTGCCCGAGGGGGTGTGGAACTGCAGCCTTTCGAACTGGATGCGCGGCTCGTCCCAGGGATCGAGGGTGCCGATCTCCTTCAGCCGGTCGAAGGTGACCGGCACCGGGCTCTTGTCCAGCACATGATCGAGGATCGCCCGGTCCTCCTCGAAGAGGGCCGGCTCGTTGGCCCCCAGGGCGCGGGCCAGGCGGCGGAAGATTTCCTGGTTCGGCAGGGCCTCGCCCGGCGGCTCCTCGACCTTGGCCTGGGCCGAGAGGAAGAGGTTGAAGTAGGGCGTCACCAGGTCGTCGAACTCGAGGAAGGAGGCCGCCGGCAAAATGATATCGGCATAGTCGGCGGTGTCGGTCTGGAACAGCTCGATCACCACGGTGAAAAGGTCCTCGCGGGCCAGCGCGGCTTGCAGCGCGGCCTGGCGCGGCCCCGAGGCGGCGACGTTCATGTTCCAGCTCATGAAGACCGCGGCGCGTGCCGGATCGTTCAACACATCGACCAGATCCATGTGGCTGACGGCCGGGGACTCGCGGCTGCGCAGGTCGGCCCGTTCCACATAGGCGCCGTCGATCTTCTGGGCCCAGGTGCCGTTCAGGTAGTAGATCCCGGCCCCCGGCTTGGCGAGGTTGCCGGTGACCGCCGGCAGCAACCCGCAGGCGCGAAAGACGTTGCCGCCCTGGGGCTGGCGCTGCAGGCCCTGGCCGAGCCAGAGCAGCGCCGGCCCGGCACTGTAGAGCCGGGCGGCCTCCTCGATATCGGCCTCGGGAATGCCGGTGGCCTCTGCCGTCCAGGCTGGCGCCGCCGCCTCGACGGCGGGAATGATCTCTTCCCAGCCCAGGGTGTTGGCGGCCAGGAAGGCCTCGTCCCACTGGCCGTCGCGGCGCAGGATGTGGAGCAACCCGAAGGCCAGTGCGGCGTCGCTGCCGGGAAAGGGTTGCAGGTAGAGGTCGGCCATGTCGGCGGTCTCGTGGCGCACCGGATCGATCACCACCAGGGGACAGGGCCGCTCGCCCAGCCAATGCTTGTGGGTGTGGGGCGCCGAGGCCGAGGGATTGGCGCCCCAGACCACCACGCAGGCGCTGTCCTTGACGGTCTTGGGGTCGAAGCCGACCGCCGAGGCGCCGTAGAGATAGTTCAGGGCAACGTGCCCGGCGGCGTTGCAGATCGAATCGGGATCGATCTCGGTGGCGCCGAAGTGATTGAAGAAGCGCTGCGGGAAGTGGCCGGCGAGCAGCGAACAGGTGCCGGTGTAGTGGCTGTGGAGCACCCGCTCGGGGGTACCCGCTTCGGCCTCGCGCCTGAGCGCGTCCGCCACGGCTTCCAACGCCTCGTCCCAGGTGATCGCCTCGAAGCGTCCCTCGCCCTTGGGGCCGACCCGGCGCAGGGGCTGGCTCAAGCGCTGCTTGGGGTCGCGCCAGACGCCGTTGTAGGCCAGCGCGCACTTGCCGCAGAGCGCGCCACGGCTGACCGGGTGGTCCGGATCGCCCAGCACCTTGCGCACCACGCCGTCGCGCTTGATCACCGCGATACCGCAGCCGTCGTAGCAGTCGCGCGGACAGGTCGTCTTGATGATCTCTTTCATGGATTCTCTCCCTCTGGCGTCAGTCTAGGTCGCACCGGACTGCCTTGCCAACAGCCACTAGGGTTACTAGACAGCAGCCAATTGTTTGGAGGGTTGTTTCAGCCTTCATGTGCCAGGCGGGCTATCCTCGCTGCGCCGCGGGCGCACGGTCGCGCTTGCCATCGGCCCTGAGCAAGCACTCAGGCCGATGGATCAAAATCCTGGGAGACTCACCACTCATGGCTCTGTTCGACGATTTGAAGGCGCGCTGCGCCGACGACTGGCAAGCCTTCATCCAGCATGACTTCGTGCGCCAGTTGGGCGATGGCACCCTGCCGCGGGAGAACTTTCAGCACTACCTGAAGCAGGACTACCTGTTCCTCATCCACTTCGCGCGCTGCTATGCCCTGGCCATCTACAAGAGCCCCGGCCTGTTGGACATGCGCGAGGCCAAGGGCGCCCTGGACGCCATCCTCGACAGCGAGATGGACCTGCACGTCACCTACTGCCGTGATTGGGGCATCGCCCCCGAGGATCTGGAGAACCTGCCCGAGGCGGCGGCCAATATGGCCTACACCCGCTATGTCCTGGAACGCGGCCAGGCCGGCACCCTGCTCGACCTCTACTGCGCCCTGGCGCCCTGCGGCGTCGGCTACGCCGAGACCGCCGCCTGGCTGGTCCAGCAGAACTGGACCAAGCGGCAGGACAACCCCTATGCCTCCTGGATCGAGATGTACGCCAGCGACGACTACCAGGCCGGCGCCGAGGCCATGAAGGCGACCATGGACCGCCTCGCCGCCCGCGAGCTGACCCCGGACCGCTTCGAGGACCTCGCCACCACCTTCCACGACGCCACCCGGCTCGAGATCGGTTTCTGGGAAATGGGGCACAAACTGACGGGTTGAGGGTGGCCTAGACCGACCTCGGATGCGGCTTCAGCGGCGAGCAGCGTCCCAGCGGCGCATGTTGCGCCGGGCGTCCTGAACGAAGGGGCTCCAACGTACCGCGGTGAGAAAGGCGCTGCTGATCACGCGCCCGGGCAGGGCCAGGGGCCGGTCCACTTGAAGCAGCAGAATGACCCGGTCCTCGGGGCTGTCGTTCCAGACCTCGTGGGGATAGGTGTCGTCGAACGCCAGGGTCCTGCCTTCTTCCCAATGGTAGAGCTCATCGGCCACCGCCATGCGACAGGCCCCTGGCTGGGGCGGCACAATGAGCGGCAGGTGACAGGTGATCATGCCCTTTGTCACGCCCTTGTGGCGGGGGATATGCAGGCCCGGCGCATGGATCGAGAAGAGCGCTGTCTTGAGCCCCGGGATGGCCTCCACCAGGCGCGCGGTTTCCGGACAGCGCGCGCAGTTCTCGGGGACACGAAAGCCGTAGCCCCAAATAAAGAAGGATTGCCACTTGCCGTCGTCGGTCAAGCGCTGATGGTCCGGCGAAATCTCCCCCAGAGTCGGGATGGAAGCGCGCTCGGCCAGCACCGCCTCAGCCTCCTGTCGAATAATCCGCCAGTTCGCTTCCAGATCCATGGCCCAGGGGAAGGTCCCGGGAGCGAACACGTGCGGATCGCCCACCAGGGAATGCCTGGCGATCGCCTGGTTGGTCCAACGTCTGACTTTCTTGCCCCACTTGACGATGGGTTTTTGACCCTTCACGGCCACGTCCGCGCAACCTTACAACCAACAATCCCCAGGCGACTTTCAGAGTCGGAATCCAGATTAGCCAAATTGATTTCCAATTGGAATAGTGAACAGCCAGTTTCGGCGGTCCGGGGCGCGCCATTCTCCGCTGCCCTGCAGGCTCGAGTTTGGCCTTTCACGCCGTTACCGCCGGCGCTAGTTTTTTTGGGTGCGCCAGGTCGTGACAACGACCGGCGGAATGGGAGAAGGGTCGAGAGATGAGCCAGACCGAATTCGCCGCCACGGCCGCAGCGGAGACCGTTGCCAGGGCGGTCCTGGAGGAGGGCTACGCCCTCGTCGAGGGGCTGGCGCCAGAGGTGACCGACCGGGCCATGGCGGAGTTGGCGCCGCACATCGACGCGGCCCCCTATGGCCACACCGAGTTTCTCGGCGCCCGGACTCGCCGCCTGGGCGGGCTGATCCGCAAGTCCGAGGCGGCACAGCAACTGGTGATCCACGATCTGGTGCTGGCGGTCTGCGACCGGGTGCTGCTGGACCAGTGCGCGCGCTACCAATTGAACTTCACCGGCATCATGTGCCTGGGCCCCGGCGCCGACGCACAAGTGCTGCACCGCGACGGCGCGCTCTATCCCTTCCGCAACCCGCACCCGCCGACCATGGTCTCCACCATGTGGGCGGGCAGCGACTTCACCGCCGAGAACGGCGGCACTCAGGTGGTGCCCGGCAGCCATCTGTGGGAAGACGGACGCCTGGCCGAACCCGAGGAGGTGTCGAACGCGGTCATGCCGCGCGGCTCCGTCCTGTTCTACCAGTCCGGCACGATCCACGGCGCCGGTGCCAACCGTTCCACGGGCGATCGTGTCGGCCTTTCCTTTCAGTACAGCCTGGGCTGGCTCCGCCAGGAGGAGAATCAGCACCTCAGCAATCCGCCCGCCGTGGCGCGGCACTACCCCGAGGCGCTGCAACGCCTGGTGGGCTACGAGTTCGGCGGCCCTTTCCTGGGCTTCGTCGAGGGCGACGACCCGCACCGCCTGCTCGAGGAGGCCCGCCATGAGGGTCCGCCCGTGCGCTCGCGCCCCGAGATCGACGCCGCGATCGGCCGGGTCGAGCGTCTGCGCCTGGGCAACGTCGCCGCCGTGCCCACCCCCGGCGACAAGCCCCGGAAGGACGGGTCGCGTCCCGAAGTGGCGATCCCGGGAAGTACCGAGAGTTTGACCGCATCCTGACCCTTGGGGCCGATGGCGCCCGCCCCGGGAAGGCGGGCTTACTTTTTCGCTTGCGGCGAGATCGATTCAGGAACTCTAATTCGGCCAGACGATCCAGGCAGTGAGGAGACCCGCTGGTGAACAGAGATCTGCCCCGGCCCATTACCCAAGACGAGATCGAGACCTATCACCGCGACGGCGTCGTGATGCTGCCCGGCATCTTCGATACCGATTGGATCGAGCTTCTGGCGCGCGGCCTGGAGACCAACCGCAACGAACCCACTTCGCGCTCGCGGGTCTGGGACCGGGACAGGGCCAACCGCACGGTCTTTTACGACAGCCAGGCCTGGGGCCGGATCGAGGAGTACCGCCGCTTCATCTTCGAATCCCCCTGCGCCGAGATCGCCGGCCAGCTCATGCGGGCCTCCCGGGTCAACTTCTTCTTCGACGCCGTCTTCCTGCGCAGCCCCGGCACCCAGTTCGCCACGCCCTGGCACCAGGACGAGCCCTATTGGTCGGTGGAGGGCTACGACACATGCAGCATCTGGATGCCCCTGGTGCCGGTGACCAGGGAGAGCGCCCTGGCCTTCGTGCCCGGCTCGCACCGCTGGGACAAGGTCCTGCGTCAGCGCGACTTCGGGGAACTCAACCCGGACGGCGAGACCGATATCGCCCGGGTCGACTTCGACGGTATCGAGACCGAGCCCTTCCCCGATATCGACGCCGACCCGGCAGCCTATAGGGTGACGAGCTGGGAGATGCGGCCGGGCGATTGCGTCGCCTTCAACGCCCGCCTGATCCACGGCGGCTCCGGCAAGCTGGCCGCCGACCGCGACCTCCAAGTCTTTAACACCAAATGGCTGGGCGACGACGTGCGGGTCGCCTTTCGTCCCTACGGCATGGACCCGGATCACCGCGAGGTCATGACCGCGCGAGGCCTCAAGCCCGGCGACCGGATCGGCACCGACCTCTATCCCGAGGTCTGGACGCGGGCGTAGTCGTTTCGCGTTGCAACACGAGGCGATCAGAGGGCCGTCTCGGCGTCGATCTTCTCCCTGGCCAGGGCAGCGACACCGTTGTAGAGCTCGAAGACGTCAACCGTTTCGCCTTGCTCGATCCGTTTTGAAATCATGGTGAGCGGAAACAGTATCACGCTGGTGTCGCGGTACTTGATGGCGGGGTCCCGGCCCTGTTCATCTTCGACCATGATCCAATGAAACCCCATGTCCTGGACAAAGGCGTCGCCAAGCACGATGCCCAGGGATTGCAGCTCATAGGTCTGATCGGGCGATATCACCGCCGCGGTCAAGACGGCGCGCAGGGTTCCGAGCTTGCCGGGGGCTGTCCCGTACTTCTTGTGACCATCCTCATCAAAATAGCGGGTCACGACGGCTCTTTGTTCCTCAAGCCGCTTGAAATCGCCGTCGGTCAGGTCCGATAGAGTCTGTTCCGCCATCGAGATCTTCTCGGGTGCTACCAGCCTAGACGATAGGGGTGCCCTAGACTCGGCGTCCAGTCATGATCCGATTGGAAGGGCCGAACCCTTCCGGAGAGGACGTTGGCCAAAAGCCACAATTCATTGTCAATCTGAAATCCAGTCGGACCAAAGCGGTGCCACTTGGCTATGCGACTGAATTCCTGCTTGTAGCTGTTCGAGAAGCAGCTTTTTTTCCTCTCCCACAATGATTTCACCCGCGACAACGACGACCGGCGGACCCAACAATTTGAACTCACCCTTCGCGAACGGCTGGAATCGTTGAATGAATACAATCGAGTCACCCATGCCTTTGGCTTTTGCTTCAATGGTCAAAACGTCCACATACCCACCCGCCTCTTCAACCTGCCCCTCGCGAGCAAAAACCCAAGCGTCAACAGTGTCTTCAAGCCTCGCCAGATAGGTTTTTGCGTTGCCGATTGCCTCTACTTGTGATTCTCCTTCAAATCGAATTAGTTGATTTTCGTCGGATTCCTGAACAATTGCCAGAGGGACAAGCAACTCTCCTTTCGGCAAATCGGAAACATTCCACGCCGCGTGGGCAAATACAAACCCAGCTAATACGACTAGCGCCTCTGGAATTGACATTATCTGCTTCCGATCTTCCGACCACGATGAATTTTATTGGGTGAAAGCTATGACACGGTCGAAGCCCGTAGAGGCTACAACCACCAATATGTCATGTCTACATTGGGTTATTCTCCGCTGTCACCGGCGCACCCGAGCCGCAGTCCGAAATGGAACGGTGAGCCGACGAAGGAGGCTGGAAGTCCATCGGTCCGGCGCCAACTTCCGAACCCGAGGGCATCCCTCACGCAGCCGGAGTTGGACAGGACCGGCGAGTCATGGTCATGAGAGGAACACTGCCGGGCGATGGAAGTCAGGCGCGGAGAATGTAGAATAGGCGAGCGCAAGAGTTTGAGAGGTGGGCCCTATGGACCGGGAAAGGATTACCGCAGGCGGGTGCATGTGCGGCGCCGTGCGCTACGAAGCTGCCGGAGAGCCGCTTTACATCGGCTACTGTCATTGCCGGAGCTGTCGCCATCACAGCGGTGCGGCCGTGGCCGCCATGTTGGTGCTCGAACCGGACAAGGTCCGTTTCACCCTGGGAAGCCTAAGCGTCTACAATTCCTCGCCAGGGGTTGAACGCGGATTTTGCAGCCGATGTGGGACAAGCCTGACGTGGCAAGGCCATGGGTTGATCTCCCTCCATATCGGCACCTTGGACGACCCCGATGAGCACGCGCCGACCCTCCATTGGCGGTATGAGGAGCGCAGCCCCTGGTGCGACGTCGCCGGTGATCTGCCGCGTGTGAAGATGACCTTTCCAACACCGGCTGTCGCGCCGACTTAGCCGCGCGGTCCCCTTACCACACAGGAGCGGCCGATTTGGGAGAAGACGCAATGCCCCAACCCCTATGTGCGATCATTGGTGCCGGAGAGGGCCTCGGCCGGGCCTTGGCGGCGAAGTTCGCCAGCCGGGGGTTCGACATCGCCCTGGTCTCGCGCTCGCAGTCGGGGAGCGCCGCGGCAATCGAGGCGGCGGCCGCCGAGACGGCCGACGTCAGATATTTTTCGGCCGATGCGACCCAGCCCGAAACCATCGAGGCCGCCCTGGCAAGGGTCATGGACGAGATGGGCGACATCGAGGTCCTCATCTACAATGCACGGGGGGCGTTCACGGCTTGCGAGCCGCTGGAGATGTCCTATGCGGCGCTCGAAGATGTCTTCCGGGTCGAGGTCGTCGGCGCCTTCGCGGCGGCCAAATCGGTCCTGCCGGCGATGATAAGGCGGTCGCGTGGAAGCCTGTTTTTCTCAAGCGCGACGGCCGCCTATCGCGGGTCCCGAACGCACCCGCTCTATGCCATCGGCAAGTTTGGTCTGCGGGGCTTATCGCAGAGTCTGACCAAAGCCTATGCCAAGGATGGCGTCCATATCGTCCACGTCAGACTGGATTGCGACCTCGATGTTCCCTACATGCGCACGGCCTATGGGGCCAGGTACGACCCGGATGATCTGGCCAGCCCCGACGATGTGGCGGAGAGCTACTGGTTGACCCATCTGCAGCCGAAATCCGCCTGGAGCAATGAGGTCGAACTGAGGCCCTACAGAGAAGTTTGGACCTACTGAGGCAAGCCCCGCGACAGCGTGGCACAGACGATCAAGGGAGACGCCCGTGGCGTGTGAACCGTTCTATGCCCAAGGCAGCACGGCCGAAGGAGTAAGAAATTGAGCAAAGCCATCGAATTGGCTCGGCGCTATTTCGCCCTGTCGAACGCGGGGAACCTCGATGAGATCCAGACCTTGTTCACCCCTTCGAGCACCTACAGCTCGGCCAACACGGGCGTGTTTTTCGGCGCCGCGCAAATCATGGAAATGCAGCGACGCTTTTTCGCCGGTTTCACCGAAATGGAATGGGATGTGCATAGCGTCGAGGAGGTGCGCTCCGGCGTCGTCCTTTTCGATTTTACCTTCTCCGGCGTCACGACGGATGGCGAAAAGGTGGTTCGCCCGGGTCTGGAGTATGTCATCGTCCACGCGGGCAAACTTCAGCACGTCGAGGTGCGGAACAAGGCCTGACGAAGGGCGGTCGCGGGCAGGCGCGAAGCAGCGACGGGATCGCAGCCGTCCTGGCTGACCCCGCACCGCGACATTGCCCGGGACGGCCGACAGGAATAGCGTGCTGGTCGCAACCGCATTTCACCTGGAGCAGGCCCGCATGAAGGAAGCCTTCGTCAATCTGGCCCATTACCCGCTCGACCGGCCGGACAGCGACGCCTACCGGTCCCTGGTCCAGGGGTTGGCGCAGGACCTGACCCGCAACGGGTTCGTCTGCGCGCCGGACTTCCTGACGCCCGAGGGCATCGAGGTCTTCAACCGCGAGATCGACGAACGGATGCCGCGGGCCTACTACAGCGAACACGGGCCCAATGCCTATTACGACCGGTTCCCCTATGAGCTGCCCTACGAGATCCTCAACTCCAAGTCCTATTGCATCGGCCGCGACCGGCTCTTGGGCACGCAGATGGATGCGCTCTATCACTGGCCGGCCCTGCGGCAGTTCGTCGGCGCGATCACCGGCCATGAGCAGGTCTATCTGCACGAAGACCCGGCCAACGCCCTGATCGTGCAGCTGTACAAGGCCGGCTGCGAGATCGGCTGGCACTTCGACCGGACCCTCTTCACCTCGATCATCAACCTGGGCGAACCCCTGGAAGGCGGCATCTTCGAGTGCGTGCCCGACCTGCGCAGCGACGAGGACCCCTGCTACGACGAGGTTCACGCCGTACTGCAGGGCCGCTCGACCCGGGTCCAGCGCCACCGTGTCGCGGCCGGCTCCCTCACCCTGATGCTGGGCCGCCACAGCTATCACCGGGTGACCCGGGTGGAGCAGGAAAAACCCCGGATCTCCCTGGTTCTCAACTATGAATTGGAGCCCGGCGTAAAGCTGGACGACGCCGCCCGGGAGCGGATTTTCGGCCCGGCGGCGCCGCGCGAGGCGGGCTGACTCTCGTCAGTTAGGTAACGTGTCGCCAGAACCCAACAACCGGTATCGGCGCTCCGTACCGCAACGCCTATCGGGCAGTCTTGAAAGTCCAGCAGATGCGTATTGTGCCGCGCCGACTAAGCTGAAAATCGTGGAAGGCCAGAAGAGGATCCGGAAATGTCGATCGAAAAGGTAGACACGCTCGTTGTTGGCGCCGGCCAGGCCGGCTTGGCCATGAGCGAGCACCTGAGCAACTGCGGCGTGCCTCACCTGGTCGTGGAACGGCACCGAATTGCCGAACGCTGGCGCTCGGAAAGATGGGACTCCTTGGTGGCCAATGGCCCGGCCTGGCACGATCGATTTCCGGGCATGGAGTTTTTCGACATCGATCCCGATGCCTTTGCCCCCAAGGAGAGGGTCGCGGACTACTTCGCCGCCTACGCGGAACAGATCGCGGCCCCGATCCGCTGCGGCGTGGAGGTAAAGGCTGTGCAAAGGAATGTCGGCCGGCCCGGCTTTCGCGCCGAAATGTCCGATGGCGCGATCGAAGCCAACAACGTGGTTGCCGCCACCGGACCCTTCCAACGCCCCATCGTCCCGGCACTCGTTCCCGAAAATGCCGGGATCATGCAGATCCATTCCAGCGCCTACCGCAATCCCGACCGGCTGCCCGAGGGTGCGGTGCTGGTGGTCGGCGCGGGGTCCTCGGGGGTGCAGATCGCGGACGAGCTCTTGCGCGCGGGAAAGCGTGTCCACCTCTCGGTCGGCCCGCACGACCGTCCGCCCCGAAGCTATCGCGGGCGCGACAACGTCTGGTGGCTCGGGGTCCTGGGCAAGTGGGACGCGCCGACCCTCGGGCCCAACACCGAACATGTCACGATCTCGGTAAGCGGTGCCCGCGGCGGCCATACGGTCGACTTCCGGCGGCTTGCCGCGCGGGGGATGACGCTCCTTGGCCGGACGGAAACCTTCGAAGACGGTGTGCTGAGTTTCGCGCCGGACCTTGCCGACAATCTCGCCCGCGGCGATGCGAACCACCTGTCGGTGCTGGACGAAGCCGACGCCTATGTCGCGCGCAACGGTCTCGACCTTCCCGAGGAGCCCGACGCCCGCATCATCGAACCGGACCCTCCCTGCGTGACCGATCCCGTTCTTGAATTGAACCTGGCCGAGGCCGGAATAGCCACCATCGTCTGGGCGACAGGCTTTGCCCTGGATTACAGCTGGTTGAAGGTCGACGCCTTCGACGAGAAGGGCAAGCCGGACCATCGGCGCGGGATTTCGGCCGAGCCCGGGATCTATTTCCTGGGATTGCCATGGCAGTCCTGTCGGGGCTCCTCCTTCATCTGGGGCGTCTGGCACGACGCCAAATTTCTGGCGGACCACATTGCCACGCAACGCAAATACCTGGCGTACCGTCCTTCCGCGCGGCGTTAGATTGATGGCATTGTCTCATAGGGAGATCTGGGGACACGACAGGGGTGCAGTCCAGACGATAGATTGAGTATTATGCTCCCAGGACTCAACGTGGGGTGATCGGCCGCTTACTTCAGAACTTGCCCATTTGGATGACATTCTCAGCCAGTAGTAGAGGTTTGTTGTCGTCTGATTTCGCTTTTACTATCGCCTTGACCGTTGCGTAGTAGCTATTGCCCAAGCCACCAGAGCAAGGTGGAAGGTATGCACCGGCGACATCCCAATGAGGAGCCCGATGCTCAGCGATCAGATAAAAACCTTCTGGCAGATCAAACGAGTGCCCAGGGACAGAGGGGATGACATAGGTCGTCACGCCTGGTTCGATATTGAAGCCGATTTTTCCATGCCATCCAACTGCGCCCCACGACCTATCGGTGTATTCGACCACCAATGCATCGGCTGTTGCGGGGATTCCCCCGACTTTCAACTCTGGCGTTCCAGGCTCCCTTCCCCCAAACCTGAGACACTGTTGTCCATCCGGAACGTTGCCACCATCCCATCGAGGGTCTGTAAAACTGAGACTAAGTTGACGCACGTTTTCGCTGACATCGTAGGCTGAACATGCAGTCAATGTCAGCGTACCGAATACTGTGACCAATATTGCCCTTCTCATTATTTCCCTTTCCGTTTCTCGTCTGTTGAACGGATTTTCCGAAGGTCGTTTTTCAATAGAGATACCTGCTACCGACACTTCGTACCGAGTTAGGTAAATCTTTTACGGATGATATCGGTCGCCATATCCTAAATCTTGTCTGTTATTGCTATTTTGCATTCAAAAAATTTCTGTGTACCAGGGCATCCGGAAAAGTTAGAATCTCGTTTCAATCTCTGTGGTTTGTGCTTCTACAGGGGTGATTTGATTTTATGCCCGTGCTTTGGCCTGAAAACAGGAACAGTCGCCGAATCAATGCTGCATTGAATTTCGCTCACGCCAACTTTCACGCCAACCTCAATCTCGACTCACTCGCTGATGTTGCCTGTTTATCGAAATACCACTTCCTACGGCTTTTTCATGAGCAAGTCGGAGAGTCCCCTGTTAGCTTCGTAAAACGCATCCGTCTGGAAAGGTCGGCTTGCCTGCTAAGCTACGCCGAGAATCTGCCAATTCTCGACGTCGCGTTGAATTGTGGTTTTTCCTCCAGCCAACATTTTTCCCGATCCTTCACAAAAATGTTCGGCCGTTGCCCTCGCGAATATAGATCTGTTCATCAATTCAATTTGTGGGGCGATTTTCTACTTCAACGATTTCGAGCCGAGGGAATTTCTTACGATCGGCAGTCCTCGGCCGATCGGATGGACATCATCAGAAATCCGCCGGTTCGTGTTGCTTACGTTAGAAATTTTGGAAGCTACGGCGGTAGCGGTGGAAGCACTGGCATTCGCGAGGCTATGGATTCAATAACCAGGTGGGCAAAATCTCATCGCTTGTGGACAACAAACACAAAAATTATTGGGGTGAGTTGGGATTACTCTTCAACCACCCCAACAACACTGTGCCGATATGATGCCTGTATCCCCATTCCCAAAAACTATTCGGACACCTCGGGTATTTCTGTACAAACATTGCCAGGCGGATTTTATGCCACCATGCGAACCACGATAAAAAAAGGGAATGAGATTTTCCGAAAATGGCAACTGTCCGATTTGATCCTAAACACCTCGCCCAAATTTAGGCGCTATCGGTTCGAGAGTAATATGGGGCCATGGTATGAAGTGTTTTCCCCAACGAATCCAGACGGCACGAGGGAAATGGTATTGTGCACCCATCTCCATCCCCGCTCTTCCGTGATGGAGTATCCGGACTATCGCGGCCAGATGTGTTCCTTGAGAGATGCAGGTTAACCATTCAACTGTGAGCGAATCGAAGAGCGCACTGACCTGAGCCCCCTACAACGCCGCCTCGACCGCCCCCGCAATCGCCGCCGTGCCGTCCGGCCCGCCCAACTCAAAGGGCTTCAGCTCGCCCTTGGCAAACGCCCGCTCCACCGCCGCCGTCAGCCTGGCGCCGGCGGCGGTCAGGGCCGGGTCGTCGTGGCGCTCGCCGAGCCATTCCAGCATCAGGGCGCCGGAGAGGATCGTCGCCGTGGGGTTGGCCTTGCCCTGGCCCATGATGTCCGGGGCGGTGCCGTGGGCCGGCTGGAAGACCGCCTGGGTCGCGCCGATATCGGCCGAGGGGGCGAAGCCGAGGCCGCCGATCAGGCCGCCGGCCTGGTCCGAGAGGATGTCGCCGAACATGTTCTCGGTGACCATCACGTCGTAGTCCCAGGGCCGCTTGACCAGGTTCATGGCCATGGCATCGACGTAGCAGGCATCCGCGGCGATATCGGGATAATCGGCCGCCACCTCCTCGAAGATACCGCGGAAGAAGGCGAAGGCCGGCAGGATGTTGGCCTTGTCGACACAGGTCACCCGGCCCGGTTTACCTTGAGATTTGCGGCGGCGGGCGAGCTCGAAGGAAAAGCGAAACAGACGCTCCGAGGCGGCCCGGGTGATGACCAGTTCCTGGCGCGCCGTGGCGTCGCCCTCGATGCGCGCCTCGGTGCGGTCGGCGAAGAGGCCCTCGGTCTGCTCGCGCACCAGCACGAAGTCGATCCCGGCGGCGCGCGGGTCGGCCAGTACCGTCGGCAGGCCGGCCAGGGCCTTGACCGGGCGGACCCCGGCGAAGAGCCCGAAGCGTTCGCGCAGATCGACCTGGGGCGCGATCTCGCGGCCGTCGGGATAGCGCACCCCCGGCAGCCCCATGGCGCCCAGCAGGATGGCGTCGGCCTGCCCGGCCCGCACCGCGGTTGCCTCGGGCAGGGCATCGCCGCTGTCGCGGTAGAGCGCCGCGCCGCCGGCCATCTCCTCGAACTCGAGGCGGAAACCGCCCTCCCCGGCCAGGCGCGCCAGCAGGGCCACGGTGGGCGCCATGACCTCCAGGCCAATGCCGTCGCCGGCCAGCACCGCGATTGAATAGGATTGGTTCATGAACCCGCGTCTCCCCTGGGTGCCTTGTGGGGCGGCGCTTGGTCCGGCCGCCCGGAATGCTTATAAAGCGAGGCAACAGCTAAGGGATAAGGTCATGGAGTACAAGCGACTGGGTCACAGCGGCCTGTCGGTTTCGCGGCTTTGCGTCGGCACCATGATGTTCGGCCTGCGGACCGAGGCGGCCGACGCGGGGACAATTCTCGCCCATGCCCGCGAAGCCGGGGTCAACTTCCTCGACACCGCCGACCAGTACGCCGGCGGTGCCTCGGAGGAAATCACCGGGGCCGCCATCAAGGCCGGGCGGGACTGGTGGGTGCTGGCCACCAAGGCCGGCAACCCGATGATTGGCGACGACCCCAACGCCTGTGGGCCCAACAATGGGGGTCTAGGCCGGCGCTGGCTGCTGCGGGCCTGCGAGGACTCCCTGCGCCGGCTCCAGAGCGACTGGATCGACATCTACTATCTGCACATCGAGGACCGGGAGACGCCCCTGGAGGAGACCGTGGCCGTCCTCGGCGACCTGATCCGTCAGGGCAAAATCCGCTATTTCGGCGTCAGCAACTTCCGCTCCTGGCGGATCGCCGAGATCGTTCGGATTTGCGACAGCCTGGGCGTGCCCCATCCGGTGGTCAGCCAGCCATACTACAACGCCATGAACCGCATGCCCGAGGTCGAACAGCTCCCGGTCTGCCAGCACCACGGCATCGGGGTCGTGCCCTACAGCCCCCTGGCCCGCGGCGTTCTGACCGGCAAGTACGCGCCGGACCAGGCTCCGGACCCGGAGACCCGCGCCGGGCGCCAGGACGCGCGCATGATGCAGAGCGAATGGCGCCCGGAATCGCTTGCAATCGCCCAGACCCTGAAGCGACACGCGGAGGCCAGAGGCATCACGCCCGGCCAGTTCGCCGTCGCCTGGGTGCTGAACAACCGGATGGTGACCGCGGCCCTGGCCGGACCGCGCACGCTGGAACAGTGGCGGGACTACCTGGGCGCCCTCGACTACCGCTTCACGGCCGAAGACGAGGCCCTGGTCGACAGTCTGGTCCCGACCGGCCATCCCTCGACCCCGGGCTACAACGACCCGAGCTACCCGATCGAGGGCCGCCCGACCTGGAGCTAGCCACCTGGAGTTAGCCGCCTGGTGGGAGCTGGCCGCATGGAACCTAGCCCTGCTTGGCCTGGTCCTTCGTGCCGTCGGCGAAGAACCCGCTTTCGAAGGCCTCGCGGTAGGAGTGAACGGCTTTTTCCAGATGTTCCAGGCGGCGCGCCACGTCCTGGCTGTGCTGGTCTTGATGAAAGGACGGCAGCTCGCCCTGGATCGTGCCGTAGAGGTCGATCAGGGAGTCGACCAGCGCTTCGGCCTGGCTATAGGCCATGTCTCCCCGAGCCTGACCGGAGGAAGACATCAGGGCATGGGCGGCGTTGCCGACCTTGCGTCGGGTGTTGACGTCGTCGAGATGATTGAAACGGTAGGAGCGACGCTGGTTTTGCGCGGTTTGCGACATGGTTGCCTCTCTTGTTTCGGGCCCCCAAGGCCCGGTGATTTCTCTTCACCAATTTACTAAGAGCGGGTGAAGGAATCCCTACCTAACGATTTGATTTTAAATAGATTTACTTTGAATTGGCCGATTGCATCGTGAAAAGCCGAAAGTCAGTCCACCACCAGCTACCCTACTCCAGGCCTTCCCAGCGCGGCGTTGCGATGGTCCGGGTGAAGTCGCTGAACATCACGTTGAAGGCCACCGAGATGCGCTCGGCCGGGTTTTGATTGGGCGCCACGGCATGCCGCAGCCAGGCCGGAAAGAGGACCAGGCGCCCGGACTTGGCCTCGACATTCACGGTGCGCGAGTTGTGCTGATTGCGCTGCTTGAAGCGCGGCGTGATGACGCCGACCTCGTTGCGCGGATCGAAGAAGGTGATCGAGTCCGAGCCCTCGCCGGTCTGCACGTAATAGACGCCGCTGAGGAAATTGTTGCCGTGATTGTGCATCGAGTGGGGCGCGCCCGAGGGATTGATGTTGGCCCAGCAGCCGGTCACCTCGAAGGGCGTGGGCTCGGCCTCGATGAACTCCAGGACGCCGGCCACCGCCTCCTGCACGATGCCCATCAGGCTCGCAAATCCCGGATCCTTTTGCAGATCGTTGCGGGTCTGCCAGGTCTCCCCCGGCTTGATCTGCGGGCGCGGCGTCAAAAGGCCCTCGATCCGCGCCTTCAGCCCCTGGTTCAAGGGATCGCGCGTCGCCGGCGCCAGGTCGTGGGCCCAGACGTTGGTCGGGAACAGGGGAAGGATCGTCTTGCTCTCAAACATGGCGGTTTTCCTCGAAGTCTCTCGCAACGGGGCCGGACTTTAACCGATCATGCGCCACGCACAATGAGGTTTGCAGGCCCGGGAGCATCCGCGATAACGTCGTCCCTGGCGTCGAAACAGGGGGAAGAAATCATGGACGAAGAAATCGGCGAACAGATCGAGCAGCAACTCGCCTTCGCGGAGTCCCTGGTCGACACCCTGCTCGAATTTCTCGTGGCCTATGGATTCCAGATCCTCGGCGCCATCGTGATCCTGATCATCGGCCTCAAGGTCTCCGGCTGGGTGGCGGGGCGCGTGGTCGTCATGTGCGAGAAGCGCAATTTCGACCCGACCCTGTCGCGCTTCGGCGGCAACGTCGTGCGCATCATCATGATCGGCATCGTCATCATCATTACCCTGGGCAATTTCGGCATCACCATCGCGCCCTTGATCGCCCTGGCCGGCGCCGGCGCCTTCGGTCTGACCATGGCGCTCCAGGGTCCGCTCTCCAACTACGGCGCCGGGCTCGCCATCATCCTGACCCGGCCCTTCGTGGTGAAAAACACGATCCGGGTGCGCGGCACCTATGGCGTGGTCGAGGAGATCAAGCTGTCCCACACCGAGCTGCGCGGCGACGACGGCGAGCTGATCACCGTGCCCAACAAGGAGATCGTCGGTCAGGTCCTGATCAACTCCCAGGAAAACCGCATCGTCGAGCCGCGAATCTTCATCGCCGCCGGCCAGGACGTCGAGCGCGCCATCGCCGCGGTCCGCGGCGCGATCGAGGCCTTTCCCCGGGGCGAGGACATCCCGGCGCCGCAGGTCGGCGTGCACGACTTCGCCTATGGCGGCACCGTGGTCGGCGCGCGCTTCTGGGTGCCGAGCGAGACCTACTACCAGCACCGCTACGAGATCAACCAGGCGATCCTGGAAGCGCTCGCGAAGGCCAGCATCGACCTCAAGGCCAGCGGCCCCGTGGCCCAGGCGGCCCCGCAGCTCGGCAGCGCGGAAGAGACCCACGAAGGCGGGATACTGGGATAGCCGCCAGCGCACGGCTCGCAGGCCGCCCCGGCCACGAGCGCCAGTTTCGGCTCCGGCCGCGGGACCACCGCATCAGGGGAGCGAAAAGGGGACTGGCTCGCAGTCGCCGCAGGCGAGTGGGTGCCTGTCCCTTTTTTTTGGCTGGCGGGCGAGAGGCGGCGGCCAAGAGGCGGTGGCAAGGGCGGAGCCAGACCCGGGACAGGCACCTTTTCCTGCGGAAAAGGAGCCAGTCCCGGACCGCAGACCGCGCCTCCCGCCCACGGCTCGGAGCAACCGAGAACAACCTATTGAGGCGCCTCAGCTTGCCGCAGGACCACAGCGTCAGTGGTGCAAAAAGGGGACTGGCTCGCAGTCGCCGCAGGCGAGTGGGTGCCTGTCCCCTTTTTGGCTGGCGGGCGAGAGGCGGCGGCAAGGGCGGAGCCAGACCCGGGACAGGCACCTTTTCCTTTGGAAAACGAGCCAGTCCCGGACCGCGCTCCCGGTGTGTCGGCCCACAGATTCGGCGCAACCGTGAACTGCCAATTGGCTCCATGACGGGTTGCGTGGTGCAAAAAGGGGACTGGCTCGCAGTCGCCGCAGGCGAGTGGGTGCCTGTCCCCTTTTTGGCTGGCGGGCACGATGCGGCCACAAAGAGGCGGCGGCAAGGGCGGAGCCAGACCCGGGACAGGCACCTTTTCCTTTGGAAATCGAGCCAGTCCCGGACCGCGCTCCCGGTGTGTCGGCCCACAGATTCGGCGCAACCGTGAACTGCCAATTGGCTCCATGACGGGTTGCGTGGTGCGAAAAGGGGACTGGCTCGCGGTCGCCGCAGGCGAGTGGGTGCCTGTCCCCTTTTTGGCTGGCGGGCGAGAGGCGGCGGCCAGGGCGGAGCCAGACCCGGGACAGGCACCTTTTCCTCCGGAAGAGGAGCCAGTCCCGGACCGCAGACCGCGCCTCCCGTCCACGGCTCGGAGCACCCGAGAACAACCTACTGAGGCGCCACACCTAGGCCCCCGTCCCCGCCAGCTTCGCCAGGACGCGGACCAGCAACAGCACGCCCTTCACGCGGTCCTCCGGCTGGCTCCAGGCGCGTTTGTAGAGCAGCGTGTGGTCGGGCCGCAGTTGGACCTTGCCGGCCTGGCGCTGGATGAAGTCGATGAGGCCGGCGGGATTGGCAAAGCGGTCCTTGTGGAAGGCCACTGTCGCGCCCTTCGGGCCGGCGTCGATCCGGGCAATGCCGGCGCGGCGGCAGAAAAGCTTGATGGTGATGACCTGGAGCAGGTTCTCGACCTCCGCCGGGAGCGGACCGAAGCGGTCGATCAGTTCCGCGGCGAAACCCTCGATCTCGCCGCCGTCGACCAGGGTCGAGACCCGGCGGTAGAGGCCAAGGCGCACGGAGAGATCGGTGACATAGGTCTCGGGGATCAAAACCGCGGTGCCGACCTGGATCTGCGGGCTGAAGTCCTGGTCCGCGCCTTCCCCTGGGGCGTCGGCCGCGCCCGACCCGCGGGCGGCAGCCACCGCCTCTTCCAGCATCTGCTGATAAAGTTCGATCCCGACCTCGCGGACATGGCCCGACTGCTCCTCGCCCAGCAGGTTGCCGGCGCCGCGGATGTCCATGTCGTGGCTGGCCAATTGGAAGCCGGCGCCGAGGCTGTCGAGAGTCTGCATGACCTCCAGGCGCTTCTGTGCCGTCGCGGTCAGCAAACGGCCCTGGGGCAGCGTGAAGTAGGCGTAGCCGCGCAGCTTCGAGCGACCGATGCGGCCACGCAGCTGATAGAGCTGGGACAGACCGAACATATCGGCGCGGTGCAGGATCATGGTGTTGGCGGTCGGGATGTCGAGGCCGGACTCGACGATATTGGTCGAGAGCAAGAGCTCGAACTTGCGATCGTAGAAGTCGGTCATGACCGCCTCGAGCTCGCTCGGCGCGAGCTGGCCGTGGGCCACGGCGATCTTGATCTCGGGCACCAGACTGGTCAGGCGTTCCTGAAGTTCGGCGAGGTCCTGAACACGCGGACAGACATAGAAGATCTGGCCGCCGCGATGGTGCTCGCGCATGATCGCCTCGCGCACGATCACCGGATCGTAGGGCAGCACGAAGGTGCGCACCGCGAGGCGGTCGACCGGCGGCGAGGCGATCAGGCTCATCTCCTTCACCCCCGACATGGCCAGCTGCAGGGTGCGCGGGATCGGCGTCGCCGTCAGGGTGAGGACGTGCACCGCTTCCTTCAGCTTCTTCAGGCGCTCCTTTTGCTTGACCCCGAAGTGCTGCTCCTCGTCGACGATCAAGAGCCCCAGATCGCGAAAACGGATCGACTCGGCCAGGAGCGCATGGGTGCCGATGACGATGTCCAGGGTCCCCTTGGCGAGCCCCTCCTTGACCTTGGCCTGGTCGCGCGCGCCAACCAGCCGCGAGAGCTGGGCAACCTGCAAAGGCAGGCCGACAAAGCGTTCGCGAAAGGTGCTGTAGTGCTGGCGCGCCAGGAGGGTGGTCGGCACCACGATGGCGACTTGAAAACCCGACAGCGCGGCGACGAAGGCGGCCCGCAGGGCCACCTCGGTCTTGCCGAAGCCGACGTCGCCGCAGATCAGGCGGTCCATCGGACGGCCGCTCGACAGGTCGCGCAGGGTCTCGGTGATGGCCCGGGCCTGGTCTTCGGTCTCGGGATAGGGAAAGCGCGCCGCGAACTCGTCATAGAGGCCTTCTTGCGGGCGCAGCTCCTCGACCTGCTGGGTCTCGCGCACCGCCGCCACCTTGATCAGCTCCTTGGCCATCATCTTCAGGCGGTCTTTGACCTTGGCCCGCCGGAGCTGCCAACTGGCGCCGCCAAGACGGTCGAGCTCGGCGCCGCCCTCGTCCTGGCCGTAGCGCGACAGGACATCGATGTTCTCGACCGGCACGAAGAGCTTGTCGCCGCCGTGATAGACCACGTTCAGGCAGTCATGGGCGGCGCCGTGGACCTCGATCGTCAGCAGGCCTTCGTAGCGGCCGATGCCATGCTCGCGGTGCACCACCAGATCGCGCGGTTCGAGGGCAGAGACCTCGCGGAGAAAATTCTCCGGCTTCTTGCGCTGGCGCGCCTTGCGCCGGAAACGTTCCCCGAGGATGTCCTGCTCGCTCAGAATCGCGAAACCCGGGGCTATGAAGCCGCGTTCCAGGGGCAGCACCACGCCATAGACCGCGCCGGCGGGGCCTTCGTTGACCGCGGCCCAGGTTCCGACCTCGGCAACCTCGACACCCCCGTGATCGGCCAGCAGGCCGGCCAGACGGCTGCGGCTGCCGATTGTCTGGGCGGCGATCACCACCCGCCGGCCGGCTTTGGCGTGGCTGGCCAGATCCGCCGCCACGCGCTCGAACAGGTGTCCGTCGGGATCCTGTCGGGCAACGCTGTAGCTGTCGGCGGGCCGGCCGCCGGCATCGCGGCAAGGCAGGTCCCGTTCGGGCACCGCGAAGGGCGAAAAGGCACCGCCGGCGCGGGCCTCCAGCCGGCCGGTCCATTCGTGGCGCGGCAGGTAAAGGCGGTCGGGCGGCAGCGCGCGGTAGACCCATTCGCCGCTCGCCGCGCCGCGCGACGGGACCCCCTCCAGGGTCTGGCGCGCCTCGTAGAAATCGTCGATTGTCGCCTGTCTGGCGTTGCGCACCTCCTCGGCCTGGTGGTCGAGGCTGACCGACGCCTGCGGCAGGTAGTCGAACAGGCTCTCCAACTCGCCATAGAACAGCGGCAGCCAGTGTTCCATGCCGGGGTGCGGCCGCCCGGCGCTGATCGCTTCGTAGAGTGGGTCTTCCTTGGAAACGCCGAAGAGCTCCCGGTAGCCGCTGCGGAAGCGGCCGATGGTCCCCTCTTCCAGAATGACCTCGTTGACCGGCAGCAGCAGGAGTCGATCCAGTTTACCCCGACTGCGTTGGCTCAGCGCGTCGAAGGGGCGGATCGTCTCCAACTCGTCGCCAAAGAAGTCGAGCCGCAGGGGATCGTCGGCGACCGGCGGATAGAGGTCGAGGATACCGCCGCGCAGGGCGTACTCGCCCGGCTCGCTGACCGTGGCCGTGCGGCCGTATCCGTTGGCCGCGAGAAATCGGATGATACGCTCGGGATCGCACTGCTCGCCGATCGAAAGCGTCAGGGCGCGGCCGCGCAGCATCCCGTTTGGAATCACCCGTTGGGCGGCCGCGTTGACCGTGGTCACCACGATGCGGGGCCGGGCCGAGCCTGCGCCCTCCGCCGCGCCCCACCCCATGATGCGGACCAGGGCCGACAGCCGCTGGGCCAGAATATCCGGTCGCGGGCTAATGCGGTCGTAGGGCAGGCAATCCCAGGCCGGAAAGGACAGTATCTCGAGGTCGGGATCGACGAAGGCCAGGGTCTCGCACAGGGCCTCCATGCGCGCATCGTCGCGGGCAATGTGGAGCCAAGGCAGCCCCTGGACCCCGGCCTCCCTGACTCGTTCGGCCAGGACCAGCGCATCCAGGCCCTCCGGTGTGTTCGCATAGACTTCGCGCTGGGTCGGCGCCGCCTGTTCGACCGCTTCGCCAACTGCCATCAAGCGCTCCCGCGGGTGGCGAGGATCAGCTTATCCAACACGTCGCTCTGGGTTTCAGGCGGCGGCAGGCCCCGGCCCAGCAGCCAATCATAGAGCACGGGCTCAGGAATGGTCAGCAGGGCCTCGAACTGCTCTAGCTCAGCGGCCGAAAAATCCGTGATGTGGGCATCGGCAAAGCGGCCGACCAGGAGGTCGAGCTCCTTGGTGCCGCGGTGCCAGGCGCGAAAACGCAGCCGTTTGCGTGTTATCTCGAGTGAATCGGACATGGCCAAGCGGCGGTGATGCCACCAACCCGCCGCAAAGTCCAGACGGCAATGAATCAGGGGAAATCAGGGCCTGCCCGGCCCGATACTTTCCAAAAATTTCATAGAATCGCGGTAAGGTAGTTCCGCTGTGCTGGGGGATAAGGCGGGGTGCGATTCTGCCCTACCTGTCCCAAATGGGCTATGGAAGGAGAATCGCCATGATCCGGATGCTCCAAACTGTCGGCCTCGCCGCGGCCTTGATCCTCGGCGCCGTGGGGCCCCTGGCGGCCGAGGGTGGCGCTGGTGGCGCGGTGCGCTCCGCCGCTCAAAGCGCCATCGATGTGACGATCGAGCCGGGCCAGACCGTCACGATCAAGACCGCACCCAACGACTATACCGAACTGGTCCTGCGCAACGAGGGCGACGAGGACGCCTGCGGCACCATTATCAGCCCGGACGGCAGCGAGAACTTCTGCATCAGGCCCGGAGAGACCCTGAAACTGGTCAAGTTCTTCGGCGGCGAGGTGATGATTACAAACCTGAGCGCCACGGCGTCCATCTCCGTCGTCGGCAAGTGGCTCTAAAACCACCGGGCGGGCCCGACCTCGCGATGCCGCGCTTCGGCGCACTTTGGCGCGTGGCGCTTCTCATCCTGGGACTGGCGGTCCTGGGGCCGGTCGACGCCGATAGCGCCCGGGCGGCGGATCTCGCGGCCCTGCGCTCGGCTTACGAGGCCTACGGCACCGCCGACTACGAGGCCGCGGAAGCCGGGTTCCGCCGCTATCTCGCGACCTGGGAAGAGGAAGGGCGGCCCAAGTCCGAAGACGCCATCTACGCCCTCGGCAGTCTGGCCAAGCTGCTCACCGCAGTCGGCCGGACCGACGAGGCGGCCGCCCTCTTCGCCCAGGCGATCGACCAGGGGAAAAAGGCCTTTGGCGCGCGGCACCTGGCGGTCATCCAGGCGCGCACGGACTTCGCGGCCCTGCTGTTCAATGGCGGCTTGCTGGATCAGGCGGAAACCCAACTCGAGGCGGCCAGGGACGCCCAGGACCGGATGCTGCGCGATGACGATCCGCTGCGCGCCGACGCGCTCAACCTCATGGCCAAGATCCGAACCGAGCAGGGCGACTACGACGCGGCCGAAAAGCTCCTGAGGCGGGCCCTGGCGATGCAGCGCAAACACCTGCCGCCGGAAGATATCGCCCCCTCCACCACGCTTTTCAATCTTGCGCGGCTCCATGCCCTGCGCGGCGACTACCGCAGCGCCGAGTCGGAGTTGAACGAGGTCGTTGCCCTGCGCGAAGAATCGCTCGGCCCCAACCATCCGCTGGTCGGCCAAGCGCTCTTCGCCAGCGGCGACAACCTGACCGACCGCGGCCTTTACGACGATGCGATCATGGCCCACCGCCGCGCCCTGACAATCTGGGAAACTCACTTGGGACTGAACCATCCCAACGTGGCCGCTTCCTTGAACAACCTGGCGGTCAACATGAGCCAGCAGGGCGCGTTAGACGAGGCCGCGGCCCTGCAACAGCGGGCCTTGAATGTGATCGAGGCGGCCCAGGGGCGCGACCATGCCGCCTATGCCGGTACTCTGAACAATCTGGCCTGGATCACCGAGCGCCTGGGCCGCGGCCAGGAAGCCGAGCGTCTGCAACGCGAGGCCCTGGAGATCAGACGCCGGGTGCTGCCCGCGGGTCACCCGGACATCGCCGGAAGCCTCGTCAATCTGGGTCGGGTACTGACCGCCAGTGGCCGCCTGGAGGCCGCCCGTCCGCTGCTGAGCGAGGCCCGCGATATCCGCCTCGCCCGCTTCGGCGAGGCGCATCCCGATTTTGCCGCGGCGCTTCTGGAACAGGCCGAGCTGGAGCGAACGGCGGGGAACAGTGCCACCGCCGGCAAGTTCTTTGACAGCGCCATCGGCATCTACCGCGAAACCCTCGGCGGGCGCCACCCGCGGCTTGCCGGCGCCTTGTCAGGCAAGGCCGGCCTGCTGGCGGCGGCGGGTCAGCCCGACCTGGCGCTGGCCACGATCCGCGAAGCCTCGGCGATTCACCAACAGCGAGCGGGGCGGGCCGAAACAGAGCCTGGGAGCGGGCACGGGCCGCGCCGCGTGTTCGAACAGCATTTAGAGCTGGTTCGCGCGGCCTCGCTACCCGAAGCCGACCGTCTGGCGGAGTCTTTCCGGATCGGTCAGGCCGCCCATGCGACCTCGGTCGGACTTGCTGTGGCCCGCATGGCGGCGCGCTTCGCGGCCGGGAGCGGCGACCTCGCCATGCAGGTCCGCCAGCACCAGGACACGGTCAATCTGCTCCATGCATTGAACAAGCGTCTTGTCACGGCGCTCGCAAGCGACCCCAACCAACGCGACCAGGCCGCGGAGGCAGTACTGCGGGCCGAGCGCATTCGGCTCGAACGCGAACTTGAAGCGCTGGAGGATCGGCTGGCCACGGATTTTCCCAGCTATGCCGAGTTGACCGCACCGCGGCCTCTCGCCATGGCCGAGCTGCGCCGCCACCTGGCCCGCGACGAAGCGCTGTTCTTGTATCTGGTGACCGACCAGGGCACCTATATCTGGCTGGTTTCGCAACAAGGCGACGCGCTTCACTTCGACGAGACTCTGACCGGCCAACGCCTGCAGGAAGCCGTGTCCTCGCTGCGCGCCGGTGTCGATCTCGAGGGCATGGAGCTGCGTGGATGGCGCGATCTGCCGGCCTTCGATTTCGCCCTTTCCGCGGACCTCTACCGCCGCCTGATCGGCTGGGCGGAACCGCGGCTCGACGGCGTCAAGGAGCTCCTGATCGTCCCGGACGGGGCCCTGCAGAGCCTGCCTTTCAGCCTCTTCCTGCGTTCTATCGAGGGCGTCTCGGCGACCCAGCTCAGCGACTACGGCAAGGCCGACTGGCTGGTGCGTCACTATGCCACCACGACCCTGCCGTCGGCCTCCTCGCTCACCGCCCTGCGCCAGGTGGCCGGTCGCTCGAACGCCGGCCAACCTTTCTTGGGGATCGGCGATCCCATCCTCGGCGGTGGCGAGGGCGCCACCCGGGGTATCGGTCTCAGCGACATCTATGGCGGCGGCATCGCCGATGTCCGGGGCCTGCGCTTGCTACCGCCCTTGCCCGAGACCGCCGATGAACTTCGGTCCATGGCCACCTGGCTGGAGGCCGGCCCGGACAGCCTGATGCTCGCCCAGGAAGCACGCGAGGCTCTGGTCAAGCAGGCCGACCTGGCCGACCATCGGGTGCTCGCCTTTGCCACTCACGGTCTGGTGGCGGGCGCCCTGGAGGGGACCCAGGAGCCGGCCCTGGTGCTGACCCCGCCACAGACCCCGGACGCCCGGGACGATGGGCTCCTCACCGCCAGCGAGATCGCCGAGCTGCGCTTCGACGCGGATCTGGTGATCTTGTCGGCCTGTAACACGGCGGCCGATGACGGAACCCCCGGGGCCGAGGGCTTTTCCGGTCTGACCAAGGCCTTCCTCTATGCCGGCAGTCGCAGCCTGATGGTCTCGCACTGGCCGGTCATCTCGGACGCCACCGTCACGCTCACCACCGCCACCATGGCCGAGATGATCCAAAACCCGGCCGCGGGCCGCGCCCGCGCGTTGCAGCAGGCCATGCTGGGACTGATCGCCGACAGCCGGCGACCGCACTACGCTCACCCCTTGCTTTGGGCGCCTTTCGTCCTGGTCGGCGACAGCGGCCGGCGCCGTCCTTGAAGAGTCCGCTCGTCAGCCTGAAAGCGAACTCAATCTGCCCAGGCTTTCCTCGGGCCAGTGGTCTTTGCGGTGGTAAAATTTTTCAACCGCGGGGACGCCCGGCGGGATCGCAAACCAGGGCTGCTTCGAGGCCGTAAAAATGTGGATGTCGGGCGGCATTTGGTCAGGATCGTCCAGCGTGCCGACCCGCAGGAATCGAACCGCGTCGCCGGCCCCTGCGTAGTTGCTCCAAAGCGCAATGCGACAGCGCGGGCAGCGGCTGAACTTCTGACCCTTGCCGCTTCGCGTCGGCGTGTTGACCACCTCGGGCGCCCCGCTCAGCAGGACGATCCGATCGGATTCGATCATCGCGTTGAGAGCAAAGGCGGACCCCGATTCACGCTGGCACCAGCGGCAATGACAGCAGTGAACGAAGAGCGGCCTGCTTGCCACGCGATAGCGGATATCGCCGCAGGTGCATCCGCCCTCCAAGGAACCGTCCGTGTCTTTCGTCACCATTCGATCTCCCCAGCCTAGGCGGCCGCGCGCTCGCCGGCCGCCATTATGACGTGGTTGCCGTGGGTGACAACCTTGGGTCCGGCCTCATTCGAGCGCGCGCAATTGCACGGCCAATTGCAAAGGCGCATGATCCGCCTGAGTCGGTGAAGCCTCTTTGTCGTGGGTGCGCGGTGCGACCGGAAGTCCTCTATCCCCTCTTTGCCCCGATCACCAACCTGAAGGGTATCGGGCCGCGGCTGGCCAAGCTTTTCGCCGGGCTGGCCGGGGAGAAGGTCGTCGATCTCTGCTGGCACCTGCCCAGCGGCATCGTCGACCGGCGCTACAGTCCACCTCTTTCCGCGGCGCAGCCCGGACGGGTCGCGACCCTCGCCCTGACCGTCGGGAGCCACGCCGCGCCGGCCAACCGCCGCAGTCCCTACCGTGTCGCCTGCCATGACGATAGCGGTAGCATCGAGCTGGTCTTCTTTCACGCCCGCGCCGACTACCTGGGCCGCATCCTGCCGGAAGGCGGCCAGGTCGCGATCAGCGGCAAGCTGGAGATCTTCAACGGTCAACTGCAGATGACCCATCCCGACCAGGTCGTTCCCCTGGCCGAAATCGAGAGCCTGAAGATCGTCGAGCCGCAGTACCCGCTGACCGCCGGCGTTACCCAAAACACCCTGCGCAAGGCGGTCCAGGAGGCGTTGCAGGACCTGATCGACCTGCCGGAATGGAACGACCCCGCCCTGATGTCCCGGGAGGGCTGGCCGAGCTGGCGCAGCGCGCTGTTGGGCGCTCATGCCCCGGCCGATATGGCCGACCTGGCGCCCCTGACGGCGCCGCGCCGCCGGCTGGCCTATGACGAACTGCTTGCCAATCAACTGGCCATCGCCCTGGTGCGCCGTCATCAGACCCGCCAGCGCGGCCGCGCGATCAAGGGCGACGGCCGGCTGAGGCGGGAGGTCCTGGCTGGCTTGCCCTTTACCCTGACGGGCGCCCAGAAGCAGGCGCTGCGGGAAATCGATAGCGACATGGCCTCCGACAACCGGATGCTGCGCATGCTCCAGGGCGATGTCGGCAGCGGCAAGACCCTGGTTGCCTTCTTCGCCATGCTGGCAGCCGTCGAGTGCGGCCAGCAGGCAGCCATGATGGCGCCAACCGAACTTCTGGTGCGCCAGCATTACGAAACACTGAAGCCGCTCGCCGAGTCCGTCGGCCTGGAAATCGTCCTGCTGTCGGGCCGCGACAAGGGCAAGCTGCGCGAGACCAAACGCGGCCGTCTGGCCAGTGGCGAAAGCGCGATCGCCCTGGGCACCCACGCGCTGTTTCAAAAGGACATCGCCTTTGACGACCTGGCGATGGTGGTGATCGACGAACAGCACCGCTTTGGCGTTCATCAGCGCCTGGAGCTCGCCGGCAAGGGCCAGGCCCCCGATGTCCTGGTCATGACCGCGACACCCATTCCCCGGACCTTGATGCTGACCGCCTACGGCGACATGGAGACCTCGCGCCTCACCGAAAAGCCGCCTGGACGCCAGGAGATCGACACCCGCACGCTACCGCTCGATCGCTTGGAGGAGGTCGTCGAAGCGGTCGGGCGCGCGCTCGACGCGGGCCGGAAGGTCTACTGGGTCTGTCCCCTGGTCTCGGAGTCCGAGATCAGCGACCTGGCGGCGGCCGAGGTGCGCTTTCAGGCCCTGGAGGCGCGTTTCGGCGCCAAGGTCGGACTACTGCACGGCAAGATGAAAGCGCCCGACAAGGACGCGGCGATGGCCAGCTTTATCGACGGCCCTATCGACCTGCTGGTCGCGACCACGGTGATCGAGGTCGGGGTCGATGTCCCGGCGGCGACGGTGATGGTCATCGAGAGGGCGGAACGCTTCGGCCTGGCCCAACTGCACCAGCTACGCGGGCGCATCGGGCGCGGCAAGGAGCGGTCGACCTGCCTGCTGGTCTATCAGGGACCGCTTGGCGAGCCGGCACGCGCCAGGCTCAAAATCATGCGCGAAAGCAACGATGGATTTCGAATCTCCGAAGAGGACCTGAAGCTGCGCGGTGCCGGGGAGTTGCTGGGCACCCGCCAGAGCGGGTTTCCCGAGTTTCGTCTCGCCGATCTTGCGGTCCACGGCGATCTGCTCGCCATCGCCCGCGACGATGCAAAGCTGATCCTCGAGCGTAGCCCCGAACTCGAGGGACAACGCGGCGACGCCCTGCGCGTCCTGCTCTACCTCTTCGAGCGCGATGCGGCGGTGCGTTTTATCCGGTCGGGGTGATGGGGAAAGAGCCCGCTACCGACAAGCCAAGCGCCGGGATTCGTCCAGCCGCTCGAGGAGTTCGCTCGCCAGTTCGACGTTCTGGGCCGAGCCGATCACCGCCGCCTCGGTGTTTTGCTGAATTTCGCGGATCGCCCCGATGACTTCGGCCAACTGACCGAGCCGACCGGTCAGAGCCTCGATTTGAGTGCCGATGCGCTCGTTGAAGGTCTGTACGGCGGCCCCGGTTCCGCGAACCTCATCGCCGTACTCATCGGTGACACGGCGGGTTTCCTCCAGCGTCTGGTTCAAGCCCTGCAGACCGCCATCGACTTCGCCGAGCTGGGCTGTGAGGTCGTCGACCAGCCGCTCGATCTTCTCCACGGCAGCGGCGGAGGTGACGGCCAACGCCTTCACCTCGCCCGCGACCACGGCAAATCCCCGGCCGGCCTCGCCAGCGCGCGCCGCCTCGATCGTTGCATTCAGCGCCAGCAGGTTGGTCTTGGAGGCAATCGCCGTGATCTCCTTGGAAACCCCACCGATCGCATCGAACCGCTCGCGAAAGAGGCTGGCCGACTGGCGCATCGCGGCTTCCGCCGCGGTGCCTTTGCCAAGACTGTCGCCAACGCTCGTCAGCGACTGCAAAAGCTGCCCGATGCTGCCTTGCACAGCCTCGACTTCACCTTGCCCGCGCACCAGTTCGCCAAGGCCCCGCTGAATATCTTGGTTGAGCTCCTCCGTCCGCTCCACAAGACCGGCGATAAACTGCGCCCTTTCCTTCGAGCTACTGTTGACGCGCTGCGCGTTTGCCCGGATCGTGACGCCCCGGTCCTGCGCGCTATCGATCAGGGCTTGGATCTCCTCCCGGGCGAAATGGGGCTTGGGGTCGGGCTCGTCGGCGGCGCCGGGCGCCGTCGAGGCGGCCTGTGGTACCGCCGACTCCGGCAAGCGGGCGACCGGGGCCGCCTCCTGGACGTCCAGCGGCGAGTCCCGCCGCTTGGCCAGGATCTGGCTGACCGTGGACACCAGAAAAGGGACCGTGAAGGTCAGTGCCATCTTCAGCGAATCGAAGACTGTCGTGCCGAAAATTCCGTCCCATTGATTGATGAGGGTCAGGATCGGTGCCACCACCAGGGCGACCGCGGTGGCGGTCGCGAGCCCGCGCAGCCCGAACGACTTCGCGCGCCGGTAAAATGCAGTTTCCGCCAACATCCCGCCCTGTTCCCCTCGCCGCGACGCCGCCGCCAAATCGCAGGCCGCGGCCACTCAATTTGACCGGGAACTATGATCAGAACACGACTAATATTGTGTTAAACATCAGGCTGAATCGAGCGCCGTCACGCGTTGATCGTTTCTTCCCTTTGCTGGTCCAGGTTTTGCGACGGCGGTGCCGGCGGCGTCACGATCCCACCCGAAACCACCATCTTGATGCCCTGCTCGACAGTCATGACCAGGCTGCGCACCTGGTCATGCCTGAGAAACAGCAGAAAACCCGATGTCGGATTGGGGGTTGTCGGGAGGAAGACATTGACCGCCGTTTCGCCCGTATTGCCGCGGACCTGATCGATCGAATCGCCGGTCAGGAATCCGATCGCCCAGGACTCGGGCCTGGGGTATTCGATCAGGACCACTTGTCGAAAGGCCTTCGACTGTTTCTTCAAGATCGATTCGAAGATCTGCTTGACCGCGGAATAGATCCCGCGAATGACCGGCAAGCGATCGAGCAGCCGCTCGCCCATGCGTACGATAGCGCGCCCGATAATTCCGTGGGTCATGAAGCCGATCGTGATCATCGTCCCCACCGCGACAACGAGGCCCAGTCCCGGCAGGCCGAAGGGCAGATAGGTCTCCGGGTTCCAGCGCGATGGGATCAAGGGCGTTATCTGATCGTCCATGTAGGAGATGAACTCCCAGGCCAGCCAGACCGTGATGGCGATTGGCGCGGTCACCAAGGTCCCGGTGATGAGGTAGGTACGGAAGCGGCCGATCAGGCTCCTGCGATGGTGCGCTTCGGCCTCTTCCTTGGCCTTCGTCTCGGCTTCGAGTTTCTCGCTCGCCCGGACGCTGTCGAAGTCGATGCCCTTTGCCATAGCCTCTTCGCGCTCTTTGGCATGAAGCAGCTCCTGCGGCGTGACCGACCAGCGCCAGTCGCTCTTGGCCTCCCTTTGATCCTGCGGCGTCACGATACCGCCGGAAATCACCAGCTTGAGGCCGTCTTCCACCGTCATATCCAAACGGTGAATATCGCGCTCGGGAATGAAGAGCAGGAAGCCCGTTGTCGGATTCGGCGTCGCCGGAACGAACACATTATAGACCACCTCGGCGGTCAGCCCCTGCACCTCGCCCTCGGTCTGACCCGTGATGAAGCCAATCGCCCAGGAATCGCGGCAGGGGTACTCAATCATCACGACATCGCGAAATGCGTTCGATTTCTGCGACAACACGGTCTCGAAGACCTGACGAATCCAGCCGTAGACCGAACTCACCACCGGCAGACGGGCGATCAGCCGCTCGCTCGTACTTGTAATCAGGCGACCCAGGTATCCCGTGGTGACAAAACCGATGAGGGTCAGCGCGATCACGGCAATGACGATACCGGTGCCGGGTATGGCAAAGGGCAGATAACTTTCGGGATCCCAACGGGGCGGGATCAAGGGCGCCACCTGGCGGTCGATAAAGCTGACCATCTTCCAGGCCAACCAGATCGTGATGCTGATCGGCGCGGTGACCAGAATGCCGGTCAGGAAGTAGTTGCGCAGGCGCGCCGCGCTGCTTGGACGCAGGCCTTTTTGAGTTGTGGCACGCGCTTTCCGAGGCGGGGCCTCGGGATTGGATTTCATCCCCACTTAACGTCCTCTATCTCCCCGGCCCGTCCCCCGGCCGATTCGCATCTAGCTATCGCCTGCGGTTTGGCCTTGTCCCCTAGCCCTGAACCGCAAGCCCTGCACTGTCTGATGTAGGCTCATATGGCCCGAACATCAACACGGCTGACGGCCACGCGAGAATTGCCATCCGACCTTAAGGTTGGGACCAAAGACGTTGATTCGGCGAAGCGATGTCTGGTGCGGTCAGCGAGCGCGACAAGCGAAAGCGCCACCCAGAGCGAGACGTAACGTTCGACCGGCGTCATGGACGCGCCTCCAGACAGGGGAAAGATCGGGCGAAGCGGGGAGGATTTGTCTCGTAAATCGATGAGCTCTCGAATAAAGGGCTTAACCGTCAATACCTTTGAGTTTCCCGAGGGAACTGCAGACCTCAGGGTGCCCGCCACAGCAGTCTTGAACCAGCGACTCGATGAGGCTGCCCACCGCCTCGACCTTGGCGGAGTAGTAAAGGCTGCGGCCGGCACGGCGCACCTCGGCAAGATCGGACCGCTTCAGAATCGCCAGATGCGTGGAGAGCGTGTTGGGCGCCACCTCCAGGGCGTCGGCGATCTCACCCGCAGGCAAGCCCGCCGGACCGGCGGCCATGAGCGCCCGGAAAACCCGAAATCGAGTCTCTTGGGCCAAAGCGGACAATTGCTCGATGACCCGTGATTCAACGGCCTGTGGTCCCTGGGTCACGGTCTATCCTTCTGTCTATCCTTTCGGAATCGCGCGCACTCAAGGCCGAGCGCGATGCACTTTTCGGATGTCATAGCCGAGAATGGAAATCGAGTCACCGGTTGGGTCGATCCGACCGCGGTCCAACGACCGGCCCGGCCTCGGCGGCGGGGCGCCGACCGCCAAGAATCCGGCTGAAATCCGGAGGGGAGCTTGGTGCGGCTGAGTGGACTCGAACCACCACGGCCTTGCGGCCACAGATACCTGAAACCTGCGCGTCTACCAATTCCGCCACAGCCGCACAGCTGCGCCGCACCGACATCGTCCCCGCCGTGCCCCACCTTGTCCAAACACGCGGGACACGGTGGACTGGTGCGGCTGAGAGGACTTGAACCTCCACGGGGTTTCCCCCACAGCGCCCTCAACGCTGCGCGTCTACCGATTCCGCCACAGCCGCACAAGAGAAGAAGGCCGTCGGTTCCGGCCACGGAGCCGGAGTTATAGCGCGACAATTGAAAAGGGCAATGGAAATGTGCCGCCGTTCGGCCATGGCTGATATCAACCTTGCGCCTTCCCATCGAACCCCATGACGCCCTATGATCCACCATGGACAAAGAACCCAGATGAAGCAGCTCAAGGTCTTCCTCATGATCGCCCTGGCGCTTGCCCTCCTGATGGCCGGCGCTCTTTGGATAGTCGCCTACTCCTGGCTCGGGTTCGGCCAAGAATCCGGCATCTCGTTCCACGGATTGATCGCCTTGATACTGGGCTGTCTCCTCACCTTCATTCTCGGAGTCGGGCTAATGGCCTTGGTTTTCTACAGCAATCGCAGCGGCCATGACCAAGATGCCACGCACCGGGACGGGCACTGAAGGGAGAAGCAGGGTCTTGGACCTCGAAGCCATACGCCTGACCTTGCTCGAACGTCGTGCCGCGATCGAGGGCGTGGTCAAGTCCAGCGCCGAGGACCGAGCGCCGGTCGAGCTCGACCAGTCCCGTGTCGGCCGGCTCTCGAGGATGGACGCCCTGCAGCAACAGGCCATGGCGAACGCGACCGACGAGCGTCGGCGCCAAGAGTTGCTGCGCATCGAGGCCGCGCTGAAGCGCGTCGAGACCGAGGCTTTTGGCTATTGCGCGATTTGCGATGAGCCGATCGAGGATCGGCGCCTGGCGCTCGACCCGACGATCGCCACGTGCTTCGACTGCGCAAGCGGCTAGCCGATCGGGCGGGCTGACCCTGCCGTCCCTGCGCATTCCCGGCATGGCCGCCACGAATTCCATTCAATACAAGCCGCAAGAATCGCGAATATTCCGCCCGCCACGGGCAACTACACAAGAATACATTCCAGTATTTTGTATTTTTCCTAAATAAGACAAAAATACTTAACAAAAATGGTTAAAATTTCGGAAACTTTTTTCTTGATATTCTGAAAATCTTTCTGTATATTCACTGATTAATGATTGATTAACCTTCGAAGTTGCTGAAGAAAAACGGAAACGTCTGAAAATCTCCACTGAGAGTGGCCGCCACCAAGAGGCGGTGTGTGAGATAGCGCTAGAGGAGAACTGGATATGTTGGCCCTGCTGGACTGGATTTACGGCCCCAACGGATACGGCGATCAGTACTATCTTTTGATGCGTGACTTTCTGACCGTGATGCCCTGGTGGTACGGCTACTTCTGGCTCACCTTGATTACCGGCTTCTTCGGCTTTCGTTTCCTGCGCAAGGCAGCCGTCCGCCACGCCACGGTTCGGCGCGCGGGACAGATCGAAAGCCGCACGAAGCGGATCCTACGGGCCCAGAAGATCCAGAATGCGGCCCGTGTGGCCCGGCGCAGGCCGACCAACGACAATGCGAGCATGAACCCCGACGCGGCCCTCGCTGGCTGATCGAGGCGTCGCTCGGACCTTAACTCTTCTCCAATTTGTTGCAGTAAATTGGCCCGGTGTCCCAGGACGGAACACCGGGCTTTTTTTTCCGCCGAAAGGGCAGATCCTGCCGAAATCTCGACCTGACGTCGGCCTGCCTCCCAGAGACCTCTTCCTAGACCCTTGATATCCCGTAATTTTTCTATTCTTCTCGCCTGTCCGCAAGCTGGCCTGATCCTTGCTACTCCTCTGTTAACAATGGAGGAGGGTCCCGATGGCCATGCAGGAAGACATCATCGATCCAATCGCCTTTCCGCGGATGTTCGGACGGAGTCGGCGCAAAGCGTCGGTCCCACCCGCCAATCTGCCTTTGCGCGACGATGCGCTGTTTCAGGAGACCGCGGCCCAGTTGAATGAAGAGATTCCCGTACTTTCGAGCGGGGCCTTCATCGAAGAACTCGATGTTCTGGAGGCTTCCGTGGACCGCGAGGAGGCCATGGAAGCCCTGGTCTCTCTTAGCCAAGCCGAGGTCCGCGGCGTAATTCGCCTGGCCGCCAAGGCCAAGGCCCGCTATCTGGCGGCCCTGGTGGACTTGTCTCAGCGTACGGTCAGACCGGATCACGCGGTCGGCGACCTTCGCAACCTGCGCGAACGCTGCGAGGAACTCAGCACCGGTGTCGCCCGCCTGAAATCGATGATTCTAAACGGCGATGTCCAGGTCCAGGGCATCGGCTCTTGAGCGTTCTCGGCCTCTGGCCGGGTCGCCGCCACTTGGCCGCCGTGGCATTGCTGGCCCTGCTGCTTCCGTCCCTGCTGCTCCCGGCCCAGGACCTGCCGGCCCAGCAATTGCCGGCGAATCAGATGCCGGCGAATCAGATGAGAGTGACCAACGAGGCCCATATCGATCAGGGTCCGAAACGCACCTTCTTTCCCCGTGGCGCCTTTCGGCCCCAACCGACGGGCGGCCCGGACACGTCTTTGCCTCCGCGCCCCACGAACTCTCTTCTCGGCTCCAATCTCCTCTTCGAGAAAGCCGAAGGGCGCCCGCGAGATCTCGACTTCGATGTCGATCTGTCGCGCAATTGCCGACGCGGGCTCTTGCGTCAGATCCAAGACCGCCTCTTCATTGCCAAACTGGGCGGCGTCACCTATGGCGCGGGCCTCGGTGGCCACGCGAGCCTTCACGATCCCAAGGGGCTTGCCCAGGCGGGCTATCTTTATGTCATTCAGGACCAAGACACGGCACGCTGCCGGGTCTACCGCGGCGAGTTCCTCGGGTTCCCGGGAACCGCGGGGCAGTGAGACATGAATTGGGATCCAAACCCGTGCCTGCACCCAGCACCTCGCGGGTCGTACAATTGCGGACTGGACCCAGACAAACGGCAGGCTAGACTGCATGGTAAGACGTTCGTGCCAAACGGAAAGTTACTGATCATGGTGAAAAGCGCCCAACGACGGACCGATAAAGCCAAGGATCTCATCACGATTGACGACGCCTCGAAGCGCCTGGGGCTCGCGCCCGACTTTCTCAAGTGGGCGCTCGACAACGACTTTCTAGCCGGCGTCAATCAGAACGACGGCCAATGGCGGCTTCACGGCGCGGACCTCGAAGCCGGGTTCAAAGATATCGATGCCGAACTGGCGGCGCGCGACCGGGCCGCAGCACCCGCAACCGACCCGCGCGAAGGGCGTGGGGACGATGGCGCGGCACTCGACAGCGATCCGGATGCCCCGGCTGCGTCCGCCGAAGGCAGTCTGCTGCCGGAAGTCTTTGACAACGGTCCGGGTGGGTCCGACGACACGCACGGAACCACCGGCAATCGGCCATACTACGATGATACTTGGAACCTCGGGCAGGATCGGTTGGACGCCGCCGAGCGCCTGCTGGCCGAGAAGGATGCCCTGATCGCCGACCTCTCGCGGGCCCTGGCCCGCCTGGCGGAACAGGCGATGACCCGCCTGCCTGTCGAGCGCCGCCACGACGACAGTTAGAACCTGCGTGCCGCCTGCGAACATTGGGTCATTGCGCGCTGCTTTTCATTGCCTCTGCCACTAGCCAGGATAAAGAAATAGGCAAGACAGAAGCCTGCTGTCGGGTCCATCGATTTCGTCCGGGTACTTCGACGTATCAAATTCTGCGAATCGCACCAAAACTGGCATAGAGTGACTCAAAATGGGGATAAGGTGGCAAAGAGACCGTGATCAGGGCGTTCTTCTGGATAGCGATTGCCTATTTCGCCGGCACCATCGCATTTTCGCTGGCCACGCTTTTTGATCGCGGCCTTGGCACCGATGCGGTCACTGCGGTGGTCGACAGCGTTTCCGCCGGTCTGGCTTGGCCGATCACCTTCTACGATCTGGTGACCGGTCAGATCGGGCCATGACAAAGGACCGCGCTCAAGGGAGCGTGCGGTGCCCCGACCCGAAGATAACCGCAGGGCAACAGTTGCGGGATCCGCGAGACCGCCAGGCGGCCAGGAGGAATGGCCAGGCGGCAGGGAGGAATGGCCAGGCGGCAGGGAGGAATGGAATGAGTCTTCGCTTTGGTCTCGGATTAAAGGTCTTGTGTTTTGCCCTGCCCTTTTTCTCTGCCTCCGCGCTGCAGGCCGGGCAGTGGTCGGCGGACCCGGCGACCGGCTGTGAGGTCTGGATCGCCGAGCCCCAGGAGGGCGAGGAGATCGCCTGGACGGGGCCTTGCACCGACGGCAAGGTCGAAGGTGACGGCACGCTGCAGCGCAAATTGGACGAAGAGATTTACAGCCGTTTCACCGGTGTGATGGTGGCGGGACGCCGCGAGGGCGAAGGCCAGATCGTCTACAACAGCGGCATTCGATATGACGGTCAGTTTCAGAACGACCAGTTCCACGGCAAGGGTGTTTGGAGCACGGTCAAGGGCGAGCGTTACGAAGGCGATTTCGTCGGCGGCAAGTTTCACGGCCAAGGAATATTGACCTCACCCGAAGGCGATCGCTACGAGGGTGCCTTCGTCAACGACAAGATCGAGGGAAAAGGCACCTGGACCTATTACAATGGGGACAGCTACAGCGGCCAGTGGAAGGACGGCAAACAGAGCGGCAGAGGCGTTTGGAGTTCCACCGACGGCACCCGCTACGAGGGCGACTTCGAGGATAACGCGTTCAATGGCCGTGGCCTCTTGACCTGGGGGGCCGGCAGCGAACAATCGGGAAGCCGTTACGAAGGCGAATTCAACGATCATCAGTTCCATGGCCAAGGCACCTTCGAAAACGCCTCGGGGGTCGTCTATACCGGAGACTACGTGGAGGGCAAAAGGCACGGTCAGGGAGTCCTGACCTGGCCGGACGGTGCCCGCTACGAGGGCACCTTCCATGACGATCAACAGAAGGGCAAAGGCCAGTTCTTCTGGACCAACGGCGACCACTACGAGGGCGACTTCGTCGGCGGTACGATGGAGGGAAAAGGCATCCTGACATCGGCCAACGGCGACCGTTACGAAGGCGACTACCTGGCCGGGAAACGCCACGGCCAGGGCGTCTTCCTGGCGACGGACAATCGTCGCTACGAGGGCGATTGGAACGAGGGTGCGCGCCAGGGAAAAGGCGTGTTCACCTGGCCCAACGGCGACCGCTACGAAGGCGACTACGTCAACAACAAACGCACCGGGCGGGGCGTCTTCACCTGGGCCAACGGCGAGCGGTACGAGGGCGATTACGTGGAGGACCGCCGTGAAGGCCAGGGCGTCTTCGTCTGGGCCGACGGCTCGCGCTACGAAGGCGGCTTTCTCAACGGCGAACTCTACGGCAAGGGTGTGGTGACCACCGCCGAGGGCACGACCCTCGAGACCGTCAACGGCGCCCCCGCGAATTAGGCCCTATCCCGCACCCGGCCTGGAATTAAGCGATATTGTGACATTGGTCACTAGGCGCCCGGCTCTAGGGGTCTATGTCTTGTTGAAGCCTTGCAAAAAGATTTCAGGGAGGACGCTATGGCGGCGGTGAGACAGAGAGTATTGGACATTACCCTGATAGCGGTGACCCTGGCCGTGTGTGTCGTGATTCTCTGGCCAGCGATCGCGCGAATCCTGGGCTGACCCGAAGCTCTCACGAGGATCACAGTCCTTTAACGCCCGGCCAATCCATCGACCATGAGCTTGGCCTCGGTGACCCCGATGCCGTACAGATCTCGGGCCGCCTTGATCGCAGCGATGCTCTGCCCCGCCCGAGCCAGACACTGAACCTGGGCCGCCTTCTCCTCATCCGACAGATCATGGAATTCCGGCGTTTCCGTCTTCGTCGGCAGGGTGACCGGATAGAAACGGGCCAGCAACGCCGCCACCCGTTCCGGACGGCGCAGTTTCAAGCGCAGCAGATCGTCTGTCACAAGGACCACCGGCGCATCGTTGTGCCGGCCGCCCTTCGGGCCGCGTAGCTGGGATTCCTTGGCCAACGCGGCGCGAATCGGCGCGCACTCGACCTGCTTGAGCGCGACCTCCAGCCATCCCTGCTTCCAAGGATTGGACCCGCCCTCCGGATCGGGTGAGGTCATCTGTTCCCGATGGGCCCGCAACCAGGCCACGGCGCGTCGCGGCAGAAAGAACACAGCTGGCGTATCTGCCGGGAAGCGATGGTTCAGGGGCGAACGGAAGCGCAGGTAGAGCCCCTCGCCGTTCCAGCGCAACCGCCAACCCCAGGGCGCGCGGCTGGCCTGAAAGCTCAGCCAAGCCAGCCAGGCAATCAACAGTTCGAAGCCGGCGAGGAGGCCGGGAAAGAAGAACCACCAAGCCAGGGTCCAACCGTTGAGGCCCAGGGGCAGGATCAGGCTCACCCCCGCGGCGATCAGCAGCAGCAGCGCCATGGCAAGCGCTGTCCAATCGGTCTCCTGATAAGCTTCCACGCCGGGCGGCTCGGGGACTTCGTCGTCGCACAGGATTTCGACCATGGTCCGCTCCTTTCCGACCGGCGGGAAAGACTACAGGAATTTGGTTATCAGGACCTCTCCAAGAGCCAACGACCAGGCACCGTGGGCCGCCTTTTGCCGGGCCGCTAACCGCCTGCCGCCAGGCCCCCACGCTCCCATGGGCAGTCCGACAAGGACTCCGGAGTCGATCTTGCGATCTGTGACCCGCATCACAGTTGCACCGCGGATTGCCTGCTAGGGTCTTTCCAGCACGAAGGGGAGTCATTGCTTCTCCAGAGCATGCCCCCTCCCCCTTCGCGCGAAGTCTCCGATCGGCGATGTGCGACTGTCGCCATTCTTGTGACGCAGGTAGGCGGCAAGGCCCGTGGCAGGGCTGCCAACAAGGATCGGGGATTGCGTTCCTGCCGTCTTGGCCCTGGTGCCGGGGCGGCATCCGCTCCCCCCGGGAGGAGTGGTCGTGTCATCGGAGCCGCCACGGCTCCCCCTGCCCCAAGGGCTGACACGGCTGGTCCCGGACCCTGCGACGACCTCGAGCCCCGCTTCGGCGGGGCTCTTTTTCTCCGAACGGGGGTAACCGCGGCCGCGCGCGATCGGGCTAGGCGGAACTGCCGCCCAATGCCCGCAGGGCCGTGGTGCCGAAGCCTTCCAGATGGCCGGCCTGTTCGGTCAAGGTCGACAGAATCAAGGAGATTTCCTCGGTCGCGCCGTTGGTCTGGCCGGCCAGTGCCTTGACCTCGCCGGCGACAACGGAAAAACCGCGGCCGACCTCGCCGGCGCGGGCCGCCTCGATGGTCGCGTTCAGGGCCAGGAGATTGGTCTGTCGCGCGATTGCCTGGATCTGTTCGGCGACCTTGGCGACCTTGCTGATCTCCTGACGCAGCCGCTCGATTTCACGGGCCGTATTGTCCAGCGCGCCCAGGGCCTCTTCCAGCTTCTCGTTGCTAATATCGCACTTGGGATCCATCGGGGAGATCGCCTTTCCTAGGTGTAGTGCCGACGTCGCGCCCGCGCCGCCGCAGCCTGCAACAGGCCTCTGGCAGTTCTTAAGCAAACTCGATTAACTATGCGTTTATCTCAATTGGGAAAAGCCTGATTAATTCGCTTCTTGGTCGCGATGCTTGGGTTTCGACCCCACCAAACTGACACGGCTCAGTAAAAAGTGACATTGAGATTGATTGGAATAGATCAAACAACTGTAATGGGTACGCCAAGGCCCGGCATCGGGACGTTCTGATCCAAGATCCAAACCATATGCAGTCGGAGTTTCGTCCTTCTACTTGGGTGGCTCCGTGTCGTCGCTGTCAACCGAATGACTTGTGGTGCGGTTTCTTTTACGGCGGCGGTAGGCGCCCCAAGACCGCGCGAAACTGGCTGCGGCGGCGATATAATAGACCCCCTTGAAAAGCAGGATGGGCCCAGCCAAGCCATTCTTGCGAAAGACATCGCCGGACAGGACCGATAGAACGGCCTGCTCCATGCGCAATATGTTGCGCGGCGCCATGAACAGGTCGTGCAGCGCGGGCGTGGTGAAACGGTAGATGAACCACGACAGGGTTCGCATGCCGCGCAGCACGCGTTTTTCAAAGTGCCGCAGCGCGGCGGTCGCTGTGCGCCCCTCGCGCAGGCAACTGTCGACCGCATCCACCGCCAAGGTGGCGTTGTGCATGGCAAGGTAGACGCCGCTCGAAAACACCGGATCGATGAAGGCGTAGGCGTCGCCGAGGAGCAGGTAACCGTCGCCCCACATGCGCTTGGACCAGTAAGAATAATTGCCGGTCGCCGTGGCGGGCTGCAGTAGTTCGGCACCTTCCAGCCGCCGTGCGACACCCGGACAGAGCTGGATCGTCTCCCAAAGGAAGGCGTCGAGTCCGCCGCGCCGGGTCTTCAAGTAGTCCGGCCAGCAGACCGCGCCCACACTCATGGCACCGTCCGCCAAGGGGATCATCCAGAACCACCCGTGCTCGAACCAGTAGAGACCGATGTTGCCCTCATCGCGTCCCGCGCGACGCAGGGCGTTCTTGAAATGGCCAAAGACGGCGGCGCTGTTGTGTTTCGCGTTCCGCTCCTTCAAGCCCAAGCGGGTCGAGAGCAGAGCGCTTCGCCCCGATGCATCCACGACATACCCAGCCTGCCAGCTTCGCTCGCTGCCGTCTTCGCCGCGCGCCCGCACCAATGAGGCGCCGCCGGGCCGAAAGGCGACATCGGTGACCTTGATGCCCTGATGGACCGCGACCCCATGGTCGACGGAGTTGGCCAGAAGCAGTGCATCGAAGTCGGAGCGTCTAACCTCGAAGGCATAGGGATAGTCCTGATTGAGGGTCCTTTCGAAGTAGAAGATGTGAGAGCCACGCCGTTGCTGCGGCGAGACCATTTCGATCCCCGGCTTGATCAGACCGATCTTGGCGACCTCTTCGAGCACGCCGAGCCGGGCAAAAATCGGCAGATTCATGGGCAGCAGGGACTCGCCGATGTGAAAGCGCGGGTGATGGTCCTTCTCGAGCAAGACCACCCGCCAGCCCCTATCGGCCAGCAAGGTCGAGATCGTCGAGCCGGCGGGGCCGCCGCCGATGACCAGAACGTCGCATACAGCAGATTGGTCATTGGTTTCCAACGACGACATGCCGAACAAACTCTCCTTTTGGTTGGCCATGATCGCAGGCGTGGCCGCAGCAGCGACACGACCAACTCACCGCTTTGCCGCGGCCACGATTGGCCAAACCGGCCTCCGGCGCCCCGGGCCCCGCAAGACCCATTCAAGGCGGCGCCAAGCGGCCCGATCAAACACCGTGACCGCAGCGGCTTCAACCCGCAAGTCGGGGCTAGAGCTTGGCCGGCAGCGGCGATCGAACCCGCCTCAATCAGGCCCAATTTAGGGCTTACCAGCATGCCGTGGTGCTGTTATTGCTGACCTTTGGAATTTATCGAACATGACGCGACCCTGCGCGCGTCCGGAGATCAGAATGTCGAGTATGACGGCCATCGAGATGGAGGTTGCGACCCTGATGGTCCAAACCCTCAACCTAGAGGTTGCCCCGGGTGAGATTGGGCCGGAGGACGTGCTCTTTTATGACGGCCTGGGTCTGGATTCGATCGACGCCTTGGAATTGGCCATGGAGATCTCGAAGACCTATGGTTTCGAAATGCACGCCGACGATGAGCAAAATGAGAAGATCTTTGCCTCCCTGCGGGCTCTGGCCGGTTTCATCGAGAGCAAACGGACCTTGTAAGTCAGTGAAGGCCAGCCCCTCTTGATCCGCGTCCTGCCCGCCATTGTACTGGTCCTGCTGCTCCACGCCGCGGCGCTGCTGGACAGACCGATCCTCGGTCTGGGGGCCTTCGTCGCCTTTTGCCTGCTCAAAGTCGCGGCGAAGCGGCTGACCATCGGTCACTGGCACGGCAGCCTTGGCTGGTTCGCGCTCGCCTTGCTGATTGCCGCCATTATCGTCATCACGGCGAGCGGCGGCGCAGACCTGTCATGGGTCATCCTGCTGCCGCCAATCGTCATCAACGTCGGTCTCCTTTACCTCTTCGGGCGCACGCTGTTGCCCGGACGGGAGCCACTGATTACCCGGTTCAGGCGTCTCTGCGACGGTGGGCTGACACCCGAAATCAGCCGCTACACGCGACGCTTGACCGTCCTTTGGGTGATCTTTCTCGTCGCCACCACCAGCGCGACACTCCTGACCGCCCTCTTCGCGGACTGGGCCACCTGGTCCTGGATCGTCAACATCGCTTGCCCAGCGGCCGTCGCCACGGCTTTTGTGGGTGAACACCTCTATCGTCGGCGCTACCGCGGCCATTTCGGACCGGCGTCGGTGACCCGAACGCTGCGCACCATGCTGCGGCCCGACGCATGGGCCCCCGAGCCACCGAACCCGGCGGCCACCGGATGACCGCTGCAATGCCTCTCGTTTGGCCGGACCCACCGGGGCGGACGGTCGTTTGGCACAGGGGCGTTCCGGTCGGCATCGCCGCCCTGCTCGCGGCCGCCCGGGATCTGGCCGCCGATCTGCCCGATCGCAGCCACGTCTTGAATGCCTGTGCCAATCGCTACGGATTTTTCGTGGCGTTGCTCGCTGCCCTGCTGCGGGGCCAGATCACCGTGCTGCCGAACGACCGGACAGCGCGTGTCGCGGCCCGCCTGCTCAGCCGCTACCCCCAACTCTATTGCCTGACCGACGAGACCCTGCAGTTCGAGGATTTCGAGACCCGGAGGGTCGGTCTGGAGGTCCCGAACAATCCATCGCACGGCCCAGTTCCCCTCTTCAGCGCGGATCGAACCGCCGCCATTGCCTTCACCTCGGGTAGCACGGGCGAACCGCAGCCGAACGAGAAAAGCTTTCGCCTCATGGCGACCACGGCGCAACTCATCGCCCGGCGTTTCGGGCTCGATCGGGGGCCGGCTTCGGCGATCGTCGCCACCGTGCCCGGTCAGCATATGTATGGACTGGAGACCGCTGTTGCCTTGCCTCTCTGGAGTGCACCGGCGGTCCATAGCCTGCGGCCCTTCTATCCTGCCGATATCGCCACTGCTCTGCGCGAGGTGCCGTCCCCGCGCGTGCTGGTCACCACACCGATCCATCTCCAGGGACTTCTGGCCTCGAGCGTGGAATTGCCGGACCTCAAGGCGGTTGTTTCGGCGACTGCGCCGCTCTCGCCGGATACCGCCAAGGCCGTCGAACAGCGCTTCGACACCACCCTAATGGAAATCTATGGCTTCTCCGAAGCCGGGACCGTGGCGACGCGCCGCACCACGGCAGGGTCCGCCTGGCAAACCTGCGATGGTTTGACTCTGCGCCGGGAAGGAACGGCCTGTTTCGTGGAGGCCGCGCACTACGCCGCGGCGGTGCCCGTCTCGGACAAGATCGAACTGCTCGCGTCGGATCGCTTCGAGCTCATCGGTCGAGCCAGCGATACGGTCAACATCGCCGGCAAGCGCCAGTCGCTCAACGGCCTCAATGCCATCCTGAACGGCATCGACGGCATCACCGATGGCGCTTTTTTCCTGGCCGACGAAGAGGACGACAGCAAGGTCGCCCGGCTGTTCGCCTTTGTCGTGGCACCCGAGACCTCCTCAAGTGCGATCCGCGCGGCGCTGCGCGACAGCATCGATCCAATCTTCATGCCGCGCCAGATTTATCGGGTGTCCGAACTGCCACGGCTGGAAACCGGCAAAATGCCCCGCACGGCCCTGGCCGAGCTGGCCCAACGCATGGGGGCCACCAAGGAATGACAATCGAGAGCATTGTTCGCTTTGCCGCCGATCACCCGGCCATGCCGGGCCATTTCCCCGGCAATCCCATCGTTCCAGGCGCCCTGCTGCTCGATCGGGCCGCCGCGCTGGCCAAACAGAAAGGCGGTTGGCTGGTCACCGGTGTTCGCAAGGCGCGCTTCAAAAAGCCGCTACCGCCCGAGACGGACTGTCGGCTACATCTGTCTCCGCGCCCTGACGGGGCGCTTGATTTGACCTGCAGCATTGGCGATTCTGCGATCATGATCGCAATTCTCGACTGCTCAGATAGCGCGCCGCCGCCGTGAAGCCGAATTGGCAGAAGAAGCCAGAGCGCGGCAGCTTCTCGCTCACCAAGTTCATTGTCTGGCTCAGCCTGAAGACAGATAGACGCATCGTCCGGCCGCTGCTCTATCCCATCTCGGCCTACTTCTGTCTCTTCTCTTCGGAAAGCCGCGCCGCCTCGCGCGGCTATCTGACAAGAATACTGGGGCGGCCCGCCAGCCTCGGCCAAATCTACCGGCACTACCTGACCTATGCGCGGGTCATGCTGGACCGCGTCTTTTTCCTGACCGGGCGGATGGATGACTTCGACGTGGCCATCACCGGACACGAGGTCGTCGACGAACTACTCGCGAAACGCCAGGGGTTCATCTTTCTGGGTGCGCATCAGGGCAGCTTCGACGTGCTCCGGGTCCTGGCGGCGTCCCGGGGCGACATGGACGTAAAGGTCATGATGTACCCCGATAACTCCCAACAGATCACGGGCCTGATGAACGAACTCAATCCGGCGCTGTCACGGGAGATCATTCTGCTCGGTCGGCCCCATGCCATGCTGCAAGCGAAACGGCATCTGGACGAGGGCGGCATCGTCGGGATCCTTGGCGACCGGATCACCAAGGGCGACAAGCTAGTACGCTCGACCTTTCTGGGGCGGCAGGCTGACTTTCCCGCCGGCCCCTTTCTGCTGGCGCGGGCGCTCAAGGTCCCCGTTGTCCTGTTCTACGGACTCTACCTGGCGGAGGCTCGATACGAGGTTCATTTCGAGCTTTTCACGGACGGCGCCGCGACAAGGCGCGACCGCCGACAGAACGACCTGCAGCCCTTGATCGATCGCTATGCCAGCCGCATCGGCCAGTTCTGTGAGCGCCAGCCCTACAATTGGTTCAACTTTTATGATTTTTGGGATGTCTCGGATTCGACGCTTTAGTTTCATGGTTGCCCTGTGCCTCGGCATCCCGGCGACCGGCGCCGCCTGGTTATCGGCCAGCATCTGGGCCAACGCCGGGGCCGGCGAGCCACCCTTGACCGTCGAACGCCTGGTCACCGCACTGACGGAAGACCGCGAAGTTACCGTCCGGTTCTCGGAAGAACGCCGGCTGCACTACCTGACAGAGCCGATTGTTTTCGAAGGAACGCTCACCTTCAATCCACCGGACTACATGGAACGTCTGGTGCTGCGGCCCAAATGGGAGAAGATCGTTGTCGAGGGCGGGCTCTTGACCATCCAGACAAACAAACGAGATCTACCGACCAGGCTTTTGCTTTCCGACGTGCCGGCCCTGGACGCCATGGTCACCACATTGCAGTCGCTTTTCGCCGGTGACAACGACGCCCTGCGGCGCCTCCATGACGCGACCCTGAAGGCCGAGGGAAACGCCTGGTCGCTGACGCTGATACCCCGGTCCGCGGCCTGGAGAGAAGCCGTCCGGACCGTGACGGTCGAGGGCTTCGAACACAGAGTCCGCTCCATCACCGTGATCGAGGCCGGTGGCGACAGCTCGACAATCACCATCCTGGACCGGTCATGAAGCACGCACGCCTTGTGCCTCTCGCGATCAGCTATGTCCTCTTGGCAGTCGTTGTCCTCCTGGCGGTCCTTTGGACCACGCCGAAAACCGACTTGAGCTTCGCCTTTCCGCAACAGCCATCGCCGGACCTCGAGCTGCTTGCGGAGCGGCTGCAAAAAGGCCCCTCCGCCGCCCTGGTTCTTCTGGCGCTCTCGGCCGAGGACTCCGAGACGGCAAGTCCCGAGACCCTGGTCGCTCTCAGCAACCGCCTGGCCCGTGCCCTCGACGAGAGCGGCCGGTTTCAGTTTGTCGCCAACGGCAACATTCGTGGGCCGGGACCCGAAGTGGCGGCCCTGTTCGACAAGCGCTATCTCTTGAACCCTCCGGTCGCCGCAGAGGACTTCAGGGCAGCGGCATTGCGAACCGCCCTCGAACGCCGTCTGGAGGAGTTGCACACGGCATTGGGCAGTGCGACGAAGCGCCTCCTGCCAGTGGACCCGACAGGCCGGCTCCAGGAGGTCTTGCGGTTCTGGCAGGGCGCTCAAGGCGCGCCTCGGCCCGGCGGCGCCTGGCTTTCGGCGGACCGGACCGCCGCCTTCATCATGCTTCGCTCGGCGGTGCCGGCCTACAATCTGGCCGCCCAGCAGGAGGCCGTCGGTTTCATTCACGAGACTTTCGCGTCGGCCAAGGGCGAGCAGGCGCTCCGGATGGAGCTGGCCGGACCCATTGTCTTCGCCACCCAGAGCAGCCAGGTCATTCAAGCGGAGATGCGCTGGCTCACTTTGCTGTCCGCCCTGATGGTGATCGCCCTGCTCTTTGCGGCGTTTCGTTCCATCGGCCTTCTGCTGGTCGTTTTGCTGCCGCTCGGTTTCGGCGTCAGTGCCGGGATCTTCGCCGTGTTGGCCCTGTTCGGCGAAATTCACGGTATCACCCTGGCCTTCGGCGGGATCCTGATCGGCATATCGGTCGACTACCCCATTCATCTGGCCAGCCACACCACCCGTGTCGACGGCACGCGCGCCGCCCTGCAATCGGTATGGCCGACGCTGCGCCTCGGCCTGCTGACCACCGTCGCGGCCTTTATGTCGATCGCCCTGTCGAGTTTTCCCGGTCTATCGCAATTGGGTCTTTTTGCCGTTGCCGGCCTCGTTACCGCTGCCATCGTGACCCGCTGGCTGCTGCCCCTTGTGCTGCCAGGTGCCGCCGCTCCACTGCCCTGGGCGCTCGGGAGCAAGATTGCCATCGGTCCCGGAAAAGTTCGCCTGCTGCGCCTTGCACTGCTGGCACTGACACTACCAGCCGCACTCGCCATTGGCTTTCGAGACACCGCGCTCTGGGAAACCGATCTGCGCAAGCTCAGTCCGATTCCGGTTGAGGCCATGGCCATGGACCGCCGGCTGCGCGGCCAGATGGGGGCCGCCGATGTCCGCTATCTGTTGGTCATCCGCGAACCCTCTCTCGAGGAAGCCCTCCAGCACAGCGAAACCCTGGCAGGGGATCTACAAGACCTGGTCGCATCCGGGATGCTGGGCGGCTTTGAGATGGCCGCCCGCTACCTTCCCAGCCTGAAGAGCCAGAAGCGCCGGCGCGACGCCCTGCCGTCGCCGCCCGAGCTGGCGCGCGCCTTGACGACGGCGACCGAGGGACTGCCGTTTCGACCCGGTCTGTTCGACCCCTTTCTCGAAGCAGTCGCGCGCTCGAAACGCGGTCCCGCTCTGACGCCGGAGGACTTCCAGGCGGCAGGGCTCGAATGGCTTATCGAATCGTTGCTGTTTCAGCAGGGCACCGACTGGGTCGCCTTGATCGCGCCGCAGGGTCTCGGCGACCCGCAAGGCCTCGCCAGTTTCGTCGCGGCGCGCAGTGACGGCGTCCTGTCCTTCCTCGACCTGCAACGGGGATCCGAGGCCCTGGTCGATGGCTATCGCAAGGAAGCGCTGCTCTGGCTCTCGGCCGGCGCGCTGATTGCCATGGCGGTCCTGTTCGTCGGCCTGCGGTCCGCGGCGCGGGTCTTTCGGGTCATGGCGCCGGTGGTCCTGTCGGTGCTCTTCACCGTGACGGTACTGTCACTAACGGGGACCTCCCTATCCATCTTTCATCTGCTGGCCCTGCTCCTGGTGGCCGGCGCGGGGCTGGACTATGCCTTGTTTTTCGAGCGCTATGCCGCCCACCCGACGGATTGGTCGCTGACCCTGAGAGCCGTTGTGCTCTGCGCCGCGACCACGGCGACGGTTTTCTCGATCTTGGCTATCTCCAGCATTTCTGTGCTACATGAACTGGGGAAAACGGTCGCGGTCGGCACTGTGCTGTCCCTGATTTTCGCCTACCTTTTCACAGCGCAGAGCACTTCGTCGCAACCATGACCCCACCCTTGATCGTCACCAGCTACACCACGGTCAATGCTTGTGGCCAGGGCCTCGACGCGACGCTCCAAGCGCTGCGCAGCGACCGGTCGGGACTGCGGCCCTACGATTTCGAGCCTGCCGGGCTCGATACCTACATCGGCCGCGTCGAGGCCGTGGAGGACTGCCGCCTCGAGGGCGATCTGCACAGCTTCGACTGCCGCAACAACCGCCTGGCGCGGATGGCCCTGCAGACGGACGGGTTTGCCGGCGCCGTGGAACGCGCCGCCGCGCGCCACGGGCCGGACCGGGTCGCGGTCATCATGGGCACCAGTACATCGGGCATCGACGCTGGCGAGGCGGCCTATCGCGCGCGCAAATCATCCAACGACAACCTGCCGGAATCCTTCGATTTCGGCGCCACGCACGACTTTTACTCCCTGCCGCGCTTCGTACGGCAATACTTGGGGTTGGCGGGACCGGCCATGACGGTTTCAGCCGCCTGTGCATCCAGCAGCAAGGTTTTCGCCGATGCCTGGCAGTGGATCGAGGCGGGCCTTTGCGACGCGGCGGTTGTCGGCGGCGTCGACAGCCTTTGCCATTTGACCCTGCGCGGCTTCCATTCGCTGGAGTTGCTGTCATCGGATCGTTGCCGGCCGAACGATGTGAACCGGTCGGGCCTCTCCATCGGCGAGGCCGCCGGATTTGCACTGATCGAACGTCCGGCAATGCCAGAGCCCGGCGCCATCGCCCTGCTCGGCTACGGCGAAAGCAGCGATGCCCACCACATGTCGGCACCCCATCCCGAAGGCAAGGGCGCCAACCTGGCGATGCGCGCCGCCTTGGCGCGGGCCGGTCTTCAGCCGGGTGACATCGACTACATCAACCTGCACGGCACCGGGAGCAAGGCCAACGACCGGGTCGAGGCCAAGGCCATCTTCGAGATTTTCGAACGAACGGTGCCGACCAGTTCGACAAAGGGCTGGACCGGTCACACGCTTGGCGCGGCGGGCATCACCGAGGCGGTCATTTCGTGCCTTTGCTTGCGCGACGGCTTCGTGCCGCGGAACCTCTTTCTGGAAACCCTCGATCCCGACCTTCCCTGTCTGGTCCAGGAGGCCACCGTCGACAGCCCGGTACAACGGGTCTTGACCAACTCCTTTGGCTTCGGCGGCAACAACGCCAGCCTCATCCTGGGACGGTTGCCGTGATCCCCGTCGCCATCGCCGGCGTCGGCCTTCTGGGCCCCGGCCTGCTCGGGTGGAAGGCCAGCCAGGCAGTCTTGCGCGGCGAAAGGACCTACCAAGCCGCGCCTCTGGACCTGGTCGCACCGCCGATCCTCTCGGCGCGCGAGCGCCGCCGCAGCGGCCCGACAGTGCGCATGGCGCTGACCGTCGCCGCGGAGGCCACGGCACAGGCCGGCTTGCCGGCTGACCAATTGGCCAGCGTGTTCGGCAGCTCGAACGGCAGCGGCCATGAGGTGCACAAGATTCTGGAGGCCCTGGCGACCCCCGAGATGCTGGTGTCGCCGACCCATTTTCACAATTCGGTGCATAATGCGGCGGTCGGCTACTGGTGTATCGCGACCTCCTGTCACCAGCCCAGTACCTCGATCGCCGGTCAGGACTTCACCTTTCCAGCGGCGCTGCTGAAAGCGGCGGCCCAGGTGCAGACCGAGGCCCGGCCCGTGCTCCTGGCGCTGTTCGATGTCCCCATGCCCGAACCGCTCCATCAAAAGCGTCCGATCTTCGAGTCCTTTGCCGCTGCCTTTGTGCTCTGCCCGGCGGGACATGCCGCGGCGCGTGCCGAACTTTCCTTGTCCTGGCAGGCAGATGGCAGTCCACGAGATATCTCTTCGCCGGGCATCCCGGAGCTGGAAGATCTGTGGCGCGGCAACCCCGCCGCGCGATGCCTGCCTCTCCTCGAAGCGCTGGCGTTGGAACGGTCCGGCCGGTTGAGCCTGCTGTACCCGCAGGACGGCCGTCTCGATCTGGAGCTGACGATTTGATCGAGCGCGATGCCATTGCGGGAATGTTGCCCCACGATGGCGACATGCTGCTGCTCGACAGGGTGATTAGCTGGACCGAAAAGGACATCCTCTGTCTGAGCCGCAGCCATCGGGACAGCAATAACCCGCTGCGGTCCGAAAGGGGCCTGTCGGTCTTTTGCGGCGTCGAGTACGGTGGCCAGGCCATGGCGATTCACGGGTCCCTGATCGGTGGAAAGCGGCTGCGCAGCGGTCTCTTGGGTGGACTCCGAGACCTGGTCTGCCATGTCGAGCGGCTGGACGAGGTCGAGGGCGATCTGACCGTCGAGGCCAGTCTCCTGTTCGGCGGGCCGCGGAGCTTCCTCTACGGGTTCGCCGTTCGCGGCGCGGTTGGAGTTCTGATCGAGGGGCAGGCCACGGTGGTTCACAGATGACAGGGTCTCAAGCGACAGCCCGGCGCGCGTTGGTGACCGGCGGCGGCGGCGCGATTGGCAGCGCGATCTGTCAGGTCCTCGCTCAGGCCGGACTCCGGGTTGTCGTCCATGGCAGCGGCCGCAACCAACGGGCCGAGCAGGTCGCCGAGAGCATCGTCGCCGATGGCGGCATGGCGGAGACGGTGTACTTCGACGTGACCGACGAGGCCGCGGCCGAACGGGCTCTGGGCGGTCTTCTCGAGCAGGGACCGATCCAGGTCCTGGTCCACAATGCCGGCATCCACCAGGATGTCCCACTGGCCGGCATGACCGGCGCGCAGTGGCGTTCCGTTATCGCCGTGTCCCTGGACGGATTCTACAACGTGACCCGTCCGCTCATCATGCCGATGATGAAAACCCGCTGGGGGCGTATCGTCAGCCTCTCCTCCCTCGCGGCGGTTATGGGCAACCGGGGTCAGGTCAACTACGCAGCCGCCAAGGCCGGGCTGCACGGCGCGACGAGATCGCTCGCGCTGGAATGCGCCAGCCGCGGCATCACCGTCAACGCCGTGGCGCCCGGTGTGATCGACACGCCCGAGACGCTCGAGGCCTTTGCCCCGGACCGCATCAAGGCGCTGGTCCCGATGAAGCGGGCGGGCCAGCCCGAGGAGGTGGCGGACTTGATCGCCTATCTCGCCTCCGAGCGTGCCGGCTACATCACGGGCCAGGTCGTTGCCATCGATGGCGGCATCTCCTGATCGCCTTTATGTTGTCCATAGAATATTCGGACCCTATAGTGAGGGTTGTAGGGAGGAATGAGCCATGCGGAAATTCGGCCTTTCGATAGTGCTTTTGGTAACGGCGTTGGCGCTCGCATCATGCGACAGGAACCAGCCACTGGAGAACGTGCAGAATGCGTCCTTCAAGGCCTCGCAGAATGCCACGCTGGACCAAATGACCGATGCGATCGTGACCGCCGGCACTGCCCGCGGTTGGACCATGACACCGCAGGATCCCGGCAACGTCAGAGGAGATATCCTGGTCCGGGGCAAGCACAAGGTGGTCGTGGACGTTCTCTACGACGCCGAGAAGTTCTCGATCGTTTATGTCGCCAGCGACGGGATGAACTACCAGCTGCGCAACGGGCAGCCCCGAATTCATCCCAGCTACATGAAATGGATCAAGTACCTTCGCCAGGACATCCAAAAGCGCACCGACGACCTTTAGAAGCCTAGAGCACTTCTTTGTTACACGGAAACATTTGATGGGTCATAGGCGATCATTCGGGAAGGCGCGCTGTGCGGCGCGATGCCAAAGCATCGGGCAAGCAGCGGAACGCACCCCCATTGGGAGAAGGGGATCGTCTATGGCCCACCGAAGGCCGGGTTCTTTTGTCTTCTGGCCGCGTTCCGCTTCTTGACCGATACGCGTATCGCTCTTCGAAGCGCGCCTTGCCAGAAGACAAAATAATCCCGGTCAAATGCTTCCATGTAACAAAGAAGGGCTCTAACGGTCAGCTAGGGTCTGCGAGCCGCGCTTGGCGGGCGTCGCAGAGGTAATGATAGAGACCCTGCGGGTACATCCAACGAGCCAACAGCTTCGAGGCGACCATTAAGACGATACAGGTCAGGTCCGCTGGGCGGAAATGCGTCTGGCGTTGCATGACGCCGGCGTAGAGCGTCGGAATTACGATCGCGCAGCTTCGGTATCCGGCATGGGCCGCATTGATCAGCATCTCGCTTTCGAAAACGAAACTGTGGCGGCGACTGTGCTTGGCTTCGACATTTTCCAGCACCTCGCGGGGAAACAATCTGAATCCGCTCTGTGAGTCCTCGATCCGGTAGCCGCTGGCCCAGGAGATCCAAAAGTCCGCGATCCGGTTCAGCCGATAGTTCAGGCGCGGTTGGTTCTGCTTGCCGGCCCGGCGAGAGCCGATGACGATCAGGCCACGGGTCTCCCTGGCCTTGACCAGGAAGTTAGGTATGTCCTCCGGACGGTGCTGGCCATCGCCGTCCAGCGTAATGACGGCCGACACCTCTCGCTTGAGCGCCTCGCGAAATCCGGTGACGAGGGCGGCGCCTTTGCCTCGATTGACCTCGTGGCGCAACAGGGTAACCGGCAATCCCGCCAGCAGGTCGCCAGTGCCATCGCTGGAGGCATCGTCGACCACGATGACCTGTGAAACCTGGGCCAGGGTTCGCTCTACCAGATCACGGATGGTGGCGGCTTCGTTGTAGGCTGGGATGACAACGGCCGTTTCCTGATCCGGTCCCATACTGACCTGCCCCTCCATTGACGTCCCGGGCTGGAAATTAAGATGCTCGGAGGGCTCTTGCGAACCGGACACCCGACGCGACGTTGCGCTGAATCGCTGCTGCGAACCCCGATCGGTCGGGAGAAAGGGACCCGCCCCACCGCAAAAGGCAACAACGCAAGCACGATACCAAGGGAGGTGAAGCGGTGCTAACCCTGTTTTGATTGGGCGATGTACTTGCGCGCGCGCGTCACCTTGTCGATGCAGTTGGGATACTTTTCGAAACCCTGTTGTACCTTGGCGGCGGTCAGCAGGCTGGCAGCCTTGGTCCAGGCGACGGTGCCGCTGAAGCCTTGCGACTCTGCCAGGCTGAGTTCGCCATAAGCGGCATCGAGGCCGTTGGAACATTGCCTGGCCGCACTGCCGCCCGGGTTGCCGGAGCAGCCATGTAGAAAGGCCAGTGCAAAGGCTACGAGCGCGAGGCGCGAGAAGAGACAGGCCATGAGCGGAACCATATCGAATCGTGAATGACGGGATTGCCCTTTCCCTAACAGAATTGGTCATGATATGCCAATTGGGTCTGTGCCGGCCGGAAGCCTCAACTCCACGCTGGTTTTGTTCGACCGTACCGCGGAGAGGGCTCCATGATCGACCAAGGTCCAGCCGGACCGTCCGATGCATCGGTGCTGTCGCCCCTGCCACCGCATCCGACCTTAAGAACCTTCTACGGAAGGGACAGCCAACGACCGGCTCTCCTGAGAGGCTTGTTCGACGCGTCGGCGCAGCACTATGACCGTATTTCGGCACTGATGAGCCTCGGCACGGACAAGCTCTATCGACAGCGGGTCCTGGTGACCAACGGCCTCGCGCCGGGGATGCACATGCTCGATCTCGCCTGCGGCACGGGAATGGTCTCCGGGCCCGCGGCCCGGATCGTCGGTACGCAAGGCAGTGTGGTCAGCCTCGATGCCAGCGCCAAGATGTTGCAGGAAGCGGTTGAAAAGGGCCGCGCGAGGAAGGCAATTCAAGGTCGCTGCGAACAGCTCCCCTTGGCGGACACGGCTTTCGATTTTCTCAGCATGGGCTACGCCCTGCGCCATATGGCGGACCTGCGCATCGCCTTCGAAGAGTGCAGCCGCGTTCTGAAGCCCGGCGGCACGCTGCTTCTGCTCGAAATCACGCGGCCGTCCTCCAGACTGTCCTACCGGTTTTTCAAGTTTTACCTCAAGACCCTGGTCCCAAGGCTGACCTGGGTCAGCACCCGGAACCGCGATGCCGAATCCCTCATGAGTTATTTCTGGGACACGGTGGAACATTGCGTGCCCCCCGCGACGATCCTGGAAGCGTTGCGGCAAGCCGGCTTCACCGACGTCAGGCGCCGTGTGCAAGCGGGCATCTTCAGCGAGTATCGCGCCACGCGGGGATGAGCCTCCGGATTAAGTTATTGGCCTATTTCGGACCGCCGTAGACAATCCCATCGAGCTCGACCAGCAACTCGCTGCGGCAAAGGTCGGTCAGAAGGTAGAGGACCGGGACGTCGGTCCCGAGATGACCTTCCACAATCTCCCGCGTCTCCTGGTAGTCGCCGGAACTTCGCACATAGGCCTTCAAGAGGCTGCTGGGCGAGGTAAGCGAGAAGTCCAGGCCGGATCTTTCGCTCGCCACCGCGGTCAGGGTCTCCAGGTTGTCCAGCGTTCCGGCGATCTGTCCGGCGAGATCGCCCGGATTCTGGCTTTCATGGCCGATGATGCTGGCAGTGCCGGACAGGAAGAGCCCCGCCTCCTGGCCCCAGGACTTGATCAGGGCCCGCGAGAAGGAGGGACTCTTGGGCCCATAGCGCGGCGGGTAGGCATAGGCGCTGATCTGCTTGGGATTCTCGATCGGCTCGCCAGGGGACCGCGCGGCCAGGAAGTAGAGGTTAAGCTCCTCGCCGTGGCAGCCGACGCCGCAGGCCGCGGGAAAAGCTGTCGTCAGGTCAGGGATCTTGGCAATCAGACCCTCATGGCGTCCAAGACAAAAATGCTTGTATCGCTCCATGCCCTCCTGGTCCGCATTGATCGATGGCACGATGTTCCATATCCGCAAGAGATCGGGATAGCCCTGGCGTCGGCAGAGATCGATCAATTGGAGATAGAGGTTCTCGGCCAGGTCCCGCAGCGACTCATCCGGGCTTTCCCGGGCGCTGCAAGAGGCGAAGAGATAATCGGGAGTCCAGGCGAGCGAGAAGACGCCGTCTTGACCATAGGCCAGCGGTCCGGCGGCTCGGATGACCTCCACGACAGAGGGGCCGGCCAAGGGGTGCAGCCCACTGCGGGCTTGCGGCCAAGGCCGTGTGGGAAGCTCAAGTGTGCCGTGGACGACAGCGGCGATGACACCGGAATCCTGTGCGGGATCGATGGCAAAGTACTGTTCGGGCAAAACATACTCGAAAGCAATCCGACCAGAATGGCCCACAGCTTGTTTCTCTTTCATGGGCTCCAAATCGCGGCCTTCCTGTGCTTGGTGCTTGGTTTCTACTTCCTATACTCGGCATCAGATGGCCGACAATCAATACATTAGGTTACAGCCAAGGCGCTCTTACCACCGACACCCCACGCCGGATGGTCTGTTCCTCGGGAACCGGATCGTTGAAATGTCGCGTAAACGGGGCTGGGGAGACCTTCGACCGAGACCCGGCAGAGCCGCCGCGCTCGGCCTCATTCAAGCGTCACCGCTTCCCATCGCAGATCATCCGCCATTCGACCTGGCTCTAAGCCAGAATCCCGGAGATGCTCTCAGGAAGAGGCATGGACGTCACTGAAGAGGCGTGTGTCGCCACCCGATCACTGGCCCTTGCCGCCCCGTTTCCCGGCCGCGGTATCGACGTGACAAGGCCGCCGAAAACGCGATCTACCCGGTCTTCGCCCGTTATTCGGCCGCGTGCGGTCGAGCGGCAGCCGCGAGCCGCTCTTCCGCCTCATGGTCGATTTCCAGCTCGTCGGCGGTAATCGTGCCGGCATCGGGGTCATTGAAGACCGCAAGGTCGAGCTTTCCTTCGCCCTTGGCGACGATGGTCGAAACCACCGCGTCGCCGGTGATGTTGACCGCCGTGCGAATCATGTCCATCAAGCGGTCGACGCCAAGGATAATGGCGATGCCTTCGATTGGCAGGCCCACCTGGGCGAGAACCATGGTCAGCATCACCAAACCGACGCCGGGAACGCCTGCCGTTCCGATGGAGGCCAGAACCGCCATCGCGATCACGGTCAGGTAGCCCGCGACCCCCAGGTCGATGCCGTAGACGTTGGCCAGGAAGACCGTCGCGACCCCTTGCATGATCGCGGTCCCGTCCATGTTGATCGTCGCACCGAACGGCACGGTGAAGGAGGCGACGGAGTTGTCCGCCCCGATCCTCTGGGTCACGCAGCGGAAGGTCACCGGGATCGTCGCGTTCGAACTGGCGGTGGAGAAAGCGAAGATCTGTGCGGGGCGGATCTTCTTCATGAAGGTGATTGGGCTCAGGCCCGAGAAGACCTTCAACATGATCATCAGTGTGCCGAACAAGTGCAAGAGCAAGGCAGCAACCAGGGTCAACACGTAGGCGATAACCGGCAGGAACAGGTCGATCCCCTGCTGAGCGAAGGTCTTTGCGATCAAACAAAAGACGCCGTAGGGCGCAAAGGCCATGACAATACCGACGACCTTCATCATCAGCTCGTTCATGTACTCGCAGCCCTCGACGAAGGAGCGGGACTTGTCACCCAGCATCAGCGCCGCGATGCCGATGATGATGACGTAGAAAATGATCTGCAGCATCTCGCCATTGGCAAAGGCCGCGATGGGGTTGGTGGGCACGATCCCGGCGAAAACCGCCCAGACCGTGGGCGCTTCCTTTCCGGCAACACCGGAGGTGTCGACCCCGGTCATGTCGAACCCGGCACCGGGTCCGATCAAGATTGCGATGGAGATAGCGACCGCGATCGCCACGGCAGTGGTAAAGAGGTAGAGCACGAAGGATTTGCCGCCGACGCGCCCCAGAACCCTGATGTCGCCGATCCCCGTGACACCGCAGATCAGGGAAAAGATGACCAGTGGAACGACCAGCATCTTCAGCGCATTGACGAACATCTTGCCAACCATCGCGAAGAGGCCATTGACGATGTGCTCGTCGATGAAAGGTACGTTGACGGTGTTGATGGCGATGCCGACAAGCAGGCCGAGAGCCATGCCAATCAGAACCTTCATCGTCAATGACATCTTTTTGCCACCGGAAGCGGTCTGAAGGGTGTTCATGGCCCTCTCCCAATCTGTGTTGTGAAGTTTGCAGTATGCCACAACGAAGAGGCGGTGTGTTGCATTACTTCATCGCCAAATACTTGCGCGCTCCCGAGACAGGCGATGATGCTCGGGAGGCCGGCGGGGACCGCCCCGCCGTGAGGATCTCGTTGATCTGTCGCTCCGGGCCTTGTCAGACCAACTGGGCTTGGGCCGTCGGATTGGAGCCGACGCTACTGGCTCTGGCCGGCGGTCGACGACGAGGGACCGCCGGCGACCAATCGAGCCGAAAATCGACACCAGCCGGTTCGCCGGCGCGAGCGAAAGGTGGGCAAATGTCGGAATGGCAACCGACCATTTGTCGGAATGAACAGTCGCTCACCCCGAGCAAACCGATAAGCCGATGAAATTAGAGGGAAACTATGGTGGGTGCACCAGGGCTCGAACCTGGGACCTACTGATTAAAAGTCAGTTGCTCTGCCAGCTGAGCTATGCACCCACGGGGCCTGGCGGCCGGGTCGAATCGCCGCGGTGGGCGAACCGGATCGGGCCAAGGCGGCGCACCATAGGTCCGGTGGGATCAGGAATCAACCGGGTCTTTGTCTCCGGCCGCGCCGGCTTGGCCGGGCCCGACCCCGGCTTGCCTATTGCTGCTTTTTGCGCGCCGCGTAGCGCCCCAGAACCTCGGTCTTGACCGCCGGACTGACCAGGCTGGAGATCTCCCCGCCCAGCTCGCCGATCTCCTTGACGAACTTGGAGGAGATGAACTGGTGCGACTCCGAGGCCATGAAGAAGACCGTCTCGATGGCCGAGTCCTGGCGTGCGTTCATCGCCGCCATCTGGAACTCGTACTCGAAATCCGAAACCGCGCGCAGGCCGCGCACCAGGACCGAAGCCCCGACCTCCTGGCAAAAGTGGATCAGCAGGTTGTCGAAAGTCCGCACCGTGATCTCGGCCCGCAGGTCGAGCGCGGCGGCCTCGCGGGTCACCGTGGCCACCCGTTCCTCGGTGGTAAAGAGCGGTCCCTTGCCGGGATTGCTCGCCACCGCGATGATCAGCCGGTCGAGCACCCGCGCCGCCCGCATGACGATGTCCATGTGACCCTTGGTGATCGGATCGAAGGTGCCGGGATAAACGCCGACGATGGGCGTTCTGCCGTTGGGCTCTTTGTCTGCCATTTTGCGTCCCCCCGGGGCTGTCGGCTCTCGGTCTTTGTCCTGGGCTGGACCGGCCGGCCCAGGTCCTGATACTCAGCTCTCTTCCGGTGGCCCGTCCGAAGCGCCGGTGTCTTCGGCACCGCCGTTCGTCTCCAGACCGCCATCGTCCCCGCCACCATTGTCACCGCCACCATTGTCACCGCCCTCTTCGGCCACCACGCCGTCGTCCCCGCCAAGATCGTCGTCTTCGCCTTCGACCTCGTCTTCGCGGGCGAGATGGGCCGCCGAGACCACGCGCTCGTCGCGGGCGACCCGGAACAGCAGCACGCCCCGGGTCGAGCGGCCGGCAATGCGCACATCATGCACCGGGGAGCGGATCAGCTGGCCGCCGTCGGTCACCAGCATGATCTGATCGTCGGCCTCGATCGGGAAGGCCACGATGACCCGGACCTCCGGCGCCTTGGCGTCCAGCTTGCGGCGCAGGTCCATCAGGCCGAGCCCCTGGCCGCCGCGGCCGGTCTGGCGATACTCGAAAGCCGAGGTCCGCTTGCCCATGCCGTCGGTGGCGATTGACAGGATGAACTGCTCGCGCGCCTCGAGCGCGTCGAAGCGTTCGGGCGGGAGTTGGGCCGCGGCATCGACCTCCAGGGTCTCGTCGTCTTGGCCATCGTCGTCCGAAGCCGCCTCTTCGAGCTCCTCGTCCGCTTCTTCCAAAACGGCCGCTTCGCTGCGCCGCTTGGCGGCGGCCATGCGCAGGTAGATGGCGCGCTCCTCGGCCGAGACGTCGCCCATGCCCTCCAGGATCGACATGGAGATGACCTCGTCGTCGGCGGCCAGGCGGATGCCCCGCACGCCGGTCGAATCCCGGCTGGCGAAGACCCGCACCCGGTCGATGGCGAAGCGAATGCATTTACCCCGGGCCGTGGCCAGCAGCATATCATCGTGCTCGCCGCAAGGCCGCACCGCGACCAGGTGCCCGTCGCTCTCGTCGAGTTTCATGGCGATCTTGCCGTTGGCCCGCACCGAGACGAAGTCCGACAGGCGATTGCGCCGGACATAGCCCCGGGAGGTCGCGAAGACCACGAACATCTCCTCC
>JAJFGK010000025.1 GCA_021776195.1 Kiloniellaceae bacterium | reverse complement strand
GTCCAGCAAGCGGGCGACAAATCGTAGACGTTCCTCCATCACCGAACTCTCTTTCCACGGCATCAACACCTCCGGCCAAAGGGCAAAAAGTGTTACCTATGTGTCCGGTACGATTCGTCACCTATGTCTCGGGTCGCTCACCGTTCCAAAGGCCTCCGAGCCAACGCCGGCCGCTTCAACTCCTTGAGTCGCCTGGCTCGGCCGACCTGCGAAATCAAATGCAGCCGCCAGAAGACATGAGAAAGTAAAACGCCGGGTGGGGGAGGTGTCGATCCGCCTTGCAAATTTGCAATCAACGCAATCATTGATTAATATGCAATCATTCTTGACCCGAAGGAGGCCGCTGTGGCCAGCATCACGATTCGCAATCTCGAAGATGCCCTGAAGCGGCGGTTGCGAATTCGCGCCGCGGAACACGGCCGGTCGATGGAGGAGGAGGCCCGCGAGATTCTCCGCCGGGCTGTTGGGGAATCCGCCCCGCCGTGCGACCTTGCCATCGCCATTCGTAAGCGTATCGCGCCCTTGGGTGGGATCGAGCTGGATGTTCCAGCGCGTGAGCCGATGCCCGATCCGCCACGTTTCGATTGATCGCCTCAATGATACTTCTGGATACCAATGTCATTTCGGAGCTGCTGCGCGCGGCACCGGCGCCGAAGGTCGAGGCTTGGCTGGCCGCCCAGGACGGGGCGGGCATCTACCTCAGCGCGGTGAGTGAAGCCGAGTTGCGCCGGGGCGTCGCTATCTTGCCCGCGGGACGCCGCCGGGACGCGCTCATCGTGGCGGTCGATGGAATTCTCACCGAGGAGTTTCGCGCCCGAATCTGGCCCTTCGATAGCCCGGCCGCCGTCGCCTATGCCGCCATCGCCGCTGAGCGGCGCATGGCCGGCCGGCCGATCAGCCAGTTCGACGCGCAGATCGCGGCGATCGCGCGCGCCCGCGGCGCCGCCGTGGCGACAGGGAACGTCCGTGACTTCGAGGGCTGTGGGATCGAGGTGATCGATCCGTGGCGTGACCGATGAACGCCGTCGCTCGCCCATCAAGACTGCGTGACAGCGACCTAGACGTGTCATCGACGCAAGATCTTGCTTGACGGGCCGCGTCCCAGCGGCTTCACATGCAAGCGAGAGACGAAACCGGCCCCGGGTTCGGGGGGCGGAGCGGCTTCGGGGAACAGAAAATACAACGATAACAAGAACCTGAATAGAAAAGTGACGGCGCCGGGCAGGGACCATGACGAGTTCCGCCGGGCGCAGGGTCGCGCAGGAACGAGGCATTACGGGAGAACCAACAGATGCGAGTAACCTTTAGGAACACGACGTCCGTCCTGGGCGCGGCGGTGCTTGTCGCCGCGGTCCTCGGCGCCGTTCAAGACACGACCGCCCGGGCGGCGGAAGACAAGGTGGTCAATGTCTACAACTGGGTCGATTACATCGGCGAGACGACCATCGCCGACTTCGAAGCGGAAACCGGGATCAAGGTGGTCTACGACACCTACGACGCCTCGGAGACCGTGGACGCGAAGCTGCTGGCCGGCAAGTCCGGCTACGATGTCGTGCTCCATGCCGGATCCTTCATCCCCAAGTTGATCCAGGCCGGCATCTTTCAGAAGGTCGACCGGTCCAAGCTGTCGGGCTACGACCACCTCGACCCCGCGATCCTGAAGGTGCTGGGTAACTTCGATCCGGACAATGCCTATGCCGTCCCCTACATGTGGGGCACGGTCGGCGTGACCTACAATTCCGACATGATCGCCGAGCGCATGGCCGACGCGCCCTTGAACTCGCTCGACATGATCCTCAAGCCCGAACTGGCGGCGAAGTGGGCGGATTGCGGGATCTCGGTTCTGGAATCGCCGGCCGATGTCATTCCCATGGTGCTGTCCTATCTCGGTCTCGACCCGAACTCGACCAAAAAGGAAGACTACCAGGCGGTGGTCGAGGCCTTCGCGCCGGTCCGTGAACACATCAAGACCTTCGATTCGTCCAACTACCTGAACGCGCTGCCCAACAAGGAACTCTGCGTGGTCATCAACTGGTCCGGCGACTATGCGACCGCGGCAGGCCGTGCCGAGGAAGCCGGCGTCGACATCAACCTGGAGTACCACGTGCCGGCCACCGGCTCGCCGGCCTGGTTCGATGTCTGGATGGTCCCCGATGACGCGCCGCACCCGGACAACGCGCACGCCTTCATCGACTTCATGCTGCGCCCGGAAGTGATCGCGGCGGCGACCAACTACACCTACTACGCCAACGCCAACAAGGACGCGAGCCAGTACGTCAACGAGGACATCCTGTCCGATCCGGCGATCTATCCCGACGCGGCCACGACCGAGCGGCTCTGGACGCCGACGATCCTGCCGCAAAAGGTGCTCCGCGCCCGCACCCGGGCCTGGAGCAAGATCAAGACCGGCCAGTAGTTCAGGTCCGGCAAACCCGCGATGGGCACCGGCGGCGCTTGATAACTCGCGCCGTCGGTGCATCATCGCCTACCTGATGCGTTTATCATAAGGGGCAGGACCAGATGCAAGCTCCCCCCAGCTCGGAGTCCCAACTGCCGGATGCCGGCGCGCCGTCCGCGCCGCCGATGGACGATCGGCCCTGGCTCGACCCGAAGGCCAAGCCCTTCGTGCAGGTCAACAGTCTGACGAAGAAGTTCGGCGCCTTCACCGCGGTCGACGATATCGATCTGAAAATCTACCAGGGCGAACTCTTCTGCCTGCTCGGCGGTTCGGGCTGCGGCAAGACCACCTTGCTGCGCATGCTGGCCGGGTTCGAGACCCCGACCAGCGGTCAGATCGTCATCGACGGCCAGGATATGACCGCCACGCCGCCCTACGAGCGGCCGGTCAACATGATGTTCCAGTCCTATGCGCTTTTCCCGCACATGTCGGTCGAAAAGAACGTCGCCTACGGCCTGAAGCACGAGGACCTGAGCGCCGCCGCGGTCAAGGACCGCGTCGCCGGTATGCTCGATCTGGTCCAGCTCGGCCAGTTCGCCACGCGCAAGCCGCACCAGCTTTCCGGCGGCCAGCGGCAGCGCGTGGCTCTCGCCCGGGCGCTCGCCAAGCAACCCAAGCTGCTGCTGCTCGACGAGCCGCTCGGCGCGCTCGACAAGAAGCTGCGCGAGCAGACCCAGTTCGAGTTGATGAACATTCAAGAGCAGGTCGGCGTCACCTTCGTGGTGGTGACCCACGATCAGGAAGAGGCGATGTCGCTCTCGACCCGGATCGCGGTCATGAACCAAGGCTATATCGCCCAGATCGGCACCCCGACGGAAATCTACGAGTTTCCCGACAGCCGCTTCACCGCCGATTTCATCGGCTCGATCAACATGTTCGAGGGGGTCGTCGAGGCGGCCGACGGGCGTCTGGTCACGGTGCGCTCGGAAGAGGCCGGCGCCACCCTTACGGCCTTCAGCGCGCACGACGTCCAGCCCGGCCATCAGGTCACCGTCGCAATTCGCCCGGAGAAGGTGTCGATCGCCCGGGAGGCGCCCACGGATTCCAGCCTGAACGCGATCGTCGGCCAGGTGCTCGATCTCGGCTACCTGGGGAACCTCTCGATCTACCGGGTGCGCCTGCCGTCGGGCCAGATCGTGCGGGTCAGCCACCAGAACGTCCTGCGCGCCCGCGACAGCGAGCGCCAGGTCGATTGGGAAGACGAGGTCTGGCTCTCCTGGGAGGCGCAGTCCGCGCTGGTGCTGACGGAATGACCGACATCGCTGCACCACCGCGGGGTGCTTCTGGCATGGCCACGCGGTCTCTCGCCCTGCGCCTGCTCGATTGGGCCAGCACATCTTGGCGCAAGATCATCATCTGCCTGCCCTATATCTGGCTGCTGCTGTTCTTCCTGGTCCCCTTCGTCATCGTGCTGAAGATCAGCATGGCGGAGTCGATGATCGCCCGGCCGCCCTATTCGTCGCTGCTGGTCTGGGGCGAGGACTTCGCGCTGCAAATCCAGCTGACCTTCGCGAACTTCATCTATCTGACGGAGGATTCGCTCTACTGGGTCGGCTATCTCAACTCGCTGAAGATCGCCGCCATCTCGACCTTCTTCTGCCTGCTGCTCGGCTATCCCATGGCCTATGGCATCGCCCGCTCCGCGCCGGCGACGCGCAACATCTTGCTGTTGCTGATCATCCTGCCCTTCTGGACCTCCTTCCTGCTGCGGATCTACGCCTGGATGGGGATGCTCAACAAGCAGGGGGTCATCAACAATCTGCTGGTCGGGCTCGGGATCATCGACGACCCCATCACCATGATGAACACGGACTTCGCGGTCTACATCGGCATCGTCTATTCCTATCTGCCCTTCATGATCCTGCCGCTCTACACCAACCTGGAGCGCATGGACCTGAGCCTCCACGAGGCGGCCATGGATCTGGGCTCCAAGCCTTGGCAGGTGTTCAAGGACGTGACCCTGCCGCTGTCGGTGCCGGGGATCATCGCCGGCTCGCTGCTGGTCTTCATTCCGGCGACCGGCGAATACGTCATTCCCGCGCTGCTTGGCGACCCCTCGAACCCGATGATCGGGCGGGTGCTGTTCGACGAGTTCTTCTCGAACCGCGACTGGCCGGTCGCCTCGTCGGTGGCCATCGTGCTCCTGTTCCTCCTGGTGGTGCCGATCATCCTGTTTCAGCAGTACCAGATGCGCCAGGCGGAGAGCGGGCAATGAAGGCGCGGCGCTCGACCTTCATCTTCTCTGCCATGTGCTTCGGCTTTGCCTTCCTCTATGTGCCGATCTTCTCGATGATCTTCTATTCCTTCAACAACTCGCGCCTGGCCACGGTCTGGGGCGGCTTTTCGACCAAGTGGTACGGCGAGCTGCTAAACAACGACCTCATCCTCGAGGCGGCCTGGCTCAGCCTGAAGATCGCCGCGATCTCGGCCAGCTTCGCCACCATCCTGGGCACCATGGCGGGCCTCGCCCTGGCGCGTTTCGGGCGCTTTCGCGGACGCACGCTCTTCACCGGCATGGTGACCGCGCCCCTGGTCATGCCCGAGGTCATCACCGGCCTGTCGCTGCTGCTGCTCTTCGTCGCCCTGGAGGAGTGGATCGGCTGGCCGGACGGCCGCGGCGCCTCGACCATCACCATCGCCCATATCACCTTTTCCATCGCCTATGTCACGGTGATCGTCCAGGCGCGGCTCTCCTCGCTCGACGAGTCCCTGGAAGAGGCGGCCATGGACCTGGGCAGCCGGCCCTTCCGGGTCCTGCTCGACGTGACCCTGCCGATCATCTCGCCGGCCATGATCTCGGGCTGGCTGCTGGCCTTCACGCTGTCGCTGGACGATCTGGTCATCGCCAGCTTCACCTCGGGCCCGGGCGCCAGCACCCTGCCCATGGTGATTTATTCGAAGGTGCGCCTGGGCGTGACCCCCGACATCAACGCCCTGGCGACCATCATGATCGTCATCGTCGCGATCGGCGTCGTCACCGGCGGAATCGTCATGACCCGCTACGACCGCCAGCGCGAGCGCGACCAGCGCATGGCCGAGGCGGACAACGGCTAGACCGGGTCACACCGGCCAGGGCAGGGAGTAGGTCTTGACGTTGGTGAAGGACTTCATGGCCTCGATGACGCCTTCCTTGTAGCCGAGGCCGGAATCCTTGATCCCGCCGAAGGGTGACATCTCGATGCGGTAGCCCGGCACCTCCCAGATGTTGACCGTGCCGACCTCCAGACCGTTCACATAGCCGGTGATGCGGTCGAGCCGGTTGGTGCAGACCCCGGACGAGAGGCCGAAGGCGGTCGAGTTGGAGATCTTCATGACCGCCTCGTCGTCGTTCGGCACCCGCACGATGGGCACGATGGGGCCGAAGGTCTCCTCCATCACCAGCTCGCTTTCGTGGGGCACCCGGTCGACCACGATGGGCGGCAGCACGGCGCCCTGGCGGCCGGGATCGTAGAGCACCTGGGCGCCCTGGTCGGCGGCCATGTAGACGCGCTTTTCGAACAGCGCCGCGGCGTCGGCGTGGACCACCGTGCCGAGGTCGGTCTCGGGGTCCTTGGGGTCGCCGAACTTGATCTTCTTGGCCTTGCCCAGGATGATCTCGACGAAGCGGTCGGCGACCGCCTCCATGCACAAGATGCGCTTGACCGCGGTGCAGCGCTGGCCCGAGTTCTTGGTCGCCCCGGCGATGGCCAGCTCGGCGGCCTTCTCC
>JAJFGK010000024.1 GCA_021776195.1 Kiloniellaceae bacterium | reverse complement strand
ACGGCCGAGGCTGCCGCCTCGGCCGTCGCCAGCGCTGGCACCGATAGCAATGCAAATGCCGAGAAGATTGCCAAACGGGCGCAGGCCGAAGCGGTAAGCGCGCGCAACGCCGACCGGGCAAAGTCCGAGCTGCTGGCCAGTGTCAGCCATGAAATCCGCACGCCCATGAATGGGATCCTGGGCATGGTATCCTTGCTGCAGGAAACCAACCTGAGCGCCGATCAGCACGCTCAGCTGGACATCATCAAGTTTTCGAGCGAAGCCCTGCTCGATTTGGTCAACGGGTTGCTCGACTTGTCTCAGGCGGAGGCTGGCCGACTCGAACTACGACTCTCGGTGTTCGATTTGGGGCACTTGGTCGAATCGGTCGTAGAGCTGCTGGCCCCGAGGGCCGCGGCCAAGGAAATCGATCTCCTGATTCATAGCGCGCGACGCTTGCCTCATCGACTGGTGGGGGATCCCGGCCGATTGCGTCAGGTACTGTTGAACCTGCTTGGTAACGCAATCAAGTTCACCCAGGCCGGTGCGGTGACCTGCGAGGTTCGGCTTGTTGAGCTGTCGGACGAATCGGCGACCATCGAGATTGTCGTATCCGACAGTGGCATGGGCATCCCCGCCGACCTGCGGCCTCGCTTGTTCGAGAAGTACGTGCGTGGCGAGTCCCACGAAGCGCAACAGACCGGCGGCACCGGGTTGGGGCTTGCTATCAGCCACCAGTTAGTCGACTTGATGGGCGGGACCATCGCAGTCGACAGCGAGCCGGGAAAAGGCAGTCGCTTTGCCGCCACTGTGACGCTGAAGCGCGAGCCGCCGGCCGAAACCGGTGATGAGGCGCTGACGCCATTCGACTTCGCCAAGGAGTTTCATGGTCGGCGGATTCTGGTGGTTCACGACCACGCCTTGGCCCGGGATCTGCAAGGTCGGGCCCTGCGGGACTTCGAACTCCAGTGCGATCTGGCGGACGATGGTCCGGCTGCAATCCAGGCCTTGAAGGACAATTCCTATGACCTGGTGCTGGTCGACGGCGATTTGAAAAGTGCCTCGCCGCTCGCGTTGTCCCTCGTCCAGGGGGCGGGCAGCGCCGCCTCCTTCGTTCTGGCGGACTGGCCGCGGGAACAGGCAACGGCGCCGGACGGCTATGCTGCGTTGCTTGCCAAGCCGTTTCGGGCGACGTCCTTGCTGGGCGCCCTCAAGGCCTCGAAAGTCGGTGCCAAGACAGGAACGGCCAAGCGGCCCGCCGCGCCGGCCGATGCCACAGTTCAAGTCGATGCAAAAGCAATGCCACCGGCCCCCGATACGCCAGGGGCCGACTTGTCGAGCGACACGAAGTTTCGCATCCTCGTGGTCGAGGACAACCGTGCCAACCAGCTTCTGGCGCACATCATTCTCACCCGCGCCGGCCACAACGTGCTCCTTGCCGATGATGGCGAATCGGCGCTGAGAACCCTCGATGGAATGAAAGACGAAGAGCTGATCGACCTGGTGTTGATGGACCTGCGCATGCCCGGCCTGGACGGTCTTCTGGTCACCCGCCGGATTCGCGCCACGCCGGCCATCGCCGACCTGCCGATCATCGCCATGACGGCGGACGCCATGAAGGGCGACCGCGAGCGCTGCCTCGAGGCGGGAATGAATGACTACATCGCCAAGCCGATCGAGCGGACCGAGTTTCTGGCGAAGGTGAACCAATGGGGCAAGGTGTCGATCATCGCCCGCGCCGCCGGTTAGAGTCTCCTGCTCTCCAGGGCCGCCGCCCCACCTGCACGACTTCATGGACGGCGCCAGGGACATCGAGATTTTCGACCTGGCCGCACGCGCTCATCGTCACGCCGTCGACCTGTGATGCGGGCCACGCGTTGCGGCATTGGGTTTTACTGGTGCCGTGCGAAATAATCTTTCGTTTGCTGTGGCGATATGGCAAATTCTAGAAAGAATCTTTCGTCTAGGATTGATCCGGCGTTGCCGATCGCCTGGGTCGACCGTGGAGGAATGTTGCCATGCGCCGCGTTAAGCTCGACAGGATCGATCTTCAGATCCTGCACGATCTCCAGGTCGATGGCCGTATGACCAACGTCGAACTGGCCCGCCGTGCGGGGATCTCGGCGCCGCCTTGTCTGCGCCGCGTCCGCGCCCTCGAGGAGGCCGGCTACATCCGCGGCTACCACGCCAGCCTGCGCGGCGAGACGCTGGGATTCGAGGTCAGTTTTTTCGCGCTGGTCGGACTCGACGGTCAGTCAGACGCCGTGCTGACGGCTTTCGAGACCCTGGTCGGCGGCTGGCCGGAGGTGCGCGAGTGCCACATGGCGCGGGGGCCTCACGATTTCGTCTTGAAGCTCGTGGCACGCAACACGGCCCATGAGAACGAATTGACCCAGCGCCTGACGGCGGCGCCCCACGTATCCACCGTCCAGACCATCCAGATCATCCGCTCCTCGAAGTCAGAGCCGGGCATTCCGGTCAATCCCGAAGAGGGCCTGGAGGTCGAATAGGTTCGCTTCGCCCCGGACGCCTCCCTGGATTGCCCCCTGGATCGCCCCTCGGGGCGCAGCGGGGCCGTTCTAGCGGCGTTCCGTGCTCGCCTACTTGTAGCTTACGGCAATGATTTCGTAGCCCTTTTCGCCCTTGGGCGTGGACACCTCGACGGAGTCGCCGGTTTCCTTGCCGATGAGAGCACGGCTCAGGGGCGCCGAAATGGAGAGCCGGCCCTGGCGGATATCGGCCTCGTCATCGCCGACGAGCTGATAGGTCAGCTCTTCGTCGGTATCCTCGTCGGAAAGCTTGACCGTGGCGCCGAACATGACCGTCGTGCCGCTCAGCGACGACACGTCGATCACCTCGGCGCGGGAGATTTTGTCCTCCAGCTCGCCGACGCGGCCCTCGATGAAACTTTGGCGTTCGCGTGCGGCGTGATATTCCGCGTTCTCCGAAAGGTCGCCATGCTCGCGGGCCTGCGCGATGGCCTTGATCACCTCCGGTCGAGCCGTGTTCTTCAGGTGGCGCAGTTCTTCCTGCAGGCGCGCCAAGCCCTCGGCTGTAATAGGTACTTTTTCGCTCATGGCGACGTCCACTGCAGTTGATACATAGTCGAGGAGTTTAGGATGGCAGAGGTTTAATCTTTGGAAAAGACCGCGCGCTCGAAATCCCGACTAAAATAGGATTGCAGCGGCGCAACTTCAAGGGCTCCGCGTTTCATGGCCTTAATCGCCTGGGCCGCCGCCGCCGCGCCGGAAACCGTGGTGTAGTACGGAATGTTGTTCAGCAGCGCGCCACGCCGCAGCTCGAAGGAATCCGCGATTTCCTTGGATCCGGCCGTGGTGTTGAACACGAGCTGCACTTCGCCGGAGATCATCGCATCGACCACATTGGGCCGGCCCTGGTAGACCTTTTTGATCTGGACCACGTCGATGTCCGCCTTCCGCAGGGCCTGGGCCGTGCCCATGGTCGCCATGATCCGGTATCCGAGCCCCTCGAGCTCGCGCGCCACCAGCGTCATGGCCTCCTTGTCGTCGTCCTTGACCGAGATGAACACCGTGCCGGTCTCGGGCAGGTCGGCATGGCAGGCGAACTGGGCCTTCAGAAAGGCACGGTCGAAACTGCTGTCGAGCCCCATGACTTCGCCGGTCGATCGCATTTCCGGTCCGAGCATGACATCGACCCCGGGGAAGCGGGCAAAGGGAAAGACCGCCTCCTTGACCGCCATATGCGCGCGCTGATACTCGGTCAGGTCGAACGCCGAGAGCTTCTCGCCGGCCATCAGACGCGCCGCGATCTTGGCGATCGGCCGGCCGGTCGCCTTGGCGACGAAGGGCACCGTGCGGCTCGCCCGGGGATTTACCTCGAGCACGTAAATGTCGCCCTTCTGGACCGCGAACTGCACGTTCATGAGGCCGACCACACCCAGTGCCTGGGCCAAGGCCATCGTCTGCTGCTCGATTTCGGCAACAACCTCGGCTGCCAGACTGTAGGGCGGCAGGGAGCAGGCGGAATCGCCTGAATGGATGCCGGCCTCCTCGATATGCTCCATCACGCCGGCGATGAAGACCGTCTCGCCGTCGCAAAGGGCATCGACGTCGACTTCGATCGCGTCGCGCAGGTAGCGGTCGATCAGAACCGGGTTGTGGCCCGACACGCTCACCGCCTTGGCGATATAGCGTTGCAGCTGCTCGGAGTCGTGAACGATCTCCATGGCCCGCCCGCCCAGCACGTAGGACGGACGAATCAGGACCGGATAGCCGATGCGCTCGGCCACGGCGAGGGCTTCGGCCGCCGATCGTGCCGTCCCGTTCTCGGGTTGGCGCAGCTGTAGCCGCGCCAGGAGCTCTTGAAACCGCTCGCGGTCCTCGGCCAGGTCGATTGCGTCCGGCGAGGTCCCCAGGATCGGCACGCCGGCCGCTTCCAGCGCGTGGGAGAGCCGCAAGGGAGTCTGACCGCCGAGCTGGACGATCACGCCCTTGAGGTTGCCGCGGGACTGTTCGACCCTGGCGATGGCGATGACATCCTCGGTGGTCAGCGGCTCGAAGTAGAGGCGGTCGGAGGTGTCGTAGTCGGTCGAGACCGTCTCGGGATTGCAGTTGACCATGATGGTCTCGAACCCCGCCGCGGCAAGGCCGTAGGCGGCGTGGACGCAGCAGTAATCGAACTCGATGCCCTGACCTATTCGGTTCGGGCCACCGCCGAGAATCATCACCTTTTCGCGGTCGCTCGGTGCGGCTTCGCAAGCCGACAGCGGGCGGCCGTCGCCATCCAGGAAACCGGATTCGTAACAGCTGTACATGTAAGGCGTCGCCGAGGGGAACTCGCCGCCGCAGGTATCGATCCGCTTGTAGGTCGGCACCACGGCCAGCGTCTGGCGCCGGCTGGCCACCTCGGCCTCCTCGATGCCGGTCAACTCGGCCAGGCGGCTGTCGGAAAAGCCCAGCTTCTTCAAGTTCAACAGGGCCTCGCGATTGTCGGGCAGGCCGGTGTCGCGCAGGCTTCTCTCGACCGCGAGCAGCGCGGCGATCTGTTCGAGAAACCAAGGGTCGTAACTGGTGATCCCGGCGACCTCGGCGACCGAAAGGCCCATGCGCAGGGCCTGGGCGATGATCATCAGGCGCTCGGGGCGCGGTTTGTCCAGTTCGGCGCGCACCACCTCCCAATCGACCCGGCCATCGCTATCGACCGATCCGGGGATCTCGATCTCGTTGAAGCCGGTGAGGCCGGTTTCCATCGAGCGAAGGGCTTTTTGCATCGACTCGGCGAAGCTGCGGCCGATCGCCATGGCCTCGCCGACCGATTTCATCTGAGTGGTCAGGGTCGGCTCGGCGCCGGGAAACTTCTCGAAGGCAAAGCGTGGGATCTTGGTCACGACATAGTCGATCGTGGGCTCGAAGGAGGCCGGCGTACAGCCGGTGATATCGTTGTCGAGTTCGTGCAACAGATAGCCGACCGCAAGCTTGGCGGCGATCTTGGCGATGGGAAAGCCGGTCGCCTTCGAGGCCAAGGCCGAGGAGCGCGATACCCTGGGGTTCATCTCGATCACCACCAGCTTGCCGCTTGCCGGATCGATGGCGAACTGCACGTTCGAGCCGCCGGTATCGACTCCGATCTCGCGCAGCACCGCGATCGAGGCATCGCGGAGCAGCTGATACTCCTTGTCGGTCAGGGTCAGGGCCGGTGCCACGGTGATCGAATCGCCGGTATGCACGCCCATCGGGTCGATATTTTCGATCGAGCAGATGATGATGCAATTGTCCGCCTGGTCGCGGACGACCTCCATCTCGTACTCTTTCCAGCCGAGCACCGACTCTTCGATGAGGACTTCCTTGGTCGGCGAGGCGCGCAACCCGCCCCTGACGATGTCTTCGTATTCCGCGGGATTGTAGGCGATGCCGCCACCGGTCCCGCCAAGCGTAAAGGACGGCCGCACAATGGCCGGAAGGCCGATTTCGGGCAGGGCCTCGGTCGCCTCCTCCCAGGTCTTCACCAGGCGCGAGCGCGGCGAGGCGAGGCCGATATGATCCATGGCCCGACGGAACTTCTCGCGATCCTCGGCCTTGTCGATGACATCGGCCTTGGCGCCGATCATCTCGACCCCGTGCGCGGCGAGGACGCCGGTCCGCTCCAGGGTGAGCCCGGTATTGAGCGCGGTTTGGCCGCCCATGGTCGGCAGCAGGGCGTCCGGCTTCTCGCGCTCGATGATCTTGGCGACGATCTCCGGCCGGATCGGCTCGATGTAGGTCGCGTCGGCAAGATCCGGATCGGTCATGATCGTGGCCGGGTTCGAGTTGACCAGGACGACCCTGTAGCCCTCTTCCTTCAGCGCCTTGCAGGCCTGCGCCCCGGAGTAGTCGAACTCGCAGGCCTGGCCGATGATGATCGGCCCGGCGCCGATCACGAGGATCGACTTAATATCGGTGCGTTTGGGCATGGCGCAGCTTTACGGTTGGCGCGCGACCGGATGGGCGCGCGGCAGGGTCGACTCGATGACGGCTAAGCGGGGCTTTTGCCATGGCTAAGGGGGTAAGGAAAGCCCCTGAAGGGCAAATCTGCGAAAGGTCTTGCCGCCCCGGCTTCACGCCCCGACCTGGTCTCACGCACCGTCCTGGCCGTCCATTAGGGCGACGAAGCGCTCGAAGAGGTAGTGGCTGTCGTGCGGCCCCGGCGAGGCCTCGGGGTGGTACTGCACGGAAAAGACCGGCCGGCCGCGCAGCCGCAGTCCTTCGTTCGAGCCGTCGAACAGCGAGACGTGGGTCGGCTCGACGCTTTCCGGAAGGCTCTCCTCCACCACGACGAATCCGTGGTTTTGGCTGGTGATCTCGACCCGGCCGCTGGCCAAGTCCTTGACCGGATGATTGGCGCCGCGATGGCCCAGATGCATCTTTTCGGTCCGTGCGCCCAGAGCCAGGGCGAGGATCTGGTGGCCCAGGCAGATGCCGAAGATCGGTTTGCCCGATTCGATCAGTGCCTGGATGGCCGGTACGGCATAGCGCCCGGTGGCGGCCGGATCGCCCGGGCCATTCGACAGGAAGATGCCATCGGGCCGCAGCGCCAGGATCGATTCGGCGCTGGTGTCGGCCGGCACCACCGTCACGGCGCACCCGAGTCCCGCAAGGCAGCGCAAGATGTTGCGCTTGGCGCCGAAATCGACGGCGACGACGTGACGGCGCGGCGTCTCGAGCCGTCCATAGCCGGTGGCGAGCGCCCAGGGCGTTTCTTCCCAGCGATAGGTTTGCCGGCAGGTCACCTCGGCGGCCAGATCAAGCCCTTCGAGCCCGGAAAAGTCGCCGGCCCGGGCCCGCAACGCCACCTGGTCCAGCAGGCCGCCCGGAAAGTCGGGATGGTCTTGTCCCTGGGGTAGATGGGCGATGCAGCCCTCGGGCGCCCCCAGGTCCCGTATGCGGTGGGTCAGGGCACGGGTGTCGATGCCGCAAAGTCCAACCAGGTTGTGCGTGCGCAACCAAGCGTCGAGGTGCTGTTGCGCGCGCCAGTTGGAGGGCTCGGTGACGTCGGCGCGCAGCAGCAGGCCACGCGCCGCAGGGGTCGCGGTTTCGATGTCGCTCGGATTGGCGCCGGTGTTGCCGATATGGGGAAAAGTGAAGGTGATGATCTGACCGGCATAGGACGGGTCCGACAGAATTTCCTGGTAGCCGGTCATCGAGGTGTTGAAGCAGACCTCGCCAACCGCGCTGCCGACGGCACCGAGGCCCTTGCCCCAAAAGGTCGTGCCGTCGGACAGCACCAGAGCCCCGGTCGCCCAAGACGGTGCCGCAAGACCTTCGTGGGCCTCGCGGGTCAGGGATAGGCTTGCATCTGTCATGGAGATCGATCACTTCTATTTGGCCCTGTTTAGGCCAAGCGGGAGGGTAGGTCAAGCTCTGTGGAAATAATTTAATACAATAAAAACAATAGGTTAACGAGATAGGTAGGCTTTGCCATTTGCTATCTTTTCGGCTAACCTCCCGCTCGCTCGTGCAAATCGGAGCCCCGCGCGCGCGCCAATAGGAGCCACACCGGATATGCTGCGAAAGCGGCTCAACGACGCCCTCAAGGAATCGATGCTCGCGAAGGAGGCGTTGGCCACGTCCACGCTGCGCCTGATCCTGGCTGCCTTGAAGGACCGCGACATCGCCGCTCGAACCAAGGGCGATGGCGAGGAGATCGGCGAGGACCAGATCCTGGATATGCTCCAGAAAATGGTGCGTCAGCGTCACGATTCCATCGAGATGTACACCAAGGGCGATCGCAGCGAGTTGGCCGAGCGCGAGGCGGCGGAAATCGCGGTGATCGAGGGTTTTCTGCCCGAACCGCTCGACGAGGCCGCGACCCGCGAGGCCATCGCGGCGGTGATCGCGGAACTCGGCGCCTCGTCCCTGAAGGACATGGGACGGGTCATGAGCGAGCTCAAGGGGCGCTATCCCGGGCGCATGGATTTCGGCAAGGCCAGCGGTTGGGTCAAGGAGGCCCTGGTCTGACCCGTCCCCGCTCTTCGCGGTTCGTCCACAGTCTTATTCCCAATTGACCCGCTTGCCGGTTGCCAGGGACTCGGGGTTCGGCGCTATGAGGTGGTAGGATTCCGACTCCGCGCCCGCGGCGTCATTCGTTGTTGGCCTTTGAGAAAGTGATTATGGCGTTCCCGCCCGAATTCCTCGATGAACTGCGCCTGCGTCTGCCGCCCTCCCAGGTCGTTGGGCGCAAGGTCAAGCTGGTGCGGCGGGGGCGGGAGCACTCGGGGCTCTGCCCCTTCCACAAGGAAAAGACTCCCTCTTTCACGGTCAACGACGACAAGGGCTTCTATCACTGTTTTGGCTGCGGGGCGCACGGCGACATCATCGGCTTTGCCATCGAGACCGAGGGACTTTCCTTTCCCGAGGCCGTCGAGCGCCTGGCCGGGGAGGCTGGTCTCGAGGTGCCGCGCTCGAGCCCCGAGGATCTGGCCAAGGCCGAGCGGCGGGCCAGTCTTATCGAGGTGCTCGAGAAGGCCGCGGCCTGGTTCCAGGACCAGTTGGCCGGCAGCGACGGCGCCGCAGCCAGGGCCTACCTGGAGAGCCGCGGCGTCGCGGCGCCGGCGATTGCGCAGTTTCGTCTGGGATTCGCGCCGGACCGCCGCGGTGCCCTGACCACGGCCCTCGGTGGCCGCGGCATCACCGAGGACGATCTGATTCAGGTCGGCCTGTTGAAGCGCCGCGAGGGCGACAACGGCCCGCCGCGCGACTATTTTTTCAATCGACTGATCTTTCCGGTGACCGACCGGCGCGGCCGGGTGATTGCCTTTGGCGGGCGCGCCATGGGCGAATCGCCGGCCAAGTACATCAATTCCCCCGACACGACGCTCTTTCACAAGGGGCGGGTGCTCTACAATGTGGCCGGCGCCCGCAAGGCGGCCCACGACAGCGGCGAGGTCATCGTCGCCGAGGGCTACATGGATGTGATCGCCCTGGCGGAGGGCGGGTTTCCAGCCGCCGTGGCGCCGCTGGGCACCGCCGTCACGGAGGATCAAATCCACGAACTCTGGCGTCTGGCGCGCGAGCCGCTGGTCTGTCTCGACGGCGATCAGGCCGGCCAAAGGGCCGCCTTCCGCCTGGCCGAACGCGCCCTGCCGCTGTTGCAGCCGGGCTATTCCTTACGGTTTTGTTGGCTGCCGCGCGGCGAAGACCCGGACACCTTCCTACGCAGCCAGGGCGCACCGGCCTTTCGCGAGCTGTTGCGCCGCCAGAGCAGCCTCGGCGACGTCTTGTGGCTGCGGGAAACCTATGGGCACGATTTTTCGACGCCCGAGCGCCGGGCGGCGCTGCGGCAAAACCTGCGCCAGACCCTGCAAGGCATCCCGGATCAGGAACTGCGCGAGGACTTCCGGGGCGAATTGATGGCGCGCTACGACCAGGCCTACGGCCGTCAACAATTTGGCCGCCATCAGTCCGGCCGCCATCAGTCGGGCCTGGGCGATTGGACGCGCCGGGGGAGGGGAAATGCGCCGGCCTGGGCGTCCAGGCCGGCCTCCGGCCTCCCGCCACCGGCACCGGACCTCCTGGCGAGGCGCCAGGAACAGTTGCTTTTGGCCCTGGCGATCAACCATCCCTTCATCCTTGAAGAGTATCTTGAGCTCCTGGATGGCGTCGTTCTGCAGGACGAGGGGCTGCAGCGCTTGCGCGGGGCCCTGCTCGACGCGGTCGCCGAAATTGGAGGCACTGTGGAGCTGGAATCGGCGCATTCGGGAATTTCTTCGGGGCCACACCTTGACAGTGATAGCCTGAAATGCCACCTGTCGGAACAGGGATTCGGCGGGGATCTGGATAGACTCTTGAGCCCCGACGTTTTGCTTCATGGAAGTTTTGCCCGCCCCGGCGCCTCGCAACAGGCTGCCAGGGAGGGCTTTATGCATGTGGTGGCTTTGCTGCAGGAGCGTGGGACACGAGGCTCGGCGGCAGAAGCCGCACAGGCTTTGGGCGCCGCGATGGACGACAAGGCCCTCGCACGTTTGAGGGCTATTCAGGCCGAGGGCGAAGACGGGGAGACGCTTCGTTTGGCCTCGGCACGTTATGTGGCCGTGGAAGAGGGGGAAGGTTGACAGCCCGTATGAGCCCAGTAACTGCGTGTGGGCAGGGGGTGCGCGACGACCGGCTTCAAAAGCCGCCGTCCGCCAACGGGGATCGACTTCCGCGGAACCACGATTATCCGGATGGATCGAAGGACTGAGAGGGTCTATGGCGACCAAACCAAATGAGAACAGCGCAGCGACCGAGAGCAGCGAAGAAACCGCCGACGGCCCTCTGATGGACAACATCGCCGCGGCGGTCAAAAAGATGATGGTCAGCGCCAAGGAGCGGGGCTACGTCACTTACGACGAGCTGAACGCGGTGTTGCCCCCGGATCAGATGTCGTCCGAGCAGATCGAAGATGCCATGGCCTCCCTGTCGGAGATGGGCATTACCGTGATCGAGGGCGAGGAGCCCGAGGAAGCGCCGGCCGAGGGGGCCGCCAAAGAGGGCACCGCGACCAGCGGCGCGGTCGCCGGCAATATCAATGACGAGGATGTCGGCCGCACCGACGATCCGGTGCGGATGTATCTGCGCGAGATGGGCTCGGTGGAACTGCTGTCCCGCGAAGGCGAGATCGCGATCGCCAAGCGCATCGAGGCCGGCCGCGAAAAGATGATCGGCGGCATTTGCGAATCGCCGCTGACGATCCGCGCCCTTCTCATGTGGAGCGAGTCCTTGAAGGAGGGCCGCATTCTGCTGCGCGATATCATCGATCTCGACGCGACTTACGGCGGCGGCCCCAATGACGACGACATTGCCCGGGTCGAGGCCGGCGACGACGATGCCGGCGAGGCCGAAGGCGCCACCCAACCGACCGGGGCCGAGGCGGCCGCGGCCCAGGCGCCCGATGCCCAGGCAGCCGGTGCCCAGGCGCCCGCGGGCAAGCTGAATGGCGCGGCCAAGGTCAATGGCGCGGCCAAGCCGGACCCGGAACCCGCCAAGGCGGCGGGCGAGGGTGACCAGGAGAAGACATCGGAAGACGGCGCGGAAGGCGGCGAGAAAACCGAGGGCGACGACGCGGACGACGAGGACGAGACCAACATCTCTCTCGCCGCCATGGAAGCGGCCCTGCTGCCCGAGGTGCTCGAGACCTTCGATCGGATCGCCAAGACCTGGAAAAAGCTAGACAAGGTGCAGGAGCGCCGTCTCGGCGCGATGCAGAAGGGCGAAAAGGTCACGCCGCAGACCGAAAGGCGCACCGAAAAGCTGCGCGAAGAGTTGATCGAGCTGATGAAGGAGGTGCGCTTCAACAACGCGCGCATCGAACAGCTCGTCGATCAGCTTTACGACTACAACCGCCGTCTCGTGCAGATGGAAGGCAAGCTGCTGCGCATGGCCGAGAAGCGCGGCATCAAGCGCCCCGATTTTCTCGATCACTACCTTGGCCGCGAGCTCGACCCGCGCTGGATCTCGCGCGTCAAGCGCCTGACCGGCAAGGGCTGGAAGACCTTCGCGGAACGCAACGGCGATCAGGTCAAGACGATCCGCAAGGACATTCAGCAGATCGCCACCGAGGTCGAACTGCCGATCAGCGAGTTTCGCCGCATCGTGCGGACCGTGCAGACCGGCGAGCGCGAGGCCAGCAAGGCCAAGACCGAAATGGTCGAGGCCAACCTGCGTCTGGTGATCTCGATCGCCAAGAAGTACACCAATCGCGGCCTGCAGTTCCTCGACCTGATTCAAGAGGGCAACATCGGTCTGATGAAGGCGGTCGACAAGTTCGAGTACCGCCGCGGCTACAAGTTCTCGACCTATGCCACCTGGTGGATCCGCCAGGCCATCACCCGTTCGATCGCCGACCAGGCGCGGACCATCCGGATCCCGGTCCATATGATCGAGACGATCAACAAGCTGGTGCGAACCTCGCGCCAGATGCTCCACGAGATCGGCCGCGAGCCGACCCCCGAAGAGCTGGCCGCGCGTCTGGTGATGCCGCTGGAGAAGGTGCGCAAGGTCCTGAAGATCGCCAAGGAGCCGATCTCCCTGGAGACGCCGATCGGCGACGAGGAAGACAGTCACCTGGGCGACTTCATCGAGGACAAGAACGCGATCATCCCGCTCGACGCGGCGATCCAGTTGAACCTGCGCGAGACCACGACCCGCGTGCTGGCCAGCCTGACCCCGCGCGAGGAGCGGGTGCTGCGCATGCGCTTTGGCATCGGCATGAACACCGATCACACGCTGGAAGAGGTCGGCCAGCAGTTCTCGGTCACCCGCGAGCGCATTCGCCAGATCGAAGCCAAGGCGCTCAGAAAGCTGAAGCACCCGAGCCGCTCGCGCAAACTGCGGTCCTTCCTGGATACCTGAGGACCTTTCCTAGGAGCGTCTCATCATCGGCTTGAGAGAGCCTTGCCCTGCGAATTCAGGCCGCTGAAGCGGGACGACCTGCCGCTTGTCGGGTGCTGGCTGGCGCAACCCGCTGTTCGGCGTTGGTGGGGTAATCCACCCCAGCAGCTTCACAAGATCTCGCTGCATCTGGCAGCGCCCGGTGTGTCGCCCTATCTGGCGATCTTCGCGGCGCGGCCTTTCGGCTACATTCAGTGCTACGATCCGGGCCTCGACCCCGATGCAACCTTGCCACCGCAGCCGGCCGACACGCGGGGCATCGATTTTTTCATTGGCGAACCAGCGATGCGGGGGCGCGGCCATGGCACCCGGCTCATTCGGCGTTTTACCGATTCGCTTCTGCGTGGCGCGCGGGTAAGCCGCGTGATCGCCGATCCCGATCCGCGCAACCTGGCCTCCTGCGAAGCCTTGGCCTCTGCGGGGTTCCGAGACGAGGGGCCGCTCGCCTTGCCATGGGGCGAGGTGCGCCTCATGGTAAAAGAAGAGATTTTGGCGGTGAAGAGCGATTAACAGGCGCATGAAACTGACCCTTCTCGGCACCGGTTGCCCGGCGGTCTCGACCGAACGTCATGGTCCGGCGGCACTGGTGCGCCATGGCGGTCAGGCCGTCCTGATCGACTGCGGCTCGGGCGCGACCCAGCGCCTGGTGGCGGCCGGCTGTCCCGGCTGCGACCTCGACGCGGTGCTGCTGACCCACCTGCACAGCGACCACATCGTCGATCTCTTCCAGCTCGTGATTTCGGCCTGGCACCAGGGCCGCGACCGGCCGCTGGCGGTCTTCGGGCCCAGGGGCACGCAGGCCTATGTCGAGGGCCTGATGGCCCTCTGGCGGCCCGAGCTGGAGCAGCGCATCGCCCACGAGAAGCGTCCCTCCACGGCGGCCCTGGAGGTCGCGGTGACCGAGTTCGGCGCCGGGCCGCTGGATCTGCCGGGGCCACTTTGCATCGCGGCCATCGAGGTCGATCACAAGCCGGTGGAGCGGGCCTACGGCTTCCACTTCCAGGCCGACGGCCAGCGGCTCGTGGTCTCCGGCGACACCCGGCGCTCGCCGGCCCTGATCGCCGCCGCCAGGGACGCCGATCTGCTGTTGCACGAGGTCTTCGTGCACCGCGACATGCCGGTGGTCGAGGGCGTCCGCACGGCCGCCACGGTCGAGAACGTGGCCGCCTACCACACGCTTTCCAGCGAGGTCGGCAAGATCGCCGCCGAGGCCGGTGTCGCCGCCCTGATGCTGACCCATTTCGTCCCGCCGGCGGCCGATCGCGCGGCCCTGCTGGCCGAGGTGGCGGCGGACTTCGCCGGGCCCGTGGTGCTGGGCGAGGATCTCATGAGTTACGACCTGGCCACGGCGAGCCTGACCTATGGCCAGGCCCATGTCGGTCTGGCGCGCCGGCGTTCCGATTAAGCCCCCAAAGCGGCTCGACGGCGCGAAAGCCCTTGATCATCGCCGCGCGCTGGGCACAATCCGCCCGGGCCCGTAGTTCAGCGGTTAGAACCCGCCGCTCATAACGGCGTTGTCGCAGGTTCGAATCCTGCCGGGCCCACCACTCGGTCTTTCCTCCCTGCGCGAGCGGGCCGCCAGTAGGCGAAACCTCCCAGTTCCGAGGACTTTATGCGCAGTCCCGATTGGCGAGAGACGGCTCCACCAGAGAGAAATCGCGGAGAGTACCGGAAGTCTCCGTCGGCCTTTTCGCCGTCAACGCTTTAGTCGATAGAGGTGACAAGAGCTTCTTGTTCAGCCCAGAAAAACGGCAGCTCGGGCGTTGTCAGACTAAATCGGGCGGAGGCTGTCAGGCACCTCAACCACGACCGCCATCTCAACGGCCGCGATCTCTTCAAGAAGAATCGCGCGGCCGCATTAGCAGAATGGCGGCAACTCGCCGCGTGAAAGTCTCGACCGTTTCCGGTCCGACAGCCCGAGCCCCGTTAGTCCGACAACGCCACCTGACAGCACCCTGTCGGCTAGTTCGCCGTCTTCCACAGGTCGCGGAAGCGAGGGATCTGGTCGGGGATCCACTCGAAGCCCTGCACACTGTCCCTCAGCGCCGCATACTCGACCGAGAAGAACAGCGGCAACATCGGGACTTCCTTTGCCAGGATCGCCTGCACCTCGCTGTAGAACACCTTGCGCTTGGCCTGGTCATAGGTCTCGCGCGCCTTCTCCAGCAGCTCGTTCACCCGCGGATTGTCGTATCCGGTCGTGTTCGCATAGCCGTTCTTGTGGAACAGGATGTAGAGCAGGCCGTCCGGGTCGGGACGCTGGGTCCAGCGGGTCGGGGTGAAGTTGGTGACCCGCTTGACCACGCGGTCATACCATTCGCTGCGCGCGACGGGATCCAGGGTGACGTTGATCCCGACCGCGGCGAGCTGTTCCTGGACCAGTTGGTTGATCTGCTGGTAGACGCCCACCTGCGGGGTGGACAGCGAATATTCGAAGCCGTCCGGGAACCCCGCCTCGGCCAGCATGGCCTTGGCCTTCTCCGGGTCGTAGTCGTAACCCTTGATCGAAGGATCCTTCCACCACAGCCCGTCGGGTGTGGGGCTGTTCGACAGCTGGCCCTTGCCGTCCATCACGATCTGGTTGATCAGATTCTTGTCGATCGCATAGGCGAAGGCAGCCCGCAGCTTCTCGTTGTCGAAGGGCGGCTCGTAGGTGTGCCATTGCAGCGAGTACCAGCGCCCCACGGTGATGGGATAGAGGTTCAGCCCCTCCCTGCCGGCGACCTGCTTGATCTCCTGCGGCGAGATCTCGCCGACATAGTCCACCTCGCCGGTCAACAGCCGCTGTACGCCGACCACGGAATCGGCGATGTCGCCGAATACGATGCTGTCGAGGTAGGGCTTGCCGTCCTCCCAGTAGTCGGGATTGGCGTTGACGGTG
>JAJFGK010000023.1 GCA_021776195.1 Kiloniellaceae bacterium | reverse complement strand
CGGCAGGTCCTTGCGCGCGCTCGGCTCGCCGCCGGAGAGATGCACCTGCAGCACCCCCAGTTCGGCGGCCTGGCGGAAGATGTCAGTCCACTCGGCGGTCTCCAGCTCGTCACTGCGCCGGGACAGGGCCGTGGGGTTGGAACAGTAGGGGCATTGCAGCGGACAGCGATGGGTGAGCTCGGCCAGCATCGCCACCGGCGGGCGCTGCCAGCCGGAACCGTCCTGGGCCTCGCTTCGGGCTTCAGGCTGGTCCATTGCCGGCCTCGCGTGGGGCGGCCGAGGCCGCGCCCGGCCCCGGGTCAAGTAGCTTGGCTTTTAGAGTTCGGCGCAGACGTAGAGATTGATTTCCATGCCGACGCGGACTTCTTCGATAACCGGACGGTTCCACTTTTTCATGTTTCCCACCTGTGCTGTGCAATTTGAGTTTCGTTGAAGGAGGCGCGCATCTTGCCCGGGGGCACGAGGCTCGTCCATTAGACTATCGGCCCATTGGATGCCCGACCCAGAAAGATCTCCGCGCCAAGGGCGCGACGGGTCTGGCGGACTTGCGCCTGGACGCGGTAATTGTCACGCCTCTTAACTATCTTACTTACTTAGAAAAACTTGGTTAAAAGAGATTAACTATTTTTAAACACAACTGTTTCACAATTGTTGCAATTGGGCTCGGCAGGCAACATCCTGTCAGGGAAGGTCCCCAAAAAGGATGACCTTCACAGGCGAACAGGGCCTGGGTGTTCCCGAGGTACGGTGGCTCCAACGCTCGTTGAGGAGGTCCCATGTTCGACGTCATTCTTCTTGTTTGTGCGACCGCGGTCATGCGCGGCGACTGCGACGCGACGACAGCCCGCATTGTCTTGAAAGGGCCCCAGGCGAATAACGAAATCGCCTGTGCGATGCGCTCCCAGGCTTACTTCGCCGGCACCGCCTTCGAGATCGGCGAGGACGAGTACCTGAAAATCAGGTGCGCGCGCGCGCCCGACGGCGACGTTCTCGACCAAGCGGATCTGGTCAAGCCGTCCGAGGCTCTCGAAAACGCCGACACCGCGACAGGCGACCAAAACAGCGGTTCCTGACTCGTAGGTCGCCAACGGACAGCTCGCGTTCCGTCATCGGTTGACGCCCTTGTCCAGATGCCACGGCCGGCTCCAACGCGCGCCTGTCCGAGCTGTCTCCGGATGGATATCGGCGATCTGCCGCCCCATCAACGCAGCATGGCGACCGCCTCGACCGAGATCATGCTGTCCTCGGCGGCCAGGCCGGGCAGCGGGACGCCGGTCGAGGCCGGTCCGGGTTCGCGAAAGCAGCCCGAGCGGATGCGCTGATTTTCGACAATATTGTCGGGCCCGGCCTGGCCCTTGTAGAAGGCGTTGATCTTCACGCTGTCGTCCAGGACAAGTCCGAAGCCGGCCAACACGGCGGCCAGATTGTCCATGGCGCGGCGGGTCTGCGGGACCATGTCGCCCGGGTCGATCACGGCACCGTTCGGATCGAGCGATTCCTGGCCGCCGACAAAGACCATCTGGCCGCAGAGCAGCCCCTGACTGAAAGGCAAGGCGAGCGGCCAGTCGGCATGGCCTTCCGGCGAGACATTACGGCGCGCCAGGGGCTGGCCGTCGGCGCCGCGCATGGCCGTCAGCCCGATGCGAAGCAGCTCGCCGTCGGGCAGCCAGGGCAGCGGCAGAGCCGTGATCGCCGGGCCCGGTGCGGCGAAATGGCGCCCGCAGGCCGCGAGCGCCGCGCGCCAGTTGTCGCCGGTCCGATCCGCCAGATAGTAGAGGTTCAGCCTGACCGCGTCTTCGAGGTCCGCGCCGAGCTCGCCGAGCAGGGTTGCCAGGTGACCCATCGCCGCATCGCACTGGCCGGCCATGTCGGCCGGTAATGGCGAGGGCGACGCGCCGCGGGCCGATTGGGCGCCGACGAAAATCATCTCGTCCACCCACCGCACCGACGACAGACCCGGCGCTTCCAGACCCGAGCCCGCCCGGACCGCGGACAGGCCGGAAAGCTGCGCTCCCGCCTCGCCCAGCATGGCGATGGCCTCGATCTCGACCATCATGCCGGGGTAGGCCAGCCAGGGCAGGGGCACGAGGGTAATGGCCGGGCCGCGGGCATCGTCGAAGCGCGCGCCGATAGCGCGCAGGAAGTCGGCCTCGTCGACCGACCCGTCGTTGACGTAGAAGGCGACGAGACTGACCACGTCGCCCAGGCCGGCGTCGAACTCCTCCAGCACCCGCGCGATATGGTCGATGACGACCCGGGTCTGGGTGGCGAAATCGTAGGCATTGAGCATCTTGCCCTGGGGGTCCTTGTCGACCTGGCCGCCGACGAAGATCATCCGTCCGCACCGCAGCCCGTGCTTGTGCGACAGGTGGATCAACCAGTCCCAATGCCCCTCGGGCCAGGCGTGGGTTCTCTCAAGCATCGCGGTCTCCCCCTTTTGCGCCACCGATTGTCGGTCCGATCAATCCGGACCCGCTGAAATTCACGCATGAAGCGGGGATGCCCGCAAGGGACTTGCGGTTGACCGGGATTTGACGGGCGGACTAACGTGAGGCCCGGCGCCGACACCTCGGCGTCACAGCCAAGGACCCGATCCGCCATGTCGAACCTCGCTCCCTCGCGCCTCCCTTCGCCAGCCGACAACCGGCGCGACCTCGCCGAGCTGCGCGCCGACCTGGCGGCGGCCTTTCGCATGGCGGCCCGCGAGGGCATGCACGAAGGCACCTGCAATCACATGAGCGCCATGGTGCCCGGCGAAGCGGGGCGCTACCTGATGAACCCGCGCGGCGCGCACTGGTCGCTGATCCGGGCCAGCGACATCATCGCCATCGATGCCGAGGGCAACACGCTGGAAGGCAACGGCAAGCCGATCCGCAGCGGCGCCTGCATCCACACCCAGATTCATATCCATCACCCGGCGGCCCAAGTGGTGCTGCACACCCATATGCCCTGGGCCACGACCCTGGCCTGCATCAAGGACGCGCGGCTCGAGCCGGTGCACCAGAACGCCCTGCGCTTTCATGGCCGCTGTGCCTACGACCAGGAGTTCGGCGGCTTCGCGGTCGATCCCGCCGAGGGCCAGCGCATGGCCGAGGCGATGGGCGACAAGCCGATCCTCTTCCTCGGCAACCACGGCGTCATCGTCGTCGGCGCCACCGTCGCCGAGGCCTACGACGACATGTACTACCTGGAGCGGGCCTGCCAGATGCAGCTCATGGCGGCGCAGTGCGGCGGCGAGACGCTGCTCATTCCCGAGGCCATGGCCGAACTCGGCGCCTCCCAGATCGCCCAGCGCGCCGAGGGCGCCGCCCTCCATTTCGCCGCCCTGCGCCAGATCCTCGACCGCGACGAGCCCGATTACGCGTCTTGAGGGTGCGGGCGCCTTGCCTTGAGGACCCGCATTTAGGAATTGGCACCGCAGAAGCGGTCACGACCCTTTGCTTGGCTCTCCGCCGTCGGTTTGAAAAAGGCCCAAGTCAGTTGTTGGGGATCGTGCGGACAGAAAATTTCCCCGCCACGCATCTCAGCTTTTAGCCATAAGCCGCCCTTGCACCAGCTTGAATGTAATGACTTGCCAATTCGAGGGTTTGGAAATCACCATATGCCAACTGACTATGATCGCAGTGACATCCAAGGGGTAAGTCCGATGAAAGCTATCGCGGTGTATGAAGCCCTCCCTGCCAGTGATCCTAGTTGCTTCGTCGAAGTCGAACTGGACACCCCGGTCCCGACCGGTCGCGACATTCTAGTTCGAATTGATGCGATTTCGATCAACCCGGTAGACTCGAAAGAACGGCAAGATATCGAGGACCGCCTGGACGTGCCTCGCATTCTGGGATGGGACTCCTGCGGAGAAGTGATTTCGGTTGGCAGCGACGTCCAGGGCTTTAAGGCAGGGGATATGGTGATATCGGCGGGCGATATTTCGCGCCAGGGCTGTTATGCGGAGTATCAACTGCTTGATGAGCGGATCGTCGGACACAAACCCGCCGGGCTTTCCAATGAAGAAGCGGCGACCTTACCTTTGACCACCTTGGTTGCCTGGGAGTCGCTGTTTGATCGCCTAGAGATTCCCAACGACAAGGACGATCAACCAGCACTGCTGATTATCGGTGCCGCCGGCGGGCTGGGCTCTATGGCCATTCAGTTTGCGCGGCAGTTTTCAAGCTGCAGGGTTATTGCGACGGCCTCTCGTCCGGAATCTCAAGAATGGTGTACCGCATTAGGCGCCCATCATGTGATTGATCACTCAGGCGATCTTCAAGAACAACTGAAAGCCATCGGCTATGAAACGGTCCCCTACATTCTCAACTGCAGCAACAATCTTCCCTATTGGAAGATGATGAGCGAGATGGTTTCTCCCGAGGGGGCGATTTGTCTGGTGGCCAGCACCAAAGCAAAACTGGATTTGGACCTCTACATGGCAAAAAGTGTACGGATCAACTACGAGCTGATGTTTACGCGGTCGCTCTTCGACACTGACAAAATGCCCTTGCAAGGGGAACTGCTCTCCAAGCTCTCGGCAATGGTATCTGATGGATCCGTTCGCCATGTCATGACTGAAAACTTTGGTCCGATGACTGTAGACTCTTTGGCCAAGGCGCACGCTCATATCGAGAAAGGCCGTATGCTGGGCAAACTGGCCCTCTCCGGTATGCGTCAGCGGTGACTTATCGGCGATCTTGCAAATGTCTGATTAGGGTCACAACTTCCCTTGAAATCGGGTCCCCGGTGCCGACCGCAGTTGGGGGCAAAGCGGCCATTCGCGCCGCCCGCCCGGGGCGCAACATCAAGGCGTCACATCGATTTCATACGGCCAGGACTGTCCTCCGCAGCTTCATGAAGTGCTTGCGGTCAGGGCGGATGCCGCCGAAGGCGCGGCATCAGGTGTCGATGATGTGCAGGCGCCGCGGGTGAGCCGTCAAGAGCTCGCAGCCCGTCTCCGTGACCAGCACAGATTCGCTGAGGCTCACGCCGAAGCGGCCGGGCAGGCGCATCGCGATCGGCAGGTGAAAGGTCATGCCGGGACGCAGCTCCTCCTCGACCCCCTCGGCGATGTAGGCAATGCTGTCGGCCCAGGTCGGTGGAAAAGCCGCGCCGACGTGGTACCCGTAGGCGCCCGAGAAGTAGACGAAGTCGTCGAGGCCGGCGTGCGCCCGCTTGGCCGCCAGGGCGACATCATGGCAACTGCGGCCCGGCCCTATGGCGTCGAGCAAGGCCTGGACGGTGGCCAGGACCGTATCTTCGACGCGCTTCGTCTCGGCGTCGGGCGCACCCAGGAGCGCGCTGCGCATGAGCGGCGCGGTGTAGCGCTTGTAGCAGCCGCCATATTCCATGAAGACGGCATCGCCGGTCTCGATCCGATTGCGGCGGTGGGTTTGGTGTCCGCCGCCGGTGCGCCGCCCGCTGGTAACGATCGGTTGGATCGCCAGGAAGTCGCTGCCGGCGGCCAGCATGGCGTCGAATCCGGCACGCGCGACGTCGTTGTCGGTCGCGCCCGGCCGGATCGCGCCGAGCGAGGCCTCGATCCCGGCGACCGTCATCGCCGCCGCCTTGCGCAGACAGTCGATCTCCGCGCCCGATTTGATCAAACGGATTCGCGCCACGAGATGAGACGCGTCGATCAGGGTCGCGCTGGAGAGATTGGCCAGGAGACCCCCATGGATGTCGGCGCGCAGGCCATGGCGGGCGGGCTGAATGCCGATGCGCCCGCGGGCGAGTCCGCGCGCGGCGACGAGTTCGGAAAGCTGCGCCCCGATCCCGTCGGTGCGGTGCCAGTCGTTGCAGACGATATCGTCGATCCAGGTGGTCACGACCGCCGCCGGAATCTCGACCGTCATCGCATGCAGGGTCGGCTCGCCCTCGCACGGCAGGATCAGGCAGGCGTGATTGGCGACGCCGAAGGTGTCGTAGCCCGTCAGGTAATTGAGGTCGCAAGGATGGGTGACCAGCAGCGTGTCGAGTTCCGCATCCGCCATGGCCTCCCGAACGGCGGCCATTCGCGCGCGGTACTCCGCAAGGGGAAAGGCGATCTCAATGCCGCCCATCTCAGAGGCGAGCGCATTGATATAGGTTTGCGAGTCCATGGCGGTTGTACTCCCCTCTGTCCCGAATTTGCCGCGCGGGTGCAGCTATCGGACCCCAAAAAAAGAGAAAGATAATGTTCGCGCCGCAGGGCAACGCCCGCATTCAGACTAGGGTCTGTTGACAATTGTTGCCCAGGGGACGTCATTCCGGAACCCGGATCGGCCCAAATCTTCGATTTGGCGGCCGAACCGAGGTATCCGGAATCTCGGGCCGACGCCTGATCCTCACGTCGCCGAGATCCCGGCTCACTGACTTTGCTTGCCAAATCGCAGATTTGGAGACAAGTCGCGTCCGGGATGACCGCCATTTGCCAACAGACCCTAGGGAACCGGGCTGGACCCGGCCACGTCAGAACCGGTCGGCGCGGAAGGGCGCGAGGTCGAGGGGCGGTGTCCGCCCGGCTATCAGGTCGGCGACCAGGCGGCCGGTGGTCGAGGCGCCGGTCAGGCCGGTGTGGCCGTGGCCGAAGGCAAAGACGGTGTTGGCGGCCTGCGTGGCGCGGCCGATCACCGGCAGGGTGTCGGGCAGGCAGGGGCGGTGGCCCATCCAGGTCGAGACCTTGTCGCTGCCGAAGTCGGGGCCCCCGGCCAGACCGGGCAGCAATTGCTTGACCTGCCCCACCAGCACCTCGGCGCGGCGCCAGTCGGGGGCCGCCTCCAGGCCGGCGAACTCGGCGGTCCCGGCGACCCGCAGGCCGGGCTCCATCGGCGAGGTCATGAACTTGCGCTCGGCCCACATGACGGTGCGTTCCGGCTGCGCGGCCGGGTCGGCCAGGGTGACGTGATAGCCGCGCTGGGTCTCCAGCGGAATGCGGTCGCCGAGTCCGCGCGCCAGCTTGTGGGACCAGGCCCCGGCCGCGATGACGACCTTGTCGGTCTCGATGTCGCCTTCCGGCGAGCGCAGGGCGCGCGGACCTTGGGCCCCGATCTCGAAGCCCGTGACCTCGCGCCGCAGAATTTCGCCACCATCGCGCTTGAAGGCCTCGGCCAGGGCGGTGACCAGACGGTGCGGGTTGCGGCACTGGCCGTGCTCCGGCAGCAGCACGGCGCGCGCGAAGATCGGTGCCAGATTGGGCTCGAGCTGGCGAATCTCCTCGGCCGCGATGACCTCGACCGCCACGCCGCGCTCGCGCCGCAGCCGCCAGCCCTCGGCATCGCCCTGAAAGGCCGCCTCGGACTGGTAGACGTAGAGCTGGCCCTTGCGCACGATCAGGTCGCGGCAGCCGGCCGCCTCGACCAGGGGGTCATAGTTCTCGAACACTTGGCCGTGCAGCGCGCGCAGGGCATCGGCGATGGCCTCCACCTGGGCTGGCTTGCCGGCCCGGGCGAAACGGATAAGCCAGGGCAGGGCCTGGGGCAGGTAACTCCAGCGCAGGGCCAGCGGTCCCAGGGGATCGAGCAGCCAGCCCGGTACCTTCGCGGCGGTCCCCGGCAGGGCCAGCGGCACCACCGATCCCGGACTCAGGCCGCCGGCGTTGCCGAAGGAACAGCCCTCGCCCGGCGGCAGGCGGTCGACCAGCGTGACCGCATGACCGTCCCGGCGCAGATAGCTCGCGCAGGCCAGGCCGACGATGCCGGCGCCGATCACGACGACCTTTTGTGCGGCCCCATCCGCCTTCGCCATGGATTTGCTCCCCCTTGGTCGGCGCTGTCCGCCCTTGCCCTTTACCCGCCGGCCTTGCCGGTCGCCCGGCGCCGCAGGTACTCCGAGACCAGGATGATCGCGGTCATGAAAATCAGCATCAAGGTCGCCACCGCGGCCAGGCTCGGGCTGACCTGCAGGATGGCGTCGTCCCACATCTTCTTGGGCAGCGTGGTGACCTCGCCGCCGGTGACGAAGAGCGCGATGGTCAACTCGTCGAGCGAGATGATGAAGGCGAACATGAAGGCGGCGATCAGGCCGGCCCGGATGATCGGGAAGGTCACGTGCCACAGGGTTCTGAGCTTGCTGGCGCCGAGCGTCCAGGCGGCCTGGTCGAGGCGCTGGTCGTAGTTCTTCAGGACCGCCATGACCGTGACCACCACATAGGGCACCGCGAGCACCGTGTGGCCGAGGATCAGGCCCAGCGTCGTGCCGACCAGCCCGATCTTGGCATAGAGATAAAACAGGCCCACGGCGGTGATGATGTGCGGGATGATGATCGGCGAGACGAGGAAGGCGAATAGGGTCGACTTGCCGAAGAACTGCCGCCGGGCCAGCAGGAAGGCGACCGGCACGCCGAGCAGCATGCCAAGACCGCTGGCCAGGGTGGCGACGGCCAGCGACCGTCCGATGGCGGCGATCCATTCGGGGGTCTCGAAGACCAGCTCGTACCACTGCAGCGAAAATCCCTTGGGCGGCCAGGTCAGGAAGGTCGCTTCGGTAAAGGAGACCGGAATGACGAAAAAGGCGGGCACCGCGAGAAAGATGATGACCAGCACGGCACCGAACCAGAGGACATAGCGCGAGATGGGCGGGCGCGGCTTGTCCGCTTTCGCCGGGAAGACCAGCTCGTAGACCTGTCCGACCCTCTCGCAGAGGCCCGCCATGAAGGCGATGAAGTAGCCGCCGAGCCAGCGCCCCAGCTTGCCGATGGGATTGCGCTCGGTCGCCGCCTGGCTGCCCACGGTGTCGCCCGCCAGGGTGGAGAGCCCGAGCAGCCGGTCATAGAGGTAGAAGATGATCAGCACGGTAATCAGCAAGAGCACCGAGACGGCCCCGGCGAAGGCCCAGTTCAGCACCTCCTGGATCTGGAAGATGATGACCTGGACGATCATCTGCTCCCTGGCGCCGCCGAGCAGTTGCGGGGTGATGAAAAACCCCAGCGCGGTGATGAAGACCAGCAGCGCGCCGGCGCCGACCCCGGGCAGCGAGAGCGGGAAATAGATCCGCCAGAAGGACTGGCCGCCGCGCGCGCCCAGGGTTGCCGCCGCCTTGGGCAGGTTCGCGTCGATGTTCTCCATGACCGACAGCATGGTCAGCACGCAGAGCGGCATCAGTGCATGGACCATGCCGATCATCACACCGGGAAAATTGTAGATCAGGCGTAGCGGCACATCGACCAGGTCGAAGGACGTGAGGAAATCGTTGATCGCGCCGCGCCGGCCCAGCAACACGATCCAGGCGAAGGTGCGGACCAGGAAAGAAGTCCAGAAGGGCATCAGCACCCAGACCAGGAGGGTATTCCTCAGCGACCCTTTGACCGTGGCCAGCAGGTAGGCCACGGGATAGCCGGCGATGATTGCAAGCAGCGTGGTCCAGGCCGCCACCTTCAGGGTGATCCAGAGAACCTGACCGTAGATCGTCTTGTCGAAGAGCCGCGTGTAGTGCTCGGCGGTCAGAGCGCCCTGGTTGTCGATGATGCTGAGGCCGAGAAGCTGGACCACCGGATAGACGAAGAAGAAGCCGAGGAAGAGCATGGCCGGATAGACCGGCCAGTAGCGCATCCAGCGCGCCCGGCGCGCCGGTGCGGCGCCTTCCGCGGCGCCATCCCCGACCGTGGCGGTCATGATCCCGGGCTCGCGCTGTGGGGCAGGGCCACGCTGTCGGGCAGGGCCACGGTGCGGTCCTTGGGCCAGCCGATGCGGACCGGCCCGCCGGTCTTCAGACCGGCAATGGGCCCCAGGGTCAGCTGTGTCGAGACAACCGGCGTGCCATCCGTCAGTTCGACGAAGTAGCGGGTGATATGGCCCGACATGATGATTTCCTTGAGCAGGCCCTCGGCCGTGTTGTCGGCGGTCTCGCCTTCGCCCAGGAGGCGCAGGCATTCGGGGCGCATCATCAAGGACACGCTCTGGCCCTTGGCAATCGTGGCGTTGGTCATGCCGATGAGGCTGTTGCCGCTGGCATCGGCCAGGACGTCGCCGTTGTCGCGGACCTCGACCACGGTCGCCTTGATAAAGTTCGATTCGCCCAGAAAGTCCGCGGCGAAGAGGCTTGCCGGCCTGAAATAGAGCTCGTCGGGCGTGCCGATCTGCTCGATCTTGGCGTCGTTCATCAGGCAGATTCGGTCCGACATCACCATGGCCTCTTCCTGGTCGTGGGTGACGTAGAGCACGGTGATGCCGAGACGGTGATGAAGGTGCTTGATCTCGAGCTGCAACTGGTCGCGCAGCTTCTTGTCGAGCGCGCCCAGCGGCTCGTCCATCAGGATGATCGAGGGCTCGTAGACGAAGGCCCGCGCCAGGGCGATGCGCTGCTGCTGGCCGCCCGACAATTGCTTGGGCAGGCGCTCGGCGACATCGGGAAGCTGGACGATATCGAGCACGCGTTCGACGGACGCGCGGATTTCGTCTTCCGCCAGTTTGCGCATGCGCAAGGGAAAGGCGATGTTCTCGAAAATCGTCATGTGCGGAAAAAGGGCATAGTTCTGGAACACCATGCCGATGTCGCGCTTGAAGGACGGCAGGTAGGTCGCCAGCTTGCCGTCGAGCCAGACCTCGCCTGCGTCGGGCTCGTTCAACCCGGCAATCGCCATCAACATCGTGGTCTTGCCCGAGCCCGAGGGGCCGAGCAGCGTGAGGAACTCGCCCTCGCGCATTTCGATGTCGGCATTGTCCAGCGCCACGACACGACCGTAGGTCTTGCGCAGGCCGCGGATACGAAGCTTGAAGTCGGCGGCTCCGGTCATGGTCCCCCCGCTGACGGTTGGGGAGCAAAGGCGCAAAGCCGCGCGCCTCCGCTCCCCGAACTTACTGACTTAACCCCGCAACGGGATCTCGGCTAGCCCAGGAGCCAGGCGTTGAAGAGCTCGGACGCCGCATCCTTGTTCTTGCCCCAGTAATCCGTATCGGTCTCGATCATCTGGGCGATGTACTTCGGATTGGTGGGCAGGACCTTGGCGCGCTCGGGGTCGACATACTCGTAGGCCCCGGGGTTGGTCGGACCATAGGCCACGTGCGGCGTATAGGCCGCCTGCCGGTCGGGCTGGGCGCAGAACTCGATGAACTCGCGCACCAGATCGGCGTTGGGCGTGCCTTTCAAGATCGACCAGCCTTCAAAGGTCCACATGGCCTGGTTCCAGTTGATGACGGCAGGTGCGCCGGCATCGATGGCGACCTGGGCGCGGCCGTTCCAGGTGTAGATCAGGTCGACCTCGCCGGCCTGCAAGAGCTGCGAGGTCTGCGCACCGCCGGTCCACCAGACGGCGACCTCGTCCTTGATTTTGTCGAGGCTCTTGAAGGCCCGGTCGAAGTCGATCGGATAGAGCGCCTCGGGGGTCGGCGCCACGCCGTCGGCGATGAGCGCGAACTCCATGGTGTCGAAGGGGTGCTTGTGCATGGAGCGGATGCCCGGATAGTTGTCCTTGTCGAACCATTCCTGCCAATTGGTTGGCGGCTTTTCGACGGTATCCGTGCGGTGGACCATCACCGTCGCGTAGACGTCGTTGCCCGATATGAACTCGGTGCGCATGTTCTCGGGGATCGCGCTGACATTCGGGCCGAGGCCGCCCTTGGGCGCAATCGGCTCGAGATAGTCGATATTGACCAGCACCTGATGGGACGACTTGCTGAGAATGGCGCCGTCCCAGGTGAAGTTGCCGGTCTCGACCATGGCCTTGATCAGCCCGGTCGGCTCGTGCTGGCCCTGGACGCCAATGGCCTGGATGCCGGTTTCCTTGGTGAAGGGCTCGTAGTAGGCCTCGGCGAAACCCTTGGTAAAAGGGCCGCCGGGGTCGCGCATGATAATCTTGCGATCCGCCCGGGCGGCCGACCAGACCGCGGGCGCGGCCAGGGCGACCGAGGCCGCCGCGGCGCCCTTCAGCAACTGCCGGCGCGTGGTCTTGAGCCTATTGGTCCTGAGATTACTCGATGACTTTTTCATCACTCGCTCCCTACGTTTTTTTGATCCTTACATTCGGAAGCGAAGGGGAGGTGGTAGTCAACCCCCCTTTCCCCGGTGCTCGGCAGTACTTGGTTCGGCCGATCCATGAACCGCATAAAACGATTAGTCCGAGTTGGCAGCAGCGAGACTTGAACCTGGAGTCGCAAAACTCGATCGGTCTTGCCGAAGGGGCGGCAAGGGCTGATTGCGTCTTGCGTCTATTGCAATAGGGGGTGGAGTGAGGCAGCGTCGCAGCCCCGGACCTGGGACTTGAGGCCCAGAATTCGATTGGCCGCGGACGATCCGCGCGTGAAAGCTAGAGCATGGCGAGACCCGATCCGAACTGGCCGACAGAACGTTTGATGCGCGAGATCGAGGCGACGCCCTTGCCGGCCAACGTCATCGCGCTGCTCGAGTCCCGCGCGCGGGCGCATCCGGAGCGGCTTTTCCTCGATTTCTTCGACGAGGGCGACACCATCGCCTATGGCGAGGCCTTTCTGCTCGTGCGCCGTGCCGCGTCCGCGCTGGCGTCGCTTGGCATCGGCGCCGGCAGCCACGTGGGGCTGATGGTTCACACGACCCGCCACTATCCCATTACCTGGCTCGCCCTGGCGTCCCTCGGCGCGGTCACGGTGCCGATCAACTACAACTACACGCCACGCGAACTCAGCTACATGCTGGAGGACTCGCGGGCGTCGCATCTGGTGATCGCCGCCGATCTGCTGCCGACACTCGGGGCGATCGAGCGGGGCGCGCCGGTGCCGCGCGACCAGGTCATCGTCGCCGGCGCCCGTCATCCCGCCTATTCCCTGCACTGGGAAAGTCTGGTCGAGGCCGCCGATCCAAGTGTCCCTCGCGCGGACGCGCCGGCCTTGGACGATCTGATGAACATCCAGTACACCTCCGGCACCACCGGTCTGCCCAAGGGCGCGATGCAGACCCACCGTTACTGGCTGACTTTCAGCCGGGTCGGCGCGGCGCAGTTCCAGGACCGCCTGCGGCGGATTCTCATCGCCCAGCCCTTCTACTACGTGGACGCCCAGTGGTTGACCCTGCTGGCCTGTTGGATGGGCGGCAGCGCCTTCGTCGCCCGGCGCATGCACTCCAGCCGCTTCCTCGACTGGATGCGCGCCCACCGTATCGAGTACTGCAACTTTCCCGAGGTGGTCTCGCGGGCGCCCGCGCGCGACGACGATCACATGGATCATCTGATCGCGATGTCCTGCTACAGCCATCGCCCCGAGAACTATGCCATGTACGAGCGCCGCTACGGTGGGCTGGCGCGCCAGGGCTTCTCCATGACCGAGCTCGGCTGCACGCTCTACGTCCCGATGGAGGCGACGGCGATGACCGGCAGCGCCACGGTCGGGGTGCCGACCGCCTTTCGTGAGGTGATGATCGCCGACCCGAACGGCGACCCGCGTCCCGATGGCGAACCCGGCGAGATCTGTGTGCGCGGCGCCGGCATTTTCCAGCGCTACTTCGAAAAGCCCGAGGCCAACGCGTCTGCCTTCCACGCCGGCGGCTGGTTTCGCACCGGCGATCTGGGCCGGCGCAACGCGGAGGGCTGGCACTGGTACCTGGGACGGGTCAAGGACATGGTCCGGCGCAGCGGCGAGAACATCTCCGCCATCGAGGTCGAATATGTGCTCCGCGCGGTGCCCGGTATTCTGGAGGCCGCGGTGATCCCGGTGCCCGACGAGCTGCGCGGGGAAGAGGTGAAGGCCTACCTCAAGCCCGAGCCCGGCGCCTCGGCGGACGAGTGCCTGCTGCAACAGGTCCTCGCCCATTGCGCGGCGAACCTGGCGCCCTTCAAGGTCCCGCGCTATCTCGAGTTCGTGGAGGAGTTCCCCCGCACGCCGAGCCAAAAGATCAAGAAGTCCGACCTGATCGCGGCCAAGGCCGATTTGCGCGCCGGCGTCTACGATGGCGCAGAGGCCCGCTGGCGCTGACAATTGCGACCCATACCATGAGGAGATCCGACCATGCGTGTTCCTGAAACCGGCCCCGAACTGGAAGCCCTCGAACGCCGCTATGGCACCGCCACGCGGCTGTGGGGCCGGATGTTCTCGGGGCTGACCGCGATCACCTTTCGTGAGAAGGGCGAGGCCGCCCTGCACCGGCTCTGGCATGACCTGCTGGTCGACCACCAGGACGAACGCTATCACGAGGGGCTGGTGAAGCTGGGGATCGACAAGGATCCGCCGGCCATTGCCGCCGCGAAGTACCACTACTACACCAACCTGATCGGCGGCCTGTCGATGGAGTACGCCGAGGAGGGGCCGCGCAAGGCCTGGATCCGCTACACCGCGCCGATGTGGACTTACGATGGCGTAGCCATGCTGGCCCTGCCGGCGTCGCTGCGCCGTACCATCCTCGGCTCCTGGCATCCGCGCAACGGCGAGATGATGGGCTGCCCGCGCCTGGGCTGGGTCGCCACCAAGTTCATCATGGAAGGCGACCCCTACGACGAGGGTTACTTTTATGAACACGAGCACGACCTCGCGCCCGAGGAGCGTTACCGCATCGAGCACGTCGCCTCGACCCCGCCGCACGACCCGGTCAAGGCGCCGCAACTCGATCCCGAGGAATGGCCCCAGGCGCGCCTGGTGCGGGCGCGGCGTAACTTCTCGTCGCGCTACGCCAAGACCACCGTGGATATTCTCGTGCGCCACTTTGGCGCCACCGCCGCCTGGTACCTCGTGCAGCAGACCATGCGCTGTCTGGCCGTGCAGTACAGCCACGAGATGGCGACGCGCATGGCCATCGAGGGAACCGGCGCGCGCGATGTCGCGAGGCTCTTCGCCGGCCTGCTCGACTGCTGCTCCCAGACCTTCAGCCACGAGGACCTTGCGCCCGAGCGCCAGCGCATCGTGCTCGACTCTTTCCGGCCCTTCGGCGACGCGGCCGAAGAGGGCCTGCGCGCCGCCTGTTTCCATTTCCAGACCATGAGCGCGGGCATTCTCAACAGCCACCTGCGGGTGACCCGCAGCCGGGAAACCCAGAGCCGGGAAGTCTGGGAGATCGAGGACACCGGCAGTCGGCAGTGGTGAGGCGTAACTGAGCTCAGGACACGATGCAGAGGGAAATGTCTTTATATCAAGAGGATACAGGCATTCTTGCATCCTAAAGTGTCGCTCTCGGGCTTGACCCGAGAGCCCAGGAATTGCGCATTGCGAGCAGTTCCTGGATTGCCGGATCAAGTCCACTGCTGTCCGGTTTAAATCTCAGTTCCATTGTAGGTTCAACTGGTTTTGGTTTTGGGGTGGTCTTGTTTCGGGTTTGAGGAGGCGGTCGAGACGTTTTCGGTGCATGAGATTTGCGCGCACGAGGCGTGCGAAAGCGATCGGACTTTTGACGTTGTTTTGAGCGGCCTTAGCGAGCTGGAGCAGGAGGTAGGCGATCAGGGCCACGGCGATCTGGATGCGCACGGCGTTTTCGCTGGTTCCGAGGAAGTGTTTGATCTTGAGGGTCTGCTTGACCCACCGGAAGAACAGCTCGATGGCCCAGCGGCGCTTGTAGAGCGCGGCGATGTCCTGGGCGGGGGCGTCGAGATCGTTGGAGAGAATGCGCAGCACCTTGCCGTTGTCGGTCATGACGCGCACCTCGCGTACCGGGTCCTGGAAGGGGTTCTTGCGGCTTCTAGCTTGGCGTTGGGGCAGCAGGCCGATGCTGTCGGATAGGATGTTGCTATCTTTTGGCAAGCCAGCGGGCAGATCGAGCTGCGCTGTGACGGTCAAAGGGGTGTTGGACTTGAAGCGTGTGACGATGTGGCATCCGGCGGCGTCCAGTTTGGCCCACCAGGCGTAATCGTAGTATCCCAGGTCAAAGACATAGGTGGCTCCGGCCTCGATCGGCATGACCTGGGCGGCGGTAATGTCGTTGACCCGCGACGCGGTGACCGCGGCGTAGACCGGCCGCTCGGCCTTGGCGTCGTAGATGACATGAGCCTTGGCGCCGCAGGCCTTGGCCGAGAAGCGGGCCCAATCGGCGCTTAATCCGCTCAGGCGGATGCCGGTCGAATCGATCAGGTAGAGGCTCTCGCCAATCTTGCGACGCAGTCCACGGTGGGCCTGCTTCACCATCTCGGCGAACAGCCCCGCAAACACGTCATGAGGCCGCTTGGCGTTGGCGTCGGCAAGGCTGGAGCGCATCACAGGCCGGGCACCCAAGTGATAGAGGCGATTGGCGTGGCTCTCCAGGCCGCCGACAATCTCGCGCAGGCTCGAAGCACCCGACAGTTGGCCGTACAGCAGTGCCACCAGCTGGCTTTTTGTTGCGAGGCGGCGGACATGCTTGTCTGCCTCGTGCTCAGTGACCAATGCCTCGAAAGCATCCCAGGGAACACGCTTCAAAAGATCATGGAAAACGCTATTGTGATGGGGCATGGCGTTGGTCCTTTCTCATGTCCAAAACGTCGCTAAACGCTTGGAGATGAGTAGAATCAATGCCATGCACAACGTCCACAATTTTAAACCGGACAGCAGTGGATCAAGTCCGGCAATGACAACGAGGTGGATGAACTCTCTTCAGTCTATTGATAGTAAACAATTGTTAGGCCAGGTTCGGAAAACCAAGTTACCGCGAGGTCCTATCAGCCGCCCGATTTCCGCGCGGCGCGTTCGGCGAAGAAGGCCTCCATCGCGGCCTGCGGTTCGCCCGAGCCGTAGGCTTCCTCCTGGATCGACTGGCCGGCCGCGAAGGCATCGTCGAAGTCCGCCTGGGTCATCTCGCGGAATCGCCGGCGGTTGAGGCGCATGGCGATGGGCGGCTTGGCCGCCAGCAGGTCGCCGAGCTCGCGTGCTTTCGCCATGACCTCGCTCTCCGGCACCAGATAGTGGATCAGGCCGATGTGGTGGCACTCCTCGGCCTCCATCATGCGCCCGGTCAAGGTCAGCTCGATGGTGCGCGAGAGGCCGATGCGCGCGTTCATCAGCAAGGGCCCGAGCACGCTGGGAATGCCCGAGTTGATCTCGGGCTGGCCCATGCGCACGCCGGGATGGCCGACCCGCACGTCGGCCAGCATGGCGACCTGAAAGGCCGAGCCGGCGGCGACACCGTTGAGCGCCGCGATGACCGGTTTGTCGAGCCGCCGAAAGGCGTCGTAGAAGGTCCGCCAGGTGAGGAACCAGGCCTTGCCCTCTTCGCCCGAAGAGAACTCCTTGGTCTCGCCGAGGTCCTGGCCGGCGCTGAAGGCCAGCTCGCCAGCCCCGGTGACGATCACCGCACGCACCGCCGGGTCGTCGTTGAAGTCGCCCAGCACGCCCGCCAGTCGTTCGCGCATCGGGGTATCCCAGGCGTTGAGCCGGTCGGGCTTGTTGAGCGTGGCGGTCCCGATGCCGTCGCGGACCTCGATCAAAACGTTGTCGTCTGCCATGATTGCTGGTTCCTTCAATTCTCGTGGGTTCGGATTTCTTTGCGCCGGGCGCGCTCGGCAAGGAAGCCGGCCATCACCTCTTGCGGCTCGCCGCTGGCCATGGCCTCGCCCTGGTAACGGCCGAGGGCCTCCCAGAGGCCGCCGCGCTCGATCGCGCCCAGCAGGCGCTGGCGGAACCGACCGAGGGTCAGGGCCATGGCCCGGGGCGGCTTGGCGGCGAGATCGCCGGCGAGGGCCAGCGCCTCGGCCTGGAGAGCCTCGGGTGCGACGACGCGCTGGAGCAGGCCGATGTCGCGGGCCTCCTCGGCCTCGATGGTGCGCCCGGAGAGCACGATCTCGCGCATCCGCGATTCAAAGAGATGGAGCTGGAGAAAGTAGCTGCCGATCAGGGTCGGCAGGCCGATATCGACCTCGGCCATGATCAGTCGGGTGGCCGGGGTGCCGACCCGCAGGTCCGAGAACATGGCGATCTCCAGGCCGCCGCCGGCGGCGATCCCGTTCAGGGCCGCGACGATGGGCTTGGGGTGCCCGATGAAGGCCGTGAACATGCGCTGCCAGGAGCCGATCCAGCCGCCCTCGTCGGCGCCGCCCAGCGTGCTGCTCTCGTTCAGATCCTGGCCGGCGCAAAAGGCCCGTTCGCCGCTGCCGGTAATCAAAACGGCACCGACGGCCTCATCTTCCGCGGCCTCTTGCAGCGCCGCGACCAAGGCCCCGCGCAGGGGCCCGTCGAGCGCATTGAGGCGCCGCGGGCGATCGAGGGTCAAAACCCGCACCGCGCCTTCGTCACCCATCAGCAGTGCCGGAGTCATGCCGCCTGTCCCCTGCCAATCGTGGACCTTCGGTCCACTTCTTTGGCCGGCACGGTGCACCGATCGGACCGTCGCCGCAAGACGGGCGCCTTGCATAAACAATTTCCTTGGCGGAGAGTTTTGCGGTGGATTGCCCAGGCAACGCGGAAGGGGAGCGACTGACCATGGCTGGACAAAAGAGCGATTGGCGTGGCGTCTTTGTCGTTTCGGCGACGCCCTTTACCGAGGACGGGGCGCTCGACGAGGGGGCTTTTCGCGCCCTGATGCGGCGCTTCCAGGAGGACGGCGTGCAGGGGATCATCGTCGCCGGCTCGACCGGCGAATGGTACACCCTGCACGACGAGGAACGGCGCCGCCTCTTTGCCCTGGCGCGCGAGGAGATTGGGGCGGGCACGGCGTTGATCGCCGGAACCTCGGCGATCTCCACCGACGATGCGGTGGCCCTGACCCGCGGCGCCGCCGAGCTTGGCTGCGACGGCGCCATGGTTCTGGCGCCGCCCTACGCCCTGCCGAACGAGCGCGAGGTGCTGGGCCACTTCGAAGCGCTGGCCGGGGTCGGTCTGCCGTTGATGATCTACAACAACCCGGGGCGCACCCAGGTCAACCTGACCGCAGGGGTGGTCGAGCGGCTTTGCGCCTTCGACAGCGTGGTGGCGTTGAAGGAGAGCAGCAAGGACCTCTATCAGATCTCCCAGGTTCTCCGGGTGGTGGGCGACCGGCTCGCGGTCTTTTCCGGGCTCGAGCCCTATGCCCTGGCCACCCTCGGCCGGGGCGGCGCCGGCATCGTCTCGATGAGCGCGAACATCCTGGGCCGGCGCAGCGTCGAGTTCTATGAGCATGCGGCGGCGGGCCGCTGGGCCGAAGCCATGGTTCTCGAAGATGTCATGGACCGGCTCTTCGAGGCCTTCTACGCCGGCGGCTACGGCGCTTACGTGGTGATCAAGGAGGCCATGAACCTGGTCGGTCGGCCGGTCGGCCCGCCGCGCCGCCCCCATCTGCGCATGGACGAGGCGGGACGGGCCCGACTCGCCCAAATGCTGAGCGAGATCGGCGCCCTCGATCAGATCGCCGCGCAGTAGGGCGCCGCGATGGCCGGCCACCGCGTAGAGGCCGGAAACGGCCCTCCGCAAGACTGCGAGATCGCGGTCGTCGGTGGCGGTATCGCCGGGCTCTGCAGCGCCCTCTATCTGGCGCGTGGCGGTCGCGATGTCGCGGTCCTGGAGCGCGGCGAGCCCTGGGGCGACGCCTCGGGCGCCAATGCCGGAACCCTGTCGCTGCAGGTCAAGCATCCCGGGGCCTGGCAGCTCATGCGCCGGTCCATCGCCCTGTGGGCCGAACTCGCTGGCGAGATTGGCGAAGATATCGGTTTCATGCAGCCCGGTGGCCTGCGCGTCGCGGTGACCGACCTGGATCGCGACCGTCTCGCCCTATCGGTCGAGGCGCAACGGCGCCAGGGCCTTTCGGTGACCCTGCTGGAAGGCGCCGGGCTGCGCGAGGAGGCGCCCTGGCTCGGCCCGACCGTGCTGGCCGCGGCGCTTTGCCCCGAGGATGCCCTGACCGTGCCGCTTTCCGCCGGCCACGGGCTGGTCCGCGCGGTTCGCGCGGCCGGCGTCACGGTCGCGACCGGGTGCGCCGTTCTGGCCATCGAGCGGCGCGGCGCGGAGTGGCGGCTCAAGACGGCGTCGGGCGCCCTGACCTGCCGGGCCCTGGTGATCGCCGCGGGCCCCTGGTCCAGCGGGATCGCGGTAATGCTGGGGGCCGCTCTGCCGCTGCGCGTCGACGTGAACATGCTGTCGATAACCGAGTCGGCGCCGGCTTTTATCGACAGAATCGTGACCCACAGCCGGGGCGTGCTGTCGCTCAAGCAGTTCGCCAACGGGACCTGCATTGTCGGTGGCGGCTGGCAGGGGCGTGGCGATCTCGCCCAGGGAACCAAGGAGCTCGACTACGAGAACCTGCTGCACAATCTGCGCGTCGCCATGGCCATCGCGCCGGGACTGGAGCCCCTGCATATCGTGCGGTCCTGGTCGGGCTATGAGGCCGTGGCGCCCGACGCCCTGCCGCTGCTCGGGCCTCTACCCGGTTGCCCGGGTGTCTGGGTCAACGCCGGCGCGCGCGGCGGCTACTCCCTGGCGCCCGCATTGGCGCGGCTGCTGGCCGATTGCCTGCTCACCGGCCAGACACCCGACGCCATGACGGCCTTTGCGCCGGCTCGGCTTGCCGCATGACCGGCGCGCGGGTCACCCGGGGCATCGATCGCGGCGAGGCCTTCGAGATCGAGGTCGACGGCGCGGCGGTGACGGCCTACCCCGGGGAGAGCCTGGCCGCGGTGCTCTTCGCCGCCGCGCTGCGGGTGCTGGGCGAGCGCAGCGGTGGCGCGCGTTCTCGCGGCTACTTCTGCGGTATGGGGCTGTGCTGGGAGTGTCTGGTCACGGTGGAGGGCCAAGCCAGCCGGGCCTGCATGACCGAGGCCAGGCCCGGCCTGCGCGTGACCACCGGCCACGGCGGGAAGGAAATCCCGTGACCGACTGCGATGTCGCCATCGTCGGCGCCGGCCCGGCGGGGCTGTCGGCGGCCCGCGAGGCCGCCGCGCTGGGCTGTTCGGTGGTCCTGCTCGACGACAACCCGCGCCCCGGCGGCCAGTATCTGCGCCAGCCGCCCGGCGCCTGGCAGGAGGAACCGGGGGGTGTCTTCGCCCGCGAGCGTCACCGGGCCCATGGTCTGTTTGGCGTGGTCGAGCACCCAGCGGTCGACTACCGCCCCGGGGCCACCGTGTGGGACCTGCCGGCGCCCGGCGTCCTGGCGGTCGCCGCCGGGGATCGGTCGGGCCGCGTCGCCGCCAGGGCCATCGTGCTGGCCACCGGCGCGCGCGACAAGCCGGCTCCCTTTCCCGGCTGGACGCTGCCCGGGGTGATCACCGCCGGCGGTGCCCAGAACCTTATGAAGAGCCAGCGCGTGCTGCCCGGCCGCCGGATCGTGGTCGCGGGCAACGGGCCATTGCTGCTCGTCACCGCGGCCAGTCTTGTCGGGCTCGGCGCGGAGGTCGTGGCGGTGGTCGAGGCGGCGCCGGTCGCCGGTCGCGTCCTCGGCGCCCTACCCGGGGTCCTTCGCGCGCCCGGACTCTTCGCGCTCGGCCTGCGCCTCCGCACCCGGTTGGCCCGGGCCGGCGTGCCCTATCTCGCGGGCTGGACGGTGGTCCGGGCCGAGGGCAGGGCCGGGGACGGGGACGGGAACGGGGACGAGGTCGAGGCGGTCGAGATCGCGGCGCTGGCACGCGGCGGCGGCATCGATCGCGGCCGCCAAAGGCGGCTCGCGGCCGATACCCTGATCGCCGGCTTCGGTCTGGTGCCGTCGGACGAGCTGGCGCGCCTCGCCGGGTGTCGGCGGGTCCTCGATCCCAGGAGCGGCGACACCATGGTACAGCGCGATGGCGACCTCATGACGAGCCGGCCCGACCTCTTCGCCGCCGGGGACGGGACGGCCATCGGCGGCGTCGAGCTGGCCCTGGTCGAGGGCGCCCTGGCCGGCCTCGCGGCGGCGGCGCGGCTCGGCCGCGGGGATGGCGCCGCGCAACGGACAGGGCTCCTGCGCCGCCGGCGCGCCCATCTCGGCGCCTTCGCGGACGGCCTGGCTCGGGTCTTCGCTCCGCCGCTTGGTGTCGCCGACCTGGTGACCGGGGACACGGTGGTCTGTCGCTGCGAGAACCTGACCCTGGAGGATATCGAAGGGCGCAGGCGCGAGGGGGCGACCAGCATGCTCCAACTCAAGGCGGCGACCCGCATGGGCATGGGCCGCTGCCAGGGGCGCAACTGCCTGGCGACGCTGGCCGCGCTGGTGGCCGGCTCCACCGGCGCGGAAACCCCAGCCCCGACCTGGCCGCGCGGCCGACCCCCGGCGCGGCCGATCCGATTGGCCGACCTGCAGCATGAAGAGATTCCGCCGGCGGCCCTGCCCGACGACCCGCACCTGCCGCGCGAACGGAAATGACCGCGCCTGCCGGATGTTGCCGGCGGCAGGTCCATTAGCTGTATTCCCCGCCGACAAACTGCGTTAGCCTCTGGTCGGTGCGCTTTCAGCAATGGGTCGGGCGATGGCGGAAATGATCCCGGTGGGTTTGGTGTTTTCGGTGACCGGGCCCTATAGCGCGGTCTCCCGCGCGATGCTGAACGGTGCTCTTCTGGCCATCGACGAGGTCAAGGCCGACAGCGCCTACGATTTCATCCTGGAGCCGAAGCTCGTCGATCCGAAAGGCGAGTTGGCCGGCTACCGCGGCGCCTGCGAGATGATGCTCAAGCAGGACCGGATCCGTCATGTTATCGGATGCTATACCTCGAGCAGCCGCAAGGAGGTGATCCCCTCTTTCGAGAAGTACGACGCGCTGCTCTGGTATCCCTCCCACTACGAGGGATTCGAGACCAGCAGCAATGTCATCTACACCGGGGCCTCGCCCAACCAGCACATCATTCCTCTCGCGAAGTATATGATGAAGGCCTATGGGAAACGCACCTACTGCGTGGGGTCGAACTATATCTGGGCCTGGGAAAGCAACCGGATCCTGCGCGAGGTTCTTACCGCGAACGGCGGCGACCTGGTCTCGGAAAAGTACATTCCGGTGGGCTCGGAGGATGTCGATCATCTGATCAGCGACATCGAACGGGAGCGCCCGGATTTCATCTTCAGCACCCTGATCGGCGACTCGCGCTATGCCTTCGTGAAGGCCTACCAGTGCCGCGAACGGAACTATCCGGCGTCCCGGGCCGACTCTGTGCCGATCACCGACTGCAGTCTCTCCGAGCCGGAGCTGCTGCGCATCGGGCCGGCCGCCAGTCCGGGACTGATTGCCTCGAGCGTCTACTTTCAGAGCATCGAGTCCGAGCGTAACGCCCGTTTCATCGCCAGCTACCAGGCTCGTTTCGGGGCTGATACGATCACCTGCGCCGACGCCGAGGCCTCCTACATCTCCGTTCTGCTGCTGGCCAATGCCCTCCAGCGGGCGGGAACCACGGGCATCGACGCCATTCGCCGCGCCGCCCTGGGCAGTGCCATCGTTGCACCGCAGGGGCGGGTGACCATCGATGCCGACAATGCCCATTGTTATCTGACGCCCCGGCTGGCCCGGGCCTTGAACGACCGCCAGTTCGAGGTCTTCGCCGAGGCGCCCGAGCCGGTCAAGCCCGATCCCTATCTGGTGTGGCTGGACCCGGCACAGCAAGGCGAGGGGATCTTTCCCGATCCCGCCGGGCTGGCGAAGCCGGAACGCAAGTCCCTGCTGAGACTGGTCAAATGACCACGCCGCGCATTCCCAATTTCCGCGGCTATCGCGCCCTTGTCCTGCATCCGGCCGATGCGAACCGGGAGATCCTGGTGGCGCAGCTCGCGCGCCTGGGCATCGAGAGCGATGTGTTGTGGCCGATGCCGGAATGCGTGCCCGACGACGGGGCCGACGTGATCTTTTTCGATGCGGACCGCCGGGCCGCCTCGGCGACCGACGAGCTCTGGGTTCTCGAATCCAGGCCCCTGATCGCGATCACCGGAACCGAAGCGCCGGGGCGGCTCGAGGCGATGATGGCCGTGAAGCCGAGCGCGATGCTGAACAAGCCGCTGCGGCGCGAGGCAGTCTTCAAGGCGCTGGTCTTCGCCTTTCACAATCAAGGCAATCGGCGCGAGTTGGAAGAGAGGGTCGCCTTCCAGCAGGAGCAGGTCAAAGCCCGACCCCTGGTTACGAAAGCCATACTCCTGGTGATGCGCCGTTTCAGGGTCGACGATGACGAAGCCTATGCGGCGGTCAGAAGCGCTTGCATGTCGGCCAACCTGGTGATCGAGGCCTTCGCCTTTTCCCTGTTGAGCGACCCCGAAGCTCACATGAAAGCGGTGGATCAGGGGATCGCCCGGAACCGGGCGAGGAAACGAAAAGCCGCCGTTTGAGATCCGCCCGCCCGGCCGCGGTTTTCCATATTGACTCGCAAGTGTCTTCCGGGGAGCATGACTTCGCGTTCGGTCCCGGCGAAGTCCGATGAAATTCTTCGCCGTGGAGCGGACGTGAGACACATAGCGGCCTTCGGCCGACCGAGCAATGGGGCTCTACGCGATCAGCGTGGGGCCCTTTTTTGTTTGTTGCGCGGTCCTGAACACAACCGGGGAGGAACGAATGTCAGAGAGCAAGGACAACAAGAAAAAGGGTATCGTCAAGAGTGCGGATAGCACTGAGGCAGCAGACCAGTCTTCAAACCTCGGCCCGATGATAGAGCGCCGGTCCTTCGTCCAGGGCACCGGCGTCGCGGCCGTCGCGCTCGCGGCGCCCGCGGTGGTATCCGGGCTGCAAACGGCGCGCGCCGCCGGCGATCCGATCAAGATCGGGCACATCGAGGATCTCTCCGGCAACCTCGCGGTCTACGGGGTGCAGAAATACCATGCCGCCCTGCTCGCGGTGAAGGAAATCAACGAGGGCAAGACCCTCAAGGGCGGGCCTGTCGGCTCCGGCGGGATGGGCGTGATGGCCAACTACGCCGCCGCGGCACCGGTGATGGGTCACGGCGACAAGGACCTGAAAACGGTCGACGACGGCGGCGAGATGACCGGCGCCGGCACGGCCTTCGTCGAAGACGACGACATTCTGGTGGAGTCCGGTGAATCCGGTCTGCTCGGCCGCGAAGTCGAACTCATCGCGCCCGATGGACAGTCCAACAACAATATCTGGCAACAGCTCACCCGGCGTCTCATTCAGGAAGACAAGGTCGACTGCCTGGTGGCCGGCTTCACCAGCGCGGAGCGAGAGGCGATCCGCCCGATCGTCGATCAGCACAAGCAGCTCTACATCTACACAAATCAGTACGAGGGCGGGGTTGCCGATTCCAACACCTTCTGCACCGGCGCCATTGTCGAGCAGCAGGTCATTCCGGTGGTCGACTACATGATTCAGAAGTTCGGACCGCGGGTCTACACCATCGCGGCCGACTACAACTTCGGCCAGTTGACCGCGGCCTGGACCAAAGCCTTCGCGCCTCTCGTCGGCGGCGAGATCATCGAAGAGGAGTTCGTGCCGCTCAGCGTGTCGGACTTCACCACCTCCATCGCGCGAATTCAGGCGGCCAAGCCCGATTGGGTCTTCACGCTTCTGGTCGGCTCGAACCAGTCGAACTACTATCCCCAGGCCGCCGCCGCCGGCTTGGAGTATCCCATGGCCTCGACGGTCAACATGGCCCAGGGCTACGAGCATCGCCGCTTCACGCCGCCGTCGCTGAACCGCATGTACAACTGCGTCAACTACATCGAGGAAATCCCCACGGCGCGGAACCGGGCCTTCGTCAAGCGCTGGTACGAGATGTTCCCGGACGATCCCTACATCGGCCAGATGGCGCAGAACACCTACTTCTCGATCCACCTCTACGCCCTCGCGGCCCGGCTCGCCGGCACCACGGATCAGGAGGTGGTAAAGAAGGCCCTGGAGTCCGGGCTCAGTATCGAGGCGCCGGAAGGGGCCGTGTTCCTCGAGCCCTCGACACACCACTGTTCGCACTATATCCGCCTGGCGACGGCGGACGAGAACCACAACGTCAGCTTCGTGCGCGAGTGGCCGAGCATTCAGCCTTGGTGGCTCCAGCGTGTCGGGGTTAATCTGGTGAAGCACAAGGAATACAAGCAGTACATCCCCGATGAGGATCCCTTCTTCACGATGTTCGCCAAATAGAAATGGCTCAGCCGTCGTTCCGGTCGGACCTGCTGTCCGGCCGGAGCAGCCTGGGTCCCGGATCTAAGCGGTGGAGGGGAGCGTGACCGATACCCTGCCGCTGGCGCTCAGCCTGCTTTACCAGCTGGGAGCGACGGCCTCGTTCCTGTTCCTGGCGGCGGTCGGCCTCATCATCATTCTGGGCATGATGAACATCATCAACCTGGCCCATGGCGAGTTGATGATGATGGGCGCCTATGTGGCCACCATCACCCACCATGCCGGAGTGCCCTTTCCGATCTCGGTGATTTTGAGTTTCTTCTTCGTGGCCGCCTTCGGGGCCGTGCTGGAGTTGCTGATCGTTCGAAGGTTCTATGGCCGCGAGCTGGGCGCGCTGGTCGTGACCTGGGGCATCAGCCTGGTCATGGGCCAGGGAACCTTGCTTTTCTTCGGCCCCTTCATGCCCTCGATCAAGATCCCCGGCGGGTCCTTCTCCTACGGCGATTTTTCCTTTTCCGTTTACTGGTTCATCCTGATGCTGGCCTGTGTCCTGTTGATTCTGGCGCTCTGGCTCATCTACAGCCGAACGACCTATGGGCTGCAGGCCAAGGCGACGATGCAGAACGCCGAAATGGCCAAGAGCCTCGGCGTGCCGACCGGCCGGGTCTACACCCTGACCTTCAGCCTTGGGGCGGGGCTTGCCGGTCTGAGCGGGGCCCTGCTCGCGCCGACCGCCACGATCGCCCCCTTCATGGGCCAGCAGTTCGTGGCCCCGGCCTTCATCACCGTGGTGGTCGGCGGTGCCACCAGCGTGATCGGCGGGGCGGTCGGCAGCAGTTTCCTCCTGGCCGCCGTGAAGACCCCCATCGGCATGGCCCTGGGTGCCTTTTCCGGATCCGTCGCATTGCTGGTGGCGGCCCTCTTCATCATCCGCATCATGCCGAACGGGATTTCCGCCCAACTCCAGAAGTATCTGGACCGCAGGTCCCAGGGTAAACAGCGATGAAATCCGTCCTGCAACTGCTCGGCGGCGAGGCCGACATCGGCAAATCCCGGTGGTTCTGGATCGGCCTGTCCATCGCCATCGTGATGTTCCTGCTTTACCCGACGCAGGTCTCCGCCTTCCGCGCGTCGAACGTGGCCTTCTATCTGCTGAATATCCCCCTCGGCCTGGGCATGGCGCTTCTCTGGGGCTACTGCGGGGTTCTCAGTTTCGGTCACGTCGCCTACTTCGGGATTGCCGGCTATCTCTACGGTATCATCGCCGGGAACCTGTCGGACAGTTCCCTGGGCCCCCTCGCGGGAGTGATCGGCGGTCTGGCCGGCTGTGCCCTGATCGCGGCGGTCTTCGGCTACTTCGTGTTCTATGCCCGGGTCCAAAAATGGATCATTCCCATTCTGACCCTGGTGCTGACCCTGCTGCTCGAGACCTTCCTCGGTCAGACCGCGGGCTATCAATGGCGCGTCGGCACGGTTCTCCTTGGCGGCTACAACGGCATGACCGGGATCCCCTGGTTTCAGCTCTTCGGCTTCGTCTTCGAGGGCTATTCCTTCTACTACCTCTGCCTCGTGGTGGTGATCCTCTGCTATTTCGGACTTCGCATGCTGGTCAACTCCCGGTTCGGCCAGGTGACCGTTGCCATTCGCGAGGACGAGCTGCGCACCGAGTTGCTCGGCTACGATATCCGTTTCCGCCAGGCCGCGATCTTCGTCCTCTCGGCGATGCTGGCCGGGCTCAGCGGGCTGCTCTATGTCCAGTGGGGCAACTACATCACGCCCAGCCAGGTCGGCCTGCTGCAGGCGGCGCTGCCGGTGGTCTGGACGGCGGTGGGCGGCCGCACCAGTCTGCTCGCCGTGGTGATATCGACGCTCTGTCTCAACTGGCTGACCTACACCCTGTCGTCCCAAGGCAACCAGTACGCCATGGTCATCATCGGCGGCCTGCTGGTGGCGACCATGATGTTCTTCCCGCGCGGTATCGTCGTGATGCTGGCCGAGACGATCGGCCGATGGACGTCGCGGCGCACCCGGACGACAGGCTGAGGGGCGGCCGGTCATGGACAGTCCCGTCATGGACAGCCCCGTCATGGATAGTCCGGTTCTCCTGGAGACCCGCTCCCTGAACAAGCGTTTCGGCGGCGTGACCGCGGCCGAGGATGTCAACTTCAAGGTCCGGAGCGGTGAGCTGCGCTGTGTGATCGGCCCGAACGGGGCCGGCAAATCGACGCTCTTTTCGATGCTCTGCGGCATCCAGAGCGCCGATAGCGGCCAGATTTTCATCGCCGGCCGCGACGTGACCCGGATGGAGGCCTTCCAACGGGTCAAGCTGGGGGTCGGCCTCACGTTCCAGAACAATCGCGCCTTCCACGAGCTCAGCGTGCACGACAACCTGGCGATCCCGCGCGCGCCGTCGAAGGCCGCCGGCGACGAGGCCGGCGCGGCGCGCTTCGAATACCTGCTGGAGGCCTTCGGCCTCGACCCGAACGACCAGACCCGGGCGGCCGAGCTCTCGCACAACCAGCTACAGTGGCTGGAAATCGCGATGGTCATGGCGGCCCACCCCAGTCTGATCCTGTTGGACGAGCCGACCGCCGGACTGGCATCCGACGAGACCTCGCAAACGGCGGCGGTTCTCAAGCACCTGAATGCGACCGGCCTGACCATCGTCGTCGTCGAGCACGACATGGCCTTCGTCAAGGAGGTCGCCGAGACTGTCACCGTGCTGCACCAGGGCCAGATCTTCGCCGAGGGGAGCGTCGCCGAGATCACCGCCAGCGAGCAGGTCAAAAGCATCTACCTGGGAAAGAGCTGAACGACCCATGGCCATACTGAGCACCTCAGATATCGTCGCGGGCTACAAAACCGCCAGTGTCCTGCGCGGCGTCAGCATCGCCGTCGAACCCGGCGAAATTGTCGCGGTCGTCGGGCGCAACGGCGTCGGCAAGACCACCCTCATGCGGACCCTGATCGGACTCCTGCCCCTGCGGAGCGGACAGATTGCCTTCAAGGGTACCGACATCTCGGCCGAGAGCGCGGATCGGCGCGCGCGCCGGGGAATGGCCTACGCCCCCCAGGGCCGGGGCATTTTCCCGCAGCTCACCGTGCTGGAGAACCTGCGCATGGGAGGCTTCATCAACGATGCGAAGCCCGAGCTCAATTTCGATCTGGTGCTGACCTACTTCCCCTTCCTGAAGGATCGCTTTCGCCAACGCGGCGGCACGCTCAGTGGCGGGCAGCAGGCCATGCTGGCGATCGCCCGGGCGCTGATCTGCGAACCGGAGCTGCTGCTGCTCGATGAGCCCAGCGACGGCGTACAGCCCAGTATCGTGGAGGAGATCGGCGCCTTTCTCGTCGATCTCAGCAAGACCCTGAAGATCTCGGTGCTCCTGGTCGAGCAGAACATCGGGCTCATGCAGGCGGTCGCGCACCGCGCCTATGCCATGGACAAGGGACAGGTGACCAGCGAGTTGAGCGGCGAAGACCTGAAGGACGAAATGATTCTGGCGACGCATGTCGTTGTCTAGAACCGGCGCGGCGGGTGGGCCGCCAGAAAGATGAACGAGCAGAACAGGAGGCCATCATGGAAATAATCACGCGGCAGTACCCGAACGAGTGGATCTCTGAGTCGATCATGTGCAAGCGCGGTGTCGGTGGCGGTGGGGGCGGCGCCACCCATCATCTGACGGTCGAAGACCAGGGCACCTATCAATACACGATCGGTCCCTATTCCGACCCTGTGCTGCACATCAAGCCAGGCGACCGGGTCGTGGTCGAAACGCAGGACGCCTTCGAGGGCGCGATCAAGTCCGAGGACGACAAGCCCTCCGAACTGCTGAAGATGCCGTTTCTCAATCCCCAGTGCGGGCCGATCATGGTCGAGGGCGCGGTGCTGGGCGATACCATCGCGGTTCATATCGAAAAGATGGCGCCGCGCGGGCCGCAGCCGCGTGGCACCTGCTGCATGATCACGGAGTTCGGCGCCCTCACCGGGACCTACTACACGGCGACCCTGAACGACCCCCTGCCGGAGAAGGTGCGCAAGGTGCACGTCGACGAGGAGAGCGTTTACTGGAGCGACCGGGTGACGCTGCCCTATCGGCCGCACATCGGGACCTTGAGCTGTTCGCCGGAAATCGATTCGATCAACTCCCTGACGCCGGACAACCATGGCGGCAACATGGATCTGCCGGACATGGGCCCCGGCACCGTGACCTACCTGCCGGTACGCTCGCCCGGCGCACGGGTCTTTATCGGCGATGCCCACGCCTGTCAGGGCGACGGCGAGGTCTGCGGCGTTGCCGTGGAGTACCCCACCACCACGACCATCACCGTCGACCTGATCAAGGGCTGGCCGATCGAGTGGCCGCGGCTCGAGGCGGACGACTTCATCATGGCGATCGGCTCCTCGCGGCCGCTGGAGGATGCAACCAGGATCGCCTACCGCGAACTGATCTACTGGATGGAAGCGGAGTTCGGCTACGACCGCTGGGACGCCTACATGATGCTGAGCCAGTGCGGCAAGGTCCGGCTCGGCAACTTCGTCGATCCCAAGTACACGGTCGGCGCCGCGGTGCCGAAAAAGTACCTGACCTGATCCTGCGGCCGGCTGGAGCCTGAGCAGCCACGGTCAGTCGTTGGCATGGCAGGCGGTGCGGACGCCCTCCAATCGCCGGCGCACCTGCGGACGTTCGGTCCGGCAAGGCGCGCTGGCCAGCGGGCAGCGGGGATGAAAGGCGCAGCCACTGGGCGGGTCCAGAGGACTTGGCACTTCGGCGACGACAGGCTGGCGGTCGCGCTTGGGGGCTTCCAGATCCGGGATGGTCTCCAACAAGAGCTGCGTATAGGGATGCCGGGGTCGGGCGAAAAGTTCGTCGGTCGGCGCTTCCTCGACGATGCGCCCAAGGTACATGACCGCGATGACATCGGACATGTGACGGACCACCGAGAGGTCGTGTGAGATAAAGAGATAGGTGAGATCGAGTTCGCGCTGCAGCTTTTTCATGAGATTCAGAATCTGAGCCTGCACTGACACATCGAGTGCCGAGGTCGGCTCGTCGCAAACCAGAAACTCCGGCTCGCTCGCCAGAGCCCGAGCGATCGATATGCGTTGGCGCTGTCCGCCCGAGAACTCGTGGGGAAACTTGCGTGCGTCCGAAGTCGCCAGGCCAACCAGGTCGAGCAATGCCTCGACCCGTTCGCGGGTCGCCGCTTCGCTGTCACGCAAACCAAGAGTCCGGATCGGCTCCGCGATGATGCTGCCGACCCGCCAGCGAGGATTGAGGCTGGCATAGGGGTCTTGAAAGATCATCTGGTGACGCAGTTCAACGCCGTGTCGCGACGGCGCAAAACGGAGAGTCCCACTGGTTGGGGCGTAGAGGCCCACGACAAGGCGGGCAACCGTTGATTTGCCGCAGCCCGACTCTCCGACCAGGCTCAGGGTCGTGCCGCGAGGCACCTTGAAACTGACATTGTCGACCGCGCGCAGACTCTGCTTCGGGCGCCGCTCGAGAAGTCTGTTCAGCCAGGGTGCCGAGACATCGAACACTTTGGTGAGGCCCTCGACGGACAACAGGTCTTCAGTGCCCATCGACGCCTCCCTGGTGCTGCCAGCAAGCGACCTTGTCGTCGAGCAGGGTCGGGCGATCTCGTCGGCAGCGCGATCCGGCATGAGGACAGCGCGGATGAAAGGCACAGCCCACCGGCATGGCATCAAGCCGCGGCATGGAACCGTCGATCTGGATCAATTTGTCGCGAGCATGGTGCAGACTTGGGATCGAGCCCATGAGACCGGCCGTGTAGGGGTGCTGCGGCGCCCTGATCAGCGTCATCACCGGACCGAGCTCGACGATGCGACCGGCGTACATCACCGCGACCCGGTCCGCGGTTTCGGCGATCACGCCCATGTCATGGGTGACCAGCATCACTGCCGTGCCGTGCTTGCGGCAGAGGTTCTTGAGGAGGGCGGTTATCTGCGCTTGGATCGAGACGTCCAGCGCCGTCGTCGGTTCATCGGCGATGATGAGTTTCGGTTCCGCGCAGAGCGCAAGGGCGATCACCACGCGCTGGCGCATGCCGCCGGAAAACTGGTGAGGATAGTGCCCGAGACGCTCTTCGGCCGCCGGGATGCCGACCTCGCGCAGTAATTCTACGGCCCTGGCGCGCGCGGCCTGGCGGTCGAGGCGCAGGTGCAGACGGATGGTCTCGACTAACTGGTCGCCGATGGAAAAGAGGGGGTTGAGACTGGTCAGCGGGTCCTGGAAAATGGCGCCGATCTCCCGGCCTCGAATCTGTTCAAGCTGGCTCTCCGAAAGATCGTCAATACGCGTTCCGGCAAGCGTGATGCGGCCTTGGGTGATCTGGCCGGGCGGTTCGAGCAGGCCGAGCACGGCCATGCCGGTCATCGACTTGCCGGCACCGGACTCGCCGACCAGGCCGAGAATCTCGCCGGCTTGGATCTCCAGCGAGATGCCGTCGACCGCGATCAACGATCCACGCCGGGTGGGGAACTCCACCTTGAGATCGCGCACCTGCAGAACCGGTTCCGTCATGTGCGGCGCTGTCGCTTGGGGTATGCGCAGGAGAATATCTCCGTAACCGTCGGATGGCCGTGCGTGCGCTCCGGATAGCAGGAAATCAGGCCATCGAACTGGGCTTGCGCGCGTGGCCAGTCGGAATTTGACGCGTCGCCGGCGATGGCGCCTCGATGCATGACCGGGCGGCCATCGATAATGACGCTGGTCACATCGCGACCGGAGGCGCCGGTCATCAGGCTCTGGATCGGATCCGGCCCCTGGAGGGTGTGGCCGAGATCGATCACCACGAGGTCGGCCTTGGCACCGGGCGCGAGGCGACCGAGGTCGGGCCGGCCGAGGGCATCGGCCCCGCCAAGCGTTGCTGCGTCATAGAGCGCCTCGGCCCGGCAGGTTTCGTCAGACTGCTCGACGACCCGGCAGAGCATCTGGCCGAGCTGCATATTGAGGATCATATCCGGTGGCCAGGTGTCGGTCCCGAGGCCGAGGTTCAGCCCCATTCGGCGATAGCGCTCGAAGGAGTGCAGGGCCTGACCGTGTCGCGCCATGACCAGGGGACAGTGAACGACCGTGGCGCCGCCGTCGCGCAGGGTCTCGAGGTCGCCCTCGTCGGCGTGGAGACCGTGCGGCAACAGCCTCCGTCCCGTGAAAAAGCCCAAGGATTCGAGCCACCTCGGCGGTGTCGTTTCATGCAGGCGTCGCACGAGCTCGATCTCTGTCGCCGACTGGCAGCAGTGCAGCCGGATCGGCACGCCGAGTTCGTCCGCCGCCGCGGCCGAGCGCTGCAGCAGGGCGGGGGTGCAGGTCTCGATGCGGTCGGGCGCCAACAGGGTACGGACCAGTCCGCCGTGACTGCCCTCATGACGCTCGCAAAAGGCGACGGCCGCACTCAGCCCCTCCAGTCCCCGCGGCTCGTCGAACAGTGCCTCGATCCGACCGTCGGCCTCGACCACCTGGCCTCCCGTGCGGTAGGCCGGTCCAAGGTAGACCCGCAGGCCGAGGTCGGCGGCGGCTTGAGCGGCGTCGTCGAATTCCTCCCTGGTCTCGCCCCAGGCCCGATAGAACAGGGAGGCGATGGGAAGGGCCGTGGTAATCCCATTGCGGACCAACTGTTCAAAGGCAAAGCGTTTCTGGAACGCCAGTTCCTCAACGCTGTACATTTCGCGGGGGCCGCGTTCGACATAGCTGCGCGGCCAGACACGGCCCTTGCGCCAGGCCGGCTGGTTGTCGAGGCCGAGGATTGTCGTGTCCAGGTCGGCCAGGGCATCCAGGTCGATAAATCCTGGCCCGATCAGCGCCGTGCCGAAATCGATGCGGCGGGCCACTTCGCCCGGATAGTCGAAGCCGACGAAGGTCACGCGGTCGTTCTCGATCACGACCTCGCCGCCTTCGTAGAGGCAGTGCGCGCCGTCCTCGTGGCCAACGACCCAGCGGGCCGTCAGGAGACTGGGACCGGCCAGGGTTTTGCCGGGCAGCAAGCTCATGGGGCCGCCACCAGCGCCGCCCCGTCGCGCGCGACGACACGGCCGCGCTTGATCACCAACCGGCGCGGCGGGCGGCTGACCACTGTGTCGGCGACACTCTCGCCCGGCACCAGGACAAGATCGGCATGGCAGCCCACATCGAGGCCGTAGTCTTTCAGGGCCATGACCTGGGCGCCGCCGAAAGTGCAGATGTCGAGCGCCATCTCGACCTCATCGTCGCGCCGGAGGTTGTTGCGAAGACCCACGAACATGGCGCGCTCCAGCATGTCGGCGTTGCCGTAGGGGCTCCAGGTGTCGCGAATGCCATCGGAGCCGGCGCAGACCACCACGCCGGCCGCGCGCAGCTGCTTGACCGCCGGGGCGGGCCGCGATGCCGGGCCGGTCGTCGCAATGTGGATCTGCGCCTCGGCAAGCTGCTCGACTAGGCGGGCGACATAGTCCTGGTCTGTCATGCCGAGACAAAAGGCGTGGCTGATGGTGACCTTGCCCTGCATGGCCAGCGCCCTGGTGCGCTCGGTGATCAGTTCCATGGAGAAGCCGCCAAGCTCGGCAGGCTCATGCAGATGGATGTCGACCGCCCGCCCGTAGCGCTCGGCCAGCCCGAAGACGACATCGAGATGGCCCTTGGGGTCGCGGTCGAGGCCGGCCGGGTCGATTCCGCCCACGACCTCGACACCGAGCTTCAGTGATTCCTCCATCATTTCGGCCGCGCCGGCGCAGGTCAAAATGCCGCTCTGCGGGAAGGCGACAATCTCAATGTCGATCAGGTCGGCGTAGTCCTGCTTCGTCGCCATCACCCCCTCGACACCGGCGAGGCCCTGGTAGCTGTCGACGTCAACGTGGCTTCTGATATGGGTCGAGCCCTTGGACAGCGAAAGAATGGCCTGGCGGGCCGACTGCCGACGCGGATCGATGCCGAGTTTGCCTTTGGCTTGGCGCTCGTTCTCGATCATGTCGATCAGGCGAGGGCCGACTTCGTTCCTGTACCAGTTCATCCCGAGGACCGACTTGTCGAGGTGGGTATGGGCCTCGACCAGACCCGGCAGCAGAATGTTGCCCTGGCCGTCGATGGCCTCCACCGCATCGGCTGAGAGCCCGCTTTCCAGCGCGGCGATGCGTCCGTTGCGGATTAGAAGGTCGACCGGCGGGCCGGCCAAGGGGCGAACGTTGCGGATCAGAAGGTCTTGGGTCACGGGATCCCTTTCTAAGCCATGCGCTAGCGGTGTTTGGGCCATGCGCTAGCGGAGCTTGGGGTTGAGTGCGTCGCGCAGCCAGTCGCCCAGAAGATTGACGGACACGACAATAATGCCCAGCTGGGCGGCCGGAAAAACAATGATCCACCAAAGACCGGAGAAGAGGTAATCGTTGCCGATACGAATGAGCGTTCCCAGCGACGGTTCGGTGGAGGGCATGCCAAGGCCGAGGAAGGAGAGCGTCGCCTCGATCAGAATGGCGAGCCCGACGTTCAGCGTTGCCGCCACCAGCACCGGGGTCAGGGTGTTGGGCAGGATATGTCCCAGCATGACGCGCCAAGGCCGGACCCGGATCAGCCGTGCCGCCAGGACGTATTCCTTGTTCCGTTCCACCATGGTCGAGGCGCGCACCGTGCGGGCGTACTGCACCCAGGCCGAAAGCGAGATGGCGAGCACCAGAATGCCGGCGGAAAAGGCCTCTTTCAGACCGACCGGCAGCAGTTGACGGAATATGGCGGTCACCAGGATGGCGATCAGAATGGTCGGGATGGAGAGCAGAATATCGCCGATGCGCATCAGGATATTGTCGACCATGCCGCCGTAGTAGCCGGCGATCAAACCGAGGCTGAGCCCCACCGCCATGGAAAGTATCACCGAGGCGATGCCGATAATGACCGATATGCGCGAGCCATAGAGCAGGGCGGAGACGAGATCGCGGCCCTGGGTGTCGGTGCCGAGCAGATAGGGCCAGCGTCCCTCGGATTCCCATAGCGGCGGCAGCTCGGCGTTGTCGAGGTCGAGCACCGCCAGGTCATAGGGGTTCTGCGGCGCAATCAGCGGGGCCGCGAAGGCGGAGACCACGACGAGCAGAAGAACAACCGCGGAGACCATTGCCAGCGGGTGCGTCCTCAGGCTCCAGAGGAGGTCGTTCTCCTTCAGCCGGGTGACCAGACCGTCAGCCGCCACGGCCGCCTCCCTGGGCTTCCTGGCCGCGCAGCCGCGGATCGACGAAGGCATAGGAGATGTCGACCAGGGTGTTCAAGACGACGAAAATGAGGGCCACGATGACCAGGTAGGCCGACATCACCGGTATATCGACGAAAGTGACGGCCTGGATGAAGAGCAAACCCATGCCCGGCCACTGGAAGACGGTCTCGGTGATCAGCGCGAAGGCGATCAGGTTGCCGATCTGCATGCCGGTCATGGTGATTACCGGCATCAGGCAGTTGCGCAGGGCATGGCGGAAGTGGACCCGGCGCGCCGGAAGCCCGCGTGCCCGGGCGAACTTGATGAAGTCGGTCCGCAGAACCTCGATCATCTCGGCCCGCACGAGCCGCATGACCAGGGTGACCTGGAACAGCGAGAGCGAGAGTGCGGGCAAAATCAGGGCTGCCCGGCCCGAGGGCTCGAGCAGGCCGGTGCTCCACCAGCCGATCGACACGGTGTCGCCGCGCCCGAAGGCGGGCAGCAGGCCAAGCTGCACGGAGAACACCAGGATGAGAATGATGCCGACCACGAAGCTGGGCAGCGACACGCCGATGATCGAGACGAACTGGAGCGAGTCGGCGAGCCAGGAGTCTCGATGAATAGCCGTCACCACGCCGAGCGGAATGCCTACCGCGAGCGACAGCAGCGTGGCCAGGATGACCAGCTCGAAGGTCGCCGGAAAGCGATCGGCAATCAATGTCATGACGTTTTGCTGGTTGCGGTAAGAAATGCCGAAGTCGCCCTGCAGGGCATTGGTCACGAACCGGACGTACTGCAGAACCAAACCATCGTTGAGCCCGAGGCGCTCGCGGAGTTCGATCCGCTCGGCCTGGCTGGCCTGCTCGTTCAGCATCATCTCTACCGGATCGCCAACGAAGCGGAAGGTCATGAAGGCCATCAATGCGACCGTCAGCATGACGAACGACGCGTTGGCCATACGTTTAATCAGAAAAACCAGCATCGTGCCCTGGCTGCAAAAAAGGGAAAGAGAGCCCCGACGCCGTCTTGGCGTCGGGGGCAGGCGCGCGGGTGCTACATCTTGACGTACCAGGGACGCGGTTTGTTGTCGGGGAAGACCGGCATGTCCGTGACATCGTTGCCGACCGCCCAGGCCAGCGGCTGTTGATGCAGGGGCAGGAGGATGATTTCATCCTTGGCGATCTTCAACGCGGCGGTTTCGAGAGCCAGGCGTTTTTCGGTGTCGAGCTCCTGACCGGCCTGCTGCACCAGCGCATCGAGCTCGGGGTAGGACCAGTCGCCCCAGTTGAATACACCTGAATTGCCCTCCTTGCTGTGCAGGATCTGAATCAGCGGGCTATAGGCGTCGAGCATCGGCAGGGTCGCCCAGCCGATGGTGTAGACATCGGTCTTGCCGCCGGTGCGCTTGGGCGTTTGGACGGAACGCGGCGCGATGTCGAGCTTGGGGTCGAGGCCGACACGTGTCCACATGGCGGCGATTGCCTGACAGATTTCCTCCTCGTTGACGTATCCGCCCTTCATGCAGTTGAACACGAAGCTGAAGCCCTCGCCATGGCCGGCACTCGCCAGCAGCGATTTGGAGGTTTCCGGATCGAAGGGGAGGCGTTCGTCGAGCTCAGGAACATAGCCCGGAATCTCCGGGGCGATCAGGGCGCCTGCCGTGCGCGACTTGCCGCGCATCACCTTGGACTGGATCTGGTCCATGTTGATGGCCTGATACATGGCCTGCCGGACACGCAGATCGTTCAAGGGATTGTCGCCGCCCTCGACCAGGGTGCCGCGGCGGTTGAAGCCGAGCATGATGGTGCGAAGATCGGTGCGTTCAAGCACGTTTACCGTGGGGCTGGCGGCCAACCGCGGAAGATCCTGGACCGGGGCCGAGTTGGTGAAATTGATCTCGCCTGACAGCATGGCCGCAACCCGTGTGGCCGCCGAGGTGATCGGGGTCAATTCGATGCGGGTCAGGTTGTGCTGTGGGTCGTCCCACCAGCTCTCATTCACAACCAGCACCGTCTTGGCGTCGGGCTGACGCGATTCGACGATGAAGGGGCCGGTGCCGTTGGCGTTGTAGGTGGCATAGCCTTCGATCTGCTTGCCGATGTCGGTCGGCAGTTCGGCATTGTTCTCGACCAGCCACTCCTTGTCGAAAATGTGGATGTTGGTGAGGTCGTTCAGCAGCAGCGGGTAGGTGCCGTTCAGCGTGATGTCGATGGTGCGGTCGTCGATCACCTGTGAACTGACATAGGCCGGAAGATTGCCCTTCAAGGGCGATGTCTCGTGGCTGACCCGTGCCAGGGAGGCGGCCACGTCATCGGCCGTAAAAGCGTTGCCGTTGTGGAAGCTGACCCCTTGGCGCAGGTGGAAACGCCAGGTCACCTGGTCGTCGAGGATCTCCCAGGAGGTCGCCAGCGCCGGCTCGATCTTGAGGTCGCGGTTGAAGCGCACCAGACCTTCATAGACGTTGTTCAGCACATTGATGGTGAAGGAATCGCCGTAGGAGTAGGGGTCGAGCGAGCCGATATCGCGGTCGGCCCCCCACTTGAGGGTCTGGGCCGACGCGGGAAGCGCGAGTGCAGCACAGGCCACGGTCGCCAAGACCAGGGAACGTAGCTTAAACATGGTGGCAATCCTCTCTCTGTCTGTCCCGGCCAGTGTCGTTCGCGGTGCCTGGGATCGTTGATTTTTTAGTATACAATCTTATGAATTATTGGATACGCGTGTCAAGAAGCCGTGAGGCGAATTGCGGGGATGGGCCGGGAGACTTGCGGACAATGGAGCGGATATTTCCTTAGAAGAGAGAACTGTTCGAGTTATTTTCGCGATAACTGACAATTTTTAATTCGAAACTGGCTTTGTTTCGTATACAACATCGTCGAAAGTTGCACAGATTTGAGGTGCTGGTTTGGCTAGATCGAAGCGAAGCGGGCTGAGCGACAAGGTCTATGACGCCTTGCGACGTGCCATTATCGAGCAGGCCCTCCTGCCCGGCATGAAGCTGGGCGAAGACACCGTGGGTGAACAATTCGGGGTCAGCCGCACGGTCGTTCGCTCCGCGCTGCAGCGGCTGGAGGGTGAGGGGTTGGTGGAGATTCAGTCCAACCGCGGCGCCGCGGTTGCTCGGCCGACGCTCGAGGAAGCCCGCGACGTGTTCGCCCTGCGGCACTGCCTCGAGCGCGAGGTCATTCGCAGCCTTGCGGAGCAGCCGAACCCGGAATGCCTACAGGCCCTCGAGGATCATGTGAACGCGGAAGAACAGGTCGCCGAGCCGGATGGCCCGCTCTCCATCAGGCTGGCGGGCGAGTTTCATATTCTTCTGGCCGCCCTGACCGGCAATCGGATCCTGTGCCGCTACGTCAGTGAGATCGTCTCGCGCTGCTCGTTGATCCTGGCCGTCTACAGCCGGCCCCATTCGTCGGACTGCGCGGTCGACGAGCACCGGCAGATTATCGAGGCCCTGCGCCGGCACGACCCTGGCGCGGCCATCGCCGTCATGGACAAGCACCTCGGAGCGGTGGAGCGGCGCGCCCGCCTGACCAAACCGGCGGATCGGGATGTTCGCAGCATCCTCACCAACTACGCTGAGTCCCTGGGACGATGATACTGCATTCGAAGCACGATGATCCGAGGTTCGCCCCCGGACGACAGCACGGCTCTCCCTAGAAGCTGCATGTGCGAAGCAAAAAAGGTCTTGGGGTTTCTTGCCGTGACCGTGGCGCTGCTGCTTTCCGTCTCAACGAACCAGCTTGCCCTAGGTGAGGAAACGATCGTGACCCAGGATGCCTTGAAAGCGTTCTTTCTGGCGGCGAAGACCAACGATGTCGAGGCGCTGGAACGCGAACTCGGCGGCGGTCTGCCCCTGGACAGCCGGGACAGCCGGGGGCGGACGGCCCTGCTGATCGCCACGCACCACGACAGTCTCGAGGCGGCGAAGGCCCTGATCGAAAGGGGCGCCGATGTGAATGCCAAGGACGACCTGCAGGACAGCCCCTTCCTCTATGCCGGCGCGGAGGGAAAACTGGAGATCCTCAAGCTGACCGTCCAGGCGAAGGCCGACCTTGCCAGCGTCAACCGCTATGGCGGCACCGCGTTGATCCCGGCCGCCCATCACGGGCATGTGGAGACCGTGCGCTACCTCCTGACGACGAAGATCGACGTCGACCACGTCAACAGCCTGGGGTGGACCGCGCTGCTCGAGGCCGTGATCCTCGGCGACGGCAGCGCGACCTATCAGCGGATCGTCGAACTCCTTTTGGATGCCGGCGCCGACGCAAGCCTCGCCGACAACGAGGGCGTCACGGCGCTCGAGCACGCCAGGGCCCGCGGACAGAACGCCGTCGCAAGGCTCCTGGAGAGCATCGAAAAATAGGCCGTGCAGTCACAACGCGGCCGGATGGGGCTTCCCAGGAGAAAGTCAGTCTTATCCCTGGAGTCTGACTCTCTTCGCGTTAGCGTGGAGAGTCTGGAATTTGACCGCAAGGCGACATTGCAATACCGTTCGATGAGAGGCGCCCATGGCATCAAAAGGTGACATAGAAACTGGTTAACAACCGCTAGTCATTTCTTCAGCTCAACCGGTCCGCAAGCCATAGCGCTCGACCACACTCGGCTCGATAACACCGGCGTGCAGGGTCAGGAGCACCAACCGGGCATCCAAGTTGTCACCGGTTTCCAGGGCGCCTGCCAAGCGCTCTTCCACGGCTTCCGTCAGCATTGGATTGTTCCGCTCGGTGAGGCCTTGCGCACCCAGCACGCAGTAGCCGAGAAGTTCCGCCGCTGTGAAGGGTTGTCGGACACCTTGCCACGGTAGGTGTCCGACAACGCTTAACAGGAGCGGTCATTGATGACCGGACCGGGGCCGCCCAAAGCTGCCTGTTTGGGCCGCTGAGAGCCCGCGACCCAGAAATGGTGTGAGCGCTCATATTGCTCTATTGTCGATTCAGCTCGTACGACACGCCAAATGTTCGGAAGCAAGAAGCGGCCAAGTGACTCTCAACATCACAGTTCTTACGTCTAAGGCTATTTATCAATCAGCCGACTATCGGCTCTTTGACGCCACGACCCAAAAACCTCTGTCCATACCTTCAGATAAAACGATACTATTGCACCAATCTGATTGGGTCGGTTTCATCACCTATACGGGCATTGGAAGAGTTGGAACAAAGAACACCTCTGCGTTTGTTCGCGATTGGCTTGTGGGCTTAGGGTCGGCTTCGTTCGATGAAGTGGTCGATGCAGTCCGCCATAAGGCTTCATCTTGGATCCAAAAAGTGGCTCCCAGCCAGGAGCACACTTTCGTCGTGGCGGCATTTTTAGGCGGCAAGCCAACTGCTGCCGTCGTATCAAACTTTCAGAAATGGCACGGCGCAGATTTGAGCTCGGTCTCCAAGAGTTTTTTCACTTCGGCTATAGTTGCCTCACATCGTCCTGAAGTAATAGTTACGGGAGTCCGTGATGCGGTGCCAAGACTAAGGCGCCGTGCCCTGCAGAAGCTTGCAGCAAGCCATCCTGATGACCACGCCCGAATCCGTCGAGCGCTTGCCAAGGTGACCGAGAATGGTGCTCAGCGGTATCCAGATTGGATCAGCGATGATTGCTACGTCTACTCTCAAGACAGAAACGGTCGCGGGAGTGCTGAATCATTTGGCAACCCGCATAGTAATCCAACCACACTGACGCGTGGCATTGATACATCTCAAATTATCAAACCCACTTTGGAGAAAACGTTTGGCCCCGGCAAATGGATTTCAAAGGGAACAACATTTGCTAGATCTGGAGACAGTATCGTTCCACCTTCAACATGCGTACTCAGACTATCTGCCAATAACTCGAAGAGTCGGTACCGTGTAATTGAGCTGGCCAGTCCAGATGGTCAACGTGCAACGCCACGATCGGCGAATGCTCAAGGTATAGTCGTTGGCGAAGGGACGCCGCACTATCCAGGGCCGAGCTACCCGTGTGTTTGGCCGACGGCCACAGAGCTCAAATTCCTTCCACACGGAGGGGGGGTTGGCGGCTCTGCCTATGACATCAACGATTTGGGAACGATCGTTGGTGCTTCTGAGATGCCAGACCGGGCGTTGCACGCCCAAGTTTGGCGCCTCGACGAGCCTACTTTGTATTTAGGGCACGAGCTTGGACGCTACAGCGCGGCTAGGAGTGTAAACCGGGCCGGAAGTGTTGTCGGGTATGCATCGATCCATCCGACAGAAAGTGGACAGATGCATCATAGGCCGGCGGCCTGGCCCAACTCAGGCAAACCGGCTGTTCTTGAGGACCTCGCTGGGGATTGGGGTGAGGTCGTCGATATCAACACTAGCGGTCTCATGGTGATCAGATGCCACACTGGACGAGACGTCGGTGCATGGCTGTGGGATGGCCACGAACAGCGCGAGCTTGGGAAGCCCAGTCCTGAATTCAGGGTCTTCTGGCCCAAAAAGTTGACCGAAGACGACGCTGTGGTCGGATTGACCATACGAAGCGATGGTCAACGCGGAGCTGCTGCGCGACGTGCCGATGGCACATGGAGCGAATTACTTACGCCAGCGTCAGGCCGAGAGTTTACCGCGGCAAATGGAATGCGAGTGCTAGCAGGTTATGACACAATCGATCATTACCAGCTTCCCTGGGTCATGCGAGAAAAAGAGGAAATCACTTATCTGCCTCACTTCCAGCACCACCAACACCAGCCAACAATGGTTTCTGAGCAGGGATGGGTCCTTGGAACCGCATCCTCCGACAACTGTTACCATCCGCTACTTTGGATTCCTGAATAGGCGGCCGGCGGCACTTGATGCAATGTCAATGATGCTTGGACCATGCCATTCTCCGACTCATACCGAAGGTCAGCTTCGGGTCACTTCTCCCCCTATTTGAGCCGGTTGCACGACATCCGGTTCACCGCGAACATCGGGCATTTGGCAGGACAATATCGGTGACTGGGAGATTTCGGTTCGCGCTCCCAGGGCTTTCCAATCACACGCCATGAAATGGCCGGCCTTGGGCGGTCGACTGTCAGGGCCGTTGCGCCCGCTTACACTCCTGGCCCTCTCCTTGTGGCCGACCGGCCTGTCATGAATGGCGCCGTCATGTCCTGAGGCCCTGTCCTCGGCGTTGCTCTTAGGCCAACAAGCCGCTTCGTCAAAACCGATGGTGACTCCCGGGTTCCTCGACGGTTAAGCTGGCCTGGTCCCCGGGCGATCCTCGTTCGTCGCCTCGCTCGAGGGGGATCGGCGGGGGGTGGGGAATGCGCCTTGGAAAACTCTCGAAGTCGCTGTTGCCGCACTGCGTGCTGGCGGTCTTCAGCGCGGCCATTCTTCTGCCGCTGCTGTGGCTGCTCCGGGTGGCGCTGACCGACAAGCTGACCGCCTACAAGATCCCCCCGGAGTGGGGCGAGCCGAGCCTGGTGAACTTCGTCGAGATCTTCACCGCCTATCCCTTCTTCAACTACCTGCTGAACAGCTTCACCGTGGCGGTGGGGGCGACGCTGGTTGCCCTGCCCCTGGCGACGGCCCTGGCCTATGCCTTCAGCCGCTACAACACCGGCGGCCTGCCGCTGCGGCTCTTCGTGCTGTCGAGCCAGATGCTGCCGCCGGTCATCCTGGTGCTGCCGCTCTTTACGCTCTTCCTCAAGGCCGCGATGCTGAACACACTGACGGGACTGATCGTCGCCCACATGACCATTAGCCTGCCGTTTCTGGCCTGGCTGCTGATCGCCTTTTTCGAGGGCGAGGTGGTGCTTCTGGAGCAGGCCGCGCGGGTCGACGGCGCCACCCGGTTTCAGGCCTTTCTGCGCATCACCCTGCCGGTCACCGCGCCCGGGATCCTGGCCGCCGGGCTGCTGGCATTCATCTTGAGCTGGAACGAGTTCCTCTTCGCCCTGATCCTGAGCGGGCCGCAGACCAGCACCCTGCCGGCGGGCCTGTCGTCTTTCCAGACTCACCGCGGGGTCGATATCGCCCTGCTATCGGCGGCGACGGTCTGCGCTATCCTGCCGGTTTTTCTGCTGCTACCCTTCATGCGCAAATACCTCATCAAGGGACTTTCGCTGGGGGCGCTGAAGTAATGTGACCCGTCATTTATCCAAGCCAAAGAGGACCGCGCAAGAAACCTCGGCAAGACGCAACAGGGAGGAAACGATCATGAAACGTCTATTGACAGCTATCGCGATCCTGGCCTTTTCGGCCGGTCTGGCCAGGGCCGAGACGATCCGCATTCTCATGGAAACGGTCCCCGACACCCGCTACATCCAAGAGCTCCTGCCGGAATTCGAAGCGCAGACCGGAATCAAGGTCGAGATCGAGGCCATCAGCTACATCGACATGCACACCAAGCTGGTCCCCCAGTTGATCGCGCCGCAAGGCAGCTACGACCTGATCGTGGTGGACTTTTATTGGGTCGGCGAATTCACCAAGGCCGGCTGGCTCATGCCCTTGAACGATCTGGCGGCGCGCGACGGCATCGACACCGGGGTCTATGTGCCCAAGCTCATGGATCTGGTGGGCGAGGTCGACGGCACGCTCTTCATGCTGCCCTTCTACAACTATTCCATGGCGGTCATCTATCGCCAGGACCTGATCGACGACCCGGCCGAGCAGGCGGCCTTTAAGGCCAAGTACGACATGGAGCTGCGCGTGCCCAAGACCTGGGACGAGTACTGGAAGCAGGTCCAGTTCTTCACCCGGGACAGCGACGGCAACGGCGACAACGATTTCTATGGGACGGTGATCCAGGGCCAGCGCGGCGACTGCATCTCCATGCAGTGGTCGAACTACCTCTATTCCCAGGGCGGGCGTTTCCACGACGCCGACTGGAACCCCATGCTGGACAGCCCGGAAGCGGTGAAGGCCATGGAGTACTACCGCGAGGCGGTCGAGAACTACAGCCCGGCCGGGTCCGAGAGCTACTGCTTCGACGAGGCCTTCAACGTCATGGCCCAGGGCAAGGCCTATAGCTTCGTCACCTTCAACATTCTCTACGCCAGCTTCGACGACCCGAGCTCGTCGTCGGTTGTCGGCAAGGTCGGCATCGCGCCCAATCCGGGCGGCGGCCTGAACGGCGGCTGGGGTTGGGCCATTCCCAATTCGAGCCCGCAGAAGGAAGCGGCCTGGACCTTCATGAAGTGGGCCGAGTCGGCCGATATCGCCAAGCGCCGGGCCCTGCTGGGCGGCGCGCCGACCCAGAGCAAGATCTTCAACGACCCCGAGGTCGTGAAAGCCCGCCCCTACTATCCGGTGCTGGGCGAAATCCTCGCCGGCACCCAGGACTTTCCGGTCTTCACCTACACGACGGAGTTCGTCGAGGAGGTCGGGCGCGAGTTGAACCTGGCGGCGACCGGGGCGAAGCCCATCCCCGAGGCCATGGCGGCGGCCCAGGAGGAGTTTCGCAAGCTCTTGGTGAAGGACGGCAAGCTCGACGAATAGCCGCGCGGTAGCGGCTGCATGACCGTGACGGCTGCGGACCCAGTCACACTCGCCCGGCGGGACCGGCGCTTTGGGTATCTGCTCACGGCGCCGGGCCTGGCCGCGCTCATGCTGGTGATCACCTTTCCGCTCGTCTTCACGCTCTTCACCAGTTTCTACGACTACACGCTGCTTCACCCCAACCACGACGACTTCATCGCCCTGGAGAACTACCAGGAGGCCTGGGACGAGGACTACCTGACCGGGTCGCTCTGGGTCACCGTGAAGTTCGTCCTCGCCTCGGTGATCATCGAGTTCGCCATCGGCCTTTCGGTCGCCTTGGCGCTGAACAAGGTCAACCGCTTCAAGACCCTCTACTACCTCATTCTGCTCGCGCCCCTGCTGATCAACCCGGTGGTGGTCGGCCTGCTCTGGCGCATGTTGCTCCATCCCGAACTGGGGATCGTCAACTACGGGATTGGGCTTCTGGGCTTCCGGTCGGTGAACTGGCTGGGCGACGCGGACCTGGCCTTCTGGACCGTGGTCATGGTCGATATCTGGCACCAGGTCTCCTTCATGGCGATCCTGCTGCTGGCCGGCCTGGCGGCCCTGCCGCGCGAACCCTACGAGGCGGCGCGCATGGACGGCGCCTCGGCCCTGCGCTGCTTCATCCACATCACGCTGCCCCTGTTGCGCCCGGTGATCATGGTGGCGCTGTTGCTGCGGATGATCTTCGCGATCAAGACCTTCGATATCATCTTCATCATGACCAAGGGCGGTCCCGGCACGGCGACCGACCTGATTAGCTATTTCATCTACCGCGCCGCCTTCTTCGGTCTCGATATCGGGCGCGCCTCGGCCATGTCGGCCGGACTGCTGGTGATCGTGCTGCTGCTGACCAGCTATCTCTACCGCTACATGCACTCGCTCAGATAGGAGGCCAGCCCTTTGGTGCAAATCGTCTTGAGGGATCTGACCAAGGTCTACAGCCGGGACGTCGTCGCGGTGGACCATATCGATCTGGAGGTCGCGGACGGCGAGTTCATGGTGTTGCTGGGTCCCTCGGGCTGCGGCAAGTCGACCACGCTGAGGATGATCGCCGGGCTGGAGGAGGTGACCTCGGGCGAACTGCTGATCGACGGGCGGCTGATCAATGACGTTGACCCGGCGGACCGGGATCTGGCCATCGTCTTTCAGAACTACGCGCTCTACCCGCATATGACCGTGGCGGCGAACCTGGCCTTCGGGCTGAAGCTCCGCAAGGTGGCGCGCGAGGAGATCGAGCGCCGCATCCAGAAGACCGCGACCATGCTGGGGATCGAGGAACTGCTCGCGCGCCGGCCCAAGCAGCTCAGCGGCGGTCAGCAGCAGCGGGTCGCCCTGGGCCGCGCCCTGGTCCGCGACCCGGTCGCCTTCCTGTTCGACGAGCCGCTGTCCAATCTGGATGCCAAGCTGCGCGCCGCCATGCGCACCGAGCTGATCAAGATCCACCAGGACCTGGGCACCACCATGGTCCATGTCACCCACGACCAGGTCGAGGCCATGACCATGGGCGAGCGGATCTGCATCATGCGCGACGGACGGATCGTGCAGGTCGGGCCGCCCCTGGAGGTCTATCGCCATCCGGCGGACACCTTCGTCGCCGGCTTCCTCGCCAGCCCGCCGATGAACCTGCTGAAGGCCCGTCTCGTCGACGGCCAGGGCGCTATCGAGGTCGATCTGGCCGGGGCGAGGCTGCCGCTGCCACCCGCCGGCCGCGGGGCGCTGGAGCGCTATCGCGATCAGCCGGTGATCTTCGGCATCCGGCCGGAAGACCTCTATAGCGAGCCTCCATCCTCCGATCAGACGCCTGCCAACCACGCCGCCCTCGATGTCACCGTGACCACCGTCGAGGCGCTCGGGCCGGACGTGGTGCTGGTCGCCAGTCTGAGCGATGGCCAGCCGATCTCGGCCCGCCTGGGCCGCGGCTTCAGCGCGCCGGTCGGCTCCACGCTGCGACTCTACCCGGACCTGGAGATGATGCACTTCTTCGACCCCGGCAGCGGCCGGGCCATCGCCAAGGGCGAATGACCGCGCCGGCCAGGACGTGGTCTCATAGACGCGAAGCCATAACCGGGCCTTCATGCGGTCATACAGTGGGTTTAGGGTATGTTGGCAGCTAGGGTCATCCCGGACGCGACTTTCCTTTCCAAATCTTCGATTTGGAAAGGAAAGTCAGCGAGCCGGGATCTCGGCGGAATTGAGGTCGGGCGTCGGCCCGAGATTCCGGATACCGCGGTTCGGCCGCCAAATCGAAAATTTGGGCCGAACCGGGTTCCGGAATGACGCTCCCTGGGCAGTGGTCGTCAATAGATCCCAAGGTGCTCAGGGGGTTCATGGTGCCGGGGTCACGTCTGCATAGCGCTTTTTTCCGAGTTCCTGTGACCAGGCAAACTGAGCCAGGGCGTCGGGATGGAGATCGGACGGCGGCGGCGTCTCGAGGTCGAAGCTCGTGGCCCCCGCTTTCCCCCGCACAAGCATGGCCGATGCTTTGTGGCCTTCGGTCGGCGACACGGTCGCTGCGACATAGTTCAGTCCGACCCCCAAGCGCCAACGATCCGTTCGGTTCGGCCCCGATCCGTGTAAGGTCAAATGCCCATGGAACGACGCTTGACCCGGCTTGAGGACGATGTCGACAGCCTTGTCCTCATCGATGGCACTGGTCACCCGCTGACCTCGCCGTAACATGCTCTTGGGATCGTAAGTCGTCTCGTGGCCGAGCTGACCCAGGCGCCAACTACCCGGAATCATGCGCATGCCGCCGTTCCTCGTGGTGACATCGTCCAGCGCCAGCCACACTGCAAGGCTCTGCTCGAGCGGCGCGATAGGCCAGAAGGTTCCGTCCTGGTGCCAACCGAAATGACCCTCGGAGTGCGGCGGTTTCGTCGGCAGGAAGCTGTCCCAGACAAGGATGTCGGGACCTAGTATCTGCTCGACGTGATCGAGGATCCGTGGGTGCCGGGCGATCGCGGCAACCCATTCGAGAACGAGATGAGACTTGCCGTAGGTCCACGTGCCGTAGGCCTCGCGATCCTGATAGCTGGAAACGAATTGGCGCAAGCTGTCACGGTAGAAACCGGCCTCGTCCGCCGACAGGAGGTCGACCGCGGCGAGCATGCCGTCGGCGGCATAGTCGATTGCGAGCCGCGATCTGGGCTTGTTGCTGACCACTGTAACCTCACATCTCTCATGCCGAAATTCGGCTCCCTGCGTTCCGACTATTGCACAACAAATGACGGAAGTCGCAGCCAATGACAGATGCCCCCGTCTCGGTCGTAAAGCTTTTCACGCGCTGCCCACCTCGGTTATCGTTTCCGCCGAACAACAGGCGGCAGCCGGGGAGTCGGACGTGGGCGGATATGATCGGTTGATGGCGCGGATCGCGAAGGGCGAACGGATCTTGATCGACGGCGCGACGGGCACGGAAATCGAGAGGCGCGGCGTCCCGCAACTGGAAAACGCCTGGAACGGCGGCGGCGCGCTCAGTCACCCGGAAGTCTTGCGGGCGGTGCACGAGGACTACATTCGTGAAGGCGCCGAGATCGTCATCTCAAACACCTTCGCGACCCATCGGCATGCCTTGCGCGATGCCGGTGTCGAGCAGGAGTTCGAGACGCTCAACCGTCGCGGGGTCGAGCTGGCGCTGGAGGCCCGCGATCGCATGCAGGCACCCGAGGTTCTCGTCGCCGGCGGAATCTCCTACTGGTCCTGGTCGGGCAACTGGCCCGCGCCGGCGGACCTGGTGGCCGGCGCCGAAGAAGAAGCGTCGATCATGGCCAAGGCGGGCGCCGACCTGCTGATGCTGGAGATGATGGTCGATATCGACCGCATGCTGGTCACGCTCGAGGCGGCGCAGGCCAGCGGCCTCCCGGTCTGGGTCGGCCTGTCCTGCAAACCGGACGACTCCGGTGCCATGACACTGCTGCGCGGCGGCCTGCTGGCCGAGGCCCTGGACGCGATCGAAGGCAAGAACGTGCCGCTCGTCAGTATCATGCATACGGAGGTGGAGCATATCGACGCCTGTCTCGCCATCGTGGCGGATCGTTGGCCGGGGCACGTCGGCGTCTATGCCCATTCCGCGCGGTGGGTCGACAATGCCTGCCTCTACGATGTGACGGTATCGCCTGAGGAATATGCCAGCCATGCCGGTTCCTGGCTCGAGCGCGGCGTGCAGGTCATCGGCGGATGCTGCGGTCTGGGCGTCGATCACATCAAGGCTTTGAAACAGCTTCTCTGAGACGGCGTGCAAGCGACGATGGGTGGGATCCTGAATGGATCCCACCCATCAAGCGTCGCGGTCTGATCGTTTCTTGGGGGACCAACTCAGTGTTTCAGTCCCCGCGGTTCACTTTGCTTACGCGAACCACCAACGCTCCATGAACTTCTCGCCGTCCATGTCCCAGTTGCCCTGCATGGGGCCGTGCTGCACGCTGTTGATCATGGCAAAGACATAGTTGGCGAAAAATGGCACCAGAACGCCGCCCTCGTCGCGCACGATTGTTTGCATTTCCACATACATGGCGCGGCGTTTTGCCTCGTCCAGTTCCGCCCGCGCTTCGATCAGGAGCTTGTTGAAGAGTTCGTGGCTCCAGAAGGAGTCGTTCCAGTCCGCGCCCTCCGCATAGGCGGTCGAGAACATCCAGTCTTCCGTCGGCCGCCCACTCCAATAACAGGCGCACCAGGGTTTCTTCATCCAAACATCGGACCAGTAGCCGTCGTTGGGCACGCGGTCGACATTGATCGTGATCCCGGCCTTGGCCGCGTGTTCCTTGTAGAGAACCGCGAAATCGACCGAGCCGTTAAAGGCGGCGTCGGCCGCCGAAAGCTCCACTGTCAGCTCGGACAGGCCGGCTTGCTTGAGGTGCCACTTGGCCTTTTCGGGATCGTAGGTCCGTTGCGGCAGCTCCGACGCATGATAGAGGTTCGACGGGCTGATCGGGTGGTCGTTCCCCAGGGCGCCATGGCCCTTCAGGATCTTTTGCAGAACCTCGTCGCGGTCGAGCGACAGCTTGAGGGCCATGCGCACGTGGTTGTTGTCGAAGGGTGGGGTATCGGTGCGCATGGGAAATGTGTAGTGGAGCGTGCCCGTCACCTCTTCGATCCTGATGTCCGGATTGCGTTTGAACAGATGGAGTGTCTTGAGGTCGCATTTGTCCATCGCGTGAATTTCCCCGGTGACCAGGGCGTTGGTGCGCGCCACCGTGTCGGCGATGGTCAGAAATCCCATTTCGTCGAAGTAGGGTTTTCCGGTCTTGAAGTAGTTCGGATTGCGTTTGAAGTTCGCACGGACGCCGGGTTCAAAGTCCGTCAGGCTATAGGGACCCGTCCCGACACTGGAGTTGGCGTCGATTTTGCCGTCTTTGGCGGGCTTGATCGAGATGTGATAGTCGCTGATCACGAAGGGAAAGCCGGCGTTGCCACCCGTCAGGCGGATCACGACATTTTCTTTTCCGTCCGTCTTGACGTCCTCGACCTGATCCAGCAAGGGCTTGGCCGCGGACTTCGAGTCGCCCCGATGATGGTTGATCGAAGCGACGACGTCGTCCGAATCGAGGGTCTTGCCGTTGTGAAACTCAACGCCCTTGCGCAGCTTGAAGACCCACTCGGTCGCATCGCTGGAGGGCTCCATGGACTCCGCGAGCTCCGGGGCAAGCTTGCCGTCGCTGTCGGTCTCGGCCAGATGATTGTGGATCGCATAGTTGAGCTTGCCGGTGAAGCCGTTTTCGTAGGTGGCCGGGTCCAACGAATCGGTCGTCGATCCGTGTCCCAATCCGACCTCGAAGCGGCCACCCTGCTTGGGTGTCGCGGCTGCGACGGACTGCGCGGCCAGGCTTGTCGCCAGCACACCCGACAGGCCGAGTGCGGCAGCGCGACCCAGGAACTCCCGGCGCGAGATCCGTCCCTTCGTCAGCTCTCTGGACAACCAGAGTACCTGTTCGTTTTTCAAGTGTTTATGCATGTGAATTACTCCCCATCGTCTTATTGAGCCCGGCTCGGGTCGGCCGGGCTTCGCAGTCGAATGATTTGCGTGCCCGACTTTAACCTATAATCGGTTTGAAATGGGGCTTAATCCGGCTGCCGAATCGGGGCGGCAATTTTGAGGGCGACCGGTCATTCCGGCTAAGCCGATGGCAGCTTTCCGACCCGCGGGTAGAGGCTTTGCAGGCGATCGTAGAGATCCCGGTAGATGCCGTAGGCCTCGTCGTAGGTTTCGCCATGGGCGGTGCTCGGCTCGAAGACCCGGTCCGGCTGGACGTAGCGCGACACCGCGCCCCAGTCGTCCAGGACGCCGACCCCCATGCCGGCGACGAAGGCCGCGCCCAGGCAGGACCCCGGATGGTTCAGGAGCCGCTGGACCGGTTGCCCGAGAACGTCGGCGGTGATCTGCAGCCAGAGGTCGCTCGCCGCGCCGCCGTCGCAGGCGATCACCCGGCGGGTCGCCAGGCCCCTCTCGGCGAAGATCTCGCCGTGGTGACGAAAGCCGAAGGCCACCGCCTCCAGAGCGGCGCGCCAGATATTGGGCAGACCGTGGTGCAGGCCCAACCCGACCAGAGTGCCCCGGGCCTGGGGGTCGTGGAGCGGCGTCTTCTCGCCCAGAAAGTAGGGCAGCAGGACCACGCCGCCGGCCCCGGGCGGCAACGCGGCCGCCCGTTGGTCCAAGAGGGCGTGGACCGACTGGTCGAGGGCTTCGGCTTCTTGTTTTTCGGCCTTGGCCAAATGGTCGGCGATCCAGTTGAGCACGCTGCCGCTCGCCGCCATGCAGCCGTTGCTGAAGAAGAGCCCCGGCACGATGTGGAAATCGATGAAGAGGCGGGGGTCGGTCACCGCCGCGCTGGACGACAGCATGATGTCGCCGGCGCCGCCGAACTTGACCACCAGATCGCCGTCTTGGGAGGCGCCGGCGACGAAGGCCGAGGCGATATGATCGGCGCAGCCGGCGACCACCGGCGTACCCGCCGCCAGGCCCGTTTCGGCCGCCGCCGCGGCGGTGACCTCGCCGGCCAGGGCGTGGGAGGCCCGCAGCGGCGGCAGGGCTTCTAACGGGATTCCGCCGAGCGCCACCAAATCCTGGTCCAGCCGAGCACCCGCCAGATCCATGAATCCGGACTCCAGGGCCCAGTTCTGCTCGACCGAAAAGGACCCGGTCAGGCGTCCGGTGATGTAGTCGTAGGATCCCAGCACCATCTTTGCCTGCTTGAAGCAGTCGGGCTCGTGGCGTTCGAGCCAACGCAGTTTCGGCGCCACGAGCTGCTGATTGATGCTGCCGCCGGTGCGCCGGAAGAAGTCGTCCGGGTCGATGGCCTGCTTCATCGCCTCGATCTCTGCGAGGGCGCGGGCATCGTTCTGCTGCATGGAAAGGCGGAGCGGGCGTCCGCTATGGTCAAGCAGGATGACCGTCGGCACCATGCCGGTGACGCCGATGCCGGCAATCTCCGAGGCCGCGGCGCCCGAGGCCGTCAGCAATTCCGGCACCAAGGCGCAGACATTGCCCCACCAGAGCGCCGGGTCCTCCTCGGCCCAGTTGGGGTGCTTCGAGACCAGCGCGCTCGGGCGCGAGGCGGTGGCCCGGATCGCGCCTTCGGAATCGATGAGAATGCCGATGGTCGAGGTGGTGCCGATATCGAGACCCAGAAGCAAACCCATCCTTAACGCACCGCCCTGACGGTCTCCATGAAGCGCTCGGTCCGATCCCGGTCCACGGCCTTCCAGGTGTCGCCCTCGACCTTGAAGTGGGTGCCGACGACGCAGCCGTCGGCGACCGCCAGGATGTCGCCGATGTTGTCCGCCCGGCAGCCCGTGTTGGCGAAGACCGGGGTCTCCCCGACGGCCTCCTTGACCTTTCGCAGGTTCGACTGGTCGACCGGCTGGCCGGTCATGGGACCGGAGACCAGCACCGCGTCGGCCAGAGAGGAGAAGACGGCGCTCTTGGCCCGTGCCTCGATCGGCCGGTCGCCGAGCGGTGCGGCGAACTCGGCATTGATGTTGAACAGCAGCTTGAGGTCGGCCCGGCCGAGGCCGTGGCGCAGGCGCACCGCTTTGGCGGCGTCGGGCTGCCACAGGCCCATGTCGGAATCGTAGACCCCGGTGAAAATCTCCCGCGCGAAGCCGGCGCCGGTCGCCACCGCCAGGGCCACCGTCGCCACCGGATCCCAGAGGTAATTGACCCCGAAGGGGACCTTGAGCGCGCCCTTCAACTGGGCGACCACGGCGGTCATGGCGGCGAGGCTTTCCGGGCTGGCCTGGAGCAGATAGGGGCGGTCGCCCTCGTTGCCGAACATGACGCAGTCCACGCCGGCGGCCTGCAGGGCTTCCAGGTCGCGGCCCACGTAATCGGCGATGGCGGCCATCCCGCCGTCGGCGTCGTAAAGCGGGGCGCCGGGCAGGGGCGGCAGGTGGGCCATGGCGATTACCGGCTTGTGGCTGCCGAAGGTGTCCTTGAGCCAGTCCATTCAGTCCTCTCCCCTTTAAATCAATCCATCAGCACGCCGCCGGAAGCGTTGATCGACTCCCCGGTCAAAAAGCGCGACTGGTCGCTGGCCAGGAAAACCACGACCTCGGCGATGTCTTCCGGCTCCTCGATCCGCCCCAGCGGCGTCATCGCCACGTACTCCGCCCGCACCGCCTCGGGGGTCATGCCGCGCAGCTCGCCCTCCCAGGCGATCTCGCGTGTCTGCATCGAGGTGCGCACGAAGCCCGGGCAGACGGCGTTCACCCGAATGCCATGTTCGGCCACCTCCTTGGCCAAGGATTGGGTGAATCCGACCACGGCGAACTTGCTGGCGGCGTAGTGCGCCAAGAGCGGCGCGCCGATCTTGCCGGCGAGGGAGGCGGTGTTGACGATCACGCCCTTGGTGCCGGTGGCGAGGAACCGGCGGACCGCTTCCCGGTTGGTGAGAAAGATCCCCTTGGCGTTGACCGCCATGTTCGAATCCCACTCGGCCTCGGTCAGGTCGACCACCCGGTTCATGGTCGAGATGCCGGCGTTGCCGATCACCAGATCGAGCCCGCCCAGCCATGCCGCGGCGGCTTCGAAAGCCACATTCGTCTCTTGACTGTCGGTGACGTCGAGGCGAAAGGCGCGCGCCTGCGCGCCCAGCCCATCGGCGGCGACCTGCGCGGCGGCCAGATCGTAGTCCGTGACCGCGATCTTGGCGCCCTCGCGGGCCAGCGCGCGCACGATGGCCAGGCCGATGCCCTTTCCCGCCCCGGTCACCAGCGCCAGCCGGCCGTCCAACAAGCCATGCCCCGACATCTCGATCTCCTGCAGAATCCCCGTTCGCCAAAGGTCCGGGGGCCAGCATCACAGATGGCGCTGCCGGAGTAAATTGACTTGAGGCGCGGAGGTGCCAGCGACTGCTTGTCCAGTTATCGACTCGAAAAAAGACAGGATTGACTGTTTGTTCTAGGCGCCGTAGCCTTGGTATCAAAGCAAGAGATCGGTCGAATTCACAGGCCGGGAGCAGAGCAGGGGAGACTTCGTGACAAACGCCGCCGGCCAGGACGCCAAGCCAACTATTGTCCTTCAAAACGCCAACCTGCTGGACACGCGCGCCGGCACGCTTTTGGGGGCCCGCAGTATCGCAATCGAAAACGGCCGGGTTCGTGCGATTTCCGAGGATGCCGCTGGCAATCCTGGAGCAGACGCCGACCGGGTCATCGATCTCGGCGGCAAGACCCTGATGCCAGGTCTATGCGATGCCCACGTCCATGTGGTGGCCGCCACCGCGAGCTTTCCCGAGCTTTTGCGCTGGTCGCCGATGTACGTCGCCGCCCGGGCCAGCGAAATCCTTGCCGGGATGCTGCAGCGTGGCTTCACCACGGTCCGGGACTGCGGCGGCGCCGACTTCGGCTTGGCCAAGTCGGTCGAAGAGGGCTATCTGACCGGACCGCGCATCCTCTTTGCCGGTCACGCGATTTCCCAGACCGGCGGTCACGGCGATATGCGCGGCCCTGGCGAAAACTGGGACGATTGCCTCTGCTGCGCCGGCCTGGGCAGGATCGCGGACGGCGTTTCCGAGGTCCGCAGGGCTTGCCGCGATGAAATCCGCAAGGGCGCGCATTTCCTGAAGATCATGGCCGCCGGGGGCGTGTCCTCGCCGACCGACCGGATTTCCAGCACCCAGTTTTCCGAAGAGGAGATCGTCGCCGCGGTGCAGGAAGCCGAAGCCGCCGAGACCTATGTCGCCGCCCATGTCTATACCGCCCGGGCCGCCAACCGCGCCTTGAAGTGCGGCGTGCGCTCCATCGAACACGGCAACCTGATCGACGATGAGACCATCGACCTCCTGCTCGCCCGGGACGCCTTTCTCGTGCCGACCATGTCGACCCACGAGGTGCTGGCCACCGAGGGCGTCGCCGCCGGTATGCCCAAGGAGATGTGCGACAAGGTCTTCGATGTGGTCGAGGCCGGGCACAAGACCCATGCCCATGCCCACGGCCGGGGCGTGAAGATGGTCTTCGGCACCGATCTGCTGGGCACGATGCAGCGCCATCAGTTGCTCGAGTTCAAGATCCGCAGCGCCTTTCAGACCCCGGCGGAGCTCATCAGGTCGGCGACGGCAACCGCCGCCGATCTGTTCCAGATGACCGGCGAGATCGGCGAGATCGTCGAGGGCGCGCGGGCCGACCTGATCGTCCTGGACGGCGATCCACTGTCCGATATCGGGGTGCTGCAGGACCCCGATCGCTACTTGAAGCTGGTCATGAAGGACGGCGCGATCTTCAGGGAGAGTGTCTAATCCTAAGGAACCTTTGGCCCCCAAAAGAATGCATCGAACGATGCGGTTGTTCACCGACAGAGGAGGTAGAGCTATGAATGGTTTAAAGAGGATCGCGGCGATGGCCGCGATAGGCGCTGTCTGGGCGCTGGCGGGTCAGACCGCGGTGGCGGGCGAATTCAACGCCAACATTTTCTTCCCGCCGCAGCATCCGCTGGCCAAGCACGGTTACGTCGAGTGGGCGAAGAGCCTCGAAGCCAAGTCGGACGGCCAATTGAAGGCCAAGGTGTTCGCCGGGACCGCCCTGCTGCCGCCGCGCTCGGGCATGTCGGGCGTGCGCGACGGTCTTGCCCAGGTCGGCTATCACGCCGGCACCTACACCCCGGCGGAGCTGCCGATTTCAAATGCGCTCCAGGAGCTCGGCTTTAACTACAGCGACCCCCTGGTCGCCATGGTCGCCACGACCGAATTCAACATGACCGATGCCGAGGCCCTGGCCCAGTGGAGGAAGGCGGGGATCATCTACGGTGGCGGTTACAGCACGCCGCCTTACAACCTCATGTGCCGGACCCCGATCAAGAGCCTGGCGGACGTGAAGGGCAAGCGTTTGCGCACCGCGGGGGCCGCGCTGTCGCGCTGGGCGGAATCGGTCGGCGCGGTGCCGGTCAACGTGCCCTCGAGCGAGATGTATCAGGGCGTCGAGAAGGGCACGCTGGACTGTGCCGTCAACGTGGCCAGTGACTTGAAGTCGCGCAGCCTGTGGGATGTCGCCAAGCACACCACCATGGCGCCACTGGGCATGTACTGGTCCGGCCCCATGTGGGGTTACAACACCACGTTCTGGGAAGAACTGGCCGTTGCCGACCGCAAGATGTTCTTCGATACCCAGGCGCAGGCCCTGGCCGATCTCTATGTCGGCTACAACGACGCGGTCGACGAGGCCCTGGCCGAGGCGAAGGACCACGGCGTGACGGTCTACCAGCCGAGCCAGGACATCCTCGAGTCCATCGCGAAGTTCGCCCAGGACAACCTGAGCAACGTCTATGAGACGGCACGCGACAAACATGGCCTCGCCGATCCCGAGGCCTTGATGGGGCGCTTCGACGCCAGCATCCAGAAATGGGCCAAGCTCCTCGCCGATGTGGACCGCGGCGATGCGGCGGCCATCGGGGCGATCATCAAGGCCGAGCTCTATGATAAGATCGATCCCGCGACTTACGGGGTCAAGTGACGCGGCGCAAAGGGGCTGTGAAGGAGGGATTGCCGGCCGGCCGATCGGTTGGGCAGTCTCTCTATTCCCCAGGGGTGCTCTGTCGGGACCGCCCCGCCAGCGGTCAGGAGCCACCGGAGAGGAGGACGAGTCCCAGGATGCGCGATCAGGCACCGCAACTGCCCCAGGAAATGAAATCGGCCAGGACCCGGCGCAGGATCCTGGAGGCGACCCTCGACAGCATCTATGAGGACGGCTTCCAGCGGGCCTCCACCACCGAGATCGTGCGCCGCGCCGGGGTGTCGCGCGGCGCGCTGCTCCATCACTACCCTTCCAAGGAAGTCTTGATCGCCGCCGCGGTCGAGTTCCTGCTCGACGCCGAGATCGCCGATATGCGCAAGGTCGCCGTCGCTTACGCCGAAAAGCAACTGACCATCGACGATTTCATCGACGACATGTGGCGGCGCTTCTCGGGCCGCCTCTTCATGATCACCATCGAGTTCCTTGCCAGCGCGCGGACCGACGAAAAGCTGCGCCAGGCCATCGTGCCGGTCAGCCTGCAGTTCCATCGCTCCTTGAACGAGATCTGGTCGCATTTCTTCGTCAACAAGACGATGGCGCCGCAGAAGGTCCAGGTCCTGCTCAACACCACCCTGTGCCTAATGCGGGGCATGGGTATCCAGACCATTGTGCGTCAGGACCCGCAGTACTTCATGGAGATGCAGGAGAGTTGGAAAGAAATACTCCGCGTCCTGCTGTCCGAGGAATCCCTGTCCCAACCCAAGACGGCATAGTACCGACTATTACAGAAAGGTGCGTCGTATGACGACTTGGCGAGGTTTTCGGCAAAGAACGGGGGCGAGATGATGCCCAGCATCACGAGCGCGACGGTCTGCCGCCCAAAACCACGGGGGCCGAAAGCCTTGCCAAGTCGCCCTGCGGGTCGCCTCGGCGCCCGACCGGGTGCGTCAGCGCCGCTCACCGATGGCTGGCATCGCTGTCGCGACGCTTCCTTCCCGGACCGAACGCCGAGACGATCAGACGATGCACCTTTCTGTGATAGTCGGTACTAGCCCCGTGCGGTCGGAAAGTCACGCGGAGCAAGACCCGGGGGCGAATGCGCTGGAAAGCGTCATCTGTCGACTCGCGCAAGCGCAGATGTTTCTGACCGGCATCTTTCTGGTCCTGATGATGCTCCACGTCACGGCCGATGTGGCGATGAAGTACCTCTTCAATGCGCCCATTGTCGGCACGCTGGAGACGGTTTCCTACTACTACATGGTATCGGCGGTTTTTCTCCCCCTGGCGATGATCGAGCTGCGCCAGGAGCACGTCGTGGTCGATCTCCTGTTTCGCAAGTTTCCGCCCCGTCTCCAGATGACCGTCTATCTGTTCGGTGTGGTCGTCGCGCTGATCTATTTCGGCATGCTGGCCTTCCAGACCTTTCTCGATGCCATGAAGGCGACGGCGGAAAAGGAAACGGTCATGGCGAACTTCCTCTACTACGTCTGGCCGAGCCGCTGGGCCCTGCCGATCGGCGTCGGCAGCTTGATGCTGGCCATCGGCTTGAACGCCGTGAAGGCATTTCTGACCGGGACAATTCCCGAACCCGACGACCAGCAGGACGGCAACTGATGGGATCGACCGAGACAGGTGTGATCGGCATCGCCGTGGCCTTGCTGTTGATCGCGCTGCGGGTGCCGATTGCCGTGGCCCTCGGCCTGGTTTCTGTGGTCGGAATCATGTCCTTGACCAGCGTGCGCGCCGGCTGGGGCATCATCTCGGCGGTGCCTTTCAACTTCATCGGTAACTGGGCTCTCACCGCCGTGCCGATGTTCCTGCTCATGGGCTACACCTGCACCACGACCGGCCTGACCAAGGGCCTGTTTCGCGCGATGCGGATCTTTCTCGCTCGGTTGCCAGGCGGTCTTGCGGTCACCGGGGTCGCCGCCAGCGCTCTCTTCGCCTCGGCCTCGGGGTCCAGCGTGGCCACGGCCTCGGCGATGGCCCGGATCGCGGTGCCCGAGATGCTGCGCCACCGCTATGCGCCCTCTCTGGCCAGCGGTGTCATCGCCGCCTCGGGCACGCTCGGCTCACTGATCCCGCCCAGCATCCTGATGGTGCTGTTCGGGATTTATGCCGAAGTCTCCATCGGCAAGCTCTTCATGGCCGGTTTCCTCCCCGGTCTGGTGTCGGCTCTCTTGTACATGGCCATGATCGTGATCCGGGCCAAGCTCAACCCGGAGCTGGCCGGGCGTACGGACGAGCGCTACAGCCTGAGCGAAAAGCTCGAGTCGATTCGCGACGTGTGGCCCTTGCCGGCGCTGATCTTCTGCGTCCTGGGCGGCATTTTCGTCGGCCTCTTCTCGCCCACCGAGGCTGGCGCCATCGGCGCGTCGGTGGCCGCCTTGATCGCCTTGAGCCGGCGTACCCTGACCTGGCCGGCTTTCAAGCTGGCCCTGACCTACACGGCGGTGGGTACCTCGAGCATTTTTATCATTCTCGTCGGAACCTTGTTTTTCACCCGCTTCCTGGCGCTCAGCGGCCTGCCGATGATGCTGTCCGAACTCGTGCTGTCGGCGACCGGGGGCAGCCAGTATCTGATCATCCTCGGCGTGGCGGTCATCTATGTGGTCCTGGGCATGTTCGTCGAGCCGATCGGCCTGTTGCTCTTGACCCTGCCGATCATTCTCCCCCTGGTCACGGGCGCCGGGATGGATCTGATCTGGTTCGGCATCATCGTCATCAAGCTGCTGGAGATCGGCTTGATCACGCCGCCGATAGGCTTGAACGTCTATGTCATCAAGGGGGCGTTGGGCAGCCAGGTTTCACTGCAGGACATCTTCCGCGGCGTCACCTGGTTCCTCGTCATGGATGTCGTTGCCCTGATCTGCATCGTGATGTTCCCGGCGCTGTCTCTCTGGCTGCCGGCGGTGATGTGGGAGTGAGGCCGCGGGAAGGTCTTGGCCCCCGCGACCGCCCGGTACAGTATCGACGGTTGGAATAGGGCTGGCGCCTGGTTTGCTCGGGCCGGGCCGATGGGGGAGAACGCTTCAGGCATGACGTCGAAGTTGGTGGGCGCCGGCAGGCTGGACAGGGGCTTCGACTACATCATTGTCGGCGCGGGCTCCGCCGGTTCGGTCCTGGCGGCGCGTCTGAGCGAGCGCCCCGAAATCCGGGTGCTGCTGGTGGAGGCCGGCCCCAAGGACGGCTCCTGGCAGCTGTCGATGCCCGCTGCCCTGACCTATCCCCTACAGGGGACGCGCTACAACTGGGCCTACGAGACCGAGCCGCAGACGGAACTGAACGGCCGCCGGCTCTATTGGCCGCGCGGCCGGGTGCTGGGCGGCTCGTCCTCGATCAACGGTATGGTCTGGATTCGCGGGCACCCTTGGGATTACGACAACTGGCACCGCCAGGGCGGCGAGGGGTGGGCCTATGCCCAGGTGCTGCCCTACTTCAAGCGCCTGGAGCGCTGGTCGGAGAGGGGCGATCTCTACCGTGGCGACGCGGGCAGGGTCGGGGTCCGGCGCGGCGACTATCCGAACCCGCTGTTCGACGCCTATATCGAAAGCGGTGCCCAGGCGGGCTTTCCGGTTTCCGAGGATTTCAACGGCCGCCGCTTCGAGGGCTTCGGCCGCTTCGACATGAATATCTGGGGCGGGGTGCGACAGAGCTCGTCGGCGACCCATCTGCGCCCGGTCCTGAAGCGCCCGAACCTGACCGTGCTGACCGAGAGTCTGGTGACCCGGATTCTGGTCGAGTCCGGCCGCGCGCTCGGCATCGAGTACCTCGACGGTGCGGCGACCAAGACCCTGCGCGCCGACCGCGAGGTGCTGCTCTGCGGCGGCGCCGTCAACTCGCCGCAACTCCTTATGCTGTCCGGGATCGGGCCGTCAGGCGATCTGGCGCGCCTGGGGATCGAGGTGGTGCAGGATCTGCCCGGCGTCGGCGAGAACCTGCACGACCATCTCAACACCTCGGTCAAGTATGAGTGCCTGCGGCCGGTGACGCTCTACGGGTCGGACCGCTTCCCCAAAAAGGCACTGATCGGCCTGGAGTACTTCCTCTTCAAGCGTGGCGCCGGCGCGACCATGCACACCGAGGCCGGCTGCTTCATCAAGACCCGGCCGGAGCTGGAGCTGCCCGACATTCAGCATCACTTCATTCCCATCCTGGTCTTCGACAACGGACGCAAGCCGGCGGACCGGCACGGTTTCCAGTGTCACGTCTGCCCCCTGCGCCCCGAAAGCAAAGGCACCTTGAAGCTGCGCTCCGCCGACCCCACGGCCCATCCGCTGCTCCAGCCAAATTGCATGACCACGCCGGGGGACCGGCGCATGATGATCGATGCCGTCAAGGTGACCAGAGAGGCTCTCAACCAGCGGGCCCTGGACCCCTACCGGGGCCAGGAGCTGTTTCCCGGCCCCGAGGTGAAGAGCGATGCCGACATCGTGGCGTACCTGCGCCAGTCGGCGGTCACCTGCTATCATCCGGTGGGAACCTGCAAGATGGGCCGGGACGAACTGGCGGTGGTCGACGCGGCGCTGAAGGTACGGGGCCTTCAGGGGCTGCGCGTGGTCGACGCCTCGGTGATGCCCGAGGTGGTCAGCGGCAACACCAACGCGGCCATCATGATGATGGCGGAAAAGATCGCCGATGAAATTTTGGGCCTGCCCTTGGAGCCGGCCGTCGACGTGCCGATCGAAGGCTATCGGCCGATCCCCGCGGCGGAACTCGATCCAGCGGCCCTAGGGGCGGCTTGATGAAAGGCGCGAGACGCCGGCAAGTCCCTGGGAGAAGAATTTCGGGTCCCGCCGCGGCCCGGCTGGAGCAGGAACCGGCCTGGGGTGGTCTGCGCCTGGCCGGCGACACGCGCCCGCTGGAGGCGCGCGGACAGTTGCTGCGTCTTGGAATGGGCCGGTCGCACAAGATGGATTGGCAAAGCCGAGCAGGGCGCTAACCTGGGCCGGGTCCACTGAGCGGCCCAAAGGAGATTGGCGATGTCACTGGAGCTCGATGAAGCGGGTATCAAGACGCGGCTGGAACAGCTTGTCGCCTTCGACACGCAGAACCCACCCGGCCGCGAACTGGAAGCCGCGCAGTTCATCCTGGCCGATCTCCAGGCCATGGGTTGCCGCGCCGAGGCGGTCGATATCATGCCGGGCCGGACCAACGTTGTCGGTATTTTCGAAAACGGGCCGGGCCCGACCTTCGCCTTCAACACCCACATCGACGTGGTCCCGGTTGGCACCGGCTGGTCGAGCGATCCCTTGCGGCTGCGCGAGGAGGCGGGGCTGCTCTACGGCCGCGGGTCCTGCGATGCCAAGGGGCCGCTAACCGCCATGCTGGAAGCCATGCGGCACCTGATCGCCGCCAGGGACGGCTGGTCGGGGACCTTGATGGGGATCTTCGTCGCCGATGAGGAAGCCTCCAGCCAGGGCGCCAAGGCCTACGTCAAAACCGCGCCGGCCATCGACTACTGCATGGTCGGCGAGCCGACCTCCTGCACCACCGTCACGGCCCACAAGGGCAGCTTGCGGCCGGTGGTGCGGGTGCGCGGCAAGACGGCCCATTCGGGCATGCCCGATCTCGGGGTCAATGCGATCCTGAAGTCCACGCGCCTGCTGGAGCTGATCGTGGAGGAGCACGCCCGGGTCAAGGCCAAGACCCACAATCTTGTCGGCCAGGCCAGCCTGACGGTGACCCGCGCGCTGGGCGGCCATGCCGACAACGTGGTGCCCGAGGCCTGCGAGTTCCTGCTCGACCGCCGCATGGTGCCGGGCGAGGACGAGGAGCAGGTCAAGAAGGATCTGGCCGACCTGGTCGAGCGCGCCGCGCGGGAAAGCGGGGTCGAAGCCGAGATTGTCGAGTTTCGGCCGACCACCGGAGGGCCCACGGAAACGGCCGCGGACCATCCCGTCGTGACCGCCAGCCAGGCCGCCTGTTCGCACAACAATGGCGCCGCGACGCCGCTCGGGGGCTTTCAGGGCGGCTGCGATCTGGTGCACTTCCGCACTGTCGGTGCCAACGGCGTGGTGCTGGGGCCGGGCTCTCTCACGGTCGCCCATCAGCCCAATGAATTCGTGCCGATCGACGAACTGATGCGCTCGGTCTTCATCTACCGCGATGTCGCCAGGTCGATGCTGGGTGGCGGCGGCGGGCCGGATCTCACGTAAATTCGACAAAGGATTGCAGATATGACGATAAACGGTGCCGTCGTCCCCTCGGGGCTGGAGGCGGTCTTCCCGAAGGAGGAACTGGCCGGTCGCTGCGATGCCGCGCGGGCGGCGCTGGCGGCGCGCGGGATCGATGTGATGATCGTGACCGGGCCGGAGAACATCTTCTATCTGACCGGCCAGCAGACCCCCGGTTACTACACCTATCAGGCCCTGCTGCTGCCGGTCGACGCGGAGCCCGTCTTCATCGTGCGCCAGCTCGAGCTGAACAATCTGGTCGCCAACAGCTACCTGCAGGACATCCGGCCCTATCTGGACAACGCGGACCCGGTCGATGTGACGATCGGGCTGATCGGCGAGTTGGGCTGGCAGAACAAGCGGATCGCCATCGACGAGCGCGGCTGGTTCCTGCCGATCGCCATCTACAAGGCGCTTCGCGAAAAGCTCGGCGAGCTCGGCGACGGGTCCGGCGCGATCGAGGGTCTGCGCGCGGTGAAGTCGGCCAGCGAGCTGGCCAAGCTCGAACGCTCGGCCAGCTATGTCGAGGCCGGCATGACGGCGGGCCTGGCCGCCGTCGCCCTGGGCGCCAGCGAGAACGACATCGTGGCCGAGATGATGCGCAGCTCCGTTGCCGCGGGCAGCGAGTACGTCGGCATGGAGCCCCTGATGGCCAGCGGGCCGCGCTGCGGCATCCCTCACGGCACCTGGCGCCGGCGGGTGATCGGGGCGGGTGAACCGGTGTTCCTCGAAATGGCGGCCGCCCACGACCGCTACCACAGCGTTTTGATGCGCAGCGCCTGGATGGGCCCGCCCCCGGATACGGCCCGGCGCATGATGGACTGCTGCCTGGAGGCCCTGGAGGCCGCCGTCGCGGCGCTGAAACCCGGGGCGACCTGCGCCCAGGTCCATGAGGCCTGCCAGGCGGTGGTCGACCGTTACGGCTATACGGAGAACTACAAGAAGCGCACCGGCTACAGCGTCGGCATTTCCTTTGCGCCCGACTGGGGCGAGGGCAACGTGCTCAGCCTCTTCACCGGGGTCGATCGGGTCATTGAGCCGGGCATGGTTTTCCATATGCCGCCGGCGCTCAGGATCTACGGCGAGTTCACCGTCGGGGTCAGCGAAACGGCCATCGTCACCGAAAGCGGCTGCCGGACCCTGTCGAAGATCCCGCGCGATCTCCGCATGGTGGTGTGAGACTCCACATCTAGTAGTCCCATTTGAACTGGACCTTGGCCTTGCCCGATTGATCGGCGCCGACGCCGGTGCGGACCGAGACGTTGGGGGTCACCTCGACCTCCACCGTGGCTTCGGTGCTGTTGGCGACCGCGCCCTGCTCGACACCGAGGTAGACCCGGTCGGTCAGGTACTTTCCCGCCTCGAGGCGGCCAAGCTCGCCCTCGGCGCCGGGCGCGAAGGCCAGCACATCGACACCCAGGGTCGAACGGGCGAGGTCGAGCAGACCGCCGCCGCCGCCATAGCCCGAGAGAGTCGCCGCGGCCTGAGCGAGCTGCACGGCCTGGAGCGGATCCAACTGCGCGCTGGAGCGATCGAAGAGCAGGCGCGACAGGATCTCCTCCTGGGGCAGGGGCGGCTGCGAGCTGAAGGCGATCTCGGGGCGGGAGGCCGCGCCGGTGACGGTGACCGTGGTCACCAGATCGTCGCTGCTGTGGCTCGCCGTGAGGTTCAGCACCGGGTCGTCGTCTCCGTTGCTGCCCAGCGCGATCTGTCCGGCGCCCAGGCGAAAGCGCTTGCCGAAGAAATCGAAGGTTCCGCGAACCGGCGCGATCTGGCCGGTGACGAGAGGCGCCACTTCGCTGCCCCCTACGTGGAAGCGGCCGGCCCACTCGGAATCGAGGCCCCGGCCCTGGACATAGACTCGCGAGGGCAGATCGAGCACCAGGTCCAGTGCAACCCGGGGGCTGGGGGTGTCCGTACTCGTTCCGGGTGCTTGGTCGGTCGGCCCGAGCGCCGGGTCGACCACCGGGAGCTCCACCACGGAGGGCGGCAGGGTGTCGACCAGGCGCAGGTCGATCCGGTCGCCGGTCACCGTCCCCGTGACCGTCGATCGATCCAACGTCCCGGCGGCCCGGATCGCGCCGCTCACGGTCGCCGTCACATCGTCGCGCTGGGCCGCCAGAAGGGACGTCATGGTTGCCGTCGCATCGAACCGCGGGTCGTCAAGACGCGAGACGTCGAGCTGCCCGGCGACGGCCAGGGTTCCACCCAGCGGGTCGCGCCCCGCCATCTCCAAGGTCACCTGGCTGCCGCGCGGTGCCACGCGCAGCGTCAGTTCCTCGAGGATCGTGCCGAGGGTGAAGTTCTCATAGCGCCCGCCGCGCAACTCCAGGGCGCCGCCGACAGTGGGAGCGGAGATCGTACCCCCGAGGGTGATGTCGGCCTCGATCGCGCCCTGCAAACTGACACGGTCGAAGGCCATCAGGGTGACGATGTCCCGGGCGTCGCCGGCCCATTGCAGTTGCCCGGCCAGGGCGCCGTCGCGCGGCAGGTTGACGGCGAAGGGCAGCAACGAGACCTCGAGCGGGACCTTTGCGGAGGCCCGCAGGGGAACGCTGGCCAGCCCGGCCAGTTCGGCTGTCAGGCTGGCCTGGCCACGGTCGAGGCTGGCCGTCGCGGTCAGCCTGCCGGGCGGCAGGTTCGCGGCCGCCGCCTCGCGGCTGCGCAGGCCCTCGATGCCGAGAACCAGCGTCCCGGTCGGGTCGTCGCTGCGGCCTTCGAGCCGCAGGCGCAGGTCGAGAACGCCCTCGAGCGCGGGCGCGGCTGTCGTGGCGCTGCCCGCCGCCGTCAGCAAACCGAGTGGAATGTCCTCCAGGGTCAGGTCGCCCACGACCTGTTCGGGCCCCAGGGTCAAAGCCCCGACCGCCCGTCCCTGCTCCAGCGCCAAGGCCAGATCGGCGACCGCCAGGCCCTGGTCGCCAAAGGTGATCCGGAGGGGGCGTTCCAGCGCCCCGCGGACCGGTCCGTAGGACAGCCTGGCCGCGCGGGCGGTCAGGGCGAGACCCGCTGGCGCGGCGGCGACCTCCAGGTCGCCCGCCAGATCGAAGGCCTGACCAAGGGCACCGCTGGCCGCCAACGAGAGGGCGAAGCTCTCGCGGTTTCCCCGGCCCGTGGCGGACAGGCGTGCGAGACCGTCCCGGTCCTTGGCCCCGGCCGCTGCTTCAGCCCCGCCCGGCCCCTCGGCACTGAGGTCGAGCGTGGTCTCCGCCCGGCCCCAAAGATCCGCGGTCTCGCCGGTCGCTCGCAAGGTGGCCAGTTGCCAGGGCCCGCCGCCGTCGGCCAGGGCGAGGTTCTCGGCTTCGATAACGACAGTGGCGTCTTGTTGGCTCGCGCGTTCATTGAGGGTTAGGTTGGCACGCAGGGCCCCGGAGAGGCGCGTGCCCATCACGGCCTCCCAGCGCGTGAGGTCGGCCAGCTCCAGGCCCAGATCGCCGGAAAGCGTCGCACCGCCGAGCGGCCAGGAGAGCTCGCCCGAGAGGCGGTCGCCCTGATCGGTCGCGATCTTCAGGTTGGTCAAGACCAGCCGCCTATCATCGACCAGCTGAAATTGCGACTCGGCACGGATGCGCTGGTCCGCCGCCACGGTCTCCAGAGCGATACCGCCGGCGGGAGAGTCGAGGAGACGAAGGGCTTCCAGCCCGAGGCGGAAATCGGGCAGCGCGTTGCCTGCGATGACGAGCTCGGGCGCCGTGACATCCAATCGCAGATCGGGGTTTGCCAGGAGGCCGCCGACCTTGGCAACCGTGGCGAGGCGCCCCGCCAAGGGGACTTCGAACAGGGTGCCGATAGGACCGAGGTCGGCCAGATCGAACTGGACCTCGGCATCGATTTTCTCCCCGGCCGGGCCAAGTCTCGCCTTGCCGGCCAGGGCGGAGCCGGCCCCCGCGACCTTCAAGTCGTCGATTGCCAGAGCCCCGCTTTCCTCGACCTGCACGGTCAAGCCATAGCGCGGCGTTGCGCCGAGCAGCGCCTGGAAAAGCGGGTCGCCGCTATCGAGGTCGGCCAGGGCACCCGAGATCTGGGCCTCGACCCTGCCCTTGTCGGTCAGGACGACGGCAATCTCACCGCTGGTTCCGCCCGAGACCGCAGGCGTGCCGGGCGGCAGCAGCGCGGCGAGGGCGGGGATGCGATAGGATAGCCTGCCTTGTCCGGCGAAGGACCCCGGATCCAGGGATCCCGACCCCTCCAGGGCCGCGGTCGGGCTGCTCAGGGCGACAGAGGCGAGGTCAATTGGCTCGCCGTCCAATGGCAAGCGCCCTTGCAGCGACCAGTCGAGCGGCCCGCCGATCAGGCGATTGAGATCGTCATCGCCCAGATCGGGTTGCGCCACCGTGCCCTGGCCGGAAATCATGAAGGCGGTACCGGCCGGCCCGGTCTCGTCGGGAGCGAACCGGAGGTCGGCGGCGAGCTGGGCGCTGCGAAAACCCTCCAGCGCCAAACCCTCTATCACCAGCGCGAGGTCCCCCGTCGGCGCGGCGACGGGTCCCCGCACCGCAATGCGCGCGACCGCGGCGGCGACATCGCCGGGAAAGAGGGTGCGCGGCAGACCCTGGCCGTCGGTGATTTCGAGCCTGCCCGCGAGGTCGATGGTTTCGCGGTCCGGGTCGAGCCAGCCGGTTAGCGCCAGGGCGGCTGGGCCGGCCTCGATATCCAAGCGCTGGGCCTGCAGCCTACCGTCTTCGCCCAGGGACAGGGCGGCGGCGATCGTAAGGCTGCCGAACAGCGGCTGTAGATCCTGGCTCAACAGGTCGCCGAGAGTGGCCGTCCCGTCGAGCGCCACGCGCCAGGGCGAGGGGCCGCCGATGGAAAGTGCCAGATCCGCGGTCGCGAGAGATCCGAGCGACCCAGCCAGGCGCCCGGTCCAGGCTTCCAGCGACCCCTCTCCGGTCAGCCGCAAGTCGGTCGGTGGTAGATCGGGTTGGTCGAGCAGGTGCGCCAATAGGCCGCCGGCGCCGTCGAAGACCTCCGCCTCCAGGTCGAAGGTGCCGTTCGCCAGGTCGTAGCCCGCCGTGAGGGAGAGGCGTCCTGGACTATCGCCCAGATGATCGAGCAAAGCTCGCAGTTCGGCCTGCGATCCCTCGTGCAGGCGCAGCGAGCCGGAGAAGGCGAGCCGGGTTTCCTGCCCCAGAACCGCGGCGCCCAGGACGATCGGGTCGACCGAAACATCCAACAGATCGAGATCGATGGGCAGGACCAGGCCAGTTGTTTCCGCCGTCTCGGAGGGGGCGGCCGTGGCAAGCGGGGCGCGGTCCAGCGCGACGGCGCCGATCCGCAGGCGCGATACCTCCAAGCGTCCGTCCAGAAGGGCGCTAGGGTGCCAGTCGAATTCGATAGTCGCCACCCGCAACCACGGCCCCGTTTCGTCTTGCACGACCACGCCACGGATCAGCCCCGCACCCAACAGGTCGCCGGCGATGGCGTCGATGGCCACGCCATAGCCCGTGGCCTCGCTCAGGACCCCGGTGAGCTGGCCCCTGAGGAACTCAAGGCCGGTGTCGGTCTTCAGCAAGGCGAGCCCCGTGCCCAGAGCGGCAAGGGGCAGGCCGATGAGCAGGGTCAGGATCATGGCGAGCCGCCGGCCCCAGCGCCGCCCTTTGGGCGCGGGGTGGGAGTTGCGCGTGGCTGGCCTTCGCCCTCCCATGATCAAAAAGCCTGTCCGATTGAGAGGTAGAATTCGAAGGCATCGTCCACGTTCGAGCGGCCATTGATCGGAACCGCGACGTCGAGCCGCAGCGGGCCGATCGGGCTGTAGTAGCGCAGGCCCAGGCCGCCGGCCCACAGGAAACCGCCGCCATTTTCGAACAGCGGCTGGCTATAGACCTGGCCGCCATCGAGGAAGGGGACGATCCCCACCGTATCCGTGATCCGCAGCCGCGCTTCCAGATTGATCTCGAGCAGGGAGCGGCCGCCCGTCGGCTCGTTGCTGGGATCGAGCGGACTGACCGTGCGGAACTCGAAGCCGCGGACCGAGCCGGCGCCGCCGGCATAAAAGCGCTTGCTGGCCGGCACGCCGGCGTTGCTGTCGCCGGCGATGATTCCGGCCGCCCCGCGCGCGGCGAACACCAGGCGCTTGTCCTCGTCGACCGCGAGGTATCCGGCGCCGCCGACCCGGTTTACCCAGAACTGCGTCGGCTCGAAGAGCACTCCCAGGTAAGGCGTCGTGCTGGCCTGCAGACGCCAGCCCTCGGTCGGGTCCAGAGGGTCGTCGCGGTCGTCGTAGAGGAGCCGTACGGGAAAGCTGACGAGACCGAAGGTCTCGCTGCCCTGAAAGTCGTCGAGCCGGCTCAGCTCGAAGGCCGGGCCGGACGTCAGGGTCAGGTTCGGCGCGACCAACCGTTCCTCGCCGATGAAGTGGCTGGTGCTGAGTTCCTCGAAGGCCTCGCTGTTCTCGCGCCGGACGGCGGAATCGATGACCAGGGTCCGCTCGATTTCGCCATAATTGGGGTTTCTGAAGGCGAGGCTCGCCTCCTGGCGAATCAGCGATCCACTCGCGGCGAGTCGCAGTCGCTCCGCCTCGCCGAAGAGATTTCGATGTTCCCAGAAGGCCTCCAGCTCGAAGATCTCGTCGGTCGAGACGCCGGCGGAAAAGCCCAAAGACCGGCCCGGCCGCTCGACGACTTCCAGGGTGATCGGCAGCCGACCCTCGGCATCGGCGGCCTCCGCCGGGGTGAACACGACCGAATCGAACAGGCCGATGTCGCCAAGTTCCCGGCGCATGCCCTCCAGCCGGCTGGCGTCGTAGGTCTCGCCGAGCGGCCAGTCGATGATACGCCGCAGATAGGTCTCGTCCGCATTCTCGAGGCCGCTGATGGTCAGCGGTCCGAAAGCACGCTTGGGCCCAGTCTCGACGGTCAGGGCCGCGGACAGGCTCTTCGCCTGGCGGTCCAGTTCGTAGCGCCGGTCCAGCAGGCGAGCGTGGGGATAACCCCGGTCGGCCAATTGACGCAGCAAGGTTCCTTCGGCCTGCTGCAGCGGCTGCGCGCGCGCCGGCCGTCCGGTCTCGATACCGAGATCGGCACCGGCCCGCGGCACGCCCTCCGCTGGCGGGGCCCCCTGGTAGGCAATCGTCGCGCCGGACACCTTGTAGAGCGGCCCGCTGTCGACCTCGATGCGAATGGCGATCGGATCGGCGGTCGAATCGAGGTGACCGCGGACCGTGCCGTCGTAATAGCCCTCCGACCGCAGGACCTTCTCGAAGCGCTCGACATCGCCTTCCATGCGGCGCTTCAGCCCGGCGCGGCTGGTCGGCGGCTTGTCGCTCAAGGCGATCAGTTGCGAGCTGCGGGTCAGCAAGGCTAGAACCTCGGCCGGCAGGGTCCCGTCGATTGTCGCGCCGTAGGCGATCCCCGGCAGTTCGGCCGCGGCCGGTGTCGCGGTGCTGCCGCCATCGCCCTGATCGTCAGCCGGGCCGCCGCCGGCACAGGCCGACAGCAGACCGAGGCAAAGCAGGATTGCCGGAACCCTCTTGAGCCCGTCCCAGGACCGGGTGCTGTCGGTCGCGGCGCGGCCTTTGGCCGGGACCGCTGTCACTGGGTATCCTCGACCTTTACCGCGGGTGGCACGTCTTGATCCGAGTGTTTCTTATCGGTCGCGGCCGCCGGCTTTTTTCGCCGTAGCGTGCGGGCGAAGACCGCGGCGGTGGTGCGCAGCGAGCGCTGCGAACGCCGCATGGTCTGGCTGACCGGCGCGGTGCCCTTCTCGATGGCCGCGATCTCTTCGCTGTAGAGTTCCTTCATCGTGGTCCTGAGGTCGTGGACGCCGCGACTGGCGATAGCCTGGATCCGGCGCACGGCATCGGCCCAGAGCGGCGACAGCAGGAGGGTCGCGGCGATCACGGCGATGGCCAGGCGGTGACCGTTCTCGGAGAGGGCGCCGACGGCAAAGCCGCTGGCCGCCAGAACAAAGCTGAACTCGCCGATCTGGGCGATGATCAGACCGGCCTGCAAGGCCCGGTCCCAGGGTTCGCCGGCGAGCCGCAGCAGCACGACATTGACCACCGACTTCAGGATGAGAACGGTCGCGGTGAAGAGCACGACGCGCCCGAGATGCTCCCAGATGTAGGCCATGTCGATCAGCAGGCCGATGGAAAGGAAGAAGATCACCAGCAGCAGCGCCTGGATCGGCTCGGTCGCCCGAATCAGTTCCGCGCGCAGGGTCGAGCCGCCGATCACCAGGCCGGCGCAGAAGGCGCCATAGGCCGGCGAGAGCCCGAGGACGCCGGTCAGCGAGGCGGCGGCGAAGCAAAAGGCCAGGGCACTCAGGGTTTCTAAATCGACCTTACCCATCACCTGATCGCTGAAGGGCAGCACGATCTTGCCGCGCCGGGCCAGCCACCAGATCAGCAGGCCTAAGAGGCCGACGGCAAAGATCACCTTCACGGCGACAATGCCGAGGTGCTGGCCGGCGCCGCCCAGGGATTCGACGAAGATCAGGATCGGCACCACGGCGATGTCCTGGGCGATCATCACGCCGATGGTGATCTGGCCCACGGGGCCGCGCAGCTCGCCGATCTGACCCAGGACGGTCATCGCCACCGCCGTCGAAGACAGGGCGATGATGAAGCCGATAACCAGGGACTGTGCCACCGGCCAGTCCAGCGCCCAGCCGAAGGCGAAGGTGATGGCCAGGGAGGCGACGATCTGGCCCATGGCAACGATCGTCGCCGGCCGCAGGACCCGCACGAAGGCCTTCAACGAAAGTTCCATGCCGATCAGGAAGAGCAGCAGGATCACGCCCAACTCGGCCAGCGCCCGCACGTTTTCGGACTGCTGGACCAGGGCCAGCCCGGAAGGGCCCAACAGAATACCGGCCAGGATGTAGCCGACAATGGGCGGCTGGCCGACCCGGCGCAGGCCCAGCCCGGCAAGCACCGCCACGGCCATGGTGATGGCAAGCCCGGTCAGATCGGGGCCATGGGCCTCCATTGCTTCTCCCTCGTTGTGCTCGCTTTACTGCGCTTGGCCCATGATAGGCGACGGGTCCCGCCTTACCAAGTCATGGCGTGGGCGCCACCCGGACGAGCAAAGGGGCCCGCGAGACAATCTCACGGGCCCCCTTGGTCCAAACCGCTCTCGTTTCTTCAGGCGCCTTGCTGGGGGCGCATGTCTTCGCGGTTGATACCGGCGACTTCGACCGGCTTTTTCATCGCGTCGCGGCGGAACGGCTCGCCGAGTTCCTGATTCAGGATGACCTCGATGAAGGTGGTGATGCCGTCGCCCTGGGCCGTGCAGGCGTCCTTCAGGGCCGAGGTCAGCTCGGCCTGGGTCTTGACCGCCACGCCCTTGAGGCCACAGCCTTCGGCGACCTTGGCGTAGCTCAGGTGCGGGTCGAGCTCGGTGCCGACGAAGTTGTTGTCGTACCACAGCGTCGTGTTGCGCTTCTCGGCGCCCCACTGATAGTTGCGGAAGACGATCATGGTGACGGCGGGCCATTCCTCGCGGCCGATGGAGGTCATCTCGTTCATCGAGATGCCAAAGGCGCCGTCGCCGGCGAAGCCCACGACCGGGACGTCCGGACAGCCGATCTTGGCCCCGATGATCGCCGGGAAACCGTAGCCGCAGGGACCGAACAGACCCGGCGCCAGGTACTTGCGGCCCTCCTCGAAGGTCGGATAGGCGTTGCCGATGGCGCAGTTGTTACCGATGTCGCTGGAGATGATGGCGTCCTTGGGCAGCCCGGCCTGAATCGCGCGCCAGGCCATCCGCGGCGACATGCGGTCCGCATCGCGCTCGCGGCTGTCGGCGTTCCAGGTGGTGCCGGGATCGTCGTCTTCGTGGTCCATTGAGCTGAGCGTCTGCAGCCAGGCCGACTTGACCTGGTGGATCGTGGCCTTGCGGGCCTCGCGGTCGCTGTCGCCGGCGTTCGGCGAGAGTTGGTCCAGGATCTGGCTGGCCACCATCTTGGCATCGCCACAGATTCCCACGGTGACCTTTTTGGTCAGGCCGATCCGGTCGGAGTTGATGTCGACCTGAATGATCTTGGCGTCCTTGGGCCAATAGTCGATCCCGTAGCCCGGCAGGGTCGAGAAGGGATTGAGCCGGGTGCCCAGGGCCAGGACCACGTCGGCCTTGGCGATCAACTCCATGCCGGCCTTCGAGCCGTTGTAGCCCAGCGGGCCGGCGGCCATGGGATGGCTGCCCGGAAAGCTGTCGTTGTGCTGATAGCCGCTGCAGACCGGGGCGTCGAGGCGCTCGGCCAGGGCCACGCATTCGGGAATGGCGTTGCCGATCACCACGCCCGCGCCCGACAGGATGACCGGGAACTTGGCCTCGGAGAGCAGCCTGGCCGCCTCGGCGATCGCGGCCGCGCCGCCGGACGGGCGCTCCAGGCGCACGATCTGCGGCAACTCGATGTCGATGACCTGGGTCCAGTAGTCGCGCGGCACGTTGATCTGCGCCGGGGCCGAGCCGCGGATCGCCTTTTCGATCACCCGGTTCAAGACTTCGGCCATGCGCGAGGCATCGCGGACCTCTTCCTGGTAGCAGACCATGTCGCGGAACAGGGCCATCTGTTCGACTTCCTGGAAGCCGCCCTGACCGATGGTCTTGTTGGCGGCCTGCGGGGTCACCAAAAGCATCGGGGTGTGGTTCCAGTAGGCCGTCTTGATCGGGGTCACGAAGCCGGTGACGCCGGGGCCGTTCTGGGCGATGGCCATGGCGATCTTGCCGGTGGCGCGGGTGTAGCCGTCGCAGATCAGGCCACCATTGGTTTCATGGGCGACATCCCAGAAGGTAATGCCCGCTTTCGGAAAGAGATCGGAGATCGGCATGAAGGCCGAGCCGATAATCCCGAAACCGTGCTCGATACCGTGCATCTGCAAGACCTTCACGAAGGCCTCTTCGGTTGTCATCTTCATTGCAGCACATCCCTTTTTCGAAAGTTGTCTTTATCGGAAAATGTCCGGCAGACCCACCAGATCGGGTCCGGCTTGGGCTCGAAGCGTCGCGAAAGGGCCGCATCGGGGCCTCGCGCGGGCTTGACGGCAGTCCGCATGTAAGCCTGTGGCCTTCTCATAGAGGCAAACGGTCGCCGGGACATAGAGCCAGATTCGAGAAATCTTCGAACCAGCCCCAATTTGGCCCCTATAGCCCACTGGACGGCGGGCCGCTTTACCCCTTAACTACAGGACCTCGGTTAAACCCGCGCCGTCTTGCGGCGGCCCGGAGCTGGATCGGACCGGACGCACAGCAGGAGCGCGCGCAAGGTCTCGCGCCAGATCCATAACGCCATAATAATGCCCAAGGAGGCGATAGCCATGCTGAACAATGCCGAAGCCGTAATGCTCGACCGCGATGCGGCCCATCTCATTCACCCGCTGCACAACCCGGCCGGCCACACCGGCGGCAAGGTCTGGGTCGGCGGCGAGGGCGAGTTCCTGATCGATGCCAACGGCGGGCGCTACATCGACGGCCTGTCGGGCCTGTGGAACAACACCGCCGGCAACGGCCGCGAGGAGCTGGCCGCGGCCGGCTACAAGCAGATGCAGGACATGGCCTACGCCTCGGGCTACACCGGCAGCTCCAACCCGCGCGCCATCGAACTGGCCGAGCGCCTCGCCAAGCTCGCCTATCCCTCGATCAACCACTTCTACTTCACCTCGGGCGGCGGCGAGTCGACCGATTCCAACATCAAGCTCTCCCGCCATTATTGGAAGTTGATGGGCAAGCCGAACAAGACCAAGGTGATCTCGCGCATCTGGGGCTACCACGGCACCACCCTGGCGGCCATGTGCGCCACGGGCATCAGCGCCTACTGGCCGATGTTCGAGCCGCGCATCCCCGGCTTCGTCCATATTCCGACCCCCTATCCCTACCGCTACGAGGCCCCCGAGGGCGCCGCCAGCCAGGGCATCGCCGCCGCCGACGAGCTGGAAAAGGCGATCCTGGCCGAAGGCGCCGACACGGTCGGCATGTTCATCGCCGAGCCGGTGCAGGGCGCCGGCGGCGTGCTGGTGCCCCAGGACGACTACTTCCCGCGCATCCGCGAGATCTGCGACAAGTACGACGTGCTGCTGGTCTCCGACGAGGTCATCACCGGCTTCGGGCGCACCGGCAAGATGTTCGGCCTGGAGCACTATGGCGTCGAGCCGGACCTGATCCAGTTCGCCAAGGCGATCACCTCGGGCTACTTCCCGCTCGGCGGCATCGGCATGAACGGCAAGGTCGCCGACGTCATCCTGAACAGCGGCCAGGCCTGGATGCACGCCTACACCTACAGCGCCCACCCGGTCGGCTGCGCCGTGGCGCTGGCCATGCTCGACATCGTCGAGGGCGAGGACTTCCCCGGCCAGGCGGCGGCCAAGGGCAAGCGCCTGATGGAGGGCCTGAACCAGGCCCTGGGCGACCACCCCCACGTCGGCGAGGTGCGCGGCCAGGGCCTGATGTGTGCGGTCGAGTACGTCAAGGACCGCGCCACGAAAGAAGCCTTCGACGCCAAGGAAAACGTCGGCCCACGGATCCACGCCGAGGGCGTCGAGCGCGGCCTCTTCAGCCGGGTGCGCGGCGACGTTTACCAGATCGCCCCGCCCATCGTGACCAGCGAAGAGAACATCGACCGCTGCGTCGAGATCATCGCCGAATCGACCAAGGCGGTGCTGGGCTGAGCCGAGGTAATCTGGGCCAACTCCATGGGGCATGAGCAGCGCTTATGCCCCGTGGCAAGCGTGACCGCGCGCCCGCAGCGAAGCGAGGATAGCCTGCCTGGCGCGTGAAGGCATATACTCGCCACGAAGACCTTGGGAGGCATCATGGGCATTGCCTTGATCGATCCGCAGCTGGGCAAGCGGTTGATCGCGCAGATCAAGCAGAGCCGCATCGAGCTCGTCGTCGCCCTGCCGGACATCGTGACCAGCGCGGCGGTGCTCTGGCCGATCGCGCGCGACCCGGATCTGCGGCTGGTCCGGGTCTGCAAGGAGGACGAGGGGATCTCGATCTGCGCGGCCTACTCCTATCACGGCAAGCGCGCCCTCATGATGATGCAGAACACCGGCTTCTTCGACTCGATCAATGCCATCCGCGCCATCGCCATCGAACAGGAGATGCCGGTCTGCATGCTGATCGGGCTCCAGGGCCGGGCGCCCGGCGGCAGTCCGGAGGACGCGCCCAACTATGGGGTGCGGATCATGGCGCCGGTCCTGGACGCCCTGGGCATCGAGCACCGTTTCATCCAGGCCCCGGAGGAAGCCCCGGTCCTGGGCGAGATGATCGAGAAGGCCTATGGCCAGTCCCGGCCCACGGTCGTCTTAGTCTAGAGGGGCGGCTTCGATGATGAAGAGCGACGAGTGCCTCAAGGTCCTGGCCCGGCACCACCGGGACCAGATCGTCATCGCCGCCTATCACGCGGCCTTCATCTGGATGAAGATAAAGCCCGGGCCGCTCAACTTCTTCGCCATCGGCGCCATGGGCCAGGGGGTCTCCCACGGCCTGGGCCATGCCCTGGGCGACCCGGACCGCCAGGTGATCGTCCTGGACGGCGACGGCTCGCTGCTGATGAACCTGGGCGCCCTGGTCACGGTGGGCGCCGTGGCCCCCACCAACCTGGTCCACTTGCTCTGCGAGAACGGCACCTATCAGGTCAACGGCGAGCATCCCCTGCCCGGGGCCGGCCGGGTCGACTTCGCGGCCATGGCGGCCGCCGCCGGCTACCGCCAGGTTCGCCGCTTCGAAGACCTGGGCGACTTCGAGGCCCGGGTCGGCGCGCTGCTGGCCGCGCCCGGCCCGACCTTCGCGGTCCTGAAGCTGGAGCCGGGCGAAGCCTATCCCCTGGACTACCAGGCCATGTACGACCCGGCCCAGCGCCAGGCCCTGCGCGACGCCCTGGCCGAGCAGCGGGGCTGAGGGGTTCCGGCCCGGCTTGAATGTCGACTCTATAAATCGACCAGGCCTATGTCTCTCTTCATGTGTCGTGAGACGTAGCGCAGTTCGTACCTCAAGGTTCTTTCGAGCCGTTTTCTACGAGACTCGTCGTCTCGAGGTCTGATACAGCGCGATATCTGGGTGAAGTAGTGGATCATCGAGTGAGGATTGGTCATGATGGGTTTGGTCCCCTTGTGGGTTTCTGGCCTATAGATGAGGCGACTGGCCTCGCGTGACCAATTGAACGCAGCGTTATAGACATAAGGATATTTAATGGATGGCGCGCCCACCTCTTCCCCCACTGGCAGCCATCAGGGTCTTCGAGGCGGCGGCGCGGCATGAGAACTTCACCTCCGCCGCGGCGGAGCTGGGGATGACGCAGGCCTCGGTCAGCTACCAGATCAAAGTGCTGGAGGAACGGGTGGGGGCGCCGCTCTTTTTCCGGCAAGCGCGCGGCGTCGAGCTCTCCGAGGTCGGCCGGCGCCTGGCGGCCAGGGCGACCGATGCCCTGGATATCCTCGGCGAGGCCTTCGCCGATGCGAAGGGCCGCACGGCGGAAACGTTGGCCATCTCTGTGGTGCCGACCTTTGCGACCAACTTTCTCGCCCTACACCTGGGCTGTTTTCAGATCGAGAACCCCTCGATCGCCGTGCGCGTGGAAGTCAGCCAATCCCTGACTGACTTCGCCTCGGCGGGGTCCGATCTTTCCATTCGGACCGGTGGAGGAAACTGGCCGGGCTTGAAGAGCCATCTGCTCTTGCCAGTCCTCTTCACGCCGATGCTGAGCCCGGCCTTGGCCGATAAAGCAGGTGGCATTCGTCAGCCCAGCGATCTGCTGAAACTGCCACTCATCGAGCCCTTGGACCCGAGGTGGCAACAGTGGTTCGAAACCGCCGGCGTGGCCGATGTCGATCGCGCCCGGCAGGCGGGCCCGCAGTTCGGCGCCCAGGTTCTGGAGGCGAATGCCGCCATGGCAGGCCAGGGCGTCGGCATCCTGACGCCGGCCCTCTATCGCGACGCGATCGCGCAAGAACGATTGATCCAGCCCTTCGACCTGACCTGTGACGACGGAACCGGATTCTGGCTCGTCTACCCCCACAGCCATCGCAACGCGGCCAAGATCGGAACCTTTCGAAAGTGGCTCGAGCGCGAACTGGCGGACTTCGCCTGAGGGGCTGAACCGGGTTCCGGATCGGTCTGTCAGATGCTAAGGACGTCCTACTAGTGCAATGTTCGGCCGGTCTGGAACGGGCCGACACCGCCTTCCTCGAAAGGGTCCTGCCCATGCCGCCGAAGAAGAACCCGCTGAAGCTCAACAAGCTCCAGCTCCGCACCCTGGCGCTGGCCCAACTGCTGGCCCGGGACCCCGGCGCCGCCCGGCGCGACGCGGAGAGTGGCGACGTGACCCTGCTCGGGCTGCCCCACGCCCACGGCGACCACCTCCACATCGGCGGCTTCGCGGTCTCGACCCGCGACGCCAGCGGCCTGACCAACCCCGCCGTCTGGCTGGCCCTGGCGCGCAAGGGCCTGGTCCGCCCCGAAGGCCCGGTGGCCATCACCCTGACCCCCGAAGCCCTGGCCTACGACACCGGCCACGGCGAGCGGTTCCTGGCGCCGTCGGATCATTAGAGGCCATGGCCCCGCGCCGGATCATCGGGATGCTGACGCCCTCGTCGAACACGGTGCTGGAGCCGCTGTCGAGCGCCATGGTGGCCGACCTGCTGCCCGAGGTCTCGGTTCACTTCGCGCGCTTTCGGGTGACCGAGATTTCGTTGGGCGAGGCGGCCCTGGGGCAGTTCGATCCGGCGCCGATGCTGGCGGCCGCCGGGCTGCTGGCCGACGCGCGGGCCGATGTGATCGCCTGGAACGGCACCTCGGGCGGCTGGCTCGGGCTGGCGGCCGACCGGGCGCTCTGTGCGGCCATCACCGAGGCGACCGGGGTGCCGGCGACGACCTCGACCCTGGCCCTGCTGGCGGCCTGCCGGGCGCGGGGGCTGACCCGCTATGGGCTGGTGACGCCCTATCTCGACGCGATCCAGGAGAAGATCGTCGCCACCTTCGCGGCCGAGGGGCTGGACTGCGTCGCCGAGCGCCACCTCGGCGACAAGGGCAACTTCTCCTTCTCCGAGGTCAGCGAGGCGGCCATCGCCGGCCTGGTGGCCGAGGTCGCGGCGGCGGACCCGCAGGTGATCGTCACCTTCTGCACCAACCTGCGCGGCGCGCCTGTCGCCGTGCCCTGCGAGCGCGCCCACGGCGTCCCCCTTTACGACACCGTCAGCCTGACGGTCTGGCAGTGCCTGAAGCTCTGCGGCCTCGATCCCGCACGGGTCAAGGGTTGGGGCTCGCTCTTTTCCGGGGAGCTGGGCTGAGGGTCGCTAAGGGTTCGTCATTCCGGAATCCGCAGCGCCCCAAATCTTCGATTTGGCTGGCGCCTCGAGATATCCGGAATCTCGAGCCGCCGCCGCGGTGTACTCTCCGTCGAGAGATCTACCGTATTCACGGTCAAGCGGTAATTGCGCCCTTCCAAGGTTCATCGGCTTTGAGCATAGCGTCCGGGATGACACATCTCTTTGTCGAGAAGGTCCAAGCGGGGCGGCCCAAAACCAAATGCTATCCCGGGTCTTCACCAACGCCCGGATTTTCACCAGCGAAGGTCGGTGCGCGGCGAAGGCGCCAGCGCTGCGAGGATGGTCTGAAGCCCGCCCGGCGGCTCTCCGTCGAACAGGGCGGCGAAGGCCGCGCCCCCGTCTTCACCCAGAACCGGGGCGGCGCAGGACCGGGCCTTGGTCTGCAGGGTTGTCAGGTCGAGCGGTGCGTCCGGGGTGCCCGGCGTCTCGGCCAGGGTGATCTCCCTTGTCGCGCCGCCCGCCAGGGTCAGGCAGAGGCTGTCCGGGGCGCCCGGGTCGAGGTCGGCGATGCCCGGCGCGGCGTAGGGCGCCAGGGTGATGAGGGCCTCCAGGGCGACGGTCTCGGGCCGGGCGATGGCCGCCGCCGCGAAACTCTCCGGCCCGATGCCTCCCTCGACCAGGGCGCTGGCGACGCAGTAGGTGGCGCTGAAGCGGGTTTCGTCGGTAGTGTGCGGCGCGCGCTTGCCGGCGACCGCGGCATAGGGGGCGGGCATGCGCAGGGTCGCCTTTTCGATTGCGCCGCACTCCAGGTCGCAGCCGAGGGCAAGTGCCGCGACGATCGGGCGGTGGGTGTAGTGGCAGCAGGGATAGGCCTTGCGTGCCAGGGTCGCGTCGACCAGGGCCAGGGGCTCGCCGACGGCCTCGGCGCCGGTAAAGGCCGTGGCCGCGTTGTAGAGGCCGGCGAAGGCGTCCCAGGCGTCCGGTGAGGCATCCAAGCCGCTTTCCGCCAGCAGCGCGGCCTCGACCCCGCGCTTGGCCGTCAGGCCGGCTTGGAGCGGCTTGGCCGCGGTGCCGAACTGACACTTCATGCCGGCCGCCATGCTGGCGGCCAGGGACAGCGCCTGGACACTCTGGCCCGCGTCCAGCTCGAGGACCCGGGCCGCCGCGGCGGCGGCGCCCAGGGTGCCCAGGGTGGCGGTGGCGTGCCAGCCGGCCTCGTAGTGGGCGTAGCCGAAGACCCGGCCGAGCAGGGCGATGGCCTCGTAGCCGACGATGTAGGCCTCCAGCAATTGGGCGAGGTCGCGTTGGCGCAGCGCCGCCAGGGCCAGGATCGGCGGCACCAGCACCGCCGAGGGGTGGGTCGAGCCGAGCAGTTCGCAATCGTCGAAGTCCTGGGCGTGGGCCGCCACCCCGTTGACGAAGGCCGCGCCCGCCGCCGGCAGGCGCTCGCCGGTGCCGATCGCGTGGCACTGGGGATCGCTGCCCCAGAGCCGCGCCGCGGCCCGGGCTCTGCCGGCGCTATCGGTCTGCGCCCCGGCCAACATACAGGCCAGGGTGTCGAGCAGGCAGAGATAGGCCTCGCGGCGCGCGGTGGCGGGGAAGGGGCCGGACCTGGCCACCCAGTCGGCGAAGCGCGCCAGGGTTTTCGATCCTCCAGACATGATGCTCCCCACCAACGCCATCGGGCCAAGCGGTCGTGTTCAAGGCGGCCCAATCATCGGGACTGCGCGCCGCGGCGTCCAGCCGCGCGTGAGCGCCCAACGGTCATTCTTCATGGCCGCTGGTGGGATCTGTGAACTCGATGACACACAACCCTATTGCCCGCCAATTGATCCGCGCCCGGTCAATCCCCTTCTAAACCTCAAGAGGGATCACCCCTTTTCGCGGCTTACGCCGTGTCATCTCACAAGAACGGGACGAAACAGACCACGCCAGGAAACGAGATCATGACCCAGCAGGACCGAAACGAGGCTTTGGAGCAGTTCATCGAAGACATCGGCCTGAGCAACGAAGAGCTCACCTACTGGGACAACTATGAAATCAAGGGTCTGTCACAGATCCAGGAAACCGAGTGGACGGCTTAGAGCACTTCGCGGTTTCGCTACTTTGAGAGGATGCCCGTCATGGACCAGATCGCCATCATCACCCAGCGTCAGCAGGCCGTTTCGGCTTGCGAGCTGCCCGAGCGGCTGCATCCCCTGAGCGCCAACACCCTGGAGGCCTTTCTCGCGAACAACATGGCCGTTGAGGAATTTGCCCGCTTCTTTTCGCTGGCGGACTCGGGCTACATCGCGCTGACCAATTGCATCCTGGCGGCCCTGGAAAACGCCCCGCTGGTCGTCGCGGCGCTACCCTGACACCCAACCCGGCTTTAGCACTTTAGTCCAACCCACGCGCGGTGCGCTGCGCCGCCCGTGGGATTGATTGTTGCCCGTGGGCCTGTGCAGAATGAACCAGGGTGAAAACCAATAAAAGGCTTCAGGAGGCGACGCTTCGGTGACGCACCGCCGGTTGCGGAGATGCGCGGCACCGGGCGCAGGTAAAAAGAGTGCAAGGTACCGACCGAGATCAGTTTGCGGGCCGATCCGAGGACCGGTCTGAAGAGCGTCCTTTGAACCGCGCCGACCCGGCGACCTTTCCGGCATGGTTTCGCCAGCGCAAGGGCCGCCAGCGTAAAGACGGGCGCGGCCATCTGATCGTCGCCCGCTGGGTACCGCCGGCCCTGGTCGGCCTGCCGGTCCTGGTGCTCTTCGGGATCGTCGTCTACCCGACGATCTGGATGTTCTACCACGCCTTCCACGACACCAACATGATGCGCCTGTTCCAGGAAAACTGGAGCTTCGTCGGCTGGGACAACTTCGCCGTGGTGCTGTCGTCCAGCCGTTTCGGCGACTCCCTGGTCCATCTGGCGATCTATCTCTTCTTCGGCGCCTGTCTACAGGTCCTGCTCGGGACGATCCTGGCCCTGATCCTCTATGAGATTGTCCGGCGCGAGTGGCTGCGTATCGTCCTGCTGATCGTCATGGTCCTGCCGATGATGCTGCCGCCCTCCATCGTCGGCGTGCTCTGGAAGTTCCTGCTGACCCCCTCCAACGGCGCGATCAATCATGCGCTGCTCCAACTTGGCCTGATCGACACCCATATCGAATGGTTCAACGCCGGGGTCTCGCTTTGGTCGATCGTCATCGCCGATGTCTGGAACTGGACCGCGCTGCCCCTGTTGATCGTCTATTCCGGGCGGGTCTCCTTGCCGCCGGCGGTCTACGAGGCGGCCAAGGTTGACGGCGCCGACGGCTGGCTGGTCATGCGGCGCATCACATTGCCGATGCTGAAGGAGGTGATCGCGATCGCCTTCATCGTCCGCTTCATGGACGCCTTCAAGTTCGTCGATCTGGTCTATGTCATGACCTCCGGCGGCCCGGCGCAAAGCTCCGAACTGCCGGCCTACATCGCCTTTCAGCGCGGCATCCGCGAGTTCGCGATCGGCGAGGCCGCGGCCTATGCGATCATCATCTTCATTTTCTCCGCCCTGCTGATCACGCTCTTCCTCAAGTACCTGAAGAAGGTCCTGAACGCCCAGGGGATCGCATGAGCCGGCGCAACTACAAGACCGTGAAGATCCTGCTGCTGGCCTTCCTCGGCCTGTGGCTGCTGCTGACGGTCTTTCCGCTCTATTGGGAGTTCATCACCGCCATGAAGTCGGCGGCCGAGACCAACCGGACCATTCCGACCTTCTGGCCCGAGGAATGGCACCCGGAGAATTTCGTCGCGGTCTTTGCCGAGGCCACAAACTTCGACGCCCTGGTCGATTCCTTCCTGATCGCCACCGGCAACACCTTGCTGTCGCTCTTCCTCGGCACCCTGGCGGGTTACGCCTTCGCGCGCTTCCCCAACCAGGCCGGCGGCGAGAACCTGGCCTTCTGGATCCTCTCCAACCGCATGTTCCCGCCGGTCGCGGTCCTGGTGCCGATGTTCTTCCTGTTCGACGCCATGCCCTGGGGCACCGACAGCCACCTGTCGCTGATCATCCTCTATCTGGTCTTCAACATGCCCCTGGCCACCTGGCTGATGATGGTCTTCTTCCGCGATGCGCCGCGCGAACTGGAAGAGGCCGCCTACCTGGACGGCTACACGCCCCTGCGCGCCTTCTTCAAGGTCACCCTGCCCCTGGTCCTGCCGGGCATGATCTCGGTGGCCATGCTCTGCTGGATCTTTGCTTGGAACGAGTACCTCTTCGCCAATCTCTTCGTCGGCACCGACGTGCGGACCTACACCATCGTCATTCCGACCTTCACTCATGGCAGCCAGACCCTCTGGAACCTGCAGATGGCCTTCAGCCTGATCGCCATGCTGCCGCCGGTCTGCCTCTTCATCCTGCTGCGCCGCTACATGGTGCGCGGGCTGTCGCTCGGCGTTGTGAAGGGCTGAGCCATGGCGCGCCTGGAGATCGAGCAGCTTTGCAAGGGATGGGATTTTCCGGTGATCGACCGGCTCGACCTGACCGTCGAGGAGGGTGAGTTCTTCGTCATCGTCGGGCCCAGCGGCATCGGCAAGACCACGCTGCTGCGTCTCGTCGCCGGCCTGGAATCGGTCGACGCCGGGACCGTGCGGGTCGGCGGCCGCGACATCACCGGGCTGCCGCCCTACCGCCGGCGCGTCGCCATGACATTCGAGAGCTACGCGCTCTATCCGCATCTTTCGGTCTTCGAGAACATCGCCAGCCCCTTGCGCGCGCGCCGGCTCGACGCCGACGCGATCCGCGCCAAGGTGACGGCGGTGGCCGAGCTCTTGCGCATCGAGGCGCTGCTCGACCGCCGCCCGGGCGAGATCTCCGGCGGCCAGAAGCAGCGCACCGCCCTGGGCCGTACCCTGGTGGCCGAGCCCGACGTCTTCCTGCTCGACGAGCCGATCAGCCACCTGGACGCCAAGATCCGCCACGAGCTGCGCTTGCAGTTCCACTCGCTCCAGGAACTCCGCTCCGTGGCCACGCTCTATGTCACCCACGACTATGCCGAGGCGCTGTCCCTCGGCGACCGCATCGGGGTCATGGGCGCGGGAGGATTGGTGCAGATCGGCACGGCCCGGGAGATCTTCGAGCGGCCGCGCACGCGCTTTGTCGCCGAACACCTGGGGCAACCGACGATCAACCTGGTCCCGGCCAGCTTGCGCGGCGCCGGCGGCGAGTTTCGGATCGGGGCAACGACGGGGGCGTTGACTTTATCGGCCGCCGCGGCGCACGCCCCGGGGCTCCAAAGTCTCAGCGATCCGGCGGTGACGCTGGGCATCCGGCCCCAGCACATTCGCGTCCTGCGCCCGGGCCAGGAGGCGGGTGCGGCTGGCGTCATCGAGGCCCGGGTCGAGCTGTTCGAGGCGCTGGGCGCCACCGGGGTTCTGGTCGTCGAGGCGGGCGGGGTCAAGCTAACCGCCCTGACTTCGCCCGACCGGACCTTCGAGCGCGGCGAGAGCGTCGGTCTCGCCATGGAGAGCCAGGCCTTTCTCTATTTCGACCCGCTGAGCGGACGCAATCTGATGGCGGAGCGGTCATGGCCCAGGTGAGCCTCAAGGCGGTCAACAAGATCTACCGCTCGCGCGGCCAAGCGGTCCATGCGGTCAAGGACCTGGACCTGGAGATCGCCGATGGCGAATTCGTCGCCCTGCTCGGCCCCTCGGGCTGCGGCAAGACCTCGACCCTGCGCATGATCGTCGGGCTGGAGGACATCAGCGCCGGCGAGATCCGCTTCGACGGCGAGCTGGTCAATGGCGCGACGCCACAAGAGCGCAACGTGGCCATGGCCTTCGAGACCTACGCCCTCTATCCCAACTTCACCATCGAGGAGAACCTGGCTTTCCCGCTCGAGGTCCGCGGCGTCCCGCAGCCGGAGCGCATCAAGCAGGCGCGGGCCATCGCCGAGCTGCTGAGGCTGGAAGACATCCTGGACCAGAAGCCGCCGTCGCTGTCCGGCGGCCAGCAGCAGCGGGTCAGCCTCGGTCGCGCCCTGATCCGCGACCCGGCGGTCTTCATTCTCGACGAGGTGATGAGCCATATCGACGCCCATCTCAAGATCCAGATGCTGCTGGAGCTGAAGGCGATCCATCAGGATCTCGGCAAGACCATGGTCTATGTCACCCACGATCAGGTCGAGGCCCTGGCCCTGGCCGATCGCGTGGCGGTCATGAGCAACGCCTTGCTACAGCAGGTCGGCAGCCGCAACGACCTTTATCACCGGCCGGCCAACGTCTTCGTCGCCGACTTCATCGGCGAGCCGCCGACCAACTTCTTTCCGGTCGAACTGGATGCCACGGATGGCGTGGCGCGTCTGCGGGCCGGGGAGTCCGATCTTGTCTTCGAGGTCGCGCCGGCGCGCGGCGCCAGACTTCTCGAGAGCGGCGAGACGGCCTTCACCGTCGGACTGCGGCCGCAGAATCTGGGCCTCGACGCCGAGGCGGGATCGGCTGCCCGCGGTGGGGCGCTCGAAGCCGAGGTGACGGTCAGCGAATATCTCGGCGAGACCTCGATCCTGACCCTGGCCAACGGCGAACGGCACTTTCGCGCCATGGTCCGCCCCGACCAGCAGGTCGCGCCGGGCCGGAAAGCAAAGCTATACTACGCCTGCGAGGACGTGATGGTTTTCAGTGCAAAAACAGAAGAGTTCATCGGATAGCGCGTCTATCCGTAAGGCCTCTATCGACCGATCGAACAGTCAAGTGGACAGCAACAACGGGAGGTTACCGAAATGAGCATCTTCAGTGGTTTGACCCGCAGAAAGTTCCTTCAGGGCGCCGCGACCGGCGCCGGCGTTGCGGCCATGGGTGGGGGCCTCTCGCGTCCGTCCTTCGGCGCGACCGCGGTGCCTCCTGGCAAAAAGCTCTTCAAGGATATCGAGCTGTCCTACTTCCAGGACTCCAACTGGCTGCATTCGCCGCTCTGGCTGTCGCCGCACCTGATGAAGGAAGCCGGCGTCGGCATCAAGAGCCGGGAGATGTACGACGGCGGCGATGCGGTGGCGAAGATCCTGCCGCAGTTGCTGTCGCGCAAGCCGCGCTTCGATTTCGTGCAGTTCCCCAGCCTGTTCTTCGGCGCCTTCGCCGAGACCGGACAATTGGAGCCGCTGGACGACTACTTCGCCCAGTACGAGGGCAGCCAGGACTACCTCGACTGGGTCATGCCGGCCTACCGCGAATTCTATACAAAGTGGGACCAGAAAACCTACGGCGTGATGCTGGACGGCGACATTCACATCCTGCACTACCGCAAGAGCCACTTCGATAATCCGGAACTGCAGAAGAAGTTCTCCAAGCGATTCCAGCGCGATCTCGCGGTGCCGACCACTTGGCTGCAGTTTCTCGACTGCGCCCAGTTCTTCACCGAGGAACTGAAGAGCCAGGGCATCTACGGCACCTCGATGGTGGTCAACCCGCCGAACTTCGGCTGGGGCTTCTGGATGGATATCGCGGCCTCGTCCGGGGTCAACTACTTCGATGCCAACATGAACCCGACGATCCACCTGGGCAACGCGGCCGAATCCCTGGATATCTACAAGGAAATCATCAAGTTCGGCCCGCCGGGGGCCGAGGCGATGGACATCGGCACCACGATCCAGCGCTGGCAGTCGGGGTCCGACGTCATGTCCGTCTGGTGGATCGATCTTTCCGAGTTCACCGTGCAGCAACAGGGCCCGGAGCTGGCCGAGGACCAGCGCGGCGCCATCGTGCCGGGCTGGGAGAACGACGACGGCTCGGTCACCCACCGCGCCATCAGTCTTTGGTGCCGCACCGCCTCGATCCCCAAGAACCTGCCGCAGGATGTGAAGGACGCGGCCTTCTACTTCATCTACCGCATGTCCCACCCGGACTACTCGGACCAGATGGTCGCCGACGAGTATTGCGGCTCGGACCCCTTCGGCAAGAGCCACTACGGCGACGCGGCGGCCAAGCTCTACCTGGAAGCCAACCCCCAGCGCGGCACGGACAACGAACTCTGGAAGACCAACGCCGGTATCTTCCAGAATTTCGACACCGCGAAGAACCATCTGGATGCCGGGCTGGCCAACGTCGAGGTCGGCTATCCGCAGTTCTTCTGGGAAGGCACACCGGAATACGCCGATGCCCTGGGCCGCAACATCTCCAAGGCGGTGTCCGGCGATCTGACCAGCGAACAGGCCCTGGAGGAGGCCGCCGACGAGTGGGCCAAGATCGCGCAGAAACTGGGGCTCGACAGCCAGAAGCGCCAGTACAAGAACTTCATCGATGGCGCCCGGTCGCTCGGCTACAAGATCTGAGCCGAGACGGCAGAATGACCCCTCCAGGCGCCGATGCCGCCCCGCTGACGCGCCTGGAGGCACGACCCTTCATTTCCATCGGCCCTTCAATCTGATCGGCGAGGCGCTGTGCTCAAGACCATCCATCCCCTGCTGAACGCCGACCTGCTCCACGTTCTGCAGTCCATGGGCCACGGCGACGTCCTGGCCCTGGTCGACCGCAACTATCCGGCGGCTTCGACGGCCGAGCGTCTGGTACGACTCGACGGTGCGTCGGTGACCGACGCGGCCGCGGCTGTCCTGTCGCTCTTCCCGGTGGACCACTTCGTGGAACCGGCGGCTTTCCGCATGGAGGTGGTGGGCGAGCCCGACAAGCGCCTGCCGGTCCACGATGCCTTCCAGTCGCTGCTGGATGCCGCCGAGGGACGGACGGTCCCCCTGGCCGGGCTGGAGCGCTTTGCTTTCTACGAGCGCGCCGCTGCGGCCTACGCCGTGGTCGCGACCAGCGAAGCCCGGCCCTACGGCTGCTTCCTCCTGGTCAAGGGCGTGGTCACGGCCGACTGAAGTATAGTTATTTACATCAATATGTTAGGTGCGATGGTTTTGTCTCCCTTGTCGTTGCCGGACTTGATCCGGCAATCCAGGAGCTGCTCGGTCAGCGCCATTCCTGGGCCCTCGAGTCAAGCCCGAGGGCGACAGCAAATGAATGATTGATGCTTGTCATCTATTGAATTCGGCTACAACGCTTACAGTCGGACTCTGAGACGCAGTCAGCAGGCCCGCGCCAGACCGGTGATTTCCTCGATCGAGCGGTAGCCGGCCCGCCCGATCATCATTTCCCGCGCCAGCCCCAGGAGACGGCGTTCGCAGGCGGCGCGGCGGTCGGCGTCCTCGATCCACTCCAGATCGATGTTGTGGGCGAGGCCGAGGATGCGGCGGATCATCTTGGCCGCGGCAAAGCCCAGGGTGTCGGCGAAGAGGGCCGCCATGTAACGGTCCTGCGCGGTTTTGCGGGCTGCTTCGTCATGATCGAAGAGCGGAGCGGGGTAGGCGTCGCCGGACCGCGCACCGTCCCAGAGGGCGCGGAACCGGCGATCGAAACTCTGCCAGACCTGTTCGATCTGCTCAAGGATCCAGACCTTGTAGTCGTCGCGCGGGTCGGCCGGGGTCGCGTGGCCGTCCTGACTCACGTAGTTGATCAGGAGGTTCGAGATCACCGCGCCGATGTCGAAACCCATGGGGCCATAGAAGGCGAACTCGGGGTCGATGACCCGGGTGTCGTCGGCGGTCACCATGATCGATCCGGTGTGCAGGTCGCCGTGCAGCAGGGCCTGGGCTTCGGTGAGGAACTTCACCTTGAGCTCGGAAATGGCGACCTTGAGCGGCCCGTCCTCGCGGATGGCCTGGGCGTCGGCATCGAGCTGCGGCGAGGTCCAGCGGTTGTTCTCGGCCACACAGTAGGGCTCCGTGAAGATCAGGTCCTCGGTGATCTTGCAGAGCGCCGAGTTGCCGCAGAAGGCCGCGATGTCGGCCTTCTTTTCGGCCGCGCTCATGGCGAGGTTCGAACTGAGGAACAGGCAGCGCGCCATGAAACTGGCGATATCCTCGGCGAAGTTGGGATAGCGGCGCGCCGCGATCATGCCCTGGCGCAGGATGATATGCGGCTCGAGCAACTCCATGACCGTGAGGGCCAGGGTCTCGTCGTGGTGGATGACGGACGGCACCAGCCCGGGCGCCCATCGACCCTGGCGCCCCAGGGCCTGGTTTTCGTAGTGCGCCCGGGACAGCGGCAGGGGCCAACTCTCGCCGACCAGCCTGACATAGGGCAGGGCTTGCTTCACCGCGACGCCGCCCCGCGGACCCCTGACGGCGAAGACCAGGTTGAGATTGCCGTCGCCGATTTCGCCGGCGCGCCAGTCCCCGGACCCGCCGCCCAGGATCTCGGCGACCCGGGGGAGGGATGCCAGATAAGCCGGCAGATCTGCCTCGCTGAGCGGCCGGTAGTGGTCCGATGGCGCGTCAGTGGCCGCGCGATCTGCCAATTCGCTCATGGCTGCTAATCCTTCATTTGGCCAGAGCATTAAGATCGCGGCAGGGGAAGTCAACGCTTCAAGAGATCGGGACTCGCCGGCCGTGGCGCACAAGGGCTGGAGGCTGTCCGGGATCGCGGCGCGGACGACGGCGGGAAGTTCCTTCAGATGGGCCGGCCTTGATCTCGGTCAATGACCCTCTTGCCCAGGTCCTCCTAAAAAAGACCAAGCCAAAAAGGAGCGGAGTGGGGGCGATCCCGACTCCGGCTTGGTCCGGCAGAGGAGAGGGCAATTTTGAAGCCGCCACGCGGAGTCCTGAAGAACACCAAGATCCCGGTCCTGCTTTCAGCGCTGGCGGTGCTTCTGATCTTTGGAAACGCCGGCGATCTGAAGGCCCTGTTCCAGCCGGTGCAACAGCTGGTCATGCCGGATCTTGGCGGCGAGGCCGCGCCCGCCAGCCCCCGGCTCGTCATGCCACTGCCGGATGGCGCGCGCGGGCGGCGAATCTTTGTCGCCAAGGGGTGTGTCCTGTGCCATTCGGTTGCCGGCGTGGGCGGCAAGGCGGCCCCCGCGCTGGATGCATCCGGGCCAGCCACCGAGGTCGATCCGCTCGCCTTCGCCGCTCGGATGTGGCGCGGCGCGCCGGCCATGCTCGAGCTTCAAGCCGTTGAACTGGGCTATCGGATCGAGCTTGAAGGGCGCGACATCGCCGATCTCGCGGCTTTCGTTGACGACGCTTCGCAACAGGCCGGATTTGCTGTCGAGGAAATCCCGGAGATGATGCGGGACTGGATCCTCGACCAGCCCTATTGGGAAGAAGAGACCTGGCCCGACGACTGGCTCAAACCGGATCCGGAGTAGACCGACCATGACCAATTCTTATCTGCGACGAGCCAGCCTGGCTTTGGCGGCATCGACGCTGTTCGCCGGGGGGCTGGCCGGGTCCCCTTTGGCGGCCGATCCACTGGCCGGCGAATCCCTGGCCCGTCAGTGGTGCGCGTCATGCCACATCGTGGCCGGCGACCAAGCCAGCGGCGGCGATGGCGCCCCGACATTTGCCACCATCGCCAGCAATCCTGCGATTGATCGCGCCTACCTCACCACCTGGCTCGGCCAACCCCACGATCCGATGCCCGACCTGAACCTCACGGCCCGCGAAATCGACGATCTCATTGCCTATATCGAAAGCCTGCCAAGGGAGTAAACTAGAGGCCTCTAAATCACTCGATCAACGGTCGGAGATGGAACCATGGCCACACGCGAAGAGATCGAGACCGAGTTGAGTCTGCTCTTGGATGAGCTCGAGGGCGATTATGGCGACCGCCACGAAATCGAACTGCGCATTCGCCAATTGGCAGATTCGATGCGCGCCTTCGGCTTGGAGCCGCCCGAGGCGCTTTTGCGTTTCGACGAGGCCCTGCAGGAGCCGACGGAGAAATAGTGAGGCGCATGTCGGACTCCAACTTCGAGGCGATGTCCGACCAGAGCGAGGTTTTCGCGTTTCTCGCGCGGCCGGATAGTTACGGCCCTGGCTGTGAGGCGGTCGAGGTGATCGAGACCCACGCGGCCCGGGTCTTCCTGGCCGGCGACATGGCCTTCAAGATCAAGCGCGCCGTGCGTTATCCCTATCTCGACTTCTCGACCCTGGCCCAGCGCGAGTGGGCCTGCCGGCGTGAACTGCGACTCAATCGCCGGACCGCGCCGCGCCTTTATCTCGATGTCCTGCCGATCCATCGCGACGACGACGGTGGCCTGTCATTCGATGACCTGGGCCCGGTTGTCGAGTGGGCGGTCAAGATGCGGCGCTTCCCGGCCGAAGGCCTGTTCGAGCGACTGGCCGAGACCGGCGGTCTCTCTTTCGACCTCTGCCGCAGCCTGGCGGAAAAGGTGGCGGCCTTGCACGGCAGCGCCGCGGTTGTGGGCGACGATGAAGATCCGGCCGCGCTTTGGGGCTTTCCCGCCGTGGTGGCCGGCAACGCCGCCGCGCTCGCGGCCCATCCGGATGTTTTTCCGGCCCCGGCGGTCGCGGCCTTTAGGGCCCGCGGCGAGGCTGAAGTGGAGGCCCTGCGGTCCTTGCTCGAGGCGCGCGACCGGGAGGGCCGGGTCAGGCACTGCCACGGCGATCTGCATCTGCGCAACATCTGCCTCTTCGAGGGCGAACCGACGCTCTTCGACTGTCTGGAGTTCAACGATGCCCTGGCCACGACCGACACGATCTACGATCTGGCCTTTCTCTTGATGGATTTCGACGAGCACGGCCTCGTCCGGGAGGCCAATTGGGTGCTCAACCGCTATCTCGAGACCACCGACGAGGCCGCCGGCCTGCGCGCCCTGCCGCTGTTCCTGGCCCAACGCGCGGCCATCAGAGCCCATGTCGCGGCCACCGCGGCGGCCGGCGCCGAGTTGTCTTCGGCGGGTCGAGACAAGCAGGCCGAAGCGCGGCGCTACTTCGCGGCGGCCCAGGGCTATCTGCAACCGGCATCGCCCTGTCTCCTTGCTGTCGGTGGCTTGTCGGGCAGCGGCAAGACGCAGCTCTCGCGCGCCCTGGCGCCGGAACTCGGGGCGACTCCCGGTGCCGTTCACCTGCGCAGCGACCAGCTTCGCAAGGCGTTCTGCGGCTACCGCGAACTGGACCGCCTGCCGCCGGACTGCTACCGCCCGGAAGTCAGCGAGCGTGTCTACCGGCTGATGCGCGAACGCGCGCGCGTGCTGCTGGAGGCGGGGCGCGCGGTTGTGCTCGATGCGGTGTTCGACCGTGTTGCCGACCGCCGGGCCGCCGAAGACCTGGCGCGAACGGCGGGGGTTGCCTTCGCCGGCCTTTGGCTTCAAGCGCCGCAAGCGACCCTGGAAGCCAGGGTCACGGCGCGGCGTGGCGACGCCTCCGACGCGACCGCCGAGGTCGTTCGAAAGCAGATCGCGGGCCTTGCCGACGGCCATCCCGACACTGGCGCCGGGGACTGGGAGAGTTTGAACAGCGACCGGCCGGTTGCGGCTCTTGCCGCCAACGCCCGGGAGTGCCTCGGCGGCTTGGGGCTGGCACTTGACCGAGATCATGTCGCGCGATAGCGCCGCCGCCTAGTCTCTATCGCATCGTCGGAATTGGTAGCACCGAGGGAGGACTGCCATGTTGAAGCGCGGCTTCAAACAGTACTTGGCCGAGGCCAACGCCGCCATCGAAACGATCTCGGTTCAGGACCTGCCCTATCACCTGGAAGACCCCGACGCCCTGCTGGTCGACGTGCGGGAGTCCAGCGAGCGCGAGAGCGAAGGCGCGATACCGGAATCCCTCCATGCACCCCGCGGTCTTCTGGAGTTTCTCGCCGACCCCGAGTGCCCCATCCACAACGAGGCCCTGCGGCCCGAGCGCCATCTGGTGCTCTACTGCGGCAGCGGCGCCCGTTCCGCCCTGGCCGCCAAGACCCTGCTCGACATGGGCTTCACCGATGTCGCCTCCCTGGCTGGCGGCTACCAGGCCTGGGCGGCCTTCGAGGGCGCGCGGTAGGCGGCCTGATTCGGCAAGACTGCTCAACCCCCTACCGCGGCGCCTTGCCCTGGGAGGGCGGGCGGCGCACCAGGTTCCAGATGTTGGGCACTTCGCCCAGGGGCACCTCGATCAGGGCCGGCACCTCGGCCGCCAGCAGCCGGGTCAGGCTTTCCTCCAGGGCGGCGGCGTTCTCGGCGCGTTCGGCCCGCATGCCAAAGGCCTTGGCCAGGGCGACGAAATCGGGGTTGATCAGGTCGACCGCGATGTGACGCGCGCCATAGCTCTCGGCCTGGATCGTCTTCACATTGCCGTAGGCGTCGTTGTTGCAGACGATCACCACCACCGCGATGCCGTGCTGCACCGCCGTGGCCAGTTCCTGGACCGTGAACATGAAACCGCCGTCGCCGCAGATCGCCACCACCTTGCGGCCCGGGTTGGCGACCTTGGCGCCGAGCGCCGCCGGATAGGCCCAGCCCAGGGTCGCCTGATAGGCCGGCAGCAGGAATGTGCGGGGCTGGCGCACGGGAAAGCCGTAGCGGGCGAAATAGGCAAGCTGGGTGACATCGGTGACCAGGATGCCGTCGTCGGGCAGGGCGTTTCGCACGGCCTTGGAGAGGCCGGCCAGGGGCTCGAGCCCGGCCAGTTTGTCGTCCACGGCGGCCCTGATGGCGTCGCAGCGGGCCAGAAAGGCCGGGTCGCCGCCCCCGGGTTGCGCGATCAGCCCGTTCAGGGCCTCCAGCCCCTTGGCCGCCGAGGTAACCAGGCCCACGGCCGCCGGCCGCGGCTTGCGAATCTGGCTGGGGTCGATGTCGATCCGCAGGACCGGGACCTCGTTCTCGCGGCCCCAGGCCAGGGCCGGTGTAATGAAGCGGGTCCCCACGACCAGGGCGGCGTCGATGTCCTGCCAGATCTCCTGTCCCGACAGCATGCCGTGGGCGAGGGGGTGCTCCGCGCTCAGCGCCCCCAGTCCGGTCGGCGAATGGACAACAGGGGCCTGCAGCTTTTCGGCCAAGGCCCGCAGTTGATCCTCGGCGCCGAAAACACCGCTGCCGACGAAGATGGCGGGGCGCTCGGCCGCGGCGAGCTGGGCCGCCATTTTTTCTAGCAGGCGTGGATCTGGATCGGGGATGGGCAGGGGGTCCAGGGGAGCCAGCGGAGGGACCGGGGCGCTGGTCGACAAATTGTCGGGCGCCATCTCGAAAACCGCCGTGCTGGGGCGGCCGCCGCGCATCGCCTGAAAGGCCCGGGCGAGCAGGGCCGGTGCCTCGGCGGGGTGGTTGGCGCGCTCGATCCAATCGATGACACCGCCAATCACGGCCAATTGGTTTTTCAACTCATGCGTGCCGCCATAGCCCTGGCCGATCTGGTCCGATGGGATCTGGCCGGTCAGGCCGAGCACCGGCAAATTCGCCGCCTCCGCGGTCGCCAGCGCAGTTAGGCTGTTTAGGATGCCGGGCCCCGGTACCACCGCGAAGACACCGTCACGACCGCTTGACTGGGCATAGCCCATGGCCATAAAAGCGGCGCCCTGTTCGTGGCGGGTGTGCAGCACCCGCAGGGCGTTTCGCTTGGCGTAAAAGGCGTCGAACAAGGGATCGAGCTGAATCCCGGGGATACCGAAAACCGTATCGACGCCGTGATCGAGCAGCGATTGCACGACGGCTTCACCGCCGGTTCGGATAGGGTCGGGCTGGCTGGACATGCTGTTGATCCTCCCGAAGGCAGTCTAGCGGCATCGACCCCGCAGCGAAAAGAGGCGACGGGGCGCGGCGCCATCGGGATTGTGTCGAACGAAAGTGCGAGAGAAGTACTGGATGGTCGCTGTCGGTCCGCTATTAGTAGTTTTCCGAATGGTTTAATCGATTTTATGTTGTATGTTTCACAAAATAAAAAAGTCCAAGGTGAGAGTCGGTTGCGCTAAACTAAGATCCGCCCGGAAGTTGATGCGACGTTGGGAATCGCTCTTTTCTGGGTTTAGAAGAGCCGCGCGAATTTCAGGACCGCCGCGGCGATGGGAGAAGACATGAGGGGTTGCCGGTGACGACGGACGTGAGGCCCAAGGTCCATATCGTTGACGACGACGAGTTGGTGCGCGAGGCGGTCAGCGAACTCGTCCGTTCGGTCGGTCTCGAGGCCGCGACCTATTCGTCGGGCTCGGAGTTTCTCGATCGAGCCGCGTCGGATGTCAGCGGCTGCGTCATCGTTGATATGCGGATGCCGGGCTTGAGCGGTATCGAGCTGCAAGAGCAGTTGGCCCAACGGGGCTTCGACATGCCGGTGATCGTCATGTCGGCCTTCGGCGATGTCTCCAGTGCGGTCCGCGCCATGAAAGCGGGCGCCGCCGATTTTATCGAAAAGCCCTTCAACAATCAGGAACTGCTGGACCTCATTCAGGCAAGCCTGCTGCGCGATCAGGAGGCGCGGCGCAATCGGAAGGTCGAACTCGAAGTGATTCGCACAGCCGGCAACCTGACCCCGCGCGAACGCGAAGTCATGGACCTGGTGGTCGCCGGCCGGGCCAACAAAGAGGTCGCCCGCGAACTCAACATCTCTCTCAAGACCGTCGAATCGCACCGGGCCAAGGTCATGGAGAAAATGGCGGCGGATTCCCTGGCCGACCTGGTCCGCAAGGCGGCACAGCTCTCCAGCATCGACAAGTAACCGGTAACTTCGTCGCGGTCGGCGCGGCGCCGCGGGCTACTGCGCGATCTCGATCGGTGCCGCGCGTAGGGCGTGCCGGCGAGGATCGCCGGCGGAGTCGTTCAACCAGTGGACCAGTGGAGCCAGGGCCGCATAGAGCCGGGCCAGGCCGGCCAGCGTCCGTCCGGCCGGCCGGCTTTCCACCGAACCGCCCAGGAACTCCCTGGCCACACTCTCGAAAGCGTCGAGGGACGGCGGCCGCTGCTCGACCCGGACCGGGGTCTGCGGCTCGATGCCGGCGGCCTGCTTGGCAAAGGCGATGGCCTCCGGGTAGCCGCCCAGGGCATCTACAAGACCCAGGGCAAGGGCGTCTTCGCCGGTCCAGACCTGACCCTTGGCCACCCGGCGAACCTCTTCTTCCGACAGGGACCGGCCACCGGCGACCTTGCCGAGGAAATCCTCGTAACTGCGGTCCATCCAGGCCTCGATCCGAGTCCAGTCGGCCTCGTCGAAGGGTCTGTTGGCCGACCAGAAGTCCGCGTTGCCGCCGGCCTTGACCCCATCCCAGTAGATATCGAATTTCTCGAACAGGCCGCGGGTGACCATTTTGCCGCCGATCACGCCAATGGATCCGGTCAAGGTGCCGGGTTGCGCGACAATTTTCTGCGCCGGGGCGGCGATGAAGTATCCGCCCGAAGCGGCATAGTTGCCCATCGACAAAATGAGCGGTTTGCCCTCTTCGCGGGCGCGCAGAACCTCGCGCCAGATCGTGTCCGATGCCACGTAGGAGCCGCCCGGGCTATCGACACGAAACACGATGGCGTCGATGCCGTCGTCATCGACGGTCTCGCGGATGGTTCGGGCGACACTATCCGCCCCGAGCCCGACATTGCCGAACACCGGATCGTTCTCACTGCTGCCCAGGCTGATCGGGCCCAGCCCGTAGATCAGGGCGATCACGGGCGCGTCGTCGGGAAGCGTCTCCGGGTGGGTCGCGTGGTAGTCGTCGAGCGAGAGATAGTCCGCCCCTTCGCCGCCGAAGGCGCGGATCGCGGTATCGAGTTCGTCGCGGTAACCGAGGCGATCCACCAGTCCGGCCGCCTTGGCGGACTCGGCGAAGTGGGGCCCCTCGTCGATCAGCGCCCGCACCTTGCCCTCTTCGAGGCCGCGGACCTCGGCGGTGTCGCGTATCACCTGGGTCAGCCATGAATCGAGAAGCCGCTGGAGGTTCTCGCGCTGTGGCTCCGGCAGGCGCTCGGCGGTGAGAAAGCTCATCGCCCCCTTGAATTCCTCGCGCTGGGCGATCTGCGGCTCGATGTCGAACTTGTCGAGGACCTTGCGAAGGTAGGGGCTCTCCAAATGAAACCCGGTCAGGTCGATGTCGCCCGAAGGCTGTAGCCAGAGCTCGTCGGCGATGCTGCCGAGGTAATAGTGCAGGGTCCCGTTGCCGGCCTCGCCAAAGGTCTCGGCAAAGGCAAAGACCCGCTTGCCGCCGGCCTTGAAGCGCTTGATCGCCTGACGCAGTTCCTGCAGCTGCGCCATCGCCAGGTCGCCGCGCCCGACGTAGAGGGCGAGCCCGGCCACGTCGGGGTCTTGACTGGCGGCCTCGAGCGCGGCGACGACCTCGCGCAGCACCATGACATCGCCCAGGCTGGTGCGCGACAGCAGACTGTCCGGCTGTTGCTCCAGCAGGGCGCCGTCGGCGTTCAGCGTCAGGATGATACGCGCCGGGACCTCGATGCGCTGAGCCCGGAAGTCCTCAACTTGGGTCGCGAATAGGGCGACGAGGGCGATGGAGGCAAAGGTCAAGAGGCCGATCGTGGCAAAGAGCCCGACCAGACACTTCAACAGGAAGATGACGAGGCGCATCGCGGGCCTTTCCGAGGGGCGTGTGGCGGCGAAGCCTTGCAGGCCGTGGATTCTCGTGGGTTCTGCCAGGGCAGGGGCCTTGCGTCAACCAAGAGGTCCGGTAGTCTCGCGCCGCACCGAGTTCTGGGCGCCCGCGCAGGGCCGGTGCGAGCTGAAGGGAACCTTGAGGCGATGCGGCGCAAGGCGAGACGAGGCGGCGCCCGGCAGATCGAAGTGACGATCGAGACCATGGGGGCCCGTGGCGACGGCGAGGCCCGTTTGCAGGACCGGCCGGTTTTCTTGCCGATGACCCTTCCGGGCGAGCGGGTCCGCGCCCGGGTCACCGGAGAGCGGGCCGGCGCCCTGCGCGGCGAGGTCATCGAGCTGGTCGAAGAGAGCGCCGAGCGGGTGGCGCCGCCCTGTCCCCATTTCGGGCCCTGCGGGGGCTGTGCCCTGCAGCACTGGCGCGACGAGGCCTATCGGTCCTGGAAGGCGGGACTGCTCGGCAGGGCGTTGGCTCAGCGCGGCTTTTCCGCCGATCCGGTGCAACCCCTGCAGTCGGTCCCGCCCGGCGAGCGGCGCCGGGCCGTCATGGCCGCGTCGAAAGCGGGCAAGACCCTGCGGCTTGGATTTCGCGAGCGCCGTGGACACCATGTGGTTCCGGCCGGCGGCTGCCTGCTCTTGACCCCGCTGCTGCGGGCGGCCCTGCCGGCGCTGGAGCGGCTCATGGCCGAGGTCCTTTCGCCCGGCGAGCAGGCGGACTTACACCTGTTGGAAAGCGAAGCCGGCATCGATCTTCTGATCGCCGCGGCGCGCGGGCCTCGCCTTGCCGACCGCGAACAGGTGGCGCTCTTCGCCGAGAGCGCCGACATCGCGCGGGTTTCCTGGCGCGAGACCGGGACCGAAACAGAGCCGGTCGCGGTCCGCCGATTGCCCAAGGTGACCTTCGGGACGACCGAAATCGCGCCGGCGCCCGGTGCCTTTCTGCAGCCCAGCCTGGCCGGCGAAAGGCTCTTGATCGAGCAGGTTCGCGCCGGCCTGCCGCCTTCGGCTTCCCGCGCCGCCGATCTCTTTGCCGGCTGCGGCACCTTTACATTTCTGCTGGCCGAGAAAGCCCCGGTGCTGGCGGTGGAGGGCAACGCCGAGGCCTGCGGGTCCTTGCAGCGAGCGCTGAATGCCGGCGGTCTGGCGAGCCGGGTCACGGTGGAGGCCCGCGATCTGGAGCGCCGGCCATTGCTGCCCGAGGAACTTGAAGCTATCGACGTCGTGGTCTTCGATCCGCCGCGGGCCGGCGCCCGGGCCCAGGCCGGGCTCTTGGCGACGTCGGCGGTACAAACCGTGATCGCGGTCTCCTGCAACCCGACGACCCTGGCCCGCGATGCCGCGCTGCTGCGCGATGGCGGCTACCGGTTGGTCACGGCCACGCCGATCGATCAGTTCCCCTGGTCCGGCCATCTGGAGGCCGTGGCGGTTTTCAGGCGCGACTAGAGCACTTCCATGTACCGAGGATACTGCCGTCTTCATCCTTACTGGTGCCGCTGTCGATCCGAGACGGGGTCGTGCCGGTGGTTGGTATGACCTTCCGATCAAGATGGCGCGGGCGTCGCCTTTGAAGCCTCGTGCCCACGACGACCCTGGACTTCGATAAAGATTTTGGTCACCTCGGGGAACTGCTCTTTGATGTCGCGCTCTAACTCGCTCACGGTTTTTTCGACCTGCTCGGACGAGACCGCATCTTGGAAATCCAAGCTCAGGTTCAAGAGAACCTCACGCGGTCCCAGGTGCATGGTGAGCAGTTCGTTGATGTACTTCACATCCGTCAATTTCGACACGCTGGTCCGAACGCCCTGGATCAGCTTGCGGCTTGCGCCCTCGCCGATCAGGAGTCCCTTGCTCTCGAAGGCGAGGAAACCGGCGGTGATGGCCAGGATGACACCGATAACGACCGAAGCGACGCCGTCCAGGATGGGCAGGTCGAAGGTCTGGGCAGCCAGGATACCGATAAAGGCGGCGATCAGGCCGAGCATGGCCGCGCTATCCTCGAACAGGACCGTGAAGATAGTGGGATCCTTGCTGTGCCGGACGGCCGCGATGTAGCCGCCGCTTCCTTTGGTCTTGCGAAAGGCCTGGAAGGCAATCCACCAGGCCACCGCCTCGAACACCATGGCGATCGCCAGGACGATATAGTTGATGTGAGGCGATGCGAGAGGGTGCGGCTCGGCGATTTTTTGCACCCCCTCATAGATCGAGATTCCGGCGCCAACCCCGAAGATCAGAATGGCGACGACGAAAGTCCAAAAATAGAGCTCCCTGCCGTAGCCGAAGGGATGCTGCTCATCGGCAGGCCGGCTCGCCCGTTTGATGCCGTAAAGCAGGAGTCCCTGGTTGCCGGTATCCACCACCGAGTGAACCGCCTCGCTGAGCATCGCCGAGCTTCCGGTGTGCGCCGCGGCGATGAATTTCGCAACGGCGATCATAAAATTGCCGATAAGGGCCGCGTAGATGACGCGTTTAGAATCGGGATTAGCCATGCCGCGACCTTTCTGACGGTGGGATTTGTATCCGGCAGTTGTTCTCTGCCGCATCGACGAGTTCGTGTTATGCGGGACAGTGAGGAAAATTCAAGGGCGCATCATCGCCATCCAAGGATTCTCAGCCGCGAGCCGGCATCGCCGCGACAGCACGCGAATGCGAAAAAGGGCCATGACGCGCGCCGTCGGGCGACGCGGGTCATAGCCGGTCTTTTCATGGCGCAAGGGCTATCCTGCGCCCCACCACGTTATCCGAGCCGCGCGCTATTGCGTCGGAACGCTGGTCTTGTCGGGCTTGCCGCCAAGAATCGTGTACTTCAGGGTCATCTTCGCACCCTCGACATTAACGCTGACCTTTTCCGCCAGAATCGTGTGACTTCCAGGGCCGAGGATGGTCATACAGGTCGCCGAGGTGGCGAACGACCCGGTGAAGACGCCACCCTGGAGGCCGCGCCGCATATCGCGGTCCGCGGTGCAGATCTCGTCGTCGACATAGAGGTCGACGCCGGTGCCCGCGCGCGGAATCGTGCCCTCGCCCACCAGCTTGCCGCCGGCGACGCGGGCCACGGCGATCAGGGTCGCATAATTGCCTGGGTCGACCGTGACGACCGCCTTTGCCACGCCCTCGACACCCGGCACCTCGCCGTACTCGTCGACGGCGCTGTCCTGCGCCACGGCGGTTCCGATGCCGCTGAAGAACAACGTTCCGGCGAGTAAGGCGCTGGCTGCGCGCTTGGTGCGGGGTTGGAGCGATCCGGAAAGGGGAAATGCCGCATTCATAGTAATCTCTCCTCATTTGAAGGGGGGAAAAGACGTTGCGCGGTTCCGATCGGGTTTTGGACCCACGGCAGGTCGCGATCGACCTCAACGCCTATTGCACGAGATAATACTTGGGTTTCACAATGTATTTTCAAAGAGAATAATACTTGTAGGATAAATGAGTTTTGTTAATGTTCAACATGGATATCTTACTGGCTCGCACGTTCCTCGAGGTGATTGCGGCGGGGAGCTTCGTCTCCGCCGCCAAGCGCTTGCACGTGACCCAATCGGCGATTTCGCTGCGCGTCAGGCGATTGGAAGAAATGTTGGGAAAGACGGTCTTTCTCCGCGTCAAGACGGGGACCGAACTCACCCCGGCCGGCCGCCAGTTCGAGCGCTTTGCGCGGTCCTTTGTGAAAATCTGGGAAGAGGCACGGCACCAGGTGACGGTCCCCGAGGGCTTCCGGGATCGTCTGGTGATTGCCGGACAGTACAGTCTGCTGCCGCGTTTCGTCATGAGCTGGCTGGGGCGCCTGGAGGCAGTCCTGCCGGACATAGCGTTTCGCGTCGAAACCGGCATGCCGGACCGGCTGATTCGCGAAATGATCGAAGGGGTCGTGGATATGGCGGTCATGTACCGCCCGCAACTGCGGCCCGGACTCAAGGTGGAGAAGATTTTCGAAGGACACCTTGTCCTGGTTGCCGCCGACCCCGATTTCGGCCCGACCCTGGACGAACGTTACATCTTCATGGATTGGGGACCGGAGTTCCTGGCGGCCCATGAGGCGGCCTTTCCAGACTACCCCGTGGCCCGCACGACTTTTGCGATTGGCGCCTTGGGCTTGAACTTCGTCGTTCGATCGGGACGCGCGGCCTACCTTCCCGCACGCCTTGCGGCCGAATATGTCCGGGCAGGCCAGCTGTTTGTGGTTCCTGGGGCCCCTAGTTTCGAGAATCCGGTCTATCTCGTGACCCAGACCGAGCTCGCGGAGGATCTTTACGCGGTGGCCAGGCGCGAACTGCTTCGTGTCGCCGAGGAGGCCAAGGAAGCGCGCCAGACGGTGCTGGAAGATCTGAGTGTTGGCGAGTGGTCCAGCTAGCCCGCCGGCTCCTGTTTGACCGTGATCCCCGGCGCCATGCCATCCTTGTCGACGCCGAAATAGATGGTCTGGTGCGGGAAGGGGATTTCGATGCCGCGCGCGTCGAAAACACGCTTCATACGCAGGTAAAACTCGCGCCGGACTGCCCACTGCATCATTGGCTTGGTCTTGAAGCGTGTTCTGATCACGACCGCCGAGTCCTCGAACCTGTGCAGGCCGAGCACTTCGTAGAGGCCAATGATGTGCGGCCCCCAGGTCTCGTCCAGCCGCAATTCCTCGCCGATCTCCTTGAGGACCTCGATGACATGGTCGACGTTCTCGCGGTAGGCGATCCCGACATCGATCAAGGAGATGCCGAACTCCTTGGCCATGTTGAGGACCGCTGAAACCTCACCGAAGGGCACGACGTGCACGTTACCGTCGAGATCGCGCAGGGTGACGCTGCGAATTGTCAGGCTCTCGACCGTGCCCATATGGCCGCCCAGATCGACATAGTCGCCCACGGCGAGCGCGTCCTCGAGCAGGATGAAGACGCCGGTGATAACGTCCTTGACCAGGCTCTGTGCCCCGAAACCGATGGCCAGGCCGACGACGCCCGCGCCGGCGAGCAGGGGTGCGATGTCGATGCCGAACTCGGAAAAGATCGTCAGGGTGACCATAACGACCAGCACGATGCGAACCGTGTTGCGAAGCAAGGGAAGGAGCGTCCTGGTTCGCGACGAGCGCAGAACCTCGGTCCCCGACAGGTCCCGGCGTTCCAGATAGCGTTCGATGAAGAAAGAGGTGACCTCCCACAGAAGATAGGCGCCGAGGAAGACCAGCAGCAGCGATGCCAGGCGGGCGACGATCGTGCTGCCGGTGTCGCTGGCCACCCATCCAAAGATGTCGATGCCCCAGACTTCCAACACAAAGAGCACCGCGATGCCCTGAATCACCAGCTTGAGGGCGCCCTGGGCATTGGCCAGGTACTGGTTCGCCCGCCGCTCCAGGCCCGGGTAGCGCAGCTTCAGATCCTCGCGCAGGCTGAAACCGCGATGGACCGCGCGGCGCAGTCCCATCAAGAGCAAACGGGCGATGACGATCACAACGAGACTGAGGAGACCGGAGCGCAGGAGATACTGAAATCCGCCCTCGACCTCGAACAGCCAGACCGCGTAGAGAACCACCACGAAGACCACCGCGAACAAATGCCATGTGTCGGCGAATGTGCGGCGAATAAGGCTTTCTTTGCGCGCGGGCAGGTCGCTTTCCTGGTGCGAAATCAGAGCAGCCACGTTGGATCTGTTCTGTGAGATGAGAACGACCGCAAGGCCAAGAACAATAAAGACCAGGACCTTGAGAAAGAACCTGTGCGCTCCCACGGCCAGACCCAAAAGCAGGGCGGCCTCGATGAAAAAGTAGCCGTAGATGACAAGGCCGGACAGGCGGCGGGTCCAGATAACCCAGTATTGGGCCGTTTCATCGGCCATGGGCAGCAGGCGGGTCTCGCCCGCATCGGGGCTGAAGGCCACCCGGGCGACCGCCGTGACCGCCCGCACCAAGACGTTCGCGTTCACGATCGCGAGGATCACCAGTTGGGTGATCTCCCGGGGATTGGTGAAGGGCAGAAGTCCATAGGCCGCGGCGGCAAAGGCCAGAAGCGGGAGGATATTGACCAGCAACAGGCCCAAGGCCTTGAGCAGGTGTCTTTGCCAGCCGGTCTCCGGCGGCTGCGCCCGTCGGCGCCGCGCCCGCGCCAGCAGCCGTTTGGCACTCCACTCGGTAAAAAGGCCAAAGGCGATGATCAGGGCAACCTTGGCGGCGGCCTCGAAGACGATAGACCGACGTTCGCTGTCCTGCGCAATGGCCGACAGTTCCGAGATGGCCTCGGGGAAGCGATCGAGGACAGCGAGGGCCGAGCGGGCCTGATTGTGGATCGTGCTGAGCTGCGCCGAGATCGCCACCAGGATATCGGCGCCGAGGTTTTCTTCCGACGCCGAACCGGCGGCGCCCTCGAGTTCGCGTTTGGCTTCGATGAGCGCCCGAAGCCGCTGGATGAATTCGGCCCGCTGGCTGTCGTTCTCCAGGGTGTCGACAAGGTCTTGCAGTTCCGCGGGATCGGATCCCTCCACCTGAGCCGCATCTTCAGGCTGTTGGGCGGTCGCCGCCGTGGCAAGCAGGAGCCACCCGCAAAACCCGAGGAGTGCCATGGCGCGCGGCCACTTGCTGTCGTTGCGAAAATTCATCGGGCCCTTAGTACTGCGCCAGATTGGCGATGCACCCCGCCTGGTGCATTGCACCGGCACAATCTATGGGACTGTCGCCTTCAATCAAGCCGCTTTGTCTCAGGCTTCAGCGCGGTGGCAAGGGCCAAGCCGTGCAGATGTCTGGCATCGACACGCGCCACGAGATCCGAATTCTTGGGTCCAATACATGACCCCACCCCGAAAAAATTGATGGATTCCGGCAAGGCCAGGTCGGCTTGCGATTATCTCGAAGGTGGCCAGCCTTTGGACCAGGCAGTCTTCGGCTGTTGGTTGCGTCAATGCGGCGTGATCAAGGTGTCCTGGCCGGTCTTTTCCCGGATATGATCCTGCGCGGCCTCGGCGGCCAACTCGAGCTGGGCGGGGTGGGTGGCGCCAACCCAACGATCCATCACCAGCGCGGCCACCATGTCGCCGGTGACGTTGATGGTCGTCCGGCACATGTCGAGAATGCGATCGACCCCCATGATAAGAGCAATCCCCGCCGGCGGCACGCCGACAGAGGCAAGGACCATCGACAAGATGACAATCCCGACACCAGGCGTCGCGGGCGTTCCAATCGACGCGCCCACGGCGGTAATCATCACCAGCAAGAGCGCGCCGAGACTCAGGTCCACGCCGAAAACCTGGGCGAGGAAGATCGTCGCGACACCTTGATAGAGTGCCGTCCCGTCCATGTTGATCGTCGCGCCAAGCGGAATGATGAACTGGCTGACCGAGGGCCGGACGCCGAGTTTTTCCTCGGCGGTCTTGATGGTGAGAGGCATGACCGCCGCCGAACTGGAGGTGGAAAAGGCGAGCAGCAGGACCTCACGCGCCGAGACCACGAACGTGAAGGGTTGCCGGCGGGCGACGAAGGCGACAATCACCAGGTAGGCCGCGAACATTCCGGCCAGCCCGATGAGCACTGTCGCGATGTAGACAGCCAGGCCCAGCAGGGCGTCCAGGCCGATCTTGGCGGTCAGTTGCGCGGTCAGTCCGAAGACCGCCAGCGGCGCGAGCCACATGGCCCAGCGAACCACCGTCATGCAGACCTGTTGGAGCGATCCGAGAAGGTCCAGGAGGGGTCTTGCCTGGAGCGGCGACATCATCACCAGGGCGACCCCGACCACCACGCCGAATATGACGACGCGCAGCATATCGTTCTCGACCATCGAGCTGAGCGGGTTGGTGGGCAGCAAGGCCAGTATTTTCTGGGGCAGTTCGCCGAACGATGGACCCGCGCCAGAAGCCTCGACAGTTCCCGACAGGGGAAGAATGGTCGCCTGCAAAAGGCTAGCATCGATGTAAGCGCCCGGCTGAATGATCAAGGCGACGCACAACCCGATCGTGATCGCCAGGGTCGTGGTACAGACAAAATAGATCACGGCCCGCAGGCCGAGCGAGCGGAGCTGTTCCAGGTTCTCGGTTGCCGCCAAACCGCGAATGATCGATGCGAAGACCAGCGGGATGACGATCATCTGAATCAAGGCCAGAAACAGTTGCCCGGGAAGACCGAGCCAAGTCGCGCCCACCGCTGCGATCTTTGGGTCGATCAGGCCGGCCGTCGGTCCGAGCGCGATGCCGACGGCAAGGCCCAGGACCATGCCGATCAGCACCTGGAGCCACAGTCGGCCGCGCACGAGACCTTGAAGCGTCCCTCTGAGATGCTTCAGGGAACGAGGGTGCAAGACCTCCGCGGCCAATGCGGTATCGGATCCAATTGCCATGCCAGTAACAGTGACCTTTGTTGAACGAACGATGCATCGCCCCAGCCTCGTCCGCGGCGGATCCGAGGCCGAGCGCTCCTGGTCAACCCAGTCCAGAACTATGTACCGGCGGCGTGACGCGACCATTGACCTGGGTCAACGCTTCGCTTCGGCGGGTTGGGTCGTTGCGCTCTGGTACTGGCGGGCCGAATTCGCCCAGGTCCGAACTGGGCGTTGCCGTGGAGATCCAGGAGCAATCGAACCGTCTCGCCCTGCCACCAGCCGGGCAAGGCTGACTCCAGCGATCGCTTGGGATAGACTCGACGACGAGATCGCCAGACAGTCTACCCCACGGCGGGATCTGCATCAGGAGGCACCCGCCGCGACCGTCACTCCGGTCATTTCACGCCCAGCCGATTTTACCAGTGGAGTCTGCTATGAAAAATCTAATGCCGTTCATCGTTTTAGGCGTCATCGCCACCGGCCTGCTCGCCTATTCCGGCTTGCGCGGGCCCGTGGGCGCCGCCAGCCCGGGGCCCTACCAGATGGCGGCGCAGCCGACGACGGGTAACTCATGGGTGCTCGATACGGCGTCCGGCCAGGTCCGTCATTGCAAGGTGCCGCAGGAGCGGACCAGCCCGCCGAACTGCACGCCTTGGACCGAGTAAGCGCTTTTGGCGTCAGTACTGCGGTATCGTCTTTTGGGATGAATCTTGATCGGGTGTGCGTAAACACAAGAACCGATCGGCGACTTCAGGCGCCGCTGGCCGTCAGTTCGATGAAATCCGGAAGTTCGAAGTGCATGCACCTCCCTGAAAAACGCATGCTACTCGACTATGTTCAATGCCCCTTTGTGGCCAACATGAACCTTCTCGTCGCCCCGTAGATCCAAAACACGGCTGAACTCGGACTTCAGTTTGCAACCGATTCGGCAAAGATTCTTGATCGTCTCGCCCGGCTCCAGAACGATGGACCGGTTTTGCTCTCCCTCTTCGATGAATAGAATTTGCGTCGTATCGCTGACGTTGCACAACTCTGAGGCTGAGACCTGCGCCGATCCCATGACCAAGATAACAGAGCCAAAACCGACTGCGAGCGGGCTGATCAAATTTGCCTTACGGCACCAAGACGATATCGGGAACCGTGGCCTACCGGCACTCATTTGCGTTGGTCCGAATTCTTCACCGGCACAGGCTTGACGGCAAAGGTCGCGGGGCTTTTTCGTTTGGGCAAGTAACTGTCGAGCTTGGCCTGAATCCAAGGCAAACCGTACTTCCAACCGCGCTTCTTGTAGAAAGCCCTGATCATCCGGTCCACTGTCTTGCTCCTTGATAACTGCTTGCGTTCTAGTCCTATCTCATAGTCCAGCGCACAATTGACAAACGATTTATTCAGGCCATCTATATTCGAGAATCGAATGGTAGATTGGGTGAAATAATGGATATCGATCTCGTGCGTACCTACCTCGCTGTCGTTGAGCAAGGCAGCTTTGTCGATGCAGCGGACAAGGTCTACGTCACACAATCGACGGTTTCCATGCGGATCAAATCTCTTGAGGAGCGTTTAGGTAGGACGCTCTTTGAGCGAGGCAAATCCGGTGCCAAGCTGACACCTGCCGGTCGACAGTTTCAAAAGCACGCCGAGGCATTTGTCAGAATCTGGTCTCAGGCCAGCGCCGAAGTCGCGCTCCCAGAAGGTCATGATCGTGTTTTCGCGATTGGCGGACAGTACAGTCTTTGGGACGGGTATCTTCTGCGCTGGGTAACCTGGATGCGGGAGACCAGGCAGGACGTGGCGCTGCGGACCCATCTTGGCCATTCGGCGATTCTGATGCGAAATCTCGCCGATGGCGTTTTAGATTTGGCGGTCCTTTATCGTCCTGACCAAAGGCCCGGATTCCGAATCGAAAAGCTCTTCGAAGAGCAACTCGTCCTTGTCTCCAGCGTCGGCTCCTCGCGAGACCTGATGTCGGGCAACTATGTCCTCATAGACTGGGGCCCGGAATTCCTCGCGGATCACACCCTCAACTTTCCTGAGCTCGTAGTGCCCGGACTCACGCTCGGTCTCGGTTCACTAGCTATCAACTATCTTCTGGAGAACTCCGCAAGCGGGTACTTGCCACGCCGCGTCGCTGAACGCTACCTCGCCGACGGTCGGTTGCATCGGATCGATCCGGCTCCGGATTTTTTCTATCCGGCCTATGCCGTCTTTCCGGGTGACAAGGACGAAGAGCTCTACGAAACCGCTTTGAAGGGCCTGCGAGAAATGTCACGCAGCGTCACATTTTGAATGCCGGACCGCGTTGGGCAACCGAGATCTATTTCCAGATCCTCCAACCATAGGTCCAGACAAATCATCGCATTGATCGGAGCTGGCCAGATCAAGTCGGGTCGAAGTTTCCGAAGCCTGCTTGTGCCGAACGCAGCGGCATCCGTTTCGGCAGGAAATCGTTGTTCATCGGTTTCGGTATTTGGACGAAGGTTCATTCTTCCTTGGACAGTTAGGCGGCAATGTACCTTACTTAACTGCTGACGAGTGGGCTTCGCTGTCACGGTTATGAACCACGATATCCAGAAGTCCGAAGCGCTGGGCTTCTTCCGCAGTCAGGTAGCGGTCGCGCTCGACGGCCTCCTCGACCACCGCGATGGATTGTCCCGTGTGCTTCGCAAGAAGCCGGTTCTGACGCGACCGCAGGTCAAGAATCTCACGAGCATGGATTGCGATGTCCGTTGCGTGACCTTCATAGGCCCCGATGGGCTGACGCAGGATGAATCCCGCGTTGGGCAAGGCCCGCCGTTTGCCAGGCTCGCCCGCCGCTGCGAGCAAGGCCGAAACGGAGTGGGCTTGTCCGATGACCAGAGTCGCCACCTGCGGCCGGACAAACTGCATCGTATCGTGTACTGCGAAGGCCGCGGTAAGGGCACCACCCGGCGAGTTGATATAGAGGTAAATGTCCCGATTGGGGGCTTCCGATTCCAGGTACAACAACTGGGCGCAGACGAGACTTGCGGCATCGTCGTCGACCGGGCCTGTCAGGAAAATGATGCGCTCCGCCAGGAGGCGCGAAAAAATGTCATAGGCGCGCTCCCCGCGGGCCGTACTCTCAATGACTATGGGAACAAGCATGGTCAGCGCTGAGTGGTCTTTTCATTGAGGTGGCCGCCGCAGATCAAACCCGGCGCCGAACGGAAAAGGCCTTCAGATTGTCCAATCCCGACGAAGCAGTTGTTATCCGTGCCTTTGAATGTCATGTGAACCCTGCCGGCGACCGGCTCTCTTGCTGCCTATCGACCGCCTGGATTTCCTCGAATGCAATTCGTTGGCCGGTAAACGCGGCCTTTTCTGGCCCGAGGGCTTGATCGACTGCCAGGCACTTGGGTGCAAAGTGGACACACCAAGGGATCAAGCCTTGACAGGCAAGCCGATGCTGCCGGCGTGCGCCCTCCCAACCTTCCAAGCGCAGGCCAGGGACAGAGTGCGTCGTTTGTGACGGAGAGCCGCTGTTGGCGGTCATGATTTAGACTCCTTCCGAGGGACGTTTTCCAATTGGCCCGTCTCGGTCGAGAGCCGCTCGCTCATAGACGAGAAGCCGTGCCTGCACCGCATGCAAGATATCTGCCTTGAGAACTGATCCTGACTGCAACGAGGGAGCAAGCCCTAGTTGAGGCGATTTAGCCCGCAAACAATCATGGCAAATAGCCGATGCATGTTACACAGCCACTAAACCGGTGGGCCCCTGGATCAATTCGATCAACCAGAACATCAAGCCCGCTGCTGCAACGACGGTCGCGACATCAGCAGCCCATTTCCAAGCCCTGTCTGATCCTTCGCTCATGCGGCTAATCCTCGATTGCAATTCCGGAAATGCCATCAAAAGTAAGATTTGTCCGCTTGGAAGTGCGATTCAAGATGCCAGGCGAAAGATGAGCTAAACGTTCGGTTCCGCCATCTTTATGAAACTATTCACGTATTTGTAAATCAAATATTATTTATCGTAAAATTTCGTTTATCGAATGGATTGTATCGGCATTGTTCTCACCCAACTGCTTGCTGACTGGCACTCTCCTAGCATGAGTGCCAATACAAACTCGGATATAAACGCAACCGCAAGATAGGGAACGAGTCCATGAAATTCCGACCGCTACATGACCGTGTCGTCGTAAGCCGAATCGACCAGGACGACACCACTCCCGGCGGCATCATTATTCCCGACACCGCCAAGGAAAAGCCCATGGAGGGCGAGGTCTTAGCGGTAGGACCGGGCGCCCGCGACGAACAGGGCGAGATCCAGCTTCTCGATGTCAAGGTCGGTGACCGGGTGTTGTTCGGTAAGTGGTCCGGAACTGAAGTCAAGATCGATGGCCAGGATCTCCTCATTATGAAGGAGACCGACATCTTGGGCGTCGTCCGTGATCAAAAGAAGGCCAAGAAAGCCGCCTAACCCACCGCCTTACCCAAGGAGCAATGTATTATGTCCGCCAAAGAAGTCCGGTTTTCAGATGACGCCCGCCAGAAGATGCTGAGAGGCGTCGATCTTCTAGCCGATGCCGTCAAGGTGACGCTCGGCCCGAAGGGGCGCAACGTCCTGATCGACAAGTCCTACGGTGCGCCCCGCATTACAAAAGATGGCGTAACCGTCGCTAAGGAAATCGAACTCGCTGATAAGTTCGAGAACATGGGTGCGCAGATGGTGCGTGCGGTGGCGTCCAAGACGAGTGATATCGTCGGCGATGGCACGACGACCGCCACCGTCCTCGCTCAGGCCATCGTCCGAGGTGGCGCCAAGGCCGTTGCCGCCGGCATGAATCCCTTGGATCTGAAGCGCGGCGTCGACTTGGCGGTTCAGGCTGTGGTCAAGGAACTCGAGGCACGCTCGAAGAGAGTTGATACCAACGCTCAGATAGCCCAAGTCGGCACCATCTCCGCCAACGGCGACCGCGAAATCGGCGAGTATCTGGCCCAGGCCATGGAGAGGGTGGGACGCGAGGGCGTCATCACCGTGGAGGAGGCGAAAAGCCTCCACACCGAACTGGAGGTCGTCGAAGGCATGCAGTTCGATCGCGGCTATCTTTCGCCCTATTTCGTGACCAATGCGGATAGGATGCTTGTCGAGTTCGAAGATCCCTACATTCTATTTCACGAGAAGAAACTGTCCGGCCTGCAGGCCTTGCTCCCGCTTCTTGAGAAGATTGCCCAGGCGGGCAGGCCGCTCGTCATCGTGGCCGAGGATGTCGACGGCGAGGCCTTGGCCACGCTTGTTGTGAACCGGTTGCGTGGCGGATTGAAGTGCGCTGCGGTCAAAGCGCCCGGCTTTGGCGACCGCCGTAAGGCTATGCTGCAAGACATGGGGGTGCTGACCGGTGGTCAAGTCCTGACCGAAGAACTCGGCATGAAGCTGGAAAACGCGACGATCGAGCTGCTGGGCCAAGCTAAGAAAATCATCATCGGCAAGGACGAAACCACCATTATCGACGGTGCGGGCAACAAAGCCGAGATCGCCGCATGCTGCACACAGATCCGCCAACAGATCGAGGCAACCACTTCCGACTATGACCGAGAGAAATTGCAGGAGCGACTCGCCAAGCTGGCAGGCGGTGTCGCTGTTATCCGCGTCGGCGGCGCTACAGAAACCGAAGTCAAAGAGCGCAAGGACCGCGTCGACGACGCCATGCACGCGACGCGAGCCGCGGTCGAAGAGGGCATCCTGCCGGGTGGCGGCATCGCCCTGCTCAGGGCAGCGCGAGTCCTCGACAAGCTCACGCCAGCCAACGATGACCAAAGGGCCGGTATCGCAATCGTACGGAGAGCCTTACAGGCGCCTGCACGCCAGATCGTTGAGAACGCTGGCAAAGAGGGTTCCGTCGTCATCGGTAAGGTGCTGAAAAAGAGCAACGGCAACTGGGGCTACGACGCACAGGAGGACCGCTACGTCGATATGGTGGACGCAGGCATCATCGATCCGGCCAAAGTGGTTCGCACTGCTCTTCAAGACGCGGGCTCGGTGGCCGGCCTGATGATTACGACGGAGGCCATGGTGGCGGAAAAGCCGGCGAAGAGAAACGGCCATCTGGAAACAATGTCAGATACGGACGGCGCAGCGTTCTAGGGCGTCCGCCTGGTCTTCCAACACCAGTCCCTAAGCGGCCCGGACCCTGGCAGGGTCCGGGCCGCAATACCAAACGACAGCCCGCACCAGCCGGCTGAAGTTCCGCACTCGCACCGACATGCTAGTTTCGGAGCCCGCGACCGGAGCTCTGTGAGGCATTGCGAGATAGCGCGCGCCTGTTAGCTTGAAGCATTGGCGGAGACCCGTACCTTGGGGATTAGATTCTGTCACAATTCCTCCCTTGCATCGGTTTCGAAAGCCTTTGGTCATGCCATTAGCCCTCGTCCCCGTCACCGCGCTTCTCCTCAGCGTCGCCTTCCTGCTGATGGGCAATGGGTTGTTGGGGGTTCTCTTGCCTGTCCGCGCCTTGGCGCAGAGTTATTCGGCCTTCGATATCGGGGTCCTTGGCGCCGCCTACTACCTGGGCTTTGGCGCCGGCTGCATCCTCGCACCCTTTGCGGTGCGGCGTGTCGGTCACATCAGGACCTTCGCCGCCCTCACCTCGATCGCCTGTGTCATGACTCTGGTTCATGGCATGTTCGACAGCCGCGTTGCCTGGTGGGGCGCCCGCATGACCACGGGTCTTTGCTATGCGGCGCTCTACATCGTCATCGAAAGCTGGCTGAACGAGCGGGCCACGAACGAGAATCGCGGCTTCGTCTTTTCCGCCTACACCATTATCAATTTGACCGTGCTGACCGCGGGCCAAATGATGATTACGCTTGCCAGTCCCTCGACATTTTTCCTCTTCGCGCTTTCGGCGGTCCTGATCTCTCTGTCGACGGTACCGGTCGCCATGACCGGATCGCAAGCGCCGGCGCCGCTTTCGACAGTGCACATCCGCCCGCTCTATCTGTTTCGCAAGTCACCGGTCGGGGTGCTGGGATGTCTGGGCGTGGGCCTGGCGAACGGCTCATTTTGGTCGCTGGCCCCGGTTTTTGCCCAGGGCGAGGCCGGAGACACGGCGCGAGTGGCGGGTTTCATGAGCCTGGTGGTGATCGCCGGCGCGGCCGGACAGTGGCCGCTCGGGCGGTTTTCCGATCGCACGGACCGGCGCCGTGTCATCGCGGTCGCCTGTGCCGGCGCGATGATCGCGGCGCTGTTTCTCGTCACGGCCCAGGACTATTGGCCGCCGGCGCTCTTTGTCGGGGCCTTCCTCTTCGGTGCCTTCGCCTTTCCCATCTATGCCCTCTGCGCCGCTCATTTGAATGACTTCGTCGAGCCCGATGGCTATGTCGAAGCCTCGAGCGGGCTCTTGCTGGTCTACGCCGCCGGCGCCGTTGTCGGCCCTCTCCTGGCGGCCGCGCTCATGCGGCTGCTCGGTGGCCAGGGCCTCTTCATCTTCACCGCCGGCATTCACGCCCTCGTGGCGGGCTATGCCCTTTTCCGGATCACCCGGCGCAGTCTGCCATCCATTACCGAGCGAGCGTCATTCGGCGAGACGCTGGTGATGACCTCGATGATCGCGGAGATAGACCCGCGTGCTCAACCGCCCTCACCCGCGGAGAGCGGCCCGGTTCCCGATCCAGCCGGCGCGGCGATACCCGAAGAGGCGGAAGACGCCGAAAGCGGGGAATCCGCCGCACAGGCGGTTCGATCCGATGCCGCGGGCTCCGACCCTTCGAAGCCGTGATCGTCTCCCCGCAGCCGGTGGCCCTTCGAAAAGCAGCGATCCAGGGGTCTTTATCGCTGCTCGTTGGTGTTAGGCGGTGTCACTGCCTCTGCCTGTCGCTGACGGGCGCGGCGGGAGAGCATGTTGAGCCCCTCGATCAAGGCGGAAAAGGCCATCGCGGCATAAATGTAGCCCCGGGGGACGTGTACGCCAAAGCCGTCGGCGATCAAGGTTGTGCCGATCATGAGGAGGAAGCCCAGCGCCAGCATGACGATTGTCGGGTTGGCATGGATGAAATTCGCCAGCGGGTCGGCGGCCAGCAGCATGGCGATGACCGCGACGATAACGGCGATCACCATGACCGGGATATGCTCGGTCATGCCGACCGCGGTCACGATACTGTCGATCGAAAAGACCAGGTCGAGCAACAGGATTTGACCGATCACGGTCGCCGCGCTGGTGGTGATCACCGCGGGATTCAATGCATCGGGGCCCGGGTCCGGGTCCACGCTGTGGTGAATTTCCTTGGTCGCCTTCCAGACCAGAAAGAGCCCGCCGGCAATCAGGATCAAATCGCGCCAGGAGAAGGGTTGACCGAACAGTTCGAACACCGGGTCGGTCAGCTTGACGATCACGGCAACGGTGCCCAGGAGACCGAGCCGCAGCACCAATGCCGCGGTAATGCCGATCCGGCGCGCCTTGGGTCGCTGCAGCGGGGGCAGTTTGTTCGTCAGGATCGAGATGAAAATCAGATTGTCGATCCCAAGCACCACCTCCATTGCAATCAAGGTCGCCAAGGCAACCCAGACGGTGGGGTCGGTCGCCAGTGTCATCAGGTAGTCCATGTCGTCCTCTCGATTGCCTTGGTTTGGTTGAGCTCTATCGTCTCTAATCCATCTAGGTGGGGTTTTACACTCGCAGGAAAACGGCCTTCGATTGTTGGCGCGGATCAGGTGGGGCAATCTGATACGACGGACCTGTCGGCTGGCTGAGACAAGACCAGTGTTTGGGCTGCTAGTGTCCTGTTCGACGGCTTGAGAGTCCATTGACAATACGCCACGATGGATTGACGGACGATGGCTTGGCGGACGATGGCGCCGTCAGGTGCCCCGCGCGGAACCGGAGGACGAACCCAATGGCGAGACTTTCACCGCTCCTGCTGGCGCTGCCCCTTCTCCTTTCGGCGCTGGCAACACCGGCTCTGGCCCAGACCATCACCGACGGGGAATCTCTCCGGGAGCGCTGCCGACTGATCCAACTCACCGATCCAACCGCCGGGCGCCAGTGTCAGGGCTATATCGGCGCGGTGGCCGACATCATGGCGGCTGGCCACCGGCTATACGAGTGGTCCGCCTGTCCGCCGGCATCCACCGAACGCTATACGTTGACCAAGAAGGTGAAGTCCTGGATCAAGGAAAACCCGGACGAGTTGAAGGCTCCTGCCTTCGTTGTCATCGCCCGGGCCCTGTCGATAAGCTACCCCTGCGATGGCGGGTGAACCCGCGCTATCCTGGTCGGGCAATCGCCGCGGAAGCTATTTGGGTCGAAGGATTAGAGAATGACTGAGGCAAAGAACGAGCCGGCTCGCGAGGGCCGTTGCGGATGCGGCAGTTTAACGGTCGCCGCGGTGGGCGAACCGCTGGAGGTCTATGCCTGTAGCTGTCTCAACTGTCAGCGCGAAAGCGGCGGTGCCTTTTCCTACAGCGCGGTCTTTCCGGAGGCGGCGGTGTCGCTTGAAGGCCCGCGTCAGGTCTGGCGGCGGACCGGCGATTCCGGCCGCTGGCTGGAAACCGATTTCTGCCCGACCTGCGGTGTCACCCTCTGCGCGCGCTTAGAAGCCTGGCCGGAGACCGTCGGCGTGTCGGTGGGCTGCTTTGCCGACCCGGATTTCGTCAAGCCCGAGAAAGTCTACTGGGCTTCGCGGCGCCATCACTGGCTGGACTTCCCGGAATGCACCGAACTGATCCAACCTCAAACCGACTGACGAGACCCCGGAGAACCAACGGTTCGCCTGGTTTTCTTGGCTATGGCGCGCACAGCGGACGAATGTCGTCGGCGACCTTGCGCATGTGGGAGGAATCGAATGTGCCGCTGCTGTCGTCGTTGTCGTTGCCGCCGGCAAAGCGCACGGCGGTGACGCCGTTGGGCATCAGCAGGACGTAGTTGCCGCCAGAACCGCTCATGCCCGGGATCGGCGCCATGCAGCCGGCGCGGGACTGTTGCGGTGTGTACCAAAAGGAGCGGAAGTAGGTGACCTCGCCCTGCTCGTTGCGCCAGCCGGTTGGGTAACCCATCTGATAGCCCTGCTCCATGACTTCGCGCAGTCCCTCCGCGTGCAGCAGTTGCCGGCCCTCGTGGCGGCCCTGGTTGCGGATCAAGCGCTCGATCTTGGCAATGTCATCGAGGCTCGCGTAAACACCGCTGTACATGATCGGCAGGCCGGGGCGGCCGAACTCCTCTATGCTGTGTTGCGCCGGCAGCCCGCGAATGCCGATGGGCCGAAAGACGTCCTCGTTCATCATCCGCCAAAGTCGCGCATCGGGCCCTTGCTTGGTCTTCAGGAAGGCGTCCATGGCGGCGCCCAGGATGTAAGTGTTGGAACTGATGTAGCGGAATAGGTCGCCGGGTCCCCAGGGATAATTGCGAAAGGCGGAAGCCGCCGCCAGTTTCTCCTCCGCCGAGGCGGCCTTCCAGAACCTCCTGTCCTCGGGCGCGCGGTCGGCCTCCACATAGTGGTCAACCCGGGTCGGCTCGATCGTTCCGATCCCCGTGACCATGGAGATCGCATGGTCGAAAGTGACATCCTTCCAGCCGTCGTGATCGGCCGCGATGTCCAGGTAGTCGACCAGCTTCAGATCGAAGACCTCTTCGCCGTAGAGCTCCGCCAGATGCAGGAGGGTCAAGAAGCCCGCCAAGGTCTTGGACACCGAAAAGACGCTGTGGCGCATTTCGCGGCAGTAGGGATAGGGGCCGTAGCGCGTGCGGCAGGCCGTGGCATAGACCTCGCCATCGACAATCACCGCGCTGTGTGAAATTTGCGGCCGAATGGCGGTGCCGTCGAAGGGCGCCACGACCTCGGCCCCGAACCGCGCCTCCAGGTCAGCCCAGGGGCGGATCTCGACCCGGTTTGACAGCTCTTGCCGGAAGGCTTCGATCAATGTCTCGCGATTGTCGATTCTCTTTGCCTCGTAGCCCAACACGGCCTGTCCCCAAAGGTCGAGGTGTACATAGGCGGAGGCTTCCTTGACCACCTGGAAGCGCAGACGCGACACCTCGGTGTCATTGAATAGGAAGGTCGCCAGGCCGTTGTGGCCATCGCCGCTTGTGAGGCTGGTCAAGAGGAAGGGAAAAGAGGCCCGCGACCAGCCGTTGTCCCCGGTCTCGGACCAGATACGGCCGGGCTCGAGGATGATGTTCCAGCGCCCGCCATGGCGGGCGGTTCGAAGGATATCCCGCGCGCGCGGCACCAGGCGGTCGCCGACGGTGACGAAATCGACCGCGAAGGCCGGGAAGGGGTCCTGCTCGCGGCTGACCCGGCTGCCGGCGCTGCGCCCCAGGACAGTCGACTCGCCGACCGTAAGCGTCCCCTCGAAAGGCTGGTGGGCCGGGCCGACCTCGCCCAAGGGCATGAAGTAGCCGTTGTGCAGCGGGTCCGTGCCGAGATCCTGGGCCATCTGAAGGTCCCAAAAGGCCAACTTGTCGCGCGCCTTAGCCGGATCGGGAGCGACGACCTCGAGCGGCGGCTGCGGTTCGAGAGACGGGTCGTCCCATCTGATAGCCTCAGATGGTGCGCCTCCATCTCGCCAGTCAAAGGTGACCTTGAGCCGGCCATCGTCACCCAAATGGGCGGTGACCTTCCCCCAGACCGGTTCCCAGGTAAGGACGCCGTCCTCGATCGTCGCGCGGTGCCTGGACCAGCCGGGGTTGTCGGGCTCGAAATGGCGTGGACCCCATGCATAGACGATCTCCGCCTCGGCGCCGTCGATGGCCTCGACGATGATCAGATAGTCGCGCGAGTTGTAGATCGTCCCGAGCCAGGCGCCCGATAGGGCCGCGAGCCGGTCGGGCACCGCTGGGGCGGGCGGGCGAATCTTCAAATTGACCGGCAAGGGCAGGTCGGGATGGGGGCGGTAGTTGGGACCCGGATTGTCCGACGGGTCCGTGACATCGCCGGTCTCGATGACACGAACGAACGTGCGGTCGAAACCGTCCCCCCAGTCAAGGAAGTAGGCTCCATCCTCGACCGCGAAGCGGGCGCAGTAGGGTTTCGGCGGATCGAGATCCCACATGCAAAGTTCCGCATTTGCATTGCGGATCTCCCAGCGGCCCGGAACCTGAAATCCGCGAACCGGATCGAAAACCGTCGTGCCGTCCGGCGCCAGATAGCGCCTGTCGACGACCTGTCCGTTTTGCAGCGAAATGAGGCTGTTGCCGGTAAGTGCCTCGCGGAGACCGGCGGCGGAGAGAAGCTGCTCTTCCGCGGCGGCTTCGAAGGCGAGTGCGACAAGGCCGAGGACCAGCGGCAGAGCGCGCAAGGGGCAAAGGCGGCGGCGGCCAAACGTCATCTCAACAATCCCCCGAGTCAGTCGCGACGAACGGGATATCAGGCTCCCGAACAGAGATCAGTGCCTAGGTCGAGCGACGGCAAGCGCCTGGTTTACTCCGTTCCGGAAGCTCCCGTGACTCGCTGTGTATACATTAAATTACATTTGATTACAATCGGAGCACGGCACAGGCTCGACAGAGCCTGAGTAGGGGCTGGCCCCGTCACCCCATCTGGGCGCGGTGGCGCAGGAGGTGATCGGCCAGGACGATCGCCATCATGGCCTCGCCGACCGGCACGGCGCGAATGCCGACGCAGGGGTCGTGGCGGCCCTTGGTCACGATCTCAGTCTCCTCGCCGTCGCTGGTGACGGTGCGGCGGGGGCTGAGGATCGAGGAGGTCGGCTTGACGGCGAAGCGCACCACGATCTCCTGACCGGTCGAAAGGCCGCCGAGGATGCCGCCGGCCTGGTTCGACAGAAAGACCGGCTGGCCCTCTTCCATGCGCATCTCGTCGGCGTTCTCCTCGCCGCTCAGGGCCGCGGCGGCGAAACCGGCGCCGATCTCGACGCCCTTGACCGCGTTGATCGACATCATGGCCTTGGCCAGGTCGGCGTCGAGCTTGTCGTAGAGCGGATCGCCGAGCCCGGCCGGCAGACCTTCGGCTGCCACCTCGATCACCGCGCCGGCCGAGGAACCTTTCTTGCGGGTGGCGTCGAGAAAGTCTTCCCATTGGCTGGCCATGGCCGCATCGGGGCACCAGAAGGGATTGCGCGCGCATTGGTCCCAGTCCCAGCGGGACCGGTCGATCCGGTGCGGACCCATCTGGACCAGGGCGCCGCGGATCGTCACCGGGCCCGGCAGGATATGGTCCAACACCTTGCGCGCGACGGCGCCGGCGGCGACCCGCATGGCGGTTTCCCGCGCCGAGGAGCGCCCGCCGCCGCGGTAGTCGCGAATGCCGTATTTCGTCAGATAGGTGTAGTCGGCGTGACCCGGCCTGAACTTGTCGGCGATCTCGCTGTAGTCCTTCGAACGCTGGTCCTCATTTTCGATCGACAAGGCGATCGGCGTGCCCGTCGTCTTGCCCTCGAAGACGCCGGACAGGATTTTGACGCTGTCCGACTCGCGGCGCTGGGTGGTGTGGCGCGACTGGCCGGGCCGGCGTTTGTCGAGAAAGGGCTGGATGTCGCCTTCGTCCAGCGCGATCAGCGGCGGGGTGCCGTCGACCACACAGCCGATGGCGGGGCCGTGGCTCTCGCCCCAGGTGGTAAAGCGGAAAGAGGATCCGAAGCTGTTGCCGGCCATGACGTCACATCCAGATTATTCCAGCCGACCGACTGGGCCGGCCCGCGGGCGTCCGCGTCAACTCTGCGGATTGAACCCCTGCAACAGGTCGGCGACCTCGGAAGCGGCCTCGGTCTGCATCATGCCGACCACGTGATAGCCGGCATCGACGTGATGGACTTCGCCCGTGACCCCGCTGGCGAGATCCGACAGCAGGTAAAGCGCGGAACCACCGACCTGTTTGGTGGTGACATTGCGCCGCAGTGGAGAGTTCAACTCGTTCCATTTCAAGATGTAGCGGAAATCGCCGATCCCCGACGCCGCCAGGGTCTTGATGGGCCCGGCCGAGATGGCATTGACCCGGATGTTTCGGTCGCCCAGGTCGGATGCCAGATACCGCACGCTCGATTCCAGTGCGGCCTTGGCAATCCCCATGACGTTGTAGTGCGGCATGACCCGTTCGGCCCCGTAGTAGGTCAGGGTCACGATGCTGCCGCCATTGGTCATCAAGGGCACGGCGCGCTGGGCCACGGCGGTCAGGGAATAGCAGGAGATGTCCAGCGAGCGCAGGAAGTTGTCGCGGCTGGTGTCGACATACTTGCCCTTCAGTTCTTCCTTGTCGGCATAGGCGATGGCGTGAACCAGGAAGTCGAGGCCGCCCCATTCCTTCTCGATCGCGGCAAAGACGGAATCGATCGTGGCGTCGTCCGTGACATCGCAGTGCTCGACAATGGTCGAGCCGACCGATGCCGCCAAGGGCTCGACCCGTCGTTTCAAGGCATCGCCCTGATAGGTGAAGGCCAGTTCAGCCCCTTGTTCGCGCAACGCCGAGGCGATCCCCCAGGCGATCGACCGTTCGTTGGCGACCCCCATGACGAGACCTCGCTTGCCGGCCATCAACTTCTGCGTTTCTGTCATCCGAACTTGTTTGTCCTTGCGATTGTCGCACCCGGCGCGCGATGCGAGCGGCATCCTACACCATAGGGAAGGCCGATCAAGGCGGGCTAGCCGGTAAGACTGTGCTAAGGAGTGTAGCGACAGGCCTTGGGAATCCGCTGAACCCCGAGGCAAACCTGCTGGTAGGGCCTATGGTCAGGTGGCGCAAGACGTTTCCCGCGGCGGTTGGAGGTTTTGTTCTCTACTGCCTGCGGCGCTATGGCGCCGACAGTTGCCCGCGGGCCGCCGCTTCGCTCAGCTACGCCTCGCTTCTGGCCTCGATCCCGCTCTTGGCGATTGCCTTGGGCGTGCTGTCCTACCTGCCACTTTTCGACGATGTCTATGTCGAGATTCTCGATGCCATTTTCGCCAACTTCCTGCCCGAAGCGGGGCTGGAAATCAGCGAACAGGTGGTCATTTTTCTCGAGAACGCCCGGAAACTCACCGGAGTCGGTTTCCTGGCCCTCGTCGTCACGGCCTACCTATTGCTGGGATCCATGTCGGCGACCTTCAATGGCATTTGGCGGGTTTCGGTGCCGCGGCCGATCTGGACCCGGTTGCTGGTGCAGTGGATCTTGCTGGTGCTCTGGCCGCTCCTGATTCTGGCCTCGGTCCTGCTGTCGTCGCTCTGGGCCATAGCCATCGACTGGGTCGGGCTGACCGGCCAGGCCGAGGGGCTCGGTCTCTCTCGGCTGTTGCCTTTTGTCCTGACCCTGATGGCCTTTGCCGTGCTCTACATCGTGCTGCCCTCGCGGTCCGTCGACTGGCGCTCCGCCCTGGTCGGCGCCCTGGTCGCGGCCCTGCTGTTCGAGGCGCTGAAGCGCGGCTTCGGTCTCTATGCCAGTTCCGTGGCCGACTACGAGGCGATCTACGGGGCGCTCGCCGCGCTGCCCCTGGTCCTGGTCTGGATGTACCTGTCCTGGTCGGCCATCCTGATGGGCGCCGAGATTGCCGCGGCCTTGCCGGAATGGCGCATTCGGCGGCGCTTCGGGCAGTTCTCGACCGGCCCCTCGGCCCGGCTGGCGCTCGGTTTGGCGGTGCTTGACCGGCTGCGCGACGCCGCGGTTTCGGGAAGACCGGGGATCAGGGAACGGGCTCTCTTCGCCGGCTTGCCGAGCGACCCCGGTGTCTTTCACGATGTTCTGTTTCAATTGAAGCAGGCCGGTCTGCTGCGCAGCGGCCGGCGCGGCTGGCGCCTGCATTCGGATCTCGGCCGCATTCGCCTGACCGATCTCATGGCGGCACTGGACATCGATTGGACCTGGGATGAGCGCTGGTCGGATCACGTGCGCGGTATCGTCAGCGAGGTGATCCGCGCCGACGGCGACCTCGCCGACGCCGATCTGGAAAAGCTGCTCTCGCAACGAGGTGAGAAAGCGGCGGAAGCCACTGTTCAAAACTAGTCGGTCAGCCCGGCCTTTTTGCGCGGATCGTAGCTGTGGGTCTTGGCCCAGGTTTCGACGAAGTCGCTCAGGTCCTTGTCCGGCTTGTCGGGCAAGGCGATGCGCAGTTTCAGGTACTGGTCGCCGCGCTTGCCGGTCTTGGGATCTTCCAGTCCCTTGCCCTTGAGGCGCAGGGTCGAGCCGCTGTTGGAGCCGGCCGGAATGCGCATGGTGACGTTGCCGTCGATGGTCGGCACGGTGATCTCGGCCCCGAGCAGGGCTTCCTGCAGGGTCACCGGCACCTCGAGGTGGATATTGCGGTTCTTCTCGCTGAAGTGGGGGTGGGCCTCGACCTTGATCGTAACGATGGCGTCGCCGGTCGGGCCGCCGCCCGATCCCGCCGCCCCCTGACCCTTGAGGCGAAGCGACTGGCCGTCCTGGGTGCCGGGCGCGATGCGCACCTCGAGGACCTTGCCCCCGCCAGAGCGGACCCGCTTCTTGCAGCCCTTGGCCGCCTCGAGGAACGAAATCGACACCTCGGCGCGCAGGTCCTTGCCCTTGGCCCTGCCCTGGCCGGCGCGCGCGCGCCGGCCGCCGAAGATCTCGGCGAAGAGATCCTCGGGCCGGAAATCCGGGCCGAAGGGGCTGCCGCCAGGGCCGCCACCGCGCCCGCCGCCGGCGTGGCGGCCGCCGGCGAAACCGCGTTCCTGACCGTTGGCGTCGATTTCGCCGCGATCGAACCGCTGGCGCTGAGCCGGATCGCGCAACAGGGAGTAGGCCTGGGAGACCTCCTTGAAGCGCTGCTCCACCCGCTTGTCGCCCGGATTGGCGTCGGGGTGGAGTTTTTTTGCCAGCTTGCGGTAGGCGCTCTTGAGTTCCTCGGCCGAGGCGTCGCGGGCCGTTCCGAGAACCTTGTAAGGATCATTCATGGGTCAAATTGCATAGCTTAGCGATGGATGACAATAGACAATTGGTTGCGGTCCCGTCGAGCCGCAAGAGGGCCGGGACAAGGCGAAAGAATCCCGATGGCGCGATGCCATGGACAGCCCCCGGCAAGCCCCCTATTGTCGGGCCCGAACGTTCCTCAATCATGAAGATCTGGCGGGTCCGGCCACTGTCGGGCTGCCCAATTTGGAAGCGAAGATCGCGAATGTCTCTCGATTCGAAAGAACAAGATCCGCTGGTTCGTTTTGCCGCCTGGTTGAAGGAGGCCGAGGACAGCGAGGTCAACGATGCCACCGGGATGGCCCTTTCCACCGTGGCCGAGGACGGCATGCCCTCCTGCCGCATGGTCCTGCTGAAGGGCTTCGATCCCGAAGGCTTCGTCTTCTACACCAACTACGAGAGCCGCAAGGGCCGCCAGCTGCTGGCCCACCCCAAGGCGGCGCTGCTGTTCCACTGGAAGAGCCTGCGCCGGCAGGTGCGTATCGAAGGTGCTGTGTCGCAAGTGACCCCGGCCGAGGCGGACGACTACTTCGCCACCCGCAACCGCAAGAGCCAGATCGGCGCCTGGTCGAGCGACCAGTCGCGGCCGCTGGAGGGCCGTTTCGAATTGGAAAAGCGGGTCGCCCTGATGGCCGCCAAGTATGCCGTCGGCACGGTTCCGCGGCCGCCCCACTGGTCCGGCTTTCGCATCGCGCCGCGCCTCATCGAGTTCTGGCAGGACGGCGCCTTTCGGCTGCACGACAGGCTGGTGTACCATGCCGAGGGCGCGGCCTGGCGAACCGAGCGGCTCTATCCCTAGATTTGACCCAGCCCCTAGCTTTGACTCAGCCCCTAGCTTTGACCCAGCTCCCAAGCGCGTGGCAACCGATGGGCCGGCGATGACCGACAAGACCATCACGAGTTCCGAGGGATCGGCGCATCTGGTGCGCCTGGCGACCTATGCCTCGGTGGCCACCGCCCTGGTCCTGATCGCGGTCAAGCTCGTGGCCTGGCAGATGACCGGCTCGCTCGCGCTGCTGGCCGCCCTGATCGATTCCCTGCTCGATGCCGCGGCCTCGCTGGTGACGCTCTTTGCCGTGCGCCACGCCCAGACGCCGCCGGATGCCGATCACCGCTTCGGCCACGGCAAGGCCGAGCCCCTGGCGGCCCTCGCCCAGGCGACCTTCATCTCCGGCTCGGCGGTCATCCTGGTGATCCAGGCGATCGACCGGCTGTTCCAGCCCATTCCCCTGTCTCACAGCGGGCTGGGGATTGGCGTCATGGTCTTTTCGATGGCCGCCACGCTGGCGCTGATCCTGTTTCAGCGGTTTGTCATCAAGCGCTCGGGCTCCCTCGCCATCCAGGCCGATTCGCTGCACTACAAGGGCGACCTGCTGACCAACGCGGCGGTCATCCTCGCGCTGCTCCTGGTCAGCGAACTGGGCTGGCTGGCGGCCGATCCGCTGTTCAGCCTGGCGATTGCCGGCTACATCCTCTTTACCGCCTGGCAGATCGCCAAGGACGCGCTCGACATGCTGATGGACCGGGAGTTGGGCGACGAGGATCGCGACCGGATACGCGCCATTGTCCACGCCAATGCCGAAGTGCTCGGCAGCCACGACCTGCGGACCCGGGCAGCCGGGCCGCAGACCTTCATCCAATGCCATGTCGAGATGGACGGGAGCATGAGCCTCTATGCGGCCGAGGAGATCGCTGACCGGATCGAGGCGCAGCTCGGCGAGGCCTATCCCGGTGCCGAGGTGATCATCCATCAGGACCCGCATCTCGGGTCGCCGCCTGCAAAATCAACCCGCAAGGAACCGACAGACCATGACCGGTGACCGCTCGACCGTTGTTCTGACCGGCGCCAGCCGCGGCATTGGCCACGCGACGGTCAAGCGCTTCAGCGACGAGGGCTGGCGCATCATCACCTGTTCGCGCGACGCCATCCCCGAGGCCTGCCAGCGCGATCCCAACTGGGCCCACCACATCACCGCCGATCTGGGCGACCGGGCCGATATGGACCGTTTCATGACCGAGGCCAACGCGTGCCTGGAGGGCGGGCCGCTGTCCGCCCTGGTCAACAATGCCGCGATTTCGCCCAAGACCGATTTCAAGGAGCGCCTGGGCTGCCTCAACGGCACCGTCGATCAGTGGCGCGAGGTCTTCGAGCTGAACTTCTTCGCGCCGCTCACCCTGGGGCGCGGCTTCGCCACGGCCCTGCGCAAGGGCGGCGGCGCCATCATCAACATCACCTCGATCGCGGGGCACGAGGTCCATCCCTTCGCCGGCTCGGCCTACTCGACCTCCAAGGCGGCGCTCTCGGCGCTGACCCGCGAGATGGCGGTCGAGTTCGCCGGTCTGGGCATCCGGGTCAACGCGGTGGCCCCGGGCGAGATCGAGACCTCGATGATCGGCGAGGAGTACGAGGCCCTGATCCCGCGCATTCCGATGAAACGCATGGGCCAGCCCAGCGAGGTCGCCTCGGCGGTCTTCCGGCTCTGCACCCCGGATTTCGGCTACGTCACCGGCACCGAGATCTTCGTCACCGGTGGCCAGCACCTGGTGTGAGCGGCGGAAGGAAAATCGGCGATATGAAGACAGTCACCGAGGCGTGGGACAGGCAGGCCCTGCAAGCCAACCGAATGGCGCTCTACGAGGCGCGGCTTGGCCGGCTGCGCGAGGCCATGCGCAAGGCGGGGATGCCGGCGCTCCTGGTGCTGGACCCCAACAACATTTTCTATGCGACCGGGGCGCGGAACATGCAGCTCTTCAGCGCCCGCACCCCGGCCCGCTACCTCCTGCTGATCGCGGAGGGGCCGGCCCTTCTCTACGAGTACTTCGGCTGCGAGCATCTCGCCGCCGGCCTGCCGACAGTGGACGATGTCCGCCCGGCCCGCGGCCTCTGTCATATCAGCTCCGGTGGCGACGTGCCCGGGGCGAGCGCGCGCTTCGCGGCGGATATCGCCGCGGCGGTCCGGGCCGCCGATCCCACGATCGACAAAATCGGGGTCGACCGCTTTCCGGTCCCGGCGACCGATGCGCTGCGGGGGCAGGGATTCACGCTGGCGGATTCCGATCTGGCCTTTCTGCCGGCGCGGGCCATCAAGCTGCCCATCGAGTTGCCCTACATGCGCGAGGCCATGTGCCGTGTCGAGGCGGCGGTCCGCCAACTGGAGCAGGGGATCGAACCGGGCCAGACCGAGTCCGAGGCCTGGGCGACCTACCATTTCGGTCTCATGGCCAAGGAGGGGCAGTACGTCTCGACGCGCCTGTTTCAGAGCGGGCCCCGGACCTTTCCCTACTTCCAGGAATGCGGCGAGCGGGTTCTGGAAAAAGGCGACATGATCTGCCTGGACACCGATGCCCTGGGCTACGAAGGCTACGGCGTCGACTTTTCGCGCAGCTTCATCTGCGGCGATGGCAAGCCAACCGACCGGCAGCGCCACCTCTATGCCCTGGCCCGCGAGCAGCTCGAGGTCAACGCCGAGGCGCTCAGGCCCGGCATCGCCTACGAGGAACTGGCCGACAGGGCCTGGGACATGCCCGAAGAGTACCGCGACAGCCGTTACTACTGCGTCGGCCACGGCCTGGGCCTGTCGGGGGAGTTTCCCAACATCCCCCACAAGAGCGACAGCGGACCCTATCCGATCCCGGGTCAGGTCGAGCCCGGCATGGTGATCTGCCTGGAAAGCTATGTGGGCTCGAAGCGCGACGGCCAAGGCGTCAAGCTGGAGGACCAGTTTCTCGTCCTGGACGACGGTGTCGAGCGCATGTCGACCTTTCATTTCGACGCCCGGCTGGGATGACCCCGGCTGGGATGACCCGTCTGGGATGATCCCGGTTGGGATGATCCCGGCTGGGATGACAGTTGACCTGGTGAAAAGTGGCTCTAGTCTCGTGGCTTCGTTCGGCCCCGAGGGACCAGCCCCGCGGCACCGGCGATCCAGCAATTTTTCGAGTTGACTTGTCCTATGGGGTTCTTCGGCCGGGTTTCGCATCAGCACTACCGCACCATCGTCATTCTGGCCTCGACCTACCTGATCCTGGCCACCAACGGCGGCATGTTCCTGCTGGTGGTGGCCCTGAAGCAGATCGCCCAGGACTTCGACTGGCCGCGCAGCGTGCCCTCGCTGGCCTATGCCTGCCTCTTCATCGGCTCCGGGTTTGGCGGCATCGTCATGGGCCACTGGTTCGACCGCTCGGGCGTCGGGCCCGTCACCCTGCTGGGAACGGCGATGATCGGCAGCGGGGCGATGCTGGGCAGCCTGATCACGGCGGAATGGCAGCTCTACGCGATCTACGGCCTGATGATGGGCCTGCTGGGCCAGGCGACGATCTACGGGCCGCTGATGTTGAACGTGATGCGCTGGTTTGCCGACCGCCGCGGCTTTGCCGTCGGGCTGATCGCCGCCGGCCAGTCCGTCGCCGGGGCGATCTGGCCGCCGATCTTTCGCTACTTCAATGAAACCGCCGGCTGGCGCGAGACCTTTTTCTGGTTCGGCCTCTTCGTGCTGGTGACCGCGGTGCCGGTCACCTTCTTCCTCTGGCGGCCAGCGCCGGTGGCGGAGCAAGCATCGGCCGTGGGGCAGGCCGCGAGACGCGGCGCGCGGCGGGCCGCCGCCTCCTCGGGCCAGGCGAGCCTCGGCCTGCCGGTCTGGCAGTCCCAGGCCGCGCTCTGCCTGGCGATCGTCGGCTGCTGTGTCGCCATGTCGATGCCGCTGGTCCATATCGTCGCCCATGCCAGCGACCTGGGCCACGGCGCGGCGCGCGGCGCGGAGCTGCTGGCGGTCGCCCTGGCGACCACCCTGGCGGTGCGGCTGCTGGCCGGCGCGCTGCTGGTCGACCGCTTCGGCGGCCTCATCGCCCTGCTGGTCTTCTCCGCCACCCAGGCCGCCGCGCTGCTGCTCTATGCCGCGGTCGACGGCCTCTGGGCGCTCTACCTCGTCTCGGTCGTCTTCGGCCTGGGCTATGGCGGCATCAATCTGTGCTATCCGGTGATCGTGCAGCAGTACCTGCCGACCGCCAGCAACGGCCGTCGCCTCGGCGTGGTCCTGCTCTTCGGGGCCTGCGGCATGGCCCTGGGCGGCTGGATGGCGGGCGTCATCTTCGACGCCACCGGCAGCTACGCCCCGGCCTTCCTGGCCGGCGCCGGCTTCAACCTGGCCAACCTGGTCATCGTGGTCGCCCTGATCAACCGGTCGCGCGGCGCCGGCCGGCAACCGGCCCTGGCCTGACCGCCAGGCTCACACAACAGCCCCAGACAAAAGGATCTGTCATGAAGAACGAGATACTTAGCCCCAAGAACCTCCATAAGCCCCAGGGCCTGTACAGCCACGCGCTGAGGGTGCCGCCGAACGCCGAATGGCTGGTCATCGCCGGGCAGGTCGGGGTCGACCCCAAGGGCAAGCTCGCCGCCGGCGCGCGGCGTCAATCCGAGCAGGCCTGCCGCAACATCCTGGCCTGCCTGAAGGCCAACAAGATGACCAAGGAGCACCTGGTCAAGCTGGTGGTGTATCTCACCGATGCGCGCGGCATCGAGGGGTATCGGGCAGGGCGGCGCAAGATCCTGGGCGACAGCGTGGTGCCGCCCTCGACCCTGGTGGTCATCGACGGCCTGGCCGCGCCCGACATGCTGGTCGAGATCGAGGCCTGGGCGGCGAAGGCCTAGGGCGGGGGGCGGGAACGCGGAGCCATAGCCGGACGCGCTTGTCTGGATTGGCTCGGGGAGGCGACTTCGGTCCGGGTTGGACGTTCGTGTTGGCAAGGCCCGGAGCGGTCATCGGTGAAACCGCAGCGAACGAACAGGTTGGGCGGAGTGCGGTTAATCGCTATGTGTACGGTGTCATCTACGAAACTTCCACTTAGCGGACGTCGCCCGCCTTGAAATGAACCTCTGGTCATTTGGAGTGTTGTCTGTTCCACAATCAAATTAGGTCTGGCTCTCTCACGGATGTTAGCTGAGCCGTTTCAGACTGATCAGCGGCACTCAGGCAATCCAGCCGAATCGCATGGCTCTTCAAGCGCTGTATGGGTTTGCGAAAACAGCGGATGAAAATCCGGCAGCAAAGACATGATGCTGCCATCAGGTTGGAGAAACTCATGAGCTGCGCCTGGAAGAAGTGCAGGATCGAGCGGAACGTTCGCCCTGGGATTGTGAAGAACTACCATGCCTTCGACCCAGGTTTCTCTAGACTGCGGCCCGACGATCTCGGAGAACGGCTTCGGGTTGGGAGCCTTCAGATCCGAGTCGCATCGCTGAAATCCGGTTCGGACCAACTTCACGCGAGGGTCTCCGAAGCCAGCGATGTGTCCGAGCCGATTGAACTTGGTCACGGTCCCCTGCGGATTGATGATGACAGCACTCACATTCTCCGCACCATCAAGATTAAAGAATCCTGACTGCGCTCGCTTCTTGCCGTAACGGTGAGTGCCGATCCGGTCAATCTTCCGCTCTCCGTCTTCGATCCAATGCCGTACGCCAAACACGTACTCGGTTGCGGCAGATACTATAAACCGCATCGTTCCACCGAGATGAAAATCCTGTACCGCGATGCTGAAAGGCATGTTCTTCACGGCGGGGTGCTCCCAATAGCGCGGCTTATGATTGAGTTTTCTTCTCAAGACTGTGGAAAGTCGGATTGGGATGTAGTTTTCGAGATAAGCCTTAAACGCTTCCGGGTCGCTAGGTACCTCAGTTGGCCCTGTTGGGGACTGATTGACGCTGGTCGCTTCGACTGCAAGTTCGCCGTCGTTACCCCGAAGAACGAAATCTGGCGTTGGAGCATCAGCGATACGAACCAGCCCAAGTTCGTTGAAGGTCGCGAAGAGGTAGAGCTCCCATAGGAGTGCGTCCCAGCCGGCGCTCTGGAATTTCTGCACAAAGTTGCCGTCAACGTCCTCGTGGTAGCGCATCATAGCTGTGATGATCTCGCGAGCAGGCGAGTAGCGGAGGTCCTGGAGCAACATTCGAAAGGACGGGTGGAAACGTTCGTCATTCACAGCCGGCTTGAAAAAATCGACGGCTGGGCCTTCCTCATCGCCTTGTTGATAGGCTTCATCGGGCATGTCGATCGCATTCCGCATGGCGGCCATGAGTGCCTCGTAGGCCTCCTCTGCTGTCGGGTACGAAGCATCGACTTTGATAGCACGAAATCTCTTAACCGCGTCGCGACCGAAGACTACCCAGCAATAGTCATCATCGACCATGTCCCACGAAAGAAGTCCCAAAACTCGCTCATGTCGATCAGAGAACCAGTCGATTTCCTTGGTGACCAAGGTGATGCCAGGGCGGCGTGCATAACCCGCGAGGGCATCAAAACGGCGCCTGTCTAGGTGCCCAACGATCACGATAGAAGGCACAAAACGGTTAGAGTTGTGCTAGTGACCTGAGACCAATTCTGCATTCGGAAAAATGTAGAGCCTAAGGGTAGATTGCGCAATGCGCCGTGGCAACGGATGGGAATTAGAGTCGACCCATAGCAATTTATAATGGTTTACAAGCAGGGTGGCGGATTCAAATCGCAAGTGCACCAGTCTTGGCTTGTTGAAGGACCTCGTGCGGTGTCTGGTAGGCGAGGCATTTGCGGGGCCGATGATTGAGCCTTGAAAGCATGCTTGCAAGCGCCTTGTCCGAGACGGCCTTGAAGTCGCAGCCCTTGGGGAAGTACTGGCGGATGAGCCCGTTGGTGTTCTCGTTGGTGGCGCGCTGCCAGGGCGCGTAGGGGTCGGCGAAGTAGACGTCGAGGCCTGTGGCGGCTTCGATCCGCTTGAACCGGGCGAACTCCTTGCCGTTGTCGAGAGTGAGGGTGTGACGCAGTTTCCTGGGGATGCGCCGGAAAGCGCGGATGGTCTGCGCCGCCATGGTCTCGGCCCCCTTGTCGGGGAGCTGGGCGGCGAAGGCTTAGGGCGGGGGGCGTAGCGCGACGCCATAGCCGGACGCGCCTGTTTGCCTCGGGTAGGCGACTTCGTCCGCTGTTAAGAAGCAGGATTGAGCACTGATTTTGGGACTATGGCTGCCAAGATTGCGGCGATGATTTTGCACAAAAGTTTCCTCAGCCATTTGAGGATGAGGCGCAGGTTGTAGCCGACGGCGCTCATGACGGCG
>JAJFGK010000022.1 GCA_021776195.1 Kiloniellaceae bacterium | reverse complement strand
CCTCGGCATGGCAACCGACCAGGGCAAGGTCGGCAACGTCATCGGCATGGCGCTGATGGCCGAGGCCCTGGGCAAGGAGATCCCGGCGCTCGGCACCACGACCTTCCGGCCGCCCTACACGCCGATCAGCCTCGGGGCGCTGAGCGGGCGCAATGTCGGCGGCCATTTCCGCCCGCTGCGCCGGACGCCGATGCACCGCTGGAACCTCGACAAGGGCGCCACCATGATGGACGCCGGCCTGTGGCAGCGGCCCTGGTACTTCGCGCGCGCGGGCGAAACCGTTGCCGAGGCCTACGTGCGCGAGGCCGCGACCGCGCGCGGCACGGTCGCTCTCTGCGATGTGACCTCGCTCGGCAAGATCGCGATCCAGGGGCCCGACGCCACGGAGTTCCTCAACCGCGTCTACAGCAACGCCTTCGCCAAGCTGGCCATCGGCAAGGCCCGCTACGGGATCATGCTGCGCGACGACGGCTACGTCATGGACGACGGCACCACCTGGCGCCTGGGCGAGACCGAATACTTCATGACCACCACCACGGCCCACGCGGCCAAGGTCATGGTCTGGCTGGAGGAACTGCTGCAGCTGCGCTGGTCCGACCTCAAGGTTCATGTGACCTCGGTCTCGGAACAGTGGGCGGGCTGCGCCGTGGCCGGACCGCTGTCCCGCAAGCTGTTGGAGGCCTGCGTCGCCGACCCGGCGGCGCTGTCCAACGAAGCCTTCCCCTTCATGGGGGTGATCGAAACCTCCCTGGCCAACGGTGTGACCTGCCGCATCGCGCGGATCAGCTTTTCCGGCGAACGGGCCTACGAGGTCTACGTCCCCTCCGACTACGGCCCGGCCATGATGGATCTGCTCTGGGACGCGGCCCAGCCGCTGGAGGGTTGCCTCTATGGTCTGGAGGCCCTGGGGCGCTGCGCATCGAAAAGGGCCATGTCACCGGGGCCGAGCTCGACGGCCGCGTGACCATCGATGACGCCGGACTGGGAAAGATGGCCTCGGACAAGAAATCCTACATCGGCTCGGTGCTGCGCAAACGCCCGGAGTTGTCGCGCGAGGACCGTCCCCGGCTGGTCGGTATCTTCCCCAAGGATCGCAGCCAGACCTTCAACGGCGGTGCGCTGCTCTGCAAAGAAGACGCCGTCACGGGCCACGGCGAGGGCTGGATCACCGGCGTCACCCACTCGCCGGCGCTCGGCCATTGGATCGGCATCGGCTTTATCGCCGGCGGACACGAACCCTGGGCCGGGCAGACCGTGGTGGCCGCCGATCCGGTGCGCCAGGGCAACATCGAGGTCGAGATCGTCTCGCCCCACATGGTCGACCCCAGCGGGGAGCGGATGCATGGCTGACGCCGCGCGCGTTTCCGCCCTCGAGGGCCACTACGCCACCGGCCGTTTCGGCGCCGCGGGCGAGCCCGGCGTGACCCTGCGCGAAGTGCGCGAGTTGGCGCTCCACCAGATCGCCGCCTGGCCGGAGACACTGGCCGCCGTCGGCACAGCTGCCGCCGAGACAGTTGGCGCCGCGGCCGCGCCCGGGCCGGGCAAGGCCGTCGTCGGGCAGACGGGCACCCTGCTGCGCATCGAGCCCTTGAAGTTCTGGATCTTTGGGCTTGCCCCATCGCCGCTCGCCGCCGACCAGGGCGCCACCCTCGACCTGTCGCACTCGCGCAGCCATCTGCGGATCTCCGGGCCCGAGGCCGCGACCCTGCTGAACCGCTTCCTGCCGCTCGATCTGCGTCCCACGGCATTTCCCGCCGGATCGGTCGCCTCCACGGCCTTTCACCATGTCGGCGTCACGCTCTGGCATTCCGAGGCCGGCTTCGAGCTGTTCCTGCCGCGCGGCTTTGCCCTGTCGCTCTGGGAAATGCTGCTGGAAGGGGCCGCGCAGTTCGGCGGCGAGGTGCTGTAGGCCTAGGAGGTGAGGGTCACCGACGGGATCCAGTTGCGTTGCCGGCGATCGAGACGACTGGCCGTCGTCTCGCCGTCGAAATCGGCGATGGCGCGCGAGAAACAGGCCGGGTCGATGCCCTCGAAGCTGTTCACGTTCACCACCGCATAGAGCTTGTCCTCGATCGGGCTGGTCACGAAGGGCACCACGCCGCAGCGCGTACAGAGATAGAAATCCGCCGTCGCGGTGCCGAACCTGTAGCGCGAGACCAGAGCCTCGTCGTGCAGAACCGCCTCCAACGCGGCATCGCGGTGCGAGGTATAGACCCCGCCGTGCTTGCGACAGAAGGTACAGCTACAGGCCCGAACGGGAATCTCGGCGCCCTCGCCTGGCCAATGAAGCCGGTAAGTGATGGTGCCGCAGTGGCACTTGCCTTCGATACGCATGGCCGGTCCCTTCTTCGCGGTGGCGGGGCGCTGAGCAGCCATTATACCACCGAGCAGTGATAGGGACCTATTTAATGGAGGGAAAACAGCCCCGGGGGAAGGCGCGGTGCGCAGCGCGATACGCGTATCGGGCAAGCGCCGGAACGCACCCCCGGGGCTGTTTTCCGCCACCGAAGGCCGCGTTGTTTTATACGCTGGGTGCGGTCCGGTCGGCGTGTGGTGGTCGCACCACGGCCCAAACCGCGCCGTACCAGCGGACAAAACAACGCGGTCAAATGGGTTCCTATCACTGCTCGGTGGTATTAGATGGCCGTCAGAGCGTCTCCTGTAGCAGCCTCTCGAACAGGTCTCTGGACCCGCCGTTGTCCTGGCCCGCGAGAAAACTCATCGCGGTCCGGGAATGGTCGGCACCCTTGTCCTGGGCCAGCTTGGCGATACCGCTGACACGGGTCACCCTGATCCGAAAGCCCTTGATGCCGGGCAGGAATTTTCCGATTCGAGGGTCCTCGGGGTCGAGCGAGAATTTCTGTCCGGGGCCGCCGAACTTTTCCGTGGCGTCGATCAGCAGCGCGCGCAGCGACGGCCCCTCCGGCAGGTCCGAGATGACCCCATCTCCCTGCACCGCCACATAGAGCCAGCCCGGCAGTTGCGGGTCCCCATAGAGGTCGGGCGAGGCATAGCTGTCGGGACCGACAAAGTGGAACGAAACCGGCGCGCCGGGTTGCAGTTCCGCCGCATGGGCGTTGTTGCGATCCAGGTGTCCCGACAGGACGATTTGGTCGTTATCGTCATGTCGCACCAGCAGCGGGATCAGCGAGGTTGATGCGCTGCCCGCGGCGCCGGAGATCACCGTCGCCAGGGGATAGGCGCGCATGACCGCGCAAAGCGTCGGTCGGCTTTGGATGCGGAAGGGGGCGAGCGGGTAGGCGTCCTTCACCGGCATATCCCCATGAGCGATGGTTCCCAATCCGAGGATGCTGGCACAGACCGATAGGCCCGGCAATTCCGTCGGACGGAGTTGAACTAACGCCGGCTCGGAGTCCCTACACTCTTCGTCCTTCACGGCCTGCCGAGGTCGAGAGAGACAAGGCTCGCCCCTGTCGGCGCAGCACGAGGACCGAGGTGGAGGTGGAAGGCCGTGCCGCGAGCGCGGCACGGCCTTCACGATCCGCGAATGTGGTTCTACTCCCTAAAAATAGTCATCCCGAAGGGCGCCGTCATAGCGCTTGCCACGCAGACAGCAACGCTTGAAACCGGCGACCCGAGCCGCAGGGGCAAAGATCGTTACGGCCGAGTTTTTCGAGCAGCTCGACGTCGCCGTGAACGACGCGGTGGCCGCGCTTGACCCGGGTTTCCGAGGGGAAGGACTTGCGACGTTTGCTCGTAACCTCAAAAGGACGGCAGGTCGCGGAAGCTGCGGTGTCTGGACATGGCATCCTCCATCTTCAGGGGTTGTACGCGGCGCCTTTGCGGTCCGCGAGGCGGGGGTGATAGCACCCATCGCTATGAGAACCAAGCCAGGTCCGGACCCTTCCCCTGAAACCGTGCCTTGCGGCAGTCGGAACCATTTCCCAGAATAGGTGTCGGTCGAGCATTGCGGCCACGGACAACGTGAGGCGGGCAACCCATGAACCCATTCGAAACCGAACTCGGACAGAACGCGGCCAACTACCAGGCCTTGAGTCCGCTTTCATTCCTGCCGCGCACGGCCGCCGTCCATCCCGACCGGATCGCGCTGCTCCACGGCGACCTCACGGTCACCTGGGCCGAAGCCTATCGACGCTGCCGACAATTGGCCTCGGCCCTGGAGGGGATCGGTATCGGTCCGGGCGACTGCGTCGCCGCCATGCTGCCCAACACGCCGGCCATGTGGGAGGCGCACCACGGCGTCCCGGCCACGGGCGCGGTCCTGAACGCGCTCAACTATCGGCTCGACGCCGCCACCATCGCCTTCATCCTGGGACACGGCGAGGCCAAGGCCCTGATCACCGACAAGGCCTTCTCGGCCACCGTCAAGCCGGCCCTGGCGCAGCTCGGCCGGGACATCGTCCTGATCGAGGTCGACGACCCGGTCGGCGCGGCGGAAGGCGGCGAGCTGCTCGGCGGCCGGCCCTACGAGGACTTCCTCGCCGGCGGCGACCCCGAGCATCCCTGGCGCCTGCCCGAGGACGAGTGGCAGGCCATAGCGCTGAACTATACCTCGGGCACCACCGGCAATCCCAAGGGCGTGGTGTATCACCACCGCGGCGCCTATTTGAACGCCATCGGCAACATCGTGACCTGGTCCATGGGACAACACCCCGTCTACCTCTGGACCCTGCCGATGTTCCACTGTAACGGCTGGTGCTTTCCCTGGGCAGTGACCGCCCAGGCCGGCACCCATGTCTGCCTTCGGCGGGTCGAGACGGCGGCGATGTACGACGCCATCGCCCGCCACGGCGTCACCCACCTCTGCGGCGCGCCCATCGTCATGCAGATGCTGCTGGCCGGCGACGCCGCGCAGCAGGCCGGCTTCGACCAGACCGTCGAGTTCATGACCGCCGCCGCGCCGCCGCCGGCCGCGGTGCTGGAGGCCATGGAACAGTCGGGCTTTCGCGTCACCCACGTCTATGGCCTGACCGAGGTCTACGGCCCTGCCGTGGTCTGTAGCTGGAAAGAGGAATGGAGCGAGCTGCCAAGCGCCGAGCAGGCCCGAATGAAGGCGCGCCAGGGCGTCGCCTATCCGGTCCTGGAAGGCCTCATGGTGGCCGACCCCGAAACCCTGGAGCCGGTGCCCAAGGACGCCCAGACCCTGGGCGAGGTCTTCCTGCGCGGCAACATCGTGATGCGCGGCTACCTGAAGAACCCCGTGGCCACCAACCAGGCCTTCGCCGGCGGCTGGTTCCACAGCGGCGATCTGGGGGTCTGGCACCCGGACGGCTATATCGAACTGAAGGACCGCTCCAAGGACATCATCATTTCCGGCGGCGAGAACATCTCCTCCATCGAGGTCGAGGACGTGCTCTACCAGCATCCCGCCGTGGCCATCGCGGCGGTGGTGGCGCGGCCCGATGCCAAGTGGGGCGAGACGCCCTGCGCCTTCATCGAATTGAAACCGGGCGCGGCGGCCGACGAGGCCGAGATCATCGCCCACTGCCGCGCCCGGCTGGCCAGTTTCAAGATGCCGCGCAGCGTGGTTTTCGGCGAAATCCCCAAGACCTCGACCGGCAAGGTGCAGAAGTTCAAGCTGCGCGAGACCGCCGAGGCGCTCTGAGGCCCAGGCCAGGCGCCGCGGTATCGCAGGGGTCGTCGGCCGGGCGGGCGTTGTGGAATCGCGCGATAACCGCTAGGTCTTTGTTGTCCTATCCTAGGAGAGGTTGTCATGAAAAAACTCGTCATCGCGGTCGTCGCCCTGGTGGTTCTCGGGGTCGGCGGGGTCTTCGGTCTGGAGTATTATGCCCAGAGCAAGGCCGAAGCCCGGGTCGACGCCATCCTGGCGCAGTTACAGCCCGGTGCCACCGCGACGCGCGGCACCGTGCGCTACAGCCTGTGGGACAATGTCGCCGAGATCGACCAGATCGCGCTGGCCTTTTCCTATGCCGATGAGGCCACATTGACGATCGACAAACTCGTGCTGGTCGAGCCGGCCGAAGACGCAAGCGGCGTGGTGACCATCGAGAGTTTCGAGGCGACCGGCCTCGCCCTGCAACTGGCCGGCCTGACCTTCGAGCCGCCCATCGCCAACCTTGCCGGAATCCCCGCGTTGCGGGCCCAAATCGATCGCTACCATGGCAAGGCCCTACGCATTACGCCGGACTACATCCAAGCTTACCGGGAGCTCTTCGCGCTGGAGATCGTCAGCCTCGATGACCCGGTCTTCCTCGGTCTGCTCGATCCGATTGCCCGGGGCCTGGACGCCGCGGAACTGATCGCCGAGGGCTACGATGGCACCGTGCAGCTCGCCGTGGCACTGCCGCAGCAGGAAGCCGTCGACCTGACCTACGACTTTACCCTGACGAACTTCGTTCTTCGCGACCTGAAGGATGGGCGCATGGGATCGCAAGTTATGGAAGACCTTTCGGTCGACACCGTGATCGGCGGCCCGGCGGCCATGAAGGCCGTCATGACCGCAGACAGCCTGTCGGTCAACGGCGTCGACCTGGTGACCCTGGTCAAGGCCTATGGCCCGGTCGACCCGAACGAACCCGGGTCCTTCGAGCCGATCATGGAAGAGTTCGCGATGGAGGGCCTGACTTATCAGATTACAGGTGACGAGCTACCGGATCCCCTGGCCATCGAGGTCGCCCGTGTGACACTGAGCGACTATGCGGTGAGGCCCGGCCTTCTCGCCTTTATCAATATGGATCTGGAGAACGCGACCCCGGAGGAACTGGCGGGCTTCTTCGAGACGATGCTGGGTCTTTACCGGATCGGCGAGATGGAGATCGCCGGCATGAAGGTCAGCAAGGCGGCAGGCGATCAGGCAGCCGACGGACAGGCGGCGGCCGGGGCACCGCTCTTCACCCTGGACCGCGTGGTGGTCGCAGACTACGAGGGCGCGCGCCTGGGCAAGATCGTCCTGGAGAACCTGGCCGCCGCGGTCGAGGGCGAGGGCAGTTTCGCGCTGGCCAACTTCGAGCTGGGCGGGCTCGACTACAGCGGCGCGGTCGCCAACTGGCAGAAGCTGGCGGCGGGCGAGCCCTGGCCCCTGGGCAGCATGCCCAAACTCGATCTCATGGCCTTGGCCGGCCTGCGTGTCGAGACCGATGGCGCCGCCATGACCCTGGAGGAGCTGCGCGGCGAATCCGCCGACTATGTGCAGTCGGTGGCGACCCACAGCACCTTTCTGATGAGGGAGCTCGAGGTTCCCCTCGACTTCGTTCCGGATCCCAGTCTGGCGGGCATCGCCGAGCTTATGGAGTTGGATCGCGTCACGCTGTCCTTCGCCGGCGGCTACCGCTGGGACATTCCGGCCCGGGAGGCGCGCATGGAAGGCTTCGAGTTTCGTCTCCATGACCTGGGGGTCTTGAATTTCGAGATGGCGGTGACCGGCCTCGGCGAGGAGTTCATCGCCGCGGTCCACGGCGACATGGCCGCCCTCGCCCCGGAGGCGCTGCAGGAGCTGTTCCTGGGCGGCGCCCGGCTGACCTATCAGGACCAGTCGCTGCTACCTCGGGCGATCAAGGCGCTGGCCCAGACCACCGGCCAGGACGAGGCCGAGATCAAGGCCGGATACGGTGCCCAGGCCGAGGCCTTCGCGTCGATGCTGCAGGACCCCGCGCTGATCGAAAAGGTGGTGGCGGCCTTGCGGGCCTTTATCGCGGATCCGAAGAAATTGGAGATCGCTTTGACCCCGGTCGAGCCGGTGTCGATGCTCTTGATTCCGTCACTCTCGGAAGCGGCGCCGGGCGAACTCGCCAAGGCCTTGAACCTGACGGTGCAGGCCAATCAGTAGGGCCCGTTTGCCGGCCGGCGGCCGAGTGTTGCTGGCGCTGAGCTAGAGCACTTCTTTGTTACATGGGAGTGCTCTAACGGCCGCTATTTCTTCTTCTTCTTTTTGTTGGCGGCCTTTTCTTCGGCCTCGAGCGCGGCCGCCGCCTCGGCGGCTTCGTTGTCGGCGGCTTCCTTGGCCAGGCGCAGGGCCTTGAGGCGAGCCGTCTTCTCGGTCATCTCCTGCCAGTTTTTTTCCTTTTGCTTGAGGAACTGGTCGTTTTTCTTCTGGGTTGCAGCGAACCGCTGCTCGGCGCTGGTTTTGACTGAACTTCGCATTTCGCTGGTCCTCTGCTTCGATTCAAGGTGTCACGGCTGGAAATTCATGGCGCCGATGCGACGCGGCCGCCCCCAACCCAGGTTGGAGGCGGCGCACGGCCTGATCATTCGATGACGGACAGATCCTCGGCGGAGGATTTGCCGTTTTGACCGGCCCGCAGCTCGTAAGAGACCTTCTGTCCCTCATTGAGCGAGTTCAGCCCGGCGCGTTCGACGGCCGAGATGTGAACAAAGGCGTCTTTCGAGCCGTCTTCCGGCTCGATGAAGCCATAGCCCTTGGTTGCATTGAAGAATTTTACGGTTCCAGTGGTCATTTTAGCTGTCGTCCTAAGCGGAAATTCCCGCGGAAGCGATAGTGCTTCGGCGGGGCAAGGGCGCATATTTTGAGAGGAGATACTTGCAGACGTGGTATGGCTGCTCGAGCTCTACCGGCTTTCGATATGCAGCCGTCACCAGGGATATATGGGCCTTGCGAGCCTTCTTTGCAAGGCTGCCGACTCGGCACCCTGTCCCCACAGGGGCCAGAACGCGGGCAAACAAAAACGCGCAGGAACAAAATTGTCCTGCGCGCTTCCCACAAACGCGATGTATTTTTTCTTTTGTGCCTTACCGACGGTGTCCAATTCTGACGTCGGGCAGCAGACTATCGGAAAGGCGCGACCGAAGGTGCTGAACCGAAACGGCCGATGGCGGACCCTTTAAAGCATGAGACCCCTTGTACCTATGGGGCCCCTTGGCGGCTAGGGTCGTATGCCTTCCATCTGTTCTTTCAGTTTGAGCTTCTCTCGCTTGAGTTCCGAGATCTTGAAGTCATCAGGATGAGGACGGTGATTTTCTTCATCGATCTCGCCTTCCAAGGCGGCGTGGCGCGTACGCAACACCACCAGACGCTCTTCTGAAATCATATGGCTCCTCCTTATGCATGATGCGCTAATATGCTAGCCAAAATGGCTCTAGATTGCAAATTCGTGACGGCCCGTGGCGCGCCCAAAAACCCCGTCACCCGCCAGGAAGGACCCTATGGCTGAGTTTCCGCGCCTGATTGTCGGCATTTCCGGGGCCAGCGGCGTCGTCTACGGCATCCGCCTGCTGCAAACCCTGCGCGCCCTGCCGGTCGAGTCGCACCTGGTGGTCTCCCGGGCAGCGGAAATGACCCTGGCCCACGAATCCGACATGAAGCCCGCCGAGCTGCGCGCCCTGGCAGACGTTAACCATCCGGTGGGCAATCTCGGCGCGGCCATTTCCAGCGGCTCCTTCAAGACCCTGGGCATGGTGGTCGCGCCCTGCTCGGTGCGCTCCCTGGGCGAGATCGCCAGCGGGGTCACGACCTCGCTGCTGACCCGCGCCGCCGACGTCACCCTGAAGGAGCGCCGGCGGCTGGTCCTGATGCTGCGCGAGACGCCGCTGCACAGCGGCCACCTGCGCAACATGCTGCAGGTCTCGGAGATGGGCGCGATCGTCGCGCCGCCGGTGCCCGCCTTCTACAGCAAGCCCCAAAGCCTGGACGACCTGATCGACCACACGGTCGGCCGGGTGCTCGACCTCTTCGCGCTGGAGAGCGGTCTGGTGCGGCGCTGGGGCGAAAGCGCCCCCGAGCCGGGCGCCGTCGAGGTCTGACGCCATGAGCCTGAGCCGGACGAGCCCCCAGGAGACCTGCGCGCTGCCGCCGGCCGTACCCCTGGCCGGGGCCCTGGGGGCGACGGTCGAGGGTTTCGATCTGGCCCATCTGGACGACGCCGGCTTCGGCCGGCTCCAGGCCCTGCTGGCGCGCTATCTGGTGCTGCGCCTGCCCGGCCAGAGCCTCGACCCCGCCGGCCTGACAGACCTGACGGCGCGCTTCGGCCGCCCCTTCGTCCATCCCGAACTGCCCGGCCCGCCGGATCACCCGGCGGTCATGGCGCTGGTCAAGGAACCCGGGGACAGGGCGGTCTTCGGCGGCGGCGACTGGCACGCCGACGTCACCTACCTGCGGCCGGCCGCCTCGGTCTCCCTGCTGCACGCCCTCGAGGTCCCGGCAGTCGGCGGCGACACCCTCTTCGCCAGCCAGATCGCCGCCTTCGAGGCTCTGTCACCGGGTCTGCAGGCCTTCCTGCGGCCCCTGCGCGCGCTGCACAGCTACCGCGCGCCTCAAGGGCTCGAAGAGGACGCGCTGAGCGCCCTTCATCCCGTGGTGCGGCGACAGCCAGGCAGCGGCCGCGAAGCGCTCTACCTCAACCGCATGTTCACGTCGCGCTTCGCGGGCTGGACCCGGGCCGAGTCGGCGCCGCTGTTGCAGGCCCTGACCGGCCGGGCCGTGCGGCCGGAATTTACCTGCCGCCTGACCTGGCGGGCCGGCGACCTGGCGATCTGGGACAACCGCTATTGCCTGCATTTCCCGGTCAACGACTATCCCGGCCAGCGCCGCCGCATGATCCGCGCCAGCGCCCTGGAACAAGAAAGCGACCCATGACAGCCGATGAGATCCCTTGCCCGCTCCTTTCCAGCCAACGTGCGCTCTTCGACATCCCCGAGGACCTGCACTATCTCAACTGCGCCTACATCTCACCGCTGCTCAAGGCCTCGCGCGCGGCGGGCGAGAAGGGGCTGGCGCAGGAGAGCCATCCCTGGGAGATCACGGCGCCGGATTTCTTCGCGCCCGTAGAGGAGATCCGCGGCCTCTTCGCGCGGCTGATCGGCGCCACCGCCGAGGACATCGCGCTGGTCCCGGCGACCAGCTACGGCATCGCCACGGCGGCGCGCAACCTGGCCCTGCCGGCCGGCAAGCGGGTGCTGACCCTGGCCGACCAATACCCCTCCAACGTCTATAGCTGGCGCGATCTGGCGGCGCGCAACGGCGCCGAGTGGGCGACCGTGCCGCGGCCCGCCGACGGCGACTGGACCGCCGCCGTCCTGGCGATGATCGACGAGCGGGTTGCCATCGCCGCCCTGCCGCACAATCACTGGATGGACGGCGGCCTGCTCGATCTGGCGCGGATCGGCGCGGCCCTGCGCGCGGCCGGCGCGGCGCTGGTGATCGACGCCAGTCAATCCTTGGGCGCCAATCCGCTCGATCTGGCCGCCGTGCAGCCCGACTTTCTCGTCACCTCGGGCTACAAGTGGATGATGGGCCCCTACGGCTTTTCCTATCTCTACGTGGCGCCCCGGCATCAGGACGGCCAGAGCCTGGAGGAGAGCCCGCACAACTGGCTCGACGGCGAGGACTTCCCGCGGATGGCCGAACTGAAGGCGGACCACGCGCCCGGCGCGCGGCGCTTCGATGTCGGCGAGCGGGCCCACTTCACCCTGCTGCCGGCGGCCCGCGAGGCCCTGGTGCAGTTGAACGCCTGGACCCCGGTGGCGGTCGCCGCGACCCTGGGCGCCATGACCGCGAAGATCGCCGCGGCCGGCGCGGAGATGGGGCTGACCAGCCTGCCGGCGGGCCTGCGGGCGCCGCACTTCATCGGCCTGCGCTTCCCCCGGGACCGCTATCCCGACGGCCCGCCGCAAGGCCTGCCGGAAGCGCTCGCCGAAGCCAAGGTCCACGTCAGCCTGCGCGGTACCTCCCTGCGGGTGACACCCCACCTCTACAACGACGAGACCGATATCGACGCGCTCTTCACGGTGCTGGCACGGGTGCTGGGGTAGGACACTGGCCGGTTTGCCTGTCGTCTTTCCCTGCGCGTCACCCCGGACTTGATCCGGGATCCATCCGTCAGCGCGCAAATAAAGGGGACTGTCCCCTTTATTTTTTCTAAGTGAAAACAACGGCAAATTGGTTTGGAAATTGGATCGGACTGACCACCGGGCGTGCGGTGCTTGGCCGGAGGTCCGCGCGGGCGAGAATGGGGACTGGCGCCTTTTCGGATTCCCTTTTCGGACCTTGCCTCAATGAGGTGCCGCCGACGGCGGCGCCGCGCCGTGACCCGGCCCCTCGGTGGGGGCGATGCGGTGGCCGGGGAGGTGCCGGGTGCCGCCCCAGTCCTCGTCGAGCCGCAATGGCTGGCGCAGGTCGCAGCCCGCGATCAGCAGTTCGGCGGGGGCGCCGATGGCCAAGTGCAGGCAGGCGGCGGTGGCGATATGGCCGCACCAGGGACCGTCGATGCGCATAGGCATCCCCGCCTCGATACAGAGATCCCGCGCCGCCCGCGCCGGCTCGAGCCCACCCAGCAGTCCGGGCTTGATGCAGACCGAATGGGCCCGGCCCTCGGCCACCACTCGCGCGACGGTCGCCAGGGTCTCCAGGCACTGGTCGAACATCACCGGGCGCCCGGATCGCGCCACGACCTGGCTGTTCGCCTCGACGCTGTCGCAGGGTTCCTCCCAGATAATGCGCGGGTCGTCGAAGCCGGCGATCACCGACAGCGCCGTCGCCACGTCCCAGGCGCCATTGAAATCGGCCAGCAGGGTCTGGTCCGGCCCCAGGGCCGGCAGCGCCGCGCGCAGCCGTTCGCGGTCCGCCGCCGGGTCGCCGATGCCCAGTTTGACCTGGACCACCGGCCAGCCCGCCGCCTCGGCCGCGAGCTTCGCGGCGAGCGATCCAGGATCGCCGCAGGAGAGCGAATAGTAGTCCGGCACCTGCTCGGCGCGTTTGCCACCCATCAGAGCATAGAGCGGCAGACCGGCCCGCCGCGCCGCGAGATCGAGGAAGGCGGTTTCCAGCCCCAGGGCCAGTCCGCGCAGGGCGCTGTCGCGCTGGCGTGTCTCGGTGGCGATGGCCGGCAGATCGGCGATCCGCTGGCCGACCAGCGCCGCCATTAGCGCTTCTTCCTGGGATGTCACCGAGCGCGGGTCGAGGGTCGGCCGGCGCACGATCTCGCCCCAGCCCACATGCCCACCCGCCGCCTCCAGCCGCAGCACCCGAACCTTCAAGTCCTTCTGCGTGACGTGGGACATGACGTAGTCGCCGTCCCGAAACCGGAAAGTATGGTCCTGGAAATCGAGCCGCGTGACGATCATGGCCGGCGACCCATCCGTCGTGTCATGAGGTCTCGCCACAGTCACGGTTCCCTCCAGGTGTCACCCCGGACTTGATCCGGGGTCCATCCATCGGAGCGCACGGACCCATGGGTCCCGGCTCGAGGCCGGGGCGACGGTGGGAACAATCGGCTTGGTCGGCCAGGGCCACTCCTCGGTCACCCCCTTAATGAATCTCCGCGGCAGCCGCCATGGCCGCCTTCAGCTTGTCGATGTCGAAGTCCGGGGCGCGGGCGGCTTTCAACAGCTCGGCCTCGCGCCGGGCAATGAGATCGATGGCGGCGGGCAGGGCCATGACTGCCTCGGCCGGAACTACCACGGCGCCGTGGCGGTCGGCGTGGATGATGTCGCCGTGGGCCACGGTCATGCCGTGGACGTTGACCTGGCCGCCGAAGTCGACCGCGTGGACATGGGCATGGCTCGGCCCGACCCGGCCGGCCAGAAGCTGAAAGCCCGGCGCGCTGTCGGTCAGGTCGCGCATGGAACCGTTGGTGACACAGCCCAGCGCGCCCAGGCCCTTGTGGATCGCCGTGTTGACCTCGCCCCACCAGGCCCCGTAGCCGGGCTGGGAATCGAGATCCTGGATCACCATCACCGTCGGGCCGGGCGATTCGGCCACATAGCCGTAGTAGTCGGCCCGCGCGGCCGCGCCTTCGGGCGGCGGCGGCTGCATGGCGCGGATCGTCGCGGTGCGGGCGTAGCCGACGATGGGCGCCAGATCCGGGGCCAGTACGGCGAAGGGCTCGACCGTGAAGCCCAGCGCTCGGCGCGCCGGCACCACCAGCTCCAGGCCGTTGCAGATGGTCGGCGTATCCCACTGCGCCAGGCGCTGCAGGTCTTCCGGGGTGAAGTCGGTCATGGTGCGGCTCCCTATCGGATGAGCGGATCAGGTTTGGGCAATCGGCGCGGCGGCGCGGCGCCGTTCGGTCCAGAGGACCTCCAGGACGACGCAAAAACAAATGGCGAAGATCGCGAGGCCCTGGAGCCAGGTGATGACATCGCCGAGGATCGCGACCGCCAGCACGGCGGCGACCACGGGCTTCAGGAAGAACAGGTAGTTGGCCCGGGCCAGGTCCGGGGCGACGGCCATGCCCCAGAGCCAGACCATCATGGCGATGGCGGTGTTCCAGATGCCGATGGTGAGGATGCCGGCGATCTGCTGCGGCTGCTTGTCGGCCAGGCTGAGCGGATCGACCCAGATGCCCCAGGCCAGCCCGACCACGGCATAGAGGAAGAAGAACCCCAGGGCGAAGGTGTAGGCGGTCATGCGCATGGGCCCGTAGCGCTGCACCAGGGGCTTGGAGAGCACGATGTAAAAGCCGCCGATGAAGGCGCAGAGTAGCGCCATCAGGGTGCCGATCAGGCTGTCGCCGCCGAAGGCCAGGCTATCCAGCGCGCCGTCGGTCACCAGCAGCACCACGCCGATGAAGGCGCCGATGCCGCTGACCATCTTGGGCGCGGTGATCGGCGTGCCGTTGACCAGGCGGTCGACCAGCACCACGAAGATCGGCATGGAGGTCACCATGGTCGCGACCTGCACCACCGAGGCGAAGTCGAGCGACCAGTGAAAGACCAACTGCCCAAAGGCCATGCCGAGACAAGAGAGCGCGAGGATCCGGCGGCCGTCGCGGCGCAGCGGGGTGATCAGGTCGCGCGATTGGGGCAGGAACTGGGTGGCGATCACCAGCCCGGCGCCACCGATCATGAAACGCCAGACGCTGAACTCCGGCCCCGGCGTCGCCGCCAGCTTGGAGACGAACTCGCTGGAGCCGTGACCCAGCACGCCGATGAAACAGAGCAGATAGGCGACCCAGCCGCGCATCGCTTTTAGAGATCCTTGGCGAAGGCGAGCAGGCCCTCGATCAGCGGCTCCGGCGTCTCCAGCGGCAGCATGTGACCGGCCTCGGCCACGTCCAGACGGCGGCCCTGGGGCAGGCTGGCGAAAAGTTCCTCGACCACCGCCGCGTCATAGAAGACCCGGTCCTGCAGCCCGGTGACCGAGAGCGTCGGCAGGTCGAGCGCCGACCAGTCGACCTCCCAGTCGCTGGCGCCCATGTGGGTCAGCAGGTTGAAGGCGCTGGAGTCCTCGGGCAGCGGCTCGTAGTCGGGCTCGTCGAGCAGGAAGTTCGCCCGGTTGGCGGCCTGAAAGGGCTCGCCCATCAGCAGCGGAAAGTAGAGGTCCTTCATCAGGTTCGGCCCGCCCACGGTCATGACCCTGAGGGCGGCGTCGTTCATCCAGGCGATGCGCGGACTGTTGCGCCGGAGGGTGTTGATCAGCACCAGGCCGGCCGCCGCCGCGCCGCCGAGAATGGCGCGGGCGGCGTAGAGCCCACCGATCGATAGCCCCACCGGCACCGGCTTTGCCAGGCCGCCCCGGTCCCTCAGCGCGGCCATCAGGGTCATCAGGTCGCCGACGATCAAGTCGTCGTTCAGCGCCAGGCCCGGGTCGTGGGGGCTGTTGGCCTGGCCGCGGAAGTTATAGACCAGGGTGCCGTAACCCGCCGCCGTCAGGGCCGGGACGATCTTGTCTTTCCACAGCCCGACGTCGCCGGTGATCGGATTGACGAAGACGAAACTGACCGCCCCGGCGCGCGCCGGCGGCGTTTCCTCATAGTAGAGGGCATCCTCGAGCCCCAGTTCCAGCAGTGCCATCGGCGCCCCCGTCGTGCTGTTTTTCTCCTCAAGATCGACCATGACCGCCCGCCCGCGTCAAGGGCCTGGCCGCCCGCGCCGCCGCAGAGGGAAGCGGTGCCTTGACCCGCCCGGCTTGCCGTCGAATTCTAGCGGTCCGCGGAGTGGGGATTACCGGCCATGCCAGAGAGCTTCGACGTCGTCATTGTCGGCGGCGGCATCATCGGGAGCTGCACGGCCCATGCCCTGGCCGCGAGCGCCGATTTCGACGGCTCGGTCCTGGTGATCGAGCGCGACCCGACCTACGCCTTCGCCTCGACGACCCACGCCACCGGCGGCGTGCGCCAGCAGTTCTCGACTCCGGAGAATATCGAAATCGGGCTCTACGGCGCCCAGGTCATCCGCCAGGCCGGGACCCTGTTGGAGATCGAGGGCGAGGCGCCCGAGGTCGGCTTTCGCGAGAACGGCTATCTTCTGCTGGCGCCCGAGGACGGCCTGGACGTCATGCGGGCCAACCATGACCTCCAGTGCAGGTTGGGGGCCCGGATCGACCACCTGGACCCGGCGGCCCTGGGCGCGCGTTTTCCCGCCCTGGCCACCGAGGGGCTTGCCGGTGGCTTCCTCGGCGCGGCCAACGAGGGCTGGTACGACCCCTACGCCCTGCTCCAGGCCTTCAAGCGCAAGGCCCGGTCCCTGGGCGCGCGCTACCTGACCGACGAAGCCGTCGGCCTGACCCGCGACGGCAAGCGCATCACCGGGGTTGAGCTGGCCTCGGGCGAGACCCTGACGGCGGGCTGCGTGGTCAACTGCGGCGGCGCGCGCGACGCGGCGAAGATCGCCGGTCTGGCCAGCGTCGCCCTGCCGGTCGAGCCACGCAAGCGCAGCGCCTTCGTGGTGCGCACCAGGATCGAGGTCTCGGACTGGCCCCTGACGATCCATCCCGAGGGGGTCTGGGGCCGGCCGGAGGGCGGCGGCGGCTTCGGCTACCTCTGCGGCTGCGCCCCGCCGGAAGACGACGACCCGGCGATCTGGGACCCGCCGCCCGGATGTTTCGAGCCCCATCACGCCGATTTCGAGGAGATCGTCTGGCCGACCCTTTACAAGCGCTTTCCCGCCTTCGAGGAACTGCGGCTCGAGCGCAGCTATGCCTGCCACTACGATTTCAACAGCCTCGATCAGAACGCCATCATCGGGCGCGCGCCCGGCCTGGAGAACTTCTACGTCGCCACTGGCTATTCGGGCCACGGGGTGATGCAGGGCCCGGCCAGCGGCCGCGCCCTCATGGAGCTGATCGTCCACGGGCGTTACCGCAGCCTCGACCTCACCCGATTCGGCGTCGAGCGCATCCTGGAGAACCGGCCCCTGCGCGAGATCGGCGTGTTTTGACATGGGGGGCTTGTAATACCGGGGGCTTTTGACAGCGGGGGTCTTATGGGTTTGGCTTGCAAAGCTTCCAATTGACTCGTCGGAACCTCATATGGAGAGACTGACCGACTTGGACAGCACCGGGGCTAGAGCAAGAACAACAGGACTGGAGATCGCGCATGACCGAATCGTCAACCTACGAGCCACCCAAGGTCTGGACCTGGGACCAAGAGAGCGGCGGGACCTTCGCTAGCATCAACCGCCCGATCGCCGGCTCGACCCATGACAAGGAGCTGCCCGTGGGCAAGCACCCCTTGCAGCTCTATTCGCTGGGCACGCCCAACGGCGTGAAGGTCACGGTGATGCTGGAGGAGCTTCTGGCGCTGGGTTTCGAGGGCGCCGAATACGATGCCTACCTGATCCGCATCGGCGAGGGCGAGCAGTTCGGCAGCGGCTTCGTCGAGATCAACCCGAACTCCAAGATCCCCGCCCTGCTGGACCGCAGCACGACGCCGCCGACCCGGGTCTTCGAGTCCGGCGCGATCCTGCTCTATCTGGCGGAGAAGTTCGGCGCGCTGCTGCCCAGCGATCCGGCGCTGCGGGCCGAATGCCTGTCCTGGCTGTTCTGGCAGATGGGCAGCGCGCCCTATCTCGGCGGCGGCTTCGGTCACTTCTACGCCTATGCGCCGGAGAAGTACGAATACCCGATCAACCGCTTCGCCATGGAGGTCAAGCGTCAGCTCGATGTGCTCGACCGGCACCTGGCCGATCACCGCTACATGTGCGGCGCGGACTACACCATCGCCGACATCGCGATCTGGCCCTGGTACGGCGGGCTGGCCCTGGGCCGGAACTATGACGCGGGCGAGTTCCTCGACGTCGGGACCTACAAGAACGTCCAGCGCTGGGCCCGGGAAATCGACGCCCGCGAGACCGTCAAGCGCGGCCGCATGGTCAACCGGACCTCCGGCGAGCCCCACGAGCAACTGCGCGAACGCCACGACGCCGGCGACTTCGCCACCAAGACCCAGGACAAGATCGAAGCGGCGGCGGAGGGGTAACTCCAAGTGCCCATGAGATTGACTCATGGGCTCTTGGCAAGCGCGACCGCGCGGCCGCAGCGTAAGCGAGGAAAGCCCTAGCGGCGAGTGAGCGCCCAACGGTCATTTTTATGGCCGTTGGCATAAGGCGGCGTGGGCCTGTTCAGACCCACCAAGGCCCTTGCGACGCCAGAGTGTTACCCATGTCTCCGGGTCGGACACTCTTGAGCGACCCGAGACATAGGTGACGAATCGTACCGGACACATAGGTAACACTTTTTGCCCTTTGGCCGGAGGTGTTGATGCCGTGGAAAGAGAGTTCGGTGATGGAGGAACGTCTACGATTTGTCGCCCGCTTGCTGGACGGCGAAAGCATGAGCGATCTGTGCCGGTCTTTCGGGATATCCCGAAAGACCGGCTACAAAATTTTCAACCGCTACAAGGAGCACGGCCTCGAGGCCTTGTGCGACCGCTCGCGCCGGCCGGTGCGCTATGCCAACCAGCTGCCCGCGCCGATCGAGGCGATGATCGTCCGCTGCAAGCAGGATAAACCGCACTGGGGGGCCAGGAAGATCCGTGAACTGCTGGTGCGGCGCCTGGCCGGCGATGTCCGCATTCCCGCCAAAAGCACGGTCCATGCCGTGCTCGACCGGCACGGTCTGGTCAAGCGCGCCCGCCAGCGCCGGCGCAACAAGGCCCAGGGCACGCCCCTATCCCAAGCCACGGTGCCCAATGCCTTGTGGTGTACCGACTTCAAGGGCGAGTTCAAGCTCGGCAACGGCCTCTACTGTTACCCCCTGACCGTCACCGACCAGGCCGCGCGCTTCATTCTGGCTTGCCAAGCCCTTCAATCAACCAAGGAAACCGGCGCCTTTGAGGCCTTCCTCAGGCTCTTCCAGGAACGCGGCCTGCCCGAGGCCATCCGCTCCGACAACGGCCTGCCCTTCGCCAGTCCCAACGGCCTCTATAACCTCTCCAAACTCTCCGTCTGGTGGCTCAGACTCGGCATCGCCATCGAACGCATCAAGCCAGGCCGCCCGCAAGAAAACGGCCGCCACGAGCGTATGCACCTCACCCTCAAGAAGGAAACCACCAGGCCGCCCGGCCACAACAGCCTGCAGCAACAAGCACGCTTCGATGACTTCATCAGCGAATTCAACTACGAAAGACCCCATGAGGCCCTTGAGATGAAGTGCCCCGCCGAGCTCTACAGACCCGCCAAAAGACCCTACCGCGGCCTGCCCGAGCTGACCTACCCCTTCCATGACAAGGATATCCTCGTCACCGCCTGCGGGCGCATCTGCATGCACCGCAAGAAGATCAACATCTCAACCGTCATGGCCGGACAAAGGCTCGGTATCAAGGAAGTCGACGACGCCATTTGGCTCGTCAGCTTTATGCACTATGATCTCGGATACATCGACCTGGAGCAGAAAACACTGCAAACCATCGACAACCCGTTCGGCTCGAGGTTGTCACCCATGTCTTAGGTACAAACTGTTACCCAT
>JAJFGK010000021.1 GCA_021776195.1 Kiloniellaceae bacterium | reverse complement strand
CCCGCATGCCGCCGCCGACCAGGGCCGGCAAGGAGGCCGAATGGTGCGGGTCCCGGAAGGGCCGGCGCTGCAGCAGTTGTCCGCCGGCCAGTTCGCCCGCCACCGAATGGATCATCGAGACCTCAAGCGCCTCGGCCGGTGACAAGGGCGGCAGGATGCCCGGCAGGCGCCCGGCCAGCATCGACTTGCCGGCACCCGGCGGGCCGATCATCAGCAGGTTGTGGCCACCGGCTGCCGCCACCTCCAGGGCCCGCTTGGCGCTCTCCTGGCCCGTGATCTCGATCAGGTCGAGGCCGCCGTTCTGGGGCGGCGCCAGGGCCGGCTCCGGCGGGGTCAGGACCTGGGTCCCCTTGATGTGATTGACCAGGGCAACCAGGCTTTCCGGTGCCAGGATCTCCAAACCCTCGGCCCAGGCCGCCTCGCCGCCTTGAGCGGCCGGGCAGACCAGGCCGCGCTCCAACGCGGCGGCGTGCAGGGCGGCGGGCAGTACCCCGGCGACGGCGCTGATGCGGCCATCCAGGGCCAGTTCGCCCAAGGCCAGAAAGCCCTCGATCTCGTCCGCCGGCAGCACCCCCATGGCGGCCAGCAGGCCGAGCGCGACCGGCAGGTCGAAGTGGCTGCCCTCCTTGATCAGGTCGGCCGGCGCCAGGTTCACGGTGATGCGCTGTTGCGGCAGGCCCAGGCCGATCGATTCCAGGGCTGCCTTGACCCGTTCGCGGCTCTCGGCCACGGCCTTGTCCGGCAGGCCGACGATGGTGAAGCCGGGCAGGCCCGAGCCCAGGTGGACCTGCACGTCGATCCCCACCACCTCGACACCCTGAAAGGCCACCGTGCGCATCCGCGCGACCATCCGACGTAACCCCGAAGTTGCAACGCGAAACGGCCCTCACCCTAGGGCGAGATAGGATCTTTGGCCAGGGAAAGGGTGGCCGGCATTGACCACGAACGTCAAACCGGAAAAGGCGAAGCCTTTATCCGGTATCTCGTGTCGTGGATCAGAATCCTGCCGGACGAGACCCCGGCTCGGGTTCCGGCCGGTGGCCGGCCCCCGTCCGGGGTGACGGGAATGGGTCGCGAGATGTTGGAACCCTTCAATCCCGCTCCAGGTCCAGCTTGCCGCGTACCTCCAGCGCGCCGGACTCGACGTAGATGTTGGGGAAGGTGCCCTTCAGGGTGGCGTTGGCCTCGTTCCAGTCGCCGAAGAGGACGCGGCCCTCGACCTTGCCGTCGGGGGCGATGGTGAAGCTGACGTCGCCGCGCCGGTTGAACTGCTTGAGGATGCCGCGGCCCTTGTTGCCGCTGACCTCGATCGACGCCCGGAAGCCGGAGTCCATGGCGCCGCGCCAGTCGCCGGCGAAATCCGCGGTCCCGGTCGTGGGCGACTGGGTGGCGGGCGACTGGGTGGCGGGCGGCAGGGCGGCCGTCTGGCTGTCCGCGACGCGGGTTTGCGTGGCGGTCGGACTTGTCTGGACCTGGGCCGTCTGGTTCTGGGCCGTCTGGTTCTGGACTGCCTGGTTCTGGGTGGCAGTCTGGCCCTGGTCGGTCAACTGCTGCAGCTTGATGCGGGCGATGGGGCTGTAGGCGCCGCCGGGAAACTGGGTCAAGTAGGCTTGGTAGAGCGCCGGGTCGTCGCTCGCCGAGACCGACTGCCAGAAGACCGTCTCGCGGTCGGCGGCGGGGCTGTTCACCGTCAGTTGGCCGCCTGGTGCCACGAAGTAGAAGTCGCCCTTGAGCGAGGATTCCTCCCAGGGGGTTTGATTGGCGCCGGTCGCCTCCTCGACCTCGATGCGGGCCCGCTTGAAGACCTGCTCGACGCTGAGCCCGGGCTCGCGCATGGCGGTGGTCAGGGCCGCGGTGTAGGGCGAGTTCTGGCCGCTGCCGTCGGAGGCGACCTGACCCGGCGCGGCGGCGAAGGCCAGCAACGAGCCCGACGGCGCGTCCATGCGCACCAGGCCGCGGCTGCCGGAGCGAAAGGCGCCCTTGAAGGGATTGTTGCGGCAGGCGTCCAGGATCACCAGGTTGAGGGCGTTGCCGGCCCCCTCCATCTGGCTCAGCACGCCGCTGGCGCTGATCGCCTCGATGTCGAGGTCGGCCTCGGTTTCGATCTCCGCGTCCAGGGGGATCAGATAGTTGGTGCCGCGCGCCTGCACCCCGTGGCCGGCATAGAAGAACAGTCCCACGGCCTTGGGGCCGGCCTGGCGCAGGGTCTTGCCGAAATCGCGGATCGCCCGGGCCATGGCGCGAATATCGGCGTCGCGTTCCTCGATCACGGTAAAACCCAGGTCGCGCAGGGTCGCGGCCATCAGGGTGGCGTCGTTTTTCGGGTTGTCGAGCGGCGAGACCGCTTCATAGGCCGAGTTGCCGATCACCAGGGCAACCCGCGGCTCGCTGACGATCACGGCAGGATCGGGGGTCGCGGCGCGCGCGGATCCGGGATCAGTCCCGGCCGCGGCGGCGAAAAGGAAAAGGGCGGACAGACAAGCCAGAAGCCGGCGCATGACGTCTTTCTCTCTTTGCTGGTGCATTGGTATCATAACCCGGGATATGGGGTCGGCGTCGAGAGTTGGCTGTGACGCTGGTTACACTTGGGTCGATTGGCCGACCGGGGGTCTCACCGGTAGTGCGGGCCGCCGATCCAACCGACCAGGGAGTGACGGGTGCCGGCGGTGACCGCGCAGACGCGGTGCAGCAGGTAGGAGGGGAAGACCGTCATGGCGCCCTGGTCGCGGGGGATCGCGGCGGCCTCGCGGGCGCAGAGCAGTTCCACCGCGCCGCCCTCGTAAGTCGTCGGGTCGCTCAACTGCACGATAAATGAGAGCTTGCGGATCGAATGCGGGCCACGGCCGATATCCAGATGCCAGTCGTAGTACTGGCTCTCGCTGTACTCGGCCACCTGGAGCGGCTCGGTGAAGCCGGCCAGTTCCATCTTGAAGCACTGGTCGTTGACCTGGCGGACGACCTCGAAGGCGCGGGAGAAGACCCACTCGTTGTCGGATCCGGGGCGCAGCCAGGCGACCCGGCTCTTGCGGTACTGCCCCGCCGGGCCGACCGCCCCGCCGGTCCCCGGGGTAGTACCCTCATGATCGTCGAGCGTGCCGGCCGCCTTGGTCTCCAGGTCCTGGCGCAGGGCGACGATTCGGTCGCAATCGGCTGGCGGGAAGACGCCCGCGGCGGTGGCGTGGGGCGACCAGGCATCGAGGCGGGGCAGCGGCGGCGGCGGCACGGTCAGGGGGCCTTTTGGCCGGCGGCGCGCCGGGCCTCGATGGCGTCCCAGATCATGGCTTCGATCGAGATGCCGTCGAAACGGCCGATTTCCTGGATGCCGGTCGGCGAGGTGACGTTGATTTCGGTCATGACATCGCCGATCACGTCGATACCGACGAAGATCAGGCCCTGGTCGCGCAGGCTGGGGCCGATGGCCGCGCAGATCTCGCGGTCGCGGTCGGTGAGGCCAGCCTTCTCGGCCCGTCCGCCGACATGCATGTTGGAGCGCGCCTCGCCCGCCGCCGGCACCCGATTGACCGCGCCGACCGCCTCGCCATCGACCAGGATGATGCGCTTGTCGCCGGCCCGGACCTCGGGCATGTAGCGCTGCACGATGATGGGCTCGCGGTAGAGGCCGGTGAAGAGTTCGAGCAGGGAGTTCAGGTTCTCGTCGCCCGGTTTCAGGTGGAACACCCCGGCCCCGCCGTTGCCATAGAGCGGCTTGACGATGATGTCCTGGTGGTCGGCGCGGAAGGCCTCGATCTCCTGCCTGTCGCTGGTGATCAGGGTGGCCGGCATGAGCTCGGGAAACTCGGTCACGAAGAGCTTCTCCGGCGCGTTGCGCACGGCGGCCGGGTCGTTCACCACCAGGGTCCCGGGATGGACCTTTTCCAGCAGATGGGTGGCCGTGATGTAGGCCATGTCGAAGGGCGGGTCCTGGCGCATCAGCACCACGTCCATTTCGGTGAGGGAGATCGACCGGGGCTCGCCCAGGGTGAAGTGATCGCCTTCTTGGCGGCGCACGGTCAGGGCGCGCACCCGGGCGGTGACCCGGCCGTCGCGATAGCTGAGGTCGCGTGGCTGGTAGTGGAAAAGCGTGTGGCCCCGGGTCTGCGCTTCAAGGCAGAGCGCGAAGGAGGAATCGGCCGCGATGTCGACCGCCTCGACCGGGTCCATCTGGATCGCGACGGCAAGGCTCATGGTCGCAAGCTCATGGTTCTGGGGTTCATGGTTTTGGGGTTCATGGTTCCGGAGTTCCTGGTTCTGGCGTCAAGGGGCGACACTCATGGTGTCCTTGTCGCGAGGCCAGGTCCACCCGTCAATAGTCATCGTCGCTGGCGACGGGCCACCGAACGTCGGCCACCTTCAGTTGGCCGCCGTCAGTTCAGTTGCGCTTTGATGGTCTGCAGGAAGCGGGCGGCCTCAAGGCGCGCCGCGGTGTCCTCGCTGAGATCGAGAAAGGTCTCGGTCGCCATGATGGCGGCCCGGATGTTCTCCAGTTTGGCCTGGAGCAGGCCGGCCTCACGCCAGAAGATCGCCTGTCGCGGCGCCAGCATCAACATGGACTCCAGGACTTCGAGCCCCTTTTGGGTCTGGCCGTCTTCGAGCAGACGCACCTTCTTGTTGTTCTGCAGGCGCAGCAGGATGTCGCGCTTGCCGACGGCCCGGCTGTGGTCGGGCAGCAGCTCGGCCTCGGCGCCCAGCATCATCTTCAGCAATTGGCGCAGCTCCGCGGGGGTCAGGCAGCGCCCCTCGTTGAAGGGGTCGAGGATCATGCGCTGCGGCCCGAGTGAAAGCGCCAACAGGAAGTGGCCGGGAAAGTTCACCCCCTCGATGGCCCAGCCCTGGGCCTGGCCGCTGTGAAGATAGAGAATGGCCAGCGCCACCGGCAGGCCGCGGCGCCGGTCGATCACCCGCATCAGGTTGGCGTTCTGCAGGGAATCGTAGGTGCGTTCGTCGCCGGCGTACTCGTAGCGCCCGCGAAGGATCTCATTCAGCGTCTCGACTCGGGCCTGCAGCGACCCCTCGGCACCGGACTTTCGCGCTAACTCGGCGGTATCGCGAACCAGCAGCGAGAGGTGATGGCGGTAGCGCTCCAGCGAGACCCGGGGCCGGTCCAGGGCGGCCAACAGCAGCGCGGTTTCCGCCAGTTCGATCCCCTGGTCCGGCAGCGCGCCGATGCGCAGCAACGCGGCCTCGATCTCCTCGCGTTCCTGGCCCGGCGGCTGCGGCATTCTTTGCTTCACTCCTTTCCCGCCGGTTCTAGTTGGTTGCGACCGGGCCGTCCTTCAGGCGCACGTAACTCACCACCCCGCGCACGTAATCGATGTTCTTCGCATGACCGATCACCCGGTCCAGCTCGGCCCGGCTGCGGGCGATGCCCATGAGATAGACCGTGAAGTTTACCGTCTCCACCGAGTAATCGATCGAGCGAACCTTCTTGTCGAGCAGCATCGTCGAGCCGAGTTTGGTGGAGATCCAGACATCGCGGGCGAAGTTTTCCACCGAGCTTTCGTCGCCGACCTGGACCTCGTTGATGACCTCGCGCACGCCGCCCGCCTGCCAGGCGGTGCGCACCGCGGTCAGGCGCTGCTCCAGACGATCGACCTCGCCGGTCAGCAGCACCCGGCCCTCCTCCACCGTGACGCTGACCTGGCGGAACAGGGTCTCGTGCTCCTGCAGCAACAGCGCGTTGATCTCCAACTGGATCTCGCGGTCGGTGAAGGCCTGCCGGAAGCCCTTTTCCTTCTGCGCGGCGGTCGCCGCGGTGGCGCCGGCGGAAACCGCGACCCCCGCCGGACTGCAACCGGCCAGCGGAAACGAGAGGGCGGCGATCAGGAGGACGGCAAAGAGCGGGATCGGAATCTCACGTGGGATCGGCATGGCACCTCGGCGGGACGCGGGGGACGGTCGCAAAGTTTTGGCGTGGCGCCCGCCTCAACGCAAGCACTCAGCCTCACCGGTCGGGCCGCCAGGCGTCGGGCAGGTGGCGCGGCAGGCGGCCGGGCTCGACCAGCACGGCGTCGAAACGGGGTTGCAGCCGGGCGAGGCCGGGGTGGCGCTGCAGGTAGGCCAGGGCGGCGCGTTCGATTCGCAGGCGCTGGCGCGCGGTGATCGCCTGCGCCGCCGCCGCCTGGCTCGCCCGCGCTTTCACCTCGACAAAGGCCAGTGCCCGGCCGCGCTTGGCGATCAGGTCGATCTCGCCGACCGGCACGCGGAAATCGCGGGCCAGGATCCGGTAGCCCTTCAGGCGCAGCCACCAGGCCGCCTTGGTCTCGCTGCTGCGGCCTCGGCGCCAGGCCTGCCGCCGGTCCTCCTGGCCCCGGTCTGGGCGGCTCATGTTCCCGACTCGTCCGGGGCGGGGTCTTCCAGGAGCTCCAGGGCGCGCTGGTAGAGGGCGCGGCGCGGCAGGTCGTAGGCCAGGGCCACGCTGGCTGCGGCGTCCTTGACGCTGGCCTTGGCGAGGGTCTCGCGCAGGACGGCGTCCAGGGTCGTCTGGTCGGCGGCGGCCGGCCGGTCGTCCGGCGGGCCGACCACGACGACGACTTCGCCCTTCGGCGCGCCGGCCTCGGCGTAGTGGGCGGCGAGGGCCGTCAGGTCGTCGCGGCGCAGCTCTTCATAGAGTTTGGTGAGCTCGCGGGCGACCGCGGCCTGACGCGGCCCGAAGACGGCCGCCATGTCGGCGAGGCAGGCGGCCAATCGGCTCGGCCCCTCGTAGAAGATCAGGCTGGCACGGAGATCCTTCAGCTCGGCCAGGGCCGCGCGCCGCGCCTTGGTCTTGTTGGGCAGAAAACCGCCGAAGAAAAACCGATCGCTGGGCAGGCCGGAGAGCACCAGGGCCGTGAGACAGGCCGAGGCGCCGGGTGCGGCGGTGACGGTCAGGCCCGCGGCGAGCGCCGCGCGAACCAGCTTCAGGCCGGGATCGGAAATCAGCGGTGTGCCGGCGTCGCTGACCAGGGCCACGTTCTCGCCACGATTCAGGCGTTGGATGATCTGGGGACGGACCCGTTGGGCGTTGTGGTCGTGATAGGCGAGCAGGGTCGTGCGCAGGTCGAAGGCGGTCAGCAGCTTGGCCGTGACCCGGGTGTCCTCGCAGGCGATGCAGTCGGCCGCCGCCAGCAGGTCGCGCGCGCGCACCGTCAGGTCGCCGAGGTTGCCGATCGGTGTGGCCACGATCGAGAGGGTGCCGCTTGGTTTACTTACCCGGCCCGCCTCGATAGGCTCACCATCGATTTCGCGGGCCGCCTTTTCGCGGGCCGCCGTGTCGCGGGTTGGCGCGGGTCTTCGCGCCGGGTGTTTTGCCGCCATGGGCGCTGTGCTCAAGGTGAACGGAGATCGAATGCAGACTGACGTTGAAGGCTTAGGATCCGGCGCCATGAAGCTCAAGACCTTTGTTCCCGCGCTGGTTCTGCTCGCCCTGCTCGCTGGCTGCGCCCAGCCGCGGTCCCAGCCGCCCGCCCAGGGCTATCAGCCGCCGCCGCTCGAGGAGATCACCGATCCCTCCGAGACCGATGCGCAAGCTGGCGAACTGGGGGAAGCGGCGGGAGACAACCCACTCGATACACCGACCGGGCCGGAGATCACGCCCGGCGTGCCGCTCGACGACTCGATCCGGGTTGGCCTGCTGCTGCCGCTGAGCGGGCGCCATGCCGGCATCGGTCAGGCGCTGCTGAACGCCGCGCAGATCGCGCTTTTCGATGTCGGCAACGAGTCTTTCAAGCTGATCGTCCGCGACACCCAGGGCACGGCGACGGGTGCCCGCCGGGCCGCGAACGAGGCCATCGGCCAGGGCGCCGGGCTGATCCTCGGGCCGCTTTTTTCCAGCTCCATGGAAGCGGTTGGCGAGGTCGCGGCCTTCCGTCGCGTTCCCGTGGTCGGCTTTTCCAACAATGCGGCGGTGGCCCGGCCGGGGGTCTACATCATGGGGGTGGCTCCCGAGCTGCAGGTCGCCCGGATCGTCGACTTCGCGGTGCGCCAGGGCTTGCCGCGCTATGCCCTGCTGGCGCCGGAGAGCACTTACGGCAATGTGATTACCGCCGCTTTTCAGGACGCGGTTCTGCGCAGCGGCGCGGCGATCGCCAGCGTCACCTTCTATGACCCGCTGTCCGAGGACGTCAGCCTCGAGGTGCAGCGGCTGGCCGACTACGGGCGCCGCGAACAGGATCTGAAACGCGAGCGGGTCCGGCTCAAGAAGGCCGGCGACCAGGCCTCGCTGTCGGCGCTGCGGCGGCTGGAGAACAAGGACACCCTGGGCCCGCCGGACTTCGACGCCATTCTGTTGCCCCAGGGCGGCCGCGAGATACTCTCGGTGGCGCCCCTGCTCAACTACTACGATGTCGATCCGGTCGATGTGCGCTTTCTCGGTACGGCGCTGTGGGAGGACGAGAGCCTGATCGTCGAACCTTCGCTGCAGGGTGGCTGGTTCGTCGCCCCGGACCCGGCGCTCTGGCAGGCCTTCCGCGAGCGCTACCGAAGCTTCTATCAGGAAGATCCGCCGCGGCTCTCCACGCTTGCCTACGATGCCACCGCCTTGACCGCCGTCCTGGCCCGCCAGGCCAGCGGCACCTCTCTGGACCGGCCCTTCACGATCGAAAAGATCACCAACCCCAGCGGCTTTGCCGGGGTCGACGGCGCGTTCCGCTTCCTTCCCGATGGCCGGATCGAGCGGGCGCTCGCGGTGCTGGAGATGGGCCCGGAGGGTTTCGTCGTCCTCGACCCGGCCCCGACCTCCTTCCAAGGCGGCGGCTTCTAGCATCGATGACCTAAAAAGGGGACAGTCCCCTTTTTGGTTATCTCGGGATATCAATGAGATAGGGTGCTGGTTTTCAAGGTGACCTGTCTCGGCGTCCGGCTTTGCGGGTCCGCGGTCTGAGCAGGTGGACCTGGTCGGGATCGTAGAGCCGGCTGTCGTTGAATTCGGTCCGGCCGAGAACCGGGCCGACCAGCACCAGGGCGGTGCGGGTGATTTTGGCGGCCCGCACCTTGGGCCGAATGTCGGCCAGGGTGCCGCGAATGATCTGCTGATCCGGCCAGCTCGCGCGGTAGACCACGGCGACCGGGCAGTCGGCCCCGTAGGTGGGGGTCAGTTCCTCTTCCAGGTGGCGCAGGTTGCGCACCGACAGATGGATCGCCAGGGTCGCGCCGGTTCGCGCGAAGGCCGCCAGCGTCTCGCCTTCCGGCATCGGCGAGGCCTTCATGGTGGTACGGGTCAGGATCACCGACTGGCTGACCTCGGGCAGGGTGAGCTCGACCCCCAGCGCGGCGGCGGCGGCCGCATAGGCCGGCACGCCGGGGGTGATATCGTAGGGAATGGCCAGCGCCTCGAGACGCCGGATCTGTTCGCCGATGGCGCCGTAGAGCGAGGGGTCGCCGGAATGCACCCGGGCGACATCGAACCCGGCCTCGTGGGCGGCGACCATCTCGGCGACGATCTCCTCCAGGTCCAACGGCGCGGTGTCGAGCACCCGGGCGCCGGCCGGTGCATGGGCGACCACCGCCTCGGGCACCAGGGAACCGGCATAGAGCACCACCGGACAGGCGGCGATCAGGTCGCGCGCGCGCAGGGTCAGGAGGTCGGGCGCGCCGGGTCCGGCGCCGATGAAGTGCACCGTCACGCCGCGCCGTCCTTCTCTGTCCGGCTGTCGGCGCGCTTGGCGGCATAGCCGCGCGGCGTGTAGACCCAGCAGCCGTCCTCGGTGCCGCCGGAACCGCGCGCCACCCGTCGGGTCGCACTGGAGCCGACCATCACCAGGGTCAGCATGTCGACATCCTCGATGCGGGTCTCGGCCAGGGTGGTGACGGTCACGCTCTCTTCGGGGCGACCGAGTTGGCGGCCGAGGACGACCGGCGTGTCGGCCGGCCGGGCGGCGCGCAGGATCGCCAGCGCCTTTTCGAAACCGACCCGGCGCCGGCGCGAAACCGGATTGTAGAGCGCCAGCACGAAATCTCCGGCGGCCGCCGCCTCCAGGCGCTGTTCGATGACGGGCCAGGGTGTCAGGAGATCGGACAGCGAAATGGCGCAGAAATCGTGGCCGAGCGGCGCGCCGACCCGCGCGGCGGCGGCCTGCAGCGCCGAGATGCCGGGCATGACCACCACCTCGGGACGCAGCCAGGCAGGTTCCTCGCCGCTTTCCTGGGCCGCCTCGAGCAGTTCGAAGACCAAGGTTGCCATGGCGTAGATACCGGGGTCGCCCGACGACAAGAGCACCACCTCGCGGCCCTCGGCCGCCAGAACCAGGGCCTTGCGGGCGCGCAGCTCTTCTTCGCCCAAGGCAAAGTCGTGGCGCCGTTGGTCCGGACGGGGTGGGCCGGCGAGATCGAGATAGAAACCGTAGCCCACCAGATCGTCGGCCTGGCGCAGGATGCGGTCGACCTCGGCGGTGCGCCAGGCCGAATCGCCGGGCCCGAGACCCGCCACCACCAGGCGGCCCCGCGGCCGGCCCAGGACGGTCGCATCGAGCGGCTTGGGCGCCCGGGCGATGGCACAGGTGCAACGCCGGCTCTTGCGTTTGGGCTGAACCAGAACGCCCTGCGGCCCGGCGGCGGCCAGCGCCGCGCCTTCGGCGACGCCATGACAGCCGACCTCGGCGAAGACCAGATCCGAAGGATTGGCGAGGCGCGGCGCCTCGGCCTCCAGGACCGCGGCGGGAAAGAACCGTGCCGGCACCCCCAGCGCGTTGGCCAGGGCGTGCATCGCCGGCTCGTCGGTCTTGAGGTCGAGCGAGAAGACCCCGGCCACCGCGCCGGGCGTCAGACCGGCGGCGGCCAGGGTCTCCCGCGCCAGGGCGATCAACTCGTCGGGCGCCGCGCCCCGCTCGCAGCCGACGCCGAGCGCCAGAACTTGGGGGTGATAGACCAGGCGGTCGGGTCCGGCCTGGGCATCGCCGTCGGTGACCCGAAGCGTCAGAGATCCTGCCGCTGCATTGGCCAGCGCTGTCTGGTCGAGCCAAGGCGCCTCGCCCTCGACCCGCAGGCCTTCGCCGGCCAGCAGACTTGCCATGAAGGCCTTATGGTCGTCCGGGTTGGCGAGACGCCAGCCGGGCGGCGGGTCGTCCAGGGCAAAGCCCAGATGCAGGTCGCCTGCCGTGGTGATGGCCGCCGAGATGCCGAGGAGGTCCGCGATGTCACGGGCCAGCCGGTTGGCCCCATGATGGCCGCCGAGCAGCGGCACCACGGCCGAGCCGTCTTCCGCCAAGGCCAGCACCGGCGGTTCGGCGGTCTTGTCCGTCAGCAGGGGCGCCAGGGCGCGGATCAAAATGCCGGCGGCGCAGAGCCCGACGACGGGGCGGCCAGCGCGAAACAGCCCCTGGAGGTGGCCGATGGTGTCCTCGAAGCGGTGGTCGGCGGCCGGCAGGCGCTTGGCCAGGCCATGGATTTCCGCGCCGGGCAGTTGGGCGGCAAGACGCTCGGCGGTGGCCAAGCCGCCCTCGGTCAGGACCAGCAGAACCGGCCGGTCGGTCTTCATGGCCGCGCTCACGGCACGGCCTCGCTGTCCCAGGCATTGCCCCGCTTGTGGACCAGCACCATGGAGAAGTAGGGCACACGATCGGCATCCACCGCGCCCAGCGGCAGGATACGCTGGTCGGCCATTGTGGCATGCTCGACGTAGCGGGCCCGATCGGCGAGACCGAGGCCTTCGAGCAGACCGCGCACCTTGGCGAAGTGGCGCCCGACCTTGATGATGGCGGCGGCGTCGAGAACCTCGATCCGGCGAACCAGTTCGGCCTCGGGCAGTGGCGCGGGCAGCACCGTCAGCACGTCGTTGCGCGCGGCCAGCGGCGCGCCCAGGGCCGCCGCGCAAGCGGTCAGCGAGGAGACGCCGGGCACCACCTCGACCGGGAAACGCTCGGCCATGCGGCCAAAGAGATACATGAAGGAGCCATAGAAGAAGGGATCGCCCTCGCAGAGCACCGCCACGTCCTGCCCGGCGTCGAGCGCCTCGCCCAGTGTGCCGGCGGCCCAGTCGTAGACTTCCTGGGCGGGGAAACGGCTCGCCACCATGGGCATGCGAATCGCCACTTCACGTTGGTGCCCCGACAGGTGGGGCGCGACGATCCTGCGCGCCAGACTGTCGCCGGTTTCCGGCGCCGGATAGGCGACGACGGCGGCGGCCTGCAGCAGGCGCAGCGCCTTCAGGGTGATCAGTTCCGGGTCGCCGGGCCCGATGCCCAGGCCGTAGAGTTTTCCAGTCACGGCTTGATCGCCGACCACTGGGTGACCGGCATCGAGGGGCGCCAGCCACGATAACGCCCGACCGGCTCGGCCCGCGACACGGCGATCCGCACCAGTCCACCGCCCCAGCGGCCCTGGGCCTCCTGCAGCGCCGCCTCGCCCTCCAGGGTCACCACATTGGCCACTAGCCGCCCCCCTGGGGCGAGGACGGACCAGCAGGCCTCGATCAGGCCGGGCGCGCCGGTCCCGCCGCCGATAAAGACCGCGTCCGGTGGCCCCAGATCCTGGACCGCGGGGTCGTCGAGAGCGCCGGGCGCCTCGCCCTGAACGATCCTGAGCTGGGGGGTGCCGAGCGCCGTGGCGTTCGCGGCGATCATGGCCAGCCGCCCGGCCTTGCGCTCGATCGCCACCGCCCGGGTGCCGCGCGCGGCCCGCAACCACTCGATCGCCACCGAACCGCAGCCGGCGCCGACGTCCCACAACAACTGGCCGGGGCCCGGCGCGAGCTGGGCCAGGGTCATGGCACGGGTTTCCCGCTTGGTCATCTGGCCGTCGTGGCGAAAGACCTCGTCCGGCAGGCCGGGGGTGCGCGGCAGGACCCGGGCCTCGGGTCCGGCGCGGCACTCCACCGCCAGGGTGTTGAGGTCGGCCACTGGCGCGTCGGGCCAAGCGTCCGCGCGGGCTTCGTCATGGCGCTCGCTCGATCCTTCCATGTGCGCCAGGGCGACGACCCGGCTGGGGCCGAAGCCGCGCGCCGTCAGGGCGCGGCAGACCTGGGCCGGGGTGGCGCCATCCTCGCTCAGGATCAAGAGGCGGTTGCCGGGCTGGATCGCCGGCTCGAGCAGCGCCAGGGGTCGGCCGTGCAGGGTCAGGGTCTCGACTTCGGCCAGGTTCCAGCCAAGCCGGGCCGCGGCCAGGCTGAAGGCCGAGACGCCGGGGATGACGACCATCTCGTCGGCGGCGACACGCTTGGCCAGGGAGACGCCGACGCCATAGGCCATGGGATCGCCGGTCGCCAGCACGCAGATCCGCTGGCCGCGCCGGGCCTGGATCTCGTCGAGCAGCAGCGATAGCGGGCTGGTCCAGGTCAGACGCTCGCGGCCGTCTTGGGGCACCATGGCCAGGTGCCGCGCACCGCCGACCAAGACTTGCGCCGTCGCCAAAAGGTCCCGGGCCGCCGGTGCCAGGCCGTCGAGTCCATCTTCGCCCAGACCGATCACCGAGAGCCACGGCGCGGCCCGGTCTGCTTGGGGGGCGGCTTTGCCGGTCACGACAGACCGCCCGCCAGGGCGTTGACGGCGGCGGCGGCCAGGGCACTGCCGCCGCGCCGACCCAAAAGGGTGCCATAGGGAATCGGTCGGCCCGCCTTGACCAAATCGGCCTCGACCAGGGCGGCTTTCGATTCGGCGGCGCCGATGAAGCCGACGGGAAAGCCCAGGATCGCGGCCGGCGCGGGCGCCCCGTCGCGCAGGATTTCGAGCAGGCGAAAGAGCGCGGTCGGGGCGTTGCCGATGGCGACCACCGCGCCGTCCAGCCGGTCGCGCCAGCACTCGACCGCCGCCGCCGAGCGGGTGGTTCCCTGTTCAAGGGCGAGGGCCGGTACGGCCGGATCCTCGGCCAGCGGGCAGAGCACCGCGTTGCCCGCCGGCAGGCGGTCGCGGATGATGCCCTCGGCCACCATGCGGCAATCGGCGATGATCGGCGCGCCGGCCTTGAGCGCGCCCTGGCCGGCCGCCATCAGATCGTCCGTCAGGCGCAGGTCGGCGACGATATCGGGCATGCCGCAGGCGTGAACCAGGCGCAGCACCAGCGGGGTCAAGTCAGGCGAGACGCCGTTCAGATCGCACTCGGCCCGGGCCGTGGCGAAGGAGCGGCGGTAGATCTCGCCGGGGTCGCGCAGATAGTCGTAAGCCGGTGCCATGACGTCAGCGTCCGCTCAGGCGCCGTCTTTCAAGGTTCGAGGCCCGTGTGGATGGTCGGCATGTGGATAGGGATGGTGGTGATGGTCGTGATCCTTCCCGTTGCCATGATCATGCGCGTGGCCGTGGTCGTGGCTATGGTCATGCCCGTGCCCGTGCCCGTGCCCGTTGTCGTGACCGTGATCATGGGAATGGCCGGCATCGCCGGTGCCGATGCCCTCCACATGATGGTGATGGCTCTCCTGGGCGAGCCCGACTTCGGCCTCGAAGCCGAGGATCTGTTCGCGGTATTTGCAGAGCTTGCAGTTCATCAGGTTCTCGCCGGCCAGGATCTCCTCGACCCGCTCGGCGAAACAATCGAGCACCGCCGGGTGATCGTTCAGGTAGGACGCCTTGAGGAACTCGATCTCGGGGTACCTGGCTGCGATCTCATCGGTCTGGTCGTAGATCCGCTGCACCAGAATGCCGGTGAAGAGGAAATAGGGGAAGACGATAACGCGGCGATAACCCAGCTTCGCGGCGTGGGTCAGCCCGGGGCGCACCAGTGGAAAGGTCACCCCGGAATAGCAGGTCTCGCCCCAGCCGAAACCGAAGCCTTCCCAGAGCATGCGCATGACCTTGGCGACATTGGAGTTGGCATCGGGATCCGAAGCCCCGCGCCCGACGACCATCAGCAGGGTTTCTTCCCGCGGCACGACAGCCCCCGCCGCGTCGGCCTCATCGATCGCCTGCTGAATGCGGTCGGCGGCGGCCTCCAGAAGGCGCCGGTCGATGCCGAGTTCGCGGCCGTAGTCGATCGCCATGCCGTCGTTCTGGGCCTCGTAGGTGCGCAGGACCGAGGGGATGTCGTTCTTGGCGTGGCCGGCGGCGAAGAGCATGCCGGGAATCGCCAGCACCCGGTCGTGGCCGGAATCGCGAAGCCGGTCGAGGCCATCGCGGATGATCGGCGTGGCGAACTCCAGAAAGCCGCTTTCCACCTGATACTGCGGCAGGCGCGCGCGGATGCCGGCTGCGACCGCGTCGAACTCGCGCACCGCGCCCTCGTCACGGCTGCCGTGACCGCAGACCATCACACCGATTTTGTCCATCGTTTTTCCCTTCCGACCCTGCCCTGGAGCGCCGTCGCAAATCCGCTTGGCGAGGGCGGCGCACTTTACCCGCGCGGGGCAGCCTTGCAAACGCTTTGACAGGCAGTTGACCCGATTGATGACGGCTGCGACAACCCGCGGGCCATGCTGCTGACACCCTTGATCGGCGAGATCCCTTTCGCCAATCCCTTCGCCATTCTGCTGCTGGCCTTCGCGCTCGATATGGCGCTGGGCGACCCGCAATGGCTTTATCGCGCCCTGCCCCATCCCGTGGCCCTGCTGGGCCGCCTGATCGCCGTCTTGGAGGCGCGGCTGAACCGGTCTCAGCGCTCGGCGCGCGACCGGTTCTGGCGCGGTCTGGTGACGACCCTCGTCGTTACCCTGCTGGCGGCCGGGCTCGCCGCCGCGATAGCCTGGGCGGTCCGGCTCTGGGCCCATGGCTGGCTGATCGAGGGGCTGCTGGCCTCGACCCTGCTGGCCTACCGCGGCCTGCTCGACGCCGTGTTCAAGGTCGCCGTGGGGCTGGAGGTCAACACGGCGACGGGGCGCGCGGCGGTGGCCGAGATCGTCGGGCGCGATCCGGCCAGCCTCGACCGGCACGGCGTGGCGCGGGCGGCGGCGGAAAGCCTGGCGGAGAACTTCTCCGACGGTGTGGTGGCACCGCTCTTTTGGTTCGCCCTGCTCGGGCTGCCTGGCCTGGCCGCCTACAAGGCGATCAACACGCTGGACTCCATGATCGGCTATCGCAGCACGCGCTATGCCGCCTTCGGCAGGGCCGCCGCCCTCCTCGACGACGCGGTCAACTGGCTGCCGGCGCGGCTCGCCGGGCTGTTCTTCGTCGCCGCCGCCGCGGTCCATCCCAAGGCCAAGGCCGTGCGTGCCTGGCAGGTCATGCGCCGCGACGCGCCCCAGCATCGTTCGCCCAACGCCGGCTGGCAGGAGGCGGCGCTGGCCGGCGCGCTCGGCTTCGCCCTGGCCGGCCCGCGGCACTATCCCTCGGGCCCGGTCGTGGATTGTTGGATGGGCGATGGGCGGGCGCGCCTCTCGGCGCAGGACCTGCGCGACGCCCTGTTGCTTTACCGTATCGCCGGCGGCCTGGTGGCCTTAGTCTTGGTGGTCTTGTGGCTGGTCTCATAAATCTCGCGAAGGGAAGTCGCCATGCGATCCATCACCGCCCGCGGCGATAGCCGCGCCATCGGGGCGGCTTTGGGCGAGGAAGCGCGCCAGAGCCTGCACGAGGTGGTCTTTCCCAGCGAGGCCTATGGCGCCCTGGCCCCCTGGCTGGGCAGCGACCGCCTGGCCGGCCTGATGGCGGCATCGCGGACGGCGGCGCCGGCTCTCTTCGCCGAGATCGAGGGCATCGCAGCGGGGGCGGCGGCGGCGCTGGAGCCGGTCTTCCTGTGGAACTGCCGCGGCGACCTGCCGCCCTATGGGGCCGAGACCGAGGGCTGCACCACCGTCATGGCGCCAAGGAACGCGGGCCGACCCGCGGTCATCGCCCACAACGAGGACGGCGGCGCCCTGTTGGCCGGACACTGCTTCATGGCCCGGGTGGAGCCGGACCCCATTGGGCCGGGCCCCAATGAGTCGAGCCAGGGCCTCGGCTTCACCTCCTTTTGCTATCCCGGCATGCTGCCGGGCCACACCTTCGCCGTGAACGATGCCGGGCTGGTGCAGACCATCAACAACATCTCGCCCCATGACCTGACGGTCGGCGTCACCCGGCATATGGTCTGTCGCGCGCTGCTGGCCTGCGCCACCCTGGAGGATGCCCTGGGCTGGCTCCGGCGCCGGGATCGTGCGGCCGGCTTCCATCACAATCTGGGTGCCGCCGCGGAGGGACGCATGGTTTCGGTCGAGGCGCCGGCCAGCGGCTGTGTCGTGGCCGAGGTGACGGCGCTGAGAGCCCACGCCAATCATCTGATCTTTGCCGACTTCGCCGGCGCGCCGCAGACCGTCTCTCCCTCGACCGCGGCCCGGCAGAAGCGTGCCGATACCCTCCTGCCGGGGCGGGACGACCCGCTGGAGATCCTGTTCGACCGGGAAAATGACGACCTCCCCATTCTCTGCCGTGGCGAAGCGGCCAACGGGCGGGCCTACACCCTGGCTACCGCGCTCTTCCGGCTCGAGCCCGAGGGCGTCAGCCTGGAGGTCTTCCACGGCCCGGACCGCAATCCGGTTTTCCGCGGTGAGATCGCTCTGGCGGTGGCATGAAACTCTTCGTCACCGCGAATTCTCCCTACGCCCGAATGCCCCGCATCCTGCTGCTGGAGAAGCCCCTGGGCGACAGACTGGAGATCCTCGAGGCGCAGACTCGCGTACCGGAGAGCCCCTACTACCGGATCAACCCTTCCGGACGCGTGCCCTTTCTACTGACCGATGAAGGTCAGGGCCTCGAAGAGGCTTCCCTGATCTGCCGTTACCTGGATCAGCTCGACGGAAAGCCCCTGCTCGATTGGCCCGCGATCGGTCTTGATGGCGACGGAGGCGGCTGGGACGCGCGGCGCCTGGAGGCTTCGGCCCAGAGCCTGCTCGCCGGGCTGGCGGTCTGGACCCGCGAACTCTACCGTCCCGGCGGGGAGCGGTCCCCTGGGGTCATCGACCATGAACGCGCGCGCTGTCAGCGCCTGGCTGACCTTTGGGAACAACAGGTCGCGCTGTCCTGGATGAGCGGGCGGCTCAATCTGGCGCAGATCGTTCTGATCTGCGCGCTGCAACTCGAACGGCGCAACCCGGACATTGATTGGCGTCCAGGTCGGCCCGGCCTTCGGTCGCCGCCACGGTGCCGGAGCCGATCACCTGATCGACCGTTTGAAGGTCCTGGAGGTGATCTGCCGGTGCAGCAATGATGCAGGCCACAATGCAGCCCTTCGGTCAGAAGCCCCTTGTATCGAAGAGCATTTGCATCAGGGCGTTGGTGTGAGGCCAGATCAGGACGGAGAAGACCACGCCGCACAGGCAGACCTTGGGTCCGAGCGAGCGCAGCAGCAGGCCGCAAGCCGAAACCAGAAAGCCGAAAATGGCGATTAGGGACACGCGGACCCATTCCCGATTGTCGAGGATCATGCCACCGGAGCCGGAAGGATTGTCATAGGCCACGGTTACCCGCTCGCCGTTGAGGTAGGGGTGTCCATAGCGCGGCGGGTCGACCAGGGTACCGGGGCGAAACTCGACCTTCAGATTCGTTGGCGTGTGAAAGACCACCGCGGTCGTACGGGAGAGATCGAGTTTTTTCACCACACCGGGCGCCGTTGCGTTGGGGCCTCCGAACCAGTCTAGACGTGCGAAAGTTTCTTCCACGCTCAAGATCATCAAGAACAGGCCGACGAGCATGCAAAGGGCGCCGAGCAGCCGCACGGCGCCGCCTTTCTCCTCTCCGTACTCGGTGCTGCTGTAGAGAAACGCCATGATCGATCTTTCCCGAATTTCCAGAATTGGAGATTGCGGAACTGTCGATAACAAACCCTAAGATTTTGTTTAGCCGGGTGAGTCGCCGGCCCCTTCAAGGTCGATCGAAGCGGAGTCGGCGGAGGCGCCTCGGGCTCTCGGGGGTCACCGCTTTGCCTGGATTAGAACTCCACGCCCTTTTGGGCCTTGACGTTCTGTTCGCGGAAGGGGTGCTTGATCTGGGTCATCTCGGTGACCAGGTCGGCGGCCTCGATCAACTCCGGCTTGGCGTTGCGCCCGGTGACCACGATGTGGAGCCTGGCCGGACGGGCCCCAAGCGTGGCGACAACCTCGTCCAGCGCCAGGTAGTCGTAGCGCAGCACAATGTTGAGTTCGTCGAGGATCACCATGTCGAATTTCGGATCGTCGCCACGGCTGGCCTCGATCATGGCCTTGGAGACCTCCCAGGCGGCCTGGGCGGCGGCGATGTCGCGGGCCTTGTCCTGGGTCTCCCAGGTGAAGCCCTCGCCCATGGTGCGGATCTCGACCTGATCGGGGAAATGTTCCAGCACCTGGCGCTCGCCGGTCTCCCACTTGCCCTTGACGTACTGCACCACGCCGACCTTCATGCCGTTGCCCACGGCCCGCGCCGCGAGTCCGAAGGCGGCGGTCGATTTGCCCTTGCCCTTGCCCGTGTGGACGATCAGGAGGCCTTTTTCCACCGTCTTGTCGGCCAGCATCTTGTCGCGCGCCGCCTTGCGGTTGCGCGACTTTTCATTGGCCCGGGCAAAAGGGTCCTCGCCGTTCGCCGCTTCACTGCTCGCCGTCTCATCGCTCATGGCGCCTGTCTCCGTCGCTTCCCTGTGGCGCCTGTCGTAACATGGCTGGCGGTGAGGGAACCAGCCTATCACCGACCCCGACTTGCACGACCGAGGCGGACCTGACCTAGAATGGCGACGCAGCGGAGCGGAAAGGACGAGCCATGGCCAAGGCCAGAACACCGAAGATCTTCGAGCGGGGCCGCGTGGCGGTGGTCACCGGGGCGGCCAGCGGCATCGGCCTCGCGGTCTGCAAGCGCGCCGCCGCGCGCGGCATGATGGTCTGCCTGGCCGACTTGGCCGGCGAGACCCTGGAGGCCGCCCGCGCCGCCGTCGCGGAGGTCGCGCCAGGGGGCAGCGACGACGTCATGGCCGCCGCCACCGATGTCGCCCAGCCAGGCGAGCTGGAGGCTCTGCAGGTGGCCGTCACCGATCGCCTCGGGCCCGTCTCCTTGCTGATGAACAACGCGGTCACCCGCGTCGGCGGCGACCTCTGGGCCGACCCCGTGGACTGGCAGCAGGCCATGGCGGTCAACTTCTGGGGGGTCGTCAATGGCGTGCGCGCCTTCCTGCCGGCGATGCTCGACGAGCGACTGCCGGCCATGGTGGTGAACAGCGGCTCCAAGCAGGGCATCACCAACCCGCCGGGCAATGTTGCCTACAACATCACCAAGGCCGCGCTCAAGACCTACAGCGAGGCCTTGCAGCACACGCTGCGCAACACCGAGCGCTGCCAGGTCAGCGCCCACCTGCTGATCCCCGGCTGGACCAGCATTGGCACCCAGCAACAGCAGCGCGGCGCCTGGCCGCCGGAGCGGGTCGCCGACTTTATGTTCGCGGCCCTGGAGCGCGGCGATTTCTATATTCTCTGTCCCGACAACGAGGTGACCCACGCGATGGACCGCAAGCGGATCCTCTGGTCCGCCGGCGATATCACCGAGAATCGCCCGCCCTTGTCGCGCTGGGTGGCGGATTTCGATGCTGCCTTTGAGGGTTTCGAGCCCTAATCTAGCCGGCTGCCAGGGACCGCAGGTTTTCCCCGGCCGAGTTGGAGCGGGCCCGCCAGAGCCCGCGGCTCTGGGCTTCCAGCAGACGCTCGGCCATCTCCTTCAGCGCCGCCGGGTTCTTGTCCCTGAGGAACGCCAGCACCGCCGGGTCTTCCAGGTAGGCCTCGTAGACGGCTTCGAAATGGTGATCCTTGACCGCCCTTGCGGTGGCGGCGAAGGCAAAGAGATAGTCGACCGTGGCGGCCATCTCGAAGGCGCCCTTGTAGCCGTGGCGCATGACCCCGGCGATCCACTTCGGATTGACCACGCGGGCCCGGACGACCCGGGCGATCTCCTCCTCCAGGCTGCGGATCTTGGGGCTTTCCGGGCGCGAGTGGTCGTTGTGGAAGACCCGGGGCGCCTGCCCCGAGAGATGCCGCACGGCGACCGCGAGGCCGCCTTCGAACTGGTAGTAGTCGTCGGAATCGAGCAGGTCGTGCTCGCGGTTGTCCTGATTGTGGACCACGGCCTCGACGGCGCCGAGCCGGGCCTCGAAAAGCGCTTGTTCCGGCTTGCCCTCGCTGCCGGCGCCGTAGGCATAGCCGCCCCATGCGAGGTAGGCTCGGGCCAGATCGTCCTCGGCCTCCCAGCCGCGTTCGTCGATCAGCGCCTGGAGGCCGGCGCCATAGGCACCGGGCTTCGAGCCGAAGACCCGGTAGCCGGCGCGCTGGGATGCGAGCTCGGCGGAACAGCCTTGGGCCTGCAGTTGGGCGCTGTCGGCGGCGACCCGGGCGGCCAGGGGATTCGAGGCCTCGGGCTCGGCCAGGGCGGCGACCGCGCGGGCGGCGGAATCGAACAGGTCGATCTGGCTGGGGAAGGCATCGCGAAAAAACCCGGAAACCCGCAGGGTCACGTCGACCCGCGGCCGGTCGAGCAGCGACAGCGGCATGATCTCGAAGCCGGTGACCCGGCGCGAGGCGGTCTCCCAGGTCGGCCTCACCCCCATCAGGGCCAATGCCTGGGCGATGTCGTCGCCGCCGGTGCGCATGTTGGCGGTGCCCCAGGCCGAGAGCGCCAGGCGTCGCGGCCAGGCGCCCTCCTCCTGGCGGTAGCGCTCGACCAGCAGCCCGGCGGATTTCCAGCCCAGAGTCCAGGCCGCCGGGGTCGGCACGCTGCGAATGTCGACGGAATAGAAATTGCGCCCGGTCGGCAGCACGTCGGGCCGGCCGCGGCTGGGCGCACCGGAGGGCCCGGGTTCCAGGAACCGCCCCTCCAGCGCGGTCAGGAGGCCGGCGATCTCAGCCGGGCCGGAGCGTTCGACGTCTGGCCGCAGTCCGCTGTCGATGGCGGCCAGGACCGCCTGGGTGCGGCGCCATTCGGGCCCCGGTTCGCGGCGCCGGGCCACCAGGTCGGCGGCCAGTTCCTCCAACCGCTCCAGGGTGTCGCCGCCGGTGCGCCAGGCGCCCTCCCCCAGATCCGCCAGGACCGCCGGGCGCGGGCCCTGCCAGGGTGCGCCCAGGGTCGTGTCCAGCGGATCGAAACCCTCCAGGCCGAGGTCGCCGGCCAGGGCGCGCAGCAGCGACTGGTCGCCGTCGTGCCCGCTGTTGCGCGGCAGGCGGGTCAGCGCCACCAGCAGCCCGGTCAAGAGGTCGCCCTCGGGCGCGCGGCCGAAGATATGGAGGCCGTCGCGGATCTGAAGCTCCTTCAGCTCGCAGAGATAGTTGTCGAGCTTGCCCAGCGCCGCGTCGGGGCTTTCGCCCGGCGCGATTCCGCAGTCCTGGTCCAGGCCGATGCGTGCGCTGAGCGCCAGGATTTCTTCGCGCAGCAGCTTGAGCCGTCGCGGGTCGACGCCGGCGGCCTCGTAATACTCGTCGACCAGTGCTTCCAGATCGGCCAGTGGGCCATAGCTCTCCGCCCGGGTCAGGGGCGGCGTCAGGTGGTCGACGATCACCGCCTGGCTGCGCCGCTTGGCCTGGGTGCCCTCGCCGGGGTCGTTGACGATGAAGGGATAGATGTGCGGCAGCGGGCCCAGCAGGGCCTCGGGAAAGCAGGTCTCGGAAAGCGCCAGGGCCTTGCCGGGCAGCCATTCCAGATTGCCGTGCTTGCCCATGTGGATCACCGCCTGGACCTGCTGCGTCTCGCGCAGCCAGCCATAGAAGGCGAGATAGCCGTGCGGCGGCACCAGGTCGGGGTCGTGATAACTGGCGGTGGGATCGATATTGTAGCCGCGCGCCGGTTGCAGGCCGACGATCACCCGGCCGAGGGCAAAAGCGGCCAGGCGAAAAGCCTCCCCGATGACGAAGGGGTCGGACTGCGGGGCGCCCCAGCGCGCGGTGACGGCCTCCCGAAGGGCGACCGGCAAGCCGGCGAAAAAGGCCTCGTAGGCCGCCAGGGGATAGGCAATGCCGCCGGGCTTTTGCGCGCGCGCCTCCAGAGCGTTGGTCGGGCCCGCCGCGAGCCGTTCGATCAGGGTCTGACCGTCGGCCGGCAGCGGTCCGGTGTCATAGCCCGCTTCCTGCAAAGCCTTCAGAACCTCGTGGGTGCCGGCCGGGGTGTCGAGGCCGACACCGTTGCCGAGACGTCCGTCCTTGTTGGGGTAGTTGGCCAGGACGATGGCGACGCGCCGCGCGGCGGCCGGGGTCGCGGCCAGGGCGAGCCAGGCGGCGGCCAGGCGGGCGACGAAAGCGATTCGGTCGGCGCGCGGCGCGTAGGCGACGATGGGACATTGGGTCGCCGCGTCGAAGCGGGCCTCGCTTTTGAAGGAGACCGCGCGCGACAGCAGGCGGCCGTCGACCTCTGGCAGGGCCACGTTCATGGCGATATCGCGGGCCGAAAGCCCGCGGGTGCCCTCGGCCCAGGCCGCCTCGGTGCCACCCGAAAAGATCACCTGGATCACCGGGCCGGGGCAGATGTCGAAGGGCGTGTCCCGGCGCGCCTGGCCGGGGCTGGAGACGGCAAAGCCAGTGGCGTTCAGGACCAGGCCGGCGCCGCTCTCGCGCAGCAATTCGCTGACCGTCTCGGCCGACAGCGCCTCCTTCAGGCTGGCGCAGAAGAGCGGCAGGGGGTTGATGCCCTCGGCCTGGAGCGCCGCGATCAGGGCATCGACGGCTGCCAGGTTACCGGCCTGCAGCAGGGCCCGGTAGAAGACGATGGCGGCGACCGGCGCATCGGCCTGCCAGTGCCGGCGCAGATCCTCGAGCCCGGGCTCGACGGCGCCCGGCCAGTAGATCCCGGCGCGCAGCAGCGGTTTGGGCTCGATCCAGCTCTCACCCAACCCTTCGCTGCGCCCGATCAGCTCGGCGGCATAAAGCAGGAAGCCCCGGGCGTTGTCCGGACCGCCCTGCATCAAGTACTGCCAAAGCCGGTGATAGGCCTCGCGGCCGAGGCTGGAGTTGGCCGCCAGTTCGGCGTCGGGCTGGTCGTCGCCGGGCAGGAAGGCGATCCCGATCCCGGCGGCGCGGCAGGCCGCGGCGATCTGCTCGACCCCGTAGGGCCAGTAGCTGGTGCCGCCCAGCAGGCGCACCACCACCAACTTGGCCTGGGCGACGATCTCGTCGACATAGAGGTCGACCGAGAGGTTGTGGCTGAGCTGCATCAAGTTGGCGAGACGCAGGTCCGGATAGCCCCTGCCCAGTTGCGCCCGCGCGCCGGCCAGGCTCGCCAGCTCGCTATCGGCGGCGCTGAGCACGACGATCTCGCCCGGGCTCTGGCCCAGGTCGACCGCCTCGGCACCGTCCGCGATGCCGCCAGGTTGGGCCTGTAAAAGGTGCATAGCGACCTACTCGTCGCGCCGCCGGAGCGCGTTAGCCGGCCAGGGCGAGACGGATCGCGGCTTCGTCCAGGCCGGTCTCGCCGATCACCACCAACTGTCCCTGGCGCGCTTCTCCCGTGCTCCAGGCCCGGTCGTAATAGCTCTGCAGCCGCCGGCCGACACCCTGCACCACCAGGCGCATGTCCTTGCCGGCCACGGCCGCGAATCCCTTGACCCGCAGGATACAGTGGTTCTCGATCAGCGGCAGCAGGACCCGGTTCAATGCGGCGGGTTCGGCCAGTTCGGCGAGCGGCAGGGTGAAGGAGGTGAAGTCGTCGTGGTCGTGCTCGCCGGCAGCGTCGATGTGCGAGGGCCGGCTGTCCAGGTCGTCTTCCGCCGCCGCCAGCAGACCGAGCAGGATGCCGGGGTCGACCGCGCCGTCGCGCGCCTGCACGACCCGTACGCCGGGCCGCAGGTGGTCCTTTAGCTCGCCCAGGACCCGAGTCAGGTCCTTGTCCGCCAGCAGGTCGGTCTTGTTCAGAACCACCAGGTCGGCGCAGCCGAGCTGCTCCTCGAAGAGCTCTTCCAGCGGGCTGTCGTGATCGAGCATCTCATCGGCCTGGCGTTGGGCCTCGACCGCGGCCGGATCGCTGGCGAAGAGACCGTCGGCGACCGCCGGACCGTCGACCATGGCGATCACGCCGTCGACCGTCACCCGGGTCCGCACCTCGGGCCAGCCGAAGGCCTTGACCAGCGGCTTGGGCAGCGCCAGACCCGAAGTCTCGATCACGATATGGTCGGGCGGGGTTTCGCGCTCCAGAAGACCCTGAATGGTCGGCAGAAAGTCGTCGGCCACGGTGCAGCAGATGCAGCCATTGGCCAACTCCAGCACGTCTTCCTCGTCGCAGCCTTCGATACCGCAGCTCTTGACGATCTCGCCATCGACCCCAAGGTCGCCGAACTCGTTGATGATGAGGGCCAGGCGTTTGCCGTTCGCGTGGCTCAGGAGGTGACGAATGGCACTGGTCTTTCCGGCACCGAGGAAACCCGTGATAACGGTCGCCGGTATCTTCTGTGGTTGCTGCATGATTCCTCGCACTCCTCGGTCTGTCGGACGCCTGATCGAAACTGCCGACGGGGGCCGGACCATAGAGGAGCCAAGCCTGTGTGTCGCATGAAAAGTCTGCGCATGAAACAGCCTCGCCGCTCTGCTCCGAAAGTGACGCAAATGGGATTCTTTGCGACGTCCTGAATGCCTTGCATCCCACCTCGAATCCGGTTTAATACGCCCATCACAATGGGACTGGGGATCGCGGCTTGGGTCGGTCCCTGGGTATATTTGCAAGGATCAGCGGCATGCAGACAAAGGCCTCGGTAAAGACTTCCTCCTTGGCGAGCGTTCAAAGCCGCGTGACCGCCGGTCTCTGTGCCGCGCTGCTGGGTGTCTTCGTTATCTGGGGCGTCGGTTTTGCGCAGAGCGCAACTCTGCACAACGCGGCCCATGACGGACGCCACGGCTTCTCCTTCCCCTGCCACTGACGGTTTTGCCATGATCACGCGATTGCTCGCCGTGGCCGTGGTCGCGGGCATCGCGGCCGGCCTTTTCGCCTCCCTGGTCCAGGAATCCAAGGTCACGCCGCTGATCTATCAGGCGGAGGCCTTCGAGGTCGGCCACGGTCATGGCGACACGGCCAGCGCGGGCGACGGCCATGATCACGATCATGATGCGGCGGCCTGGGCGCCGGACGACGGCCTGGAACGCAAGGCCTTCACTTGGATGACCAATGTGCTGACCGGTTTCGGCTATGGCCTGCTGCTGGTTGCCGGCTATGCTTTTTCCGGGCGCGAGCTCGATTGGCGCAAGGGTCTGCTCTGGGGGCTCGGCGGCTTTGCCGCCTTTGCTCTGGCGCCGGCGTTAGTTCTGCCGCCGGAGCTGCCCGGCGCGGCGGCGGCGGACCTCGGCCTGCGCCAGGCCCTTTGGATCGGCGTCGCCTTGGCCACGGCGGTTGCGCTTGCCTTGATCGCCTTTGGCCGCGGGCTCCTGTGGCGGGTTCTGGGCGGGCTCCTGCTGATCGCGCCGGTCGCGCTGCCGGCGCCCCATGGCGAGGGGGCGGGGTCGGTACCGCCGGAGCTCGCGGCCCATTTCGTCGCGGCTTCCCTGGTCATGGCCGCCTTGTTCTGGGCCTGTCTGGGCAGCCTGTCTGGCGCGCTCTATCGGCGCTGGGCGGCCTGATTTCCCGGTCTCCCAAGGCCCGGTCTCCCAAGGCCCGGTGGCGCTGCGGAGGGCCGTCGGTGCGTATCGATGATGGCGTCTGACCAACCCCTGGCAAAGGATCTGTCGGCACAAGACAATAGGGCCATGGGACTATTGCGCCCGACGGTCTGTCTGCTCTTTGGGCTGCTGCCTGGCGTCGCGCTCCTGGCGCCCAAGGGGGTCGTGGTTCTGCTGGCGCTGGCCGTGGCTTGCAGCCTTTTGGCGTGGCTCTGGGCCTGGCGTCGTCTGCCTTGGCCGCCGCGCGGCGTCGCTCTGTCCTTGGGCCTCTTCGCACTGTGGGCCGCGGCGAGCCTGATCTGGGTCGAAACCCCGGGCGAGGCTGCGCTCCGGTTGCTGCGCGCTCTGGCGCTTCTCGGGCTCGGCCTCTATCTCTTTGCGCTGCTGCGGCCGCTCGACCGGCGTGCGCGTCAGGAAGCCGCGACTTGGCTCTTGGTTGGGTTCCTCCTGGCCTTCGCGCTGGCAGCGGTGGAGACGGCCCTCGGATTTCCCTTGCTCACCGCGGTCAAGGGCGAGGCCGCCGACTTTTATCACTACAAGATCCGCTTCAACCGCGGCATGACCGCCTTCGCTATTCTGGTCTGGCCTCTGGTCGGTGTCCTGCTGGGTCGCGGACACACCAAATCGGCGCTCCTGCTGCCTGCCGCCCTGCTGCCATTTCTGCTGGTGATGGAAAGCAGTGCCGCCGTTTTGGCCTGGCTGGCCGGCGCTTTAGTCTTTCTGCTGTTGTGGGCCCGACCGGCGGTTTGGCGGCCGCTGACCCTGGTGCTTTTGCTGGCCGCCGGTCTGGGCGCGGTGCCGCTGGCCCTGGGTCTGGGCGCGGCGGGCCTCGCCGACGCCAAGTGGCTGGCGAACAACTCGCGCTACCGGGTCCATCTTTGGGAGTTCGTGGCCGAGCGCGTCGTCGAGAAACCGCTGTCCGGGTGGGGTTTCGATGCCGCGCGGAACCTGCCGAACTTCGGCGCCGCGCCCTACCGGTCGCAGGCCACTAGTCAGGCCGAGGTCGAGGCCAGACCGAACGACCGACCGGTGGTGCCGCTTCACCCGCACAACGCCGCCCTGGAGCTGCTGCTCGATCTTGGTGCCGTGGGCCTCGGCCTTGCCGGTCTGATCCTCTGGGCCCTGCTGCGGCCTCTCGGGGCTTTGGCGCCGCCTGCGCGCGCCGCGGCGGTCGCCAGTCTTGGGGCTGCCTTGGCGGTGGCCATGACCGCCTTTGGCCTATGGCAGGGGCAATGGCTTGCCTTGCTTTGCCTCGTCGCCACCTTCAATGGTCTCTCGGTCTCGACAGCGAAGATCGCAGGGGCCGCTGGTGGGCTCGCCGGGGATGCCGGGGCCGCGCCGGGCCAGGCCCGCGGCGGAAAATGACCTTGTTTCAGTCCGGTGTCTGTGGTCTTGTCCGCGCGTTCTTTCAGGCTTCCCCTGGCGCGTCAAAACGCCGCTTCCCGCTAATGGCCATTACCATTCCTGTCATTAATCTTGGGCGCCATGATTGCCTCTGACCCCGGTTCCTTGTCTTCTGGCGCAACGGGCCCTTCGGTCGCTGTTGTCGGCTGTGGCTATTGGGGCAAGAACCTGGTGCGCAATTTCGCCGACCTGGGCGCGCTGGCAGCGGTCAGCGACCCAGACCCGGCCGTCGCACGGGCCATGGCTGACAACCACGGTGTCCCGGCGCGGACCTGGGAGGCCCTGCTTGCAGACGACACTGTCAAAGGGGTCGCCATCGCCGCGCCGGCAGTCTTGCATGCCGCACTGGCGACCGAGGCGCTTCGCGCCGGCAAGGACCTCTTCGTGGAAAAGCCCCTGGCAGTGAAGGTCGCCGACGGCCAGGCGCTGTGTGATCTTGCCCGGGACGAGCAAAGAATTCTCATGGTCGGGCATCTGCTGCAGTATCATCCCGTGTTTCGCGCATTGAAGGAAATGGTCGACGGCGGCCAACTGGGCGCCCTGCGGCATCTCTATTCCAACCGCTTGAACTTTGGTAAGATTCGCAGCGAGGAGAACGTGCTCTGGAGCTTTGCGCCGCATGACATCTCCATGATCTTGGCCCTGGCCGGGGTTGTGCCGGACCGGGTCACGGCGGAGGGTTCGGCCTATGTCAATCCGGCGATAGCCGACGTGACCACGGTGCATCTGGGTTTTCCCGGTGCCTTGCGCGCCCGGATCCAGGTTTCATGGCTCAATCCCTTCAAGGAGCAAAAGCTTGTCGTGGTCGGGACCCAGGCCATGGCGGTGTTCGATGATCGGCAGGCCTGGCGGGACAAGCTGGTGATCTATCGACACGTCATCGATCGCGCCAATGGCCAGGTCCTTGCGCGTCCGGCAGAAGGCGAGGCCATCGAGGTCGCGCAGGACGAGCCGCTGAAGATCGAATGCCGGCAGTTTCTGACCGCGATCGAGACACGGAAAGCGCCGCCGACCGACGGCGAAGAGGGGCTTCGCGTCCTGCAGGTCTTGGCGGCGGCCCAGGGCGCTCTGGATCACAGCATGAAGGACGTTGTCGGATGACGAAGGGCGGGTCCGGGCTTTCAGAACGCTTTCCCGAAGTGCGCATTCATGAAAGTGCCTATGTCGACGAGCCTTGCAGCATCGGCGCCGGCACCGCGATTTGGCACTTCTGTCACGTCCTGCCGAACGTGACCATCGGGCGCGACTGCAGCCTGGGACAGAATGTCATGGTCGGTCCCAACGTCAGCCTCGGCGACGGTTGCCGAATTCAGAACAACGTCAGCCTCTACGACGGCGTGACCTTGGAAGAGAAAGTCTTTTGCGGGCCATCCTGCGTCTTCACCAACGACCGGAACCCGCGGACCGGGACCGGGCATAAAAAGCCCTACGTGCCGACGCTGGTGCGCAAGGGTGCCGCGATCGGCGCCAATGCGACGATTGTCTGCGGCAACACGCTGGGCGCCTATTGCATGATAGCGGCAGGCGCGGTCGTGACCAGGGACGTGCCGGACTACGCGTTGATGGCCGGCGTTCCGGCCAAGCGAATCGGCTGGGTGTCCGCCGCGGGCGAAGTGCTGGGCGACGATCTTGTCTGCCCCCACAGCGGCAAGCGCTACCGCGAGGTCGCGGCTGACCGCTTGGAAGAGCTATCCTAGGCGGCCGACGTTGGCAGCCGACGTCGGTCGAGCGTGGCGAGACTAAGTTGTGGCATGGCGCAGGAGAGGACGATCAGGGCGATGGCGACCCATGAAGGGGTGACAGGGTTCAGCGACCAATTGATTGGTCGCCTCGATGCCAAGACGGCGGTCATCGGCGTGATCGGCATGGGTTATGTCGGTTTGCCGCTGGCTCTGGCATTCTGCCGGGCCGGTCAAAAAGTGATCGGCTTCGATGTCGACGAGACAAAGGTCGCCGCGCTCAATGGCGGACAGTCCTACATCAGGCACTTCACCGATGAGCAGATCGGCCAGGCTCTGGCGAGCGGTCGTTTTCAGGCGACCGTGGCGATGGAGCGGCTGGGCGAAGCCGACGCCCTGATCATCTGCGTGCCGACGCCCTTGACCCGGCAGCGCGACCCCGACATGTCCTTCGTCGAGAGTACCGCCAGGACCATCGCGAGCTATCTGCGGCAGGGCCAGCTGGTGTCTTTCGAGTCGACGACCTACCCCGGGTCCTGCGACGAGCTGCTGGTCCCGATTCTGGAGACTTCGGGACTGCGCTGCGACGACGACTTCCTCTTCGTCTATTCGCCCGAGCGGGAGGACCCGGCCAATCCCGATTTCGAAACGGCCACGATCCCAAAGGTCCTCGGCGCGGGCTCGGAGGCGGCACGCGCGGCGGGCACACGGCTCTACCGGGAAGTAACCGAGAGGGTAGTGCCGGTCAGCAACGCCAAGACCGCCGAGGCGGTGAAGCTGACGGAGAACATATTTCGTGCCGTCAATATTGCCCTGGTCAACGAGTTGAAGCTGATTTACCAGCAAATGGGAATCGACGTTTGGGAGGTGATCGAGGCGGCCAAGACGAAGCCCTTCGGTTTCATGGCCTTCTATCCCGGCCCGGGCCTGGGTGGCCACTGCATTCCCATCGACCCTTTCTATCTGTCCTGGAAGGCGCGCGAGTTCGATATGAACGCCCGCTTCATCGAGCTGGCCGGCGAGGTCAACAAAGCCATGCCGGGTCATGTTGTCCGCGCGATCAGCGATGCGCTCAACGACCATCAGGGCAAGGCACTGAAGGATGCCCGGGTTCTAGTGGTGGGCCTCGCCTACAAGAAAAATGTCGATGACATGCGCGAGAGTCCGTCCTTGGAGATCATCGAACGCCTGGAGGGTCTGGGGGCGATAGTGGGCTACCACGATCGCTTTATTCCGGTTATCCCGCCGTCGCGCGAACACGGGACCCTGGCCGGCCGGGCCGCGGTCGAATGGACGCGCGAGGTCTTGTCGTCCTTCGACTGTGCGGTGATCTGCACCGATCACGATGGCGTCGATTATGCTTTGCTGTCCGAATCCGTGCGAACCGTAGTCGACACGCGCAACATCGAGGCGTTTGGCGAGGCGGCGTCAGCGAAGGTGGTGAAGGCCTGAAGGCAGCGGCGGGTCGGAACCGAGGCTGGGTTGTGGCGCCAGCCTATCGGGTGAAACAGCCTGTTCCCCGACCATAGGGCGGGCATGTGGCTCACAAACGGGTGGGCGTGTGGATCACAAACCAAGGTGCGCGACGATCGCGCCGGCACTGTCGCCCGCCCCGTACTCGTCGATATCCCGGCGCGGCTCGTAGTCTGGCGTGGTCCAGAGGCGGTTCCAGCCGGCCGCGATGGTTTCGACCCATTCGGTTTCCGAGCGCAGCGTAACGCAGGGCTTGCGGTGGAAGTAGGCTTCCTTCTGGAGGCCGCCTGAATCGGTGAAAACGGCGGCCGCGGCGGACAAGAGCCGCGCCATGTCCAGGTAGCCGACCGGCTCGCAAACCGTGAGGCCGGCAAAGTCGAGCCCGAAACGCGCGGCGGCCTGGCGCGTGCGCGGATGCAGCGGAAGCACGATCGGACGCTCCGTGGCGGCCGCCTTCAGCCACGCGAGCGCTGCGCCGAGCGTCGCCTCGCTATCGGTGTTTTCGGCGCGATGCAGAGTCGCCAGGGCGAATCCCTCCGATGAGAGGCCAAGGTCCGAAAGGATCGTTGAGCCGGCCTCGGCCCGTGCCTTGGCATGAAGGGTGGCGTCGTACATCACGTCGCCGACGTGGTGGACGCCCTTGGTGATGCCTTCGCGGGCCAGATTCGCCACCGATGCCGTCGTTGGACAGAACAGCAGGTTGCTGACATGGTCGGCCAGGACCCGATTGATTTCCTCTGGCATGGCGCGGTTAAAGGACCTGAGACCGGCCTCCACGTGGGCCACGGGAATCCCCAGCTTGGCGGCGACCAGGGCGCCGGCCAGCGTGGAGTTGGTGTCGCCGTAGATCATCACAAGGGCGGGCTTTTCGCGCTCCGCCACGGTCTCCAGGGCTTCCAGCATGCGCCCCGTCATGACGCCATGGCCGCCGCCGTGGATATCGAGGTTGTAGGCCGGTGCGGGGATCGCCAGTTCGGTAAAAAAGATGTCCGACATCGAGGGGTCGAAGTGCTGGCCGGTATGAACCAGCACTTCTTTCAAGGCCGGTGCCTGGGCCAAGGCACGGCTGACGGCGGCGGCCTTGATGAACTGCGGACGCGCCCCGACGATGGTCAGAATTTTCCTGGCCATCGGTCCTTCAGGCCTGCCTGGTCATGAAGTAGTCGTGCTGAGCGATGCAGGCCGAGATCAGCGCATGCTGGTCCTGGGTCCAAGCCACGGTTCGCTCGATACCCTCGCGCAGGGGAACGCGAGCCTCGAAGCCGATTTGCGCCTTGGCCTTCACGGTCGAGCCGAACCGCATGCCCGAGCGATCCCAATCCCGGGGCGGCCGCAGATCGAAGGGCGTCGGGTTGGCGGTCACCTCGTTGATGGCGGTCGCCAACTCGAGAATGCTCGTCTCGACGCCCGAGGCGAGGTTGTAGATCTCACCTGGCTCTCCGGCGAGCGCGCAGCACATGAGGCCGCGCGCCATATCCTCGACAAAGATAAAGTCGCGGCTCGCCCGTCCGGCATTGTCGAGCGGCAAGGCCTCCTGCCGCAAGGCCTTCCAGATGAAGGTCGGGGTGACATTGCGCCAGACGGTATGCGGTGTGCCTCGCCACCGTCCGGCACCGAGAATCTCGCGCGGTCCGTAAACGTTCTGAAAGCGCGCCTTCACGACCGGCAGGCCGTCGTGTTGAAAGAAGTAGTTGCCGTAGAGCTCGCCGATCAGCTTGGAGATCGAATAGGGGCTGTCGTGATAGAGCGAAACCGGTGCGTCCTCCGTCGTTGCCGCGGCCTTGTCGAAGGTCTTCTCCGCGACCGCGCAGCCGGCCGCCGCATAGACCACCTTTGAGAGGTGTTTGAAGCGGCTCAGATGGGAAAACAGCTTGAGGCTGGTCAGGGTGTTGTTCGCGTGGTCGGCCAGCGGGTCGTGGATGGACGACTGGTTTCCGTGATAGCAGGCCAGATGAAAGACGTAGTCGAGATCGGCCGGCAGCGCCTCCAAGATGCGGTCGTCGGTGATCGATCCGCAAACAAGGGTCAGCGCTTTGGTGTCGGGCAGGTTGGCGGGGTGAGAGGACAGCAGGTTATCGACGACGATGACGTCGCGGGGCGACCAGGCGAGCAAGGCGTGGCAGAGGTTGCTGCCGACAAATCCGGCGCCGCCGACAACCAGGATCTTCTTGTTCTCGAAACCGGGAAAGCTGTGCATGGGGTTTCCTCTCGACCGCGGCTCAGGAAGCCGGCGCCGCGAGGTGGCTGTACACCTGATGAACACCAAACTTGTCATACCAGGCCAGCATGCGCTCGAGAGAGTCCTTGAAGCCGATCTTGGCCTGCCAGCCGAACGCCTCTTCCGTTACGCTCGGATCGAGCACGACGGCGGGAACGTCGTCATCGCCGGGCGCCAGTATCGGCACCGGTTCCGTCAACTCGATGCCGAGATGGCCGACCACCAGATCGAAGACGTCCTTGATGCTGTGACCTTCGCCGGTTGAGACGTTGAACACGCCCTGTGGGGCGCCCTCTGCCATGGCGAGGTCCATCAGGACGAAGAAATCCTCGATGTCCAGGAAGTCCCGCACCGTGTCGCTGCAAAAGCAGGACTTCCCCTCCTTCAGGCGCTTGTAAAATGTGGGGAGGGGTCCGATCGACAGCCGCGGGCAGACGATGTTGGCCAGCCGGAAGGACACACAGGGCAGTCCAGAGAGAGCGAGGTAGGCCTCGCCCGCCGTCTTGGAGATGCCATAGCTGGTGAAGGGCCGGGTCGGATGCCGGACCGGAATCGGGACCTCGGTCGGGCGGCCGTAGCAGAGCGCGGTTTGGAAATTGATCAAGCGGGCGACGCCGGCATCCTTTGCCGCCTCGACGACGTTGATGGTGCCGGTCACGTTCGTGGCACAGTCCTCCCGCCAGTCGTCGGGGTCTTTGTAGGCCGCTGCGCTGTGCACGACGATGTCGGGCCGAAACTGCTTGAAGCAGTCCCGGACTAGAGTGGCGTCGGCGATCGAGCCCTCGCGCAGGGCGACGTCCGGCAGGGCCTCGCGATGGCCGGTCGCAAAATTGTCGATCACGAAGAGATCGTGCCCCTGGGTCAGAAACCGTTCGACGAGGTTGACCCCGAGGCTGCCGGCGCCGCCGGTGATTAGGATTTTCATTTGTCCGTCCCGTGGGCCGTGATCAGTCGTTGTGCTTCAGATGGGTGTAGCCGCCGGCGGCCCCGTGCTGTTCATAGAACTGGACGGTTTCCTCGACGATCTGCGCCAAGGGCGTGAACTCGATTGGGCCGAAATCGGCAAAGGTCCGCGAAGGATCCAGGAGGATCGTTGGCGCATCGTCCTCACCCAGGGGCCGGATATCGGGTTCGGGATACTCGTTCAAGCGCATGGCCTCGACCACCGCGTCATAGAGTTCCTTGATGGCGATATCCTTGCCGGACGAAAAGTGATAGGCGCCCTGCCCGGTGCCATTGCTCGCCTTGATCACCGCGTTGACCAGATCTTTCACGAAAACGAAATCGCGCCGCGCCTCGGTGACGAAGCACTGTTTGCCCTGGGACAGACGCTGGTAAAAAATCGGTAGTGGGCCGCTGACATTGCGCGGTCCCACGACATTGGCCAGGCGGAAGGTCACGTAGTCGATGCCCGATAGCTCCAGGAAGTCTTCGGCGGCGGTCTTCGAGATGGAATAGCTGGAGTTCCCGGGCCGCTTGGGGTGGTCCAGTGTGATCGGCTGCTCCAGCGGCTTGACCCCGTAGCAGAGCGCGGTCTGGAAGTAGATGAAGCGCCCGACCTGGTGCTCCTTGGCCGCCTTGACGAGATTGGCCCCGCCGACGGCGTTGGTCAGGGTATCGTTGTACCAATCCTCGGGATCTTTGTAGGATGCCGCGGTGTGGATCAGGAGGTCCGGCTTGAAGTCGCCGATCCACCGATCGACGCAATCGCGATCGGCGATGGAGGCTTCCACCAGTGTGAGCTTGGGGTGGTCCCCGAGATTGGACTTTTGTCCCGTCGCGAAGTTGTCGATCGCGACGACTTCATCGCCACGGCCGAGCAGGAGTTCGATCACATGCGAGCCGACCATGCCGTAGCCGCCTGTCACGAAGGCTTTCATTCTTGTCTCCAGTTCAATGTCAGTGGGCCGCCAGTGCCGACTCCGCGATCGGGCGGTTCAATTCGGTGTCGTCCAGCAATGCCTTGAAGTGCCAATGTCTGTCGTGGAACTGTTGATACCATAGCTCGAGACTGAGGAGGCCCCAGGTCTTGCGCGAGAAACGGGACTCCTTGCCGAGATTCGCAAGAACGGCCTTGCTGTTCATGTAGGGACGCCCACCCGCGCGTTCCGAGCCGAAGATGTCGACGATCATGTCGCGAAGATCGCCGGCATACCATTCCTTGAGGGGCACCGGAAACCCCATTTTGTCTCGCCGCTCAAGCAGGGCCGTGGGAAATTTTTGCCCGAAGGTGTGCTTGAGCAAGGTCTTGGCCTCGCCGTCGCGGAACTTGATGTCGGCCGGGATCGTCGCGACGAACTCGATCAGGGAGTGATCCAGGAGCGGCACGCGCGATTCCAACCCATGGGCCATACTCATTCGATCCTCGACTTGAAGCAGCGCCGGCAGCAAGCACTTGAAGTCGAAATGGGTCATCTTGTCGAAGTATGATTCCTTGCCCACGTTGTCGGCGTTGTTGAAGATCGTCTTGAAGGACTCCTGGACCGACGCCTTGTCGAGGTCGTTCCAGTCGACTTCATCGGTCATGTCGGTCGAACGGTCGATCAGGCGGAAGTACCTATCGTCCAACGGGCCAAACAGGCCCTCGCGCCAGAACTCCTTCATCATCGGCTTGTATTCGTGCAGCACCTGGAGATTCGGAATGATGGATTCCGCGGTGACGACGTAGGATCCGTCCTTGTAGGTCCCGTCTATGGCGGCCTTGATGCACTGCTCGAAGTAGGCCACCAGGTAGCGCGCGTAGCCGCCGAAGATCTCGTCGCCGCCCTGTCCGCCCAGGATGACCTTGACCTGTTCGCTGGCACGCTTGGAGACCATGTACTGGGGAAAGGAACCGGGCCCCGCGACCGGCTGATCGAGGGCATAGATGACCTTGGCGATATTGTCTTGAAAGTCCGATGAGGTGATCTCGAGAATGTCGAGCTCGACACCGATCTTGTCGGCGACGGCCTGGGCATAGGGGCTTTCGTCGTAGCCCGGGTGGTCCAAAAAAGTGCCGTGGTAACAGCCCGAGAGAACGCCGCCCTGCTCCTCGCAGGCCATGATCGCCATGAGGCTCGAATCGATCCCGCCGGACAGGTAGCTCGCCACGGGAACATCGCTGCGCAGGTGGACCTTGATGCTGTCATGGATGAGCTCTTCGATGCGCCGGACAAAGTAGCGCTCGCTGTGCTCGTGATCGATATTGTAGCGAACGTCCCAGTAACGCTTGACCCGCACATCGCCGTTCTTGATTTCGATCTGGTGCCCGGGCAAGAGCTGCTTGATGCCCTTGAAGAGGGTGTGGGTGCCAAGGGTGTACTGAAAGGTCAGATACTCCGCCAGACCCGAAGCGTCGGTTTCGACGGCCGGCAGGAACGGCAGCAGGGCTTTGATCTCGGAGGCGAAGTAGAAGCACCCCTCGACCACCGTGTAGTAGAAAGGTTTGATGCCGAACCGGTCGCGCGCCGCGAAGAGGCTTTGCGAGCGCTCGTCCCACAGGGCGAAGGCGAACATGCCGCGCAATTGGTTGACGCCGTCTGCCCCGTGTTTTTCGTAGGCCGCGAGGATGGTTTCGGTATCGGATTGGGTCTTGAAGGACCAACTGGGCGCCAGGGCCTCGCGCAGTTCGATGTAGTTGTAGATCTCGCCGTTCTGGACCAGAGTGGTGCCGTTCGCGGCCGCCATTGGCTGATCGCCCGTCGTGCTCAAATCGATGATCGAAAGCCGGCGATGCGCAAAACCGGCGCTGCCATTGGCGTTTCGCCAAAAGCCTTCGCCGTCGGGTCCGCGATGCGCGATCAAACGCGCCATGACCCGCAGCCTGGCATCCAGGTTCGTGATGGGCCGGCCCTTTAGGTCGACAACCCCAGCGATACCGCACATGTTGTAAAATCGCCTTCTCTTAGAATAGAACCCACAAGTCAAACGCATGCGAGTCCTGGGTTCGGACACGGAGCCGTCTGCTCAAGTGACCGTCGATTCGGCGGCCGTGGTTCCTAGAGCGCAGGGTCGGCCCCTCTTAGTGGGCCAACAGTCAGTGACATTCGAGAACGTGGCGGCGCAGCCAGCCGAGGCGTTCGAACGCACCGGAATTGAAGGCCATGGCCAAAAGGCCGGTCTTTCCTTGAACGCTATCCAACCCGACCTCTTTGTCGGATCCGACGAGCGAGGGGTAGGCCGCCGCCTCGATCATAAGGTCTCGTCATAAATGGCCAAGAGTTTCTGTTGGTAGTGATCCCAATTGTAGTGTTCCTTGGCATAGACAAGGGCATTCTTCTTACACTGTTCGACCCAGTCTGGATCGTCGATACAGCGCCCCACGGCCGATTGGATAGACTCTTTGTCGTAAATATCGAACGTCATGCCGCAGTTCGATTCCTGCAAGAGGTCCATTGCAAAGGGAATTTCGCTCGACAGGATCATGAGGCCCGCGTGTGTGTAGTGGCTGAGCTTACGTGGACAAGACATTAGGTAGTTTCGATTGTGCGAATGATAAGCACAAAATCCGACGTCGAAGTGTTGCAGCGCATCGAGCGAATCAGCAAAGGTCTCGCGGCCGATAATGGGGTCCGTAAAGACGACAGAACGATCGTAGCATCCACATACTTTCGCCAAGAGCTTGCAGTAGTTGGCGTACTTGTTCTCCGGGCCGCGGACATAGAGCACCGCCTTGCTCTCGTCCACCTCCTGGAATGCGATTATCAACTCCTCGAGGCCCCGCTGCGGCGCCATGAGGCCCTGATAGATGAAGCGGACGGGGGAGCGGACATGGGAGTCCGGGCCCGAGTCGAGTTGCGGTGTGGGATCGACATTAGGGATGCTGTGGATTGGAAGATCCAGCCTGTGTGTCTTGCGGACGAAATGACCCATCGAATCGTTGACTGCGATGATTTGCGTGGCTCTCTTAATCAGGAAATGCTCGTACAGCACCGCGAGCGTCGACCCCCAGAGGGGCATTTTGACAGACATCACGGGAAAATACTCATAGAAATTGTACACGAGCTTGGCGCCTGTCAGCGTTGAGACAAGGTACCCAAACAGAAGTGTGTCCAAGTCCTTGACGTGGACCGCATCAGGATGGCTGTCAGATTTACACCAATAATTGAAGTGTGATAGCGAGCGGTTCAAGAACATGCGAAGTAGCGCAAAGGTTTGGAAGGCCCCGCCGGTCCGCGATAGGGAGTCGTCGGTTGCGCGGTGAAACTCGAACGCGAACTGTGCGAGCCTCTTTTCAAGAGGGATCAGCTCTTCGGCGGTGAGTTCGGTGGCCCTGACCGGAGCCGGAAACGCGAACGGCATTGACTCGGGGATGGATTCAATCGTCTCGCGCGCTTGCGCTGCCTTCGCGATGACTGCCTCGACTGAGGCACCGATGGCCGTTGTTTCTCCGTTGCCGTTCTCAGCGGCGCCCGAAAATTTCAGGGTTTCATGAGCGATGAAGTGTTTGGCTATTTGATTGATTGCGATGCCGACCCAGGCGTAAATCGCCCGCCGCAATGAAAGAATAGCGCGCCTGACGAGCCCCTTGGTGGCGCGCAATAACCTTTTGGCGGCCCTCGGCAGGGTCTTGGCAACGACAAAGGCGATGACGGGGGAGAGGACAAGCAGAATAGGCAGGGCCAGGAGCGGGCCGAAAAGAAGAGCAACGAGGAGCCAGAAGAGATTGGCGATTTTCCGTTTTCTGACACAGTAGCGGGTATAGTGATAGATCGCGGCCGGCATCGCACGACGAAGCGGGGCCAAGGGAGCCCTGCCGATCGACAGATTGGCTTCATCTAGGGGCGGCGGTGGAGCATCGCCGATGCGCAAGCCCTGCAGATCGACGCTGTAGCGACTTGCCAAGGCGCGCGCCTCAAGCATGATTCGATAGACAGCCGTAGGCTCGCAGCCGGCGGCGAAGAGAATCCGTTTTGGCATGATTGTTAAGTCGAACCTTTGCGGCCACCAGAGTTTGGACCAATCGCGGCGAACACCCGCCTGAGGCGCTGCGCCATCAGTTGCATGACCGTGCGCGTGGTGGTCGACCCTTTGACAATCCCGCCAAGTATACCTTTAGGCGGCAGGCGCTGCCAGTTGATCCAGTCCTGCAGCCGGTTCCAGACGAGGCAGAAATTGTCCCGGAAGCGGTCAGGCCGTGGAACGTGATCCAAGGCGGCTAGCGCGGTCTCGAAGAACGCCGCGACATAGGCGTCGTAGTGATACCTGCGCGACAGGATCAGATCCCGATAGGCGGCTTCCACGATACGAACGCGCCTTTCTTCATTGCCGAGGCCAAGAACGACATCGTCGACGTTTGAAAAATCTTTCTTCACTGGGATGTAGTGGAGGTCCTTTTGCAAGATGCCGGAGTGTTCGCCCTCCACCAGTATCTGGCAGGATCGAGCCATCGCGGCCTCGAAGACGCGTGGGCCAATTGCAGCGCCATTGATCCGTTCATCAAGGCCGGAAAAACAGTGTGACTCGATCTCCTCAAAACTCGCGTCAGGATGTTCGGCTTCGTATCGATTGCAGCTCCGCATGATGCTGCCATCCGGGTCGAGCAGGCTCGATCCGCTTTCGACGCCGATCTGATAGCGACTGCGAGCCAAAAAACGAATCCAGTCGGCACCTGTAAGGACGTCGGCGAGATCGACCGAGATATCGCTTTTTAGGCCGTGCCGCCGACAGGCCTCATCGAAAACTTCGGCGATTCGCCATTTCAGCACGCCAAGGCGCCCATTTCGCGCCTTGGCCTTGAACGAGCGATAGCCGACCTCAATGTCGCGCTGCCCGATTTGGGTGGCTTGCTTGGCGAATTTTGCCACCATGCGGTCGTCGACATAGCCGGTCAGACTGGGGATGATTTGCACCGACCGGGGAACGCCCTGGTATATCTTCCGGCGATCCTCCTCAAGGTGGATACAGCAGTAGACGATGCGCACGCCGAACGAGCGAATGAAATCACAGAGGGCTTGCGAATTGTTGGCGTCGTCCTGAGGCGTGATGATCTTCAGGCATTCTCGGTCTTTGAGGAAGGATAGCCTGTCGTTTAGCAGGTCGAACACGGTCTTAGCGGCGCGGCAAATCAAGTAGGTGTTGTGAAATACAACGACATCCCAATCGATCGATCGAATGTATCCGGGTACGGTCTTGAAATGCATATTGAGAAAGAACACCCGGTGCCCGGAGTATTTCCTGTAGCAGTAAATATGATGCAAGATCGCGTCGCGCGTGGGGCAGCTTACCCCGCGGTAGACGATCAGCACCCGCAAGGGACCGGGCCGCATTTCAACGGCCCTCCTTTTTTGGAGATGCCATCGTCTCCAGGAGCTCCGTGAAGGTCGCGGCCTCGCCCTCCCAAGATAGAGCTTCGATGGAAGATTCTATATTGTCGCGGTAAGAGGCTATGGTCTCGGCATCGGCCAGGTCATTGATCTTCGCCGCGATGTCGTCGCAGTTGGTCTCGTCGAAGACCAGGCCGATGTTGTGCGTCTTCACCAATCGCTTGATGTCCGAACAGCGGCAACAGGCGATCGGCAAGCGTGCCATGGCCAGCTCGCCGAGACGGTTGGGAAGGCTGACTCGCACGTTCAAGGAAGTTTTTTGCCGGGCGATGATGCCGAAGTCAGCCCCTGAAATATAGTCCAGCAGCGTGCTTTGGGGGACCAGGGGCAGGACCACGATGCGTTCTGCGACGCCGAGATCTTCGGCCAACTTGAAGTGGGCCTCCTTTTCATCCTTCAGGGGAAAGGCCCCGAGGATGACGAGCCGCACCGCCGCGTTCACCTTGGGCAAAGCCCTGATGATGAAATCCATGCCGTCGCCGACATAGATGTTGTTGAGAAACAGCATGATGAATTCGCCGTCGGAGATCCCGGCATCGGCGCGAATCTTGGCGGCGGGCGCAATACTTCGTCGGTGCTGGAAATTGCGAATGATCCTGATGTTTTTGCCGAAACGACGCCGGGCGAGGTACTTGGCCAGGGTGGTGCTGACCGTGAAGGTCAAGGAGCAACGGCGGAGCAATTGGCGTTCGAAGACGTTTTCAATTCGACGGCAGGTCCTGGCAATCTTGCCGAGATGGGGTGGAATCTGGTGATAGGGGACCTCTACGAGATCCACCGCAAATCGAGCCCTGGAGAAAAAGGCCACCGCGGCGGCCGCAATCATCGAATGATGATCGTGGACCACGACGACGTCGAAACGCTTGCCACGCGCTTCGCGTCTGCAGAACTTGGCGAAGTGGTACTTTCGCGACATCAGCATATGAACCGAAGCGCGCCAGAAATTGCGCAGGGGCCGGATGATTTCCCTGCCGCGCCACTTGTGGCTTTTCCCAGGCTTGATAGGAGCCGGGAATGGCAAGTCGATGACGCCGCGATGGCGATAGACGATCTCGGGTACCCGTGCCACCAGTGCCGGATCGGGTGCTTCCAAACAGTAAACCGTGACCCTATGACCCCGGTCGATGAGCGCCGCGGCTTGGCGAAAGACTCGCGAGTTGCGGCTCAAGTCCTTGAATGCCACGAACAGGATCTCTAAGCCGGATGGAGGGCGACCGGTCATGGTCGAGTGGATTTCCCTTTCCTCAGGCACGGCCGGGCTCAAGACCAACGGACCCGCGGCATGATACGTGTGCTGTCAATCTTGTGCCTGAACTGCGCGATTTTCTCGATCATCGTGGCCAGTACATCATCGGTCATGACGTGTGGCTTCAGACCAAGGTCCAGCAAACCGCTGTAGGCCGGATTGTAATAGTGGTCTTCCAGTTCCTTGCGCGGATTCTCGATAGACTTGATCTCCACCTGATGGCCCATGCTCCGGCCGACCTGCTGCACGCGCTCGGCAAGTTCGTTGACCGAAAAGGTCTCGGTCAATTGGTTCAAGATCCGCATTTCGCCAGACGCTGGCGGGTTTTCGGCAGCCAGCGCGACGCACTGTAATGTATCGCGGAGGTTCAGATAGCCGCGTGTCTGGCCTCCCTTGCCATAGACCGTCAAGGGAATACCGGCGATCGCCTGAACCAGGAAACGGTTCACCACCGTGCCGAAGATGTCGTCGTAGTGGAAGTTGGGCAGCAGGCCATCGTCGGTTTCCGATTCCTCGGTCATGAGACCGTAGACCGGCCCCTGCATCAGGTCGGTGACGCGCAAACCGTAGGTGCGCACGTAGAACCAGAGCAGATCGGTGTCGAGAACCTTGGTGGTGTGATAGAGGCTGCCAGCTTGGCGGGGATAGAGGAACTTGTCCTTGCGCCCCTTATGCTCGATTTCAATCCAGCCCTCTTCGATGTCGATCTTTGGGGTGCCGTACTCACCCATGGTTCCCAGCTTGATCAGGTGGCAGTTGGGAACCACCTCCTTGACTGCCCAGATGACGTTGAAGGTAACACCCAAATTGTTGTCTAGGGTCAGCTTGGCGGTTTGAAAATCCTTCATCGAATAGGGCGCCGAGGGCTGTTCGGCATAGTGAACAACGGTATCGGGCGCGTGGTCGCGGACCACTTGGCAGGTCGCGTCGTAGTCGGTCAGATCGACCTCGCGGTGCTCGATTGTCTTGCCGAAATGCGCATCGAAAGAGGCGCAGCGCGCCGCTAGATCCTCTCCTTCGATAAGGGCTTCGGACGAGGTCTCGCGGGCAATCCGGCGGCGCAGGTAGTTGTCGACGACCATTACATCGTGGCCGCGCGCCGCAAAGTGCATCGCCGTCGGCCAACCGAGATAGCCGTCGCCACCAAGAATGAGAATACGCATGGCAGGAATTTCCTATGTGCGGAGTGTTGCTGGTAGTCCGCCCGCGTGGCCCGAGGCCAGCAGGGCATCGATCGCTTCAAGCACGAACAGCGAGTCTCGAAGGCTGTTGCGATCAGCCGGCGCGGTCCCGCGGAGGGCCGCCACAAAGGCCTCCATTTGCCGCTCGAAGAGATTGATCGAGGGTGCCGCGATGGCATTGTTTCCAGCACTGTAGCCGGCGGCGGCCTTCAGGCAATGCAGGCTGGAGGGGAAACCGCCCTCGATCGATCCTCGAAACGACCCATTCTCGCCCTGGATCTCGACCATTTGGCTGAAGGCCGGTGTCACCATGTCGGCTTGTATGTAGACCGTTACGCCGTTGGCCATCTCCATACGAGCAAGCACAAAGTCTTCCGCGTCGACCTTCTCCAGCTGGCCGCGAATCTCCCGTTCGGGGCGCAACAGGGCCTTTTCCAAGAGCGTCGCGCGCGCGACCGGCCCGAAGAACCAGATAGCCAAGTCCAACATGTGAACCAGCATTTCGTTGATCGCACCACCGTCCGTCTCGACCCGATGTTTCCACAATTCGTGGGATCCGCGCCCGCCGATGCGAAAAACCGCCGTGACAACCCGCCCCAGTGCGGCGCTTGATCCTTGCTCCGCGGTATCCTGACACAGCTCGTGGGCGATCTCGAAAACCGGCGCATAGCGATAGATAAAGCCAACCGTCCCCTGGCGTTCGTGCCGCTTGGCGAGGTCGACCAGTTGGCGCGCCTCGGCCGCTGTCTTGGCGAGGGGCTTTTCGCAGAACACGTGCTTGCCGTTCTCGAGCGCGCGGGTCACGAAAGCCACATGGGTCGGCGTGGGGGTCGCGATGACCAGGCCGTCAATTTCCGGGTCATCGAACAAACTGTCGACGGAGTCCACCCAGGAAAGGCTTTGGGCCGCTGCCAAGGCCTTGGCGCGCTCTGGCTTGTTGTCCGCGAGGACGATCTCGATATCGCTTTTTCCGACCAAGCCCGAGAGATGTTTGGGAGCCTGTTTGCCGCATCCGATGAGACCAATCTTCATGACGTTCGATCCTGCCCTAAAGTCGCCGCGTCAAAATCCGCGGGCCAACGTATCTTCGCTCCGCCGGCCCGGCGTGCCGGGCGGGCAGCGATCAGAAACAGAGCCACCCTAACTGCGCGCATCGATCAACTCGCTGGCCTTCCATTCACCGGGATAAGACAGCAGGGAGGTATCGGTGTAATCGGGGTTGTTCACCTTGAAGGCAAAGCTCTGCGACAGCGTTTCATAGCTGTCGCCGGCGACGATCATTTCTTGCGATTTGTAAGCCGCGACGGTGAAGATCACTTTGCCGGCGCCGAAATAGTTGGAGTGGAAAATCAGCGATTTTCGTCGTGTTGGGCCGTCGCCAGAATCGAGAGTCTCGGGCTCGCTGATATGTCGGCTAAGCCAGCGACCGTCTTCCGTGAAGAACAGCACCACGAAACGGCACAGAAACTCACCAGACTCGACGATTTCGTAATCGATGTCGATTTTGAACGGCGATCCGGTGGCCACCGTCTGGGCCTCGCTGTCGTCGAGGTTTTTCATGAAGACCCGCCTGACCCGCAGCCCAGGTTGTTTGTGCGGCCATCGGGAGACCCCGTCCTGGATCGGGATGTTGGTCTGGACATCGGCGGCCATCTCGGCCTCCTCGTCGGCGTTCTTTGGCGCCGCTTCCATGGAAGGTGCCTCGACCGCCGCGACGGCGGTCTCCTTTGCGGTGTTAGGACCGCCCTTGGGCTCTTCGGACCTGGCGGCCGAGGGCATCTGCGCGCCAGCGGCGCGCGTCCTCTCGGTGATCAGACGAAGCTCTACCGCATCGAGAGTTTTCTTGACGATGTCGCGCCGGAAGTCGGTGTCGGTCAGCGTCTGCGCCGCCGCTCCTTTGATGTTACCGATCTTGGCCTCATGCGAGAGGCGCTCGATAAATTCTTCGTATGCCTTCACGACGGTGAGCACGTCGCCTTCCATGGCAACCTCGCCACGCTCGATCCATATCGCCCGTTCGCAAAACCGCATGATTTGCCGCGTTGCGTGGGAGACCAGCAACAAGGTGCATTCGCCGCCCAGCATGTGGTTCATGCGTGCCGCCGACTTGGCACTGAAGTATGAATCGCCCGCGCCCAGCACTTCGTCGATGATCACGATATCCGGCTGGACCGCCGTGGCGACGGCAAACCCGAGTCGTGCCATCATTCCCTTCGAATACTTTTTGATTGGTTGACCCAGGAAGTCGCCCAGTTCGACGAAATCGATGACGTCCTCGATCGCCTTGTTCAGTTTGGCAGTGTCGTGCCCCAACTTCATCCCGAGGGCCCCAACGATGTTGTCGTAACCACTAAGCTCCGGATGAAAGCTCCCCGAGCTCTCGAACAGAGCTTCGATCTCGCCCTTCACGCGGCGCCTGCCAGTGGTTGGCAAAATGGCTCCGGTGGCAATCTTCAGCAGGGTTGATTTGCCGGCTCCGTTGCGGCCGATAACGCCAATACGATCGCCGCGACTGACCTCGAGGTTAATGTTCTTCAAGGCGTCAAAGGTCGGGATCTCACTTGTCGCGCGCCCAAGGAACGGAAGCTTGTTTAGCCCAAGCGCAAAAATCGCGACCTCGCGCGGGTTGCGGAACAGTTGGTAAGACTTACCAATGTCCTTGAGAGCGATCACGAGTTCAGGATTGCGGGTCATGACCATACCAAACTGAAGTGTCCGCGATAGATCGCTCAATCGGGGCGGGGGCGTTCACGGACTGGATTGCCAAGCGTATTGGACAACGAAGAGGCCTCGACGTTCGGGTCCCTACCGGCGGCCTAGCGTTATCCTGGCGTTGTGAGGCCGATCGTGCGGGGCTTGTGGTCGACAAGGGGTTGAGGTCTCGATCAGGTTCTTAAAAAAGCTAGAAGAAATCCGCGAGCGGGTGTTTCAATCGCTTGAAGAATACGTAACCGCCAGAGAAAACTGCCACACTCATAATAATCATAGTAGAGTATATTTCAATTGGTGGCAGTGTCCCAAATATAATGAGACTCTGATAGGTTATTATAAAGTAAGACATAGGATTCAGGTACACGATCAATGTTAGATGCAAGGGCACGTTGTCGAGCGTGTACCCGATCGGGCTAATGATTAGGAGGCCGAGAGTAAGAAACCGAAGAATAAACTGGATGTCCTGCACGATTAAGGCGGCCAAGGAAATGAACCAGCAAACACCAAAAACAAACATCAAGTGCAAGACAAGAACGAATGGCACCAGAAACACCGTGAAACGCGGGAAATCCAAAAAGAAACCGCCTATTGTGGCCAAGGAGACACCGACCAGGCAGTTCATGAATCCGGGCAGGCACATCTGGGCCACGGACAATTCGGCCGGTACAAGATGATTCATGAGAATTGCCGTGTTGCGCTTCAAGACACTGCTGGCCGTCGACATGGGTTCGATCAGCCCGAAAATGCTCATGACGCCGACGAACATCATGATGACGAACTCGAGCGTCGTCACGTTGGGGCGCGGCACCCGATAGATCAGCAACTGCACGGTGGCGTAGAGAGTGAAAAACAACAAAGGAGTGGCGAAAATCCAAGCTGGTCCCAAGAGCGCCTGTGAGTACTTTTTTCGCAGGTCAAAGATCGTTTTTTGAATGATGTAGCGTCGCTTGAGGTAAAGAAATCGAAACGCCTCTACAACGCCATAGCGCACGAGCGCCCTGGCGATCCGGAATGGCAGGAAGGTTCTAAGGGTCATTTTCGATACCGACAAATATGACGATTACATCAGAAATCGAGCGGGGGCGCTGTCCAGCTTCAGCTGGCCTTGGCGTTCGATCAGACCCAGGTAGCCCTGGGCTTCGTTTTCCCAGTTGACCTGGCTGGCCGTCGCGTCCACGGCCCTCTTCAACTCCGCGAGGCGGGCCGGCTGTAGCAGCCTTTCGATCACCTTGGCGATATCGACCGGCGACTGCTGATCGAAGATCTCGCCGATTTTCCATTGGCGAACAAATCCGGCAATTTCCGGTAAATCGGTTGCCGCAATCGGCAAGCGCGCCATGACCATCTCGAAAACCCGGTTCGGCAGGCTCCAGGTCAAATTTGCCGATCGGCCCTGACGCGGAATGATTCCAATATCCGCACCCGAGGCAAAGCAGAGCAGCGCGCCCACCGGCACCGGTTCCAAAAAGTGCACCCGCGCGGAGACACCGAGTTCCTCGGCCAGATTGGAGAGCTGTTGACGATAGCCTGGGACCTGCTCCGGTCCCAGCGTCGCGAAGTGGATACCACCGGGCAGGTGACAGATGGCTTCTATGGTTTCTTCCAGGCCCTGACCATGCCATAGGGAATTCAGGTAGAGGACCAGCTGCTCATGGCTCGCGAGACCCAGCTTGTGTCTGATCGCCTGGTCGTTGGGGGCCGGGATGAAAAAGCGGCAGTTGCGCAGAACCAGGAGGTCCCGGGGCTTCCAGACGGACTGCATCTCTCGTGCCAGACCTTCCCCCACGGTGGTGCCCGCTTCGATCCTCGGCAGCAGGCGCCGTTCCTTGGCGATCTCCAGCAACCGGACCTTTCGACGGAGCGGGGCTTTGGGCAGTCTCGCCGGGTCGTGCGGCATTTCAACGGCGTCATAGATAAGGCTGGCATCGCATTGGCGGGCGACGCGCTCGGCGGCCAGCAGCGCGATGTCGTCGTGAGCCTGAACAATGTCGAACCGTTGCCCTTCGACCAGTCTTGCGGCGCGTAGGGCGAAACGCGACAGTGGGGTGGCGCGGCAAGCCATGGCGATCGTGGCGATCAGGCCAGAGTGCCAGGGGATCTCGATCTCCCCTCCCGCTCTCTTTTCGTCATCTGCGGTCGCGGTCTTCGCTCTTGCGGTTGCTGCCTTCGTTATCCCTGGGCGCGGTGGCGTCGAGGTCGGTGCGAGCCATCGCCAAAGGCGGCGTAGCAGAGCGCGATTGCGCGTCACGCCCGCGTCAATGAATTCGACCCTATTCAGCAACGGCGTCACATCGGGGTCGGGCCGGCCGAGCGCGAGGACGGTCACCTCATGGCCGCCTTGCACCAGACTGCTGCACTGCCGCGCAATGCGCGTGTTCCGGGCCAGATCCTTATAGGCGACAATACAAATTCTAAGCGGACGGGACGGTTTCGGTGCGGCCTCGGGCATTGTCTCAGCTTACGTACCTGCGCCAGGAAGGGGCCATGTTCGGATCATCGAGGATCTTGGGCAGGGGGTACTCTGCCCGGGAACGCCCTTCACCGGGATCCCGGGTGGGACATTCTCCGTCGCGACGCCTCCGGCGGCGATGCCGTTGGTCGACGCCGTCACGCCGGGGCCCCGCCGGAGAGGCCCGGTGCTTTACCATCGAGCAGGGCGGCGCAGCGATCGGCAATGTATCGGGCGGTCCGGCCGTCTCCGAAGGGCACATCCCAGTCCGTTGGGGCGGCCAGTGCTTCCTTGGCTCCTGCCACGATGCGCGCCGGATCGCAGCCGGCCAGACGGTTGGCGCCAATTTCCAGGGTCTCGATCCACTCGGTGTTCTCGCGCAGGGTCACGCCGGGTACCTTGTGAATACAAGCCTCCTGCTGGACTCCACCGGAATCGGTGAAGGCCAGTTTGGCGTGACCGAGAAGATTCAGGAAATCGAGATAGCCGACCGCTTCTCGAAGCTCGAGCCCCGGTAGCGCCTGCGCCCAATCGGCCAGTTCGAATTCGCCCAGCCGCTTGAGGGTGCGGGGGTGGGCGAGAAAGATCGTGTTCAGCCCGAGGCTCTTGGCGGCTTGGGAAACCCCGGAAAGGGCGCCGTAAAGGTTATCGCGGACGTCGACGTTTTCCTCCCGGTGACTCGTCATCACCGCATAGTTGCCGGGCTCGACCCCCAGTTCGTCGAGAATGGTGGACTTTTCGCGGGCCAGCGCGAGGTGGCGGAAGGAGGCGTCGACGATAGGGTTGCCGACCACCAGGATCTCGCCGCGTATTCCCTCTCGAAGTAGGTTTTCCCGGCCCTTTTCCCCAGTGACGAACAGGAGATCGGAAATGTGGTCGATCATGATCCGATTGTGCTCTTCGGGCATCCGCCAGTCGTAGCTGCGTTCACCTGCCTCGACATGACCCACGGCGATTCGCAGTTTGCGCGCCGCCAGCGCGCCGGCCAGGTTCGTGTTGGCATCGCCGCCGACGAGAAGCAGGCGGGGCCGGCGCTCCAGGAGAATCTCCTCGATTCCCTCCAACATGGCCGCGGTCTGTGCGCCGTGGGTCTTGCGGTCCGCCACGCCTGTCAGGCGATAGTCCGTGGCCGGGATGTCCAGGTCGTCGAAGAACTGGGCATCCATGTTTGCCGAGTAGTGCTGCCCGGTATGGATCACGAAGTGGGGGATCTGCCGGCTGTTGAGTTCGTGGATGATCGGCGCAAACATCACGATCCCAGGGCGAGTGCCAACAACAATGCCGACCTCGGGGACGAGGTCGCTGCTCTCGAGGATCTTGATTTCTCGTGTCATGGCGGGCGCGGATCCTGGCTTTGTTGGGCTATTGGAGCCGGACGGCGATTTCGTCGGGCAGCACCTTGGGTCGGTTGAGGAACTCGCCGACCTCCTGCTTGGTCAGGGCCGGCTCCTCGGATGAGAGATACATGCGGTCGACCGGCTTCGTCGGACGGTCGCTGTAATCGTAGTTGATACGGTTGTAGATGTTTCGGAAGGCCGGTAGGACGACGAACATGTTCTCCATTTCAAGCGTGCGCCTGATCTCTTCCTGGGTGGTCAGTTCTTCATAGAGCTTTTCGCCGGGCCGTTCGCCGATCTCGACGACCTCGATGTCGGCGGGCCGGTAACCGAAGAGCGGCGCGATCTGTTCGATCATGACCTCGGCCAGCGTGGCGATGTTGATAACCGGCATCTTGGTCACGAATACCTCGCCACCGCAGGCGGCGGTCATGCTTTCGAGAACGAGCCGGACCGCCTCGTCCAGCGTCATGACAAAACGCGACATTTGCCGGTTGGTGATGGTAACGGGCCCGCCGGCCGCGATCTGTTTGCAAAACAGGGGTATGACCGAGCCCTGGGAGCCGGCGACGTTGCCGAAACGGGTACAGGTGAAAAGCGTCTCGCTCAGATGGTCGGTCAGCGCGTTGGCCGCCGTGATCAAACGTTCCCCCATGAGCTTCGACGTGCCCATGACATTTGTCGGATTGACCGCCTTGTCCGAACTGGTGAAGAGCACCCGGTCGACACGACGTTCCATGGCGGCCCGTATGACGTTCTGGACACCGTCGATATTGGTCTGGGTCGTCTCAAATGGACTGCGTTCGCAAAGCGGGACATGCTTCAGAGCCGCACAGTGAAACACGTAGTCCATTCCCCGAAACAGCAGGTTGATTTCCTCGCTGCTGCGAATGTCGCTGAAAAAGACCATCACCCGCGAGTTGTTGCGGTACCGCTCATCCAGATCGGCGAGGTGCCCTTCGTGATTGTCGAGGGCGCGAACCTCCTCGGCGCCTGCCGTCGACAGCCATTCGACCAGGGCGCCGCCAATGCTGCCGCCGGCCCCGGTTACGACAACCCGCTTACCGCCGAAGAAGGCGGCCAAGCCATTTTCGGTGCTGTTCATGACCCGGCCTCCGCCTCGGTCGCCGCCAAGACGGCGGCGATGATCCGGTCTTGCGTGCCAGGCTCCAGATAGGGGTGCATGGGCAGGCTGAGAACGCGTCCAGCCAGATCCTCGGTCACCGGCAGCCCATCCGGATCCGCCGGGCAGTCGAGATAGGGGCCTTGTTGGTGCAGCGGCTTGGGGTAGTAGACCTGGGTCGGGATGCCTTGGTTTTTCAGGGCGGCGGCGAGGTCGTCGCGCCGATTGGCGAGCAGCGTGTACTGCGCCCAGGCTGACCGTTGGTCTCGCGGGACTGCCGGGGTCGTGACACAGTCGCGCAGCGCGGCGTCATAACGCTCGGCGACCTTCTGCCGGGCCGCGAGCTCGCCGGGAAAGATGGCCAGTTTTTCGAGGAGTACCGCGGCCTGAATGGTGTCGAGGCGGGCATTGGTGCCGATACGGACATTGTCGTACTTGCCGGCGCTGCCGCGCCCGTGAACGCGGATCGAGCGCAGGACTTCGGCGAAGTCGGGATCGTTCGTGAAGATCGCGCCGCCATCGCCATAGCAGCCCAGCGGTTTGGCGGGAAAGAAACTGGTCCCGGTGACTTCCGCCAGGGCCCCGACGCGCTTGTTGCCGCTTTCGGCGCCAAAACTCTGGGCCGCATCCGCGAGGACCTTGATGCCTCTGGGCGCGGCCAGCGCTTCGATCTCGCCGTAAGGCGCGGGAATGCCGAAGAGGTCGACCGGTATGACGGCCCGCGGCGTCAGGTCGCCGTCCGCTTCAACGCGATCGATGGCCCGCGCCAGGCTCTGGGGCGACATGTTGAAGGTGACGGGATCGACATCGACGAAAACGCAAGTTGCGCCGCAAAGGGCCACCGCTTCCGCTGTCGCGGTGAATGTGAAGGAGGGGAGGAAAACCGCGTCGCCCGGTCCGATCTCCCAGGCGAGTAGCGGTAGCCACAGGGCATCGGTGCCCGACGAGCAGCTCACCACCTCCGCGACGTCGCAGAAGGAGGCGAGCTGTTGCTCCAACTCCAGGACCTCGGGGCCCATGATGTACTTTCCATGATCCAGCACCCGGGCAATGGCGATATCGACCGCCTCGCGGATCCGCGATTGTTGTGCCATCAAGTCGATAAAGGGGATCGAAGTAGTCGCTCCGGTCATGGCGGGCCTTTCCCTGAAGTGTATGCGGGCACGCGGGCGTCGGGACGCTGCTGTCGCGCAGATCGATTGTGGAGGGAGTCGAAAGGGGCGGCGCAGGGACGATCCCAAGCTTTGTCCACGCTACCGCAGGCCGGGTGAAATGCATCCAGCCAGGAGGCGCGCTTTATAGCATGTTCAATAATTGAACATCAAGGCGCCGTTTCAGCGCTTCGATGCCTAGGCGCGCGCGACCTGATCGGGTGACAGGGTAATGCGCACCCGCCGCCGCATGAAATCGAACAACACCACCAGGCGGTCCTTGGCATCGGCGAGCAAAACCGTTGCGACGACCTCATCAAAGGCCCCGCCGTTGATGCGGACCTGATCGCCGGCCGCGAAAGCCTCTGGGGCCTCGCGGTCCCGAACGAAGCCACTTTCCTCGCAGGTCAACAGGCTTTCGATGAAGCTTTGCGGGATGGTTCCGAGCCGGGAGCCGAACGTCACCAGTGAGCGAACCCCAAAGGTCGATTGAATGGCGCGCCAGCGTTCCTGCTTGGGGTCCAGCTTGAGAAAAAGATAGCCCGGAAAAAGCGGACGGGTGACCTCTTCCGCACGCCGCGCATGGCGCCGAACCTTCCGCAGCATGGGACAGTAGGTCCGAAAGCCCTGGCGCTTCAGGTTTTCATCGGCGAAGCGTTCCTTGTTGGAATGCGTGTTGACGACAACCCAAACCATTTATCATCGTCTCCCAGTCGGTTTCCGCCGCGCTCAGCGCCGACGGAGCAGGCTCGGAACCAAGAGTCGCTTCCTGTCAAGGCCATCGAGGGCCTCGACCCGGCCTTGGTCGGAACCGAGCAATGTCATCAGATAGGCATCGAGGCTTCTCGCCGGCGTGAGGGCGGCGGCCTCCGCGAGAGACGCCACCACGGGTATGCGGGCGTAGACCTTGCGCGGGCTGGCAGGGTCGACAACCGCGTGCACCATAACCGGGGAATCGAGGGACGCGAGGATGGCCAGCTCGGACAATTCGCTGTCCCCGAGCAGCACCACGTTCAGCCAGCCGCGCGCCGCGCAGGTTTGCAGCAGACGGGCGTACTGGTCGCGGCCCTGTCGGAAGATGCTCAAGGATGTTTGCAGGTAAAGGCCAGTGAGGCGCGCCTTCTCCTCGAATCCCTTGGGAGTCAAATAATAGAGATAGCGCTTGGCAGGGACCTGCTGAAGCTTGATGAAGCCTTTGTTCAGGCAGCGTTTGAGATGCCAGTTCACCGACCCCAGCGCGATGCCGACTTCCTCGGCGAGGATCCGTTGGGAAACGCCGGCGTCGGCTTCCACCGCCGTCAGAATCTGCCGCGTTATCTGTTCCTCAGCCATTCGAGATCAGTCCTGCAACAGGATTCGGCTCCAATGTCGGCAGTCATGTTCAACAAATGAACGCCTGTCAAGCCCCAGCCCGCCGGCCGCGCGGACCCGAGGCGCGGCGGCGCGAAGGAAACTGCGATTTGACGCCTTTGCCTGGATTGGAGTAGTGCCCCTGTCACATGTCGCAGGGCGGTCGATTCGGTTCATGCACGTTGTCATTCTCTATCAGTTCTTCAGCGACGCCGGGCAGCCTGGGGATTCGCTGATGCGCGATCTGGCCCGCGCCCTTCTGGCCAGTGGCCATAAGGTCACGGTGGTGACCGGAGAGGCGGGCTATATGACCCGCCGGCCGGCACAGGACAGGCAATGGTGGCAAGTTTGGCAGCGGGGCGTGGTGGCGGGTGTTCCGGTGGTCCGATGTCTCAGTCTCGCAAACCCGCGTGGAGGCAAAGTGTGGCGCATGATGGGTTATCTGGCCTTTACACTGACCGGCGCGGCGGCACTCCTGGCCGTGGCGCGGCCATCGTTGATCTTCGCCTCATCTCCGCCGATTTACAGTTCGGCAGTCGCGCTCATGATCGGACGCCTGCGTGGTTCTCCGCTCCTGCTCGAAATTCGCGATGTTTGGTCGGATTCTATCGGCCAGATCGCGACCCTGGAGCGGCAAAGACGCGGACCCGGTATCTGGTCTCTGGCCGGCGATCGAGGGCCACTGCTTCGTCTGACCCGCTGGCTGGAGCGCCTGCTCTATCGCAAATCCAGGGGCATTGTGGCCTTGACGGGCGCGATCAAGCGTCATGTGGTGGCCCAGGGCGGCGCCCCAGACAAGGTGGTCGAGGCGCGCTGCGGCGTCGATCTCGACCTCCTGTATCCGGACCCGGCGGCCGGCCGGGCGGTACGCGCGGCGCAGGACTGGAACGGCCGGCCGCTCGCCCTTTATGTTGGAACTTTGGGACTGGCCCATGATATGGAGACCTTGGTCGAGGCCGCCCGGTTGCTCGGCCAACGCAACGCGGACTGTCATTTGGTTTTGGTCGGGGACGGCATCATGCGCTCGGCCACAGTCGAGCGTATTCAGGCCGCCGGCCTCGACAACATTGAGGTCAAGGCGCCGGTGCCCCGCGCCGAGATCAACGCGATGATCAATGCGGCTGATCTCTGTATCGTGTCGGTCAAGGACGTGGCGGTGTTCAAGGAGGCCCTGCCGACCAAACTATTCGATGCCATGGCTGCCGGTCGTCCGGTCCTGCATTGCCTGAACGGGCAAGCCCAGCGAATCGTCGAGGAGGCCGGGGCCGGCTGGCATTACCAGGCCGGCGACGCCGCCGATCTGGCGGAGAAGATTGTCGAGGCGCTGTCCGACCTGGCCCGTCTGCGCGAGGCAGGCGGCAGAGGCCGCAGCTACGCCGAGGCGCACTTCGGTATCGCCGCGCGCAACGCGGCCCTGATCCAGCTTATGAGCAGGGTGTCGAAGCAATGAACCGGGCCGGCGCGCCGCCGCGTATCTGCATGTTTACGATCGACCAGAAGATCACCCGGCGCATCCTGCAGGAGGCCGAGAGTCTCATCGCCGCGGGATTCGACCTACGAGTGGTGGCCGCCCATTGTGCCGATTCCTCGGACGATCCTCCCTATGTGGAGCGGATCGGCCAGGCCTCCGGCGAGACCGGGTCGCTGAAAGGTCTCTGGAGTTTCTATCGGTGGCTGCGCGATCAGAGCAAGCGCTGGGGCGGTGACATCAACTGGCTGCGCGCCATCATCTGGCGGCACTTCTTCGATCCGGAGGCGCTCTATCTGCGTTACTTTCGCGCGGCGATCGAGCGCGAGGAGGCCGATATCTACACCGCCCATGACTTGCCGTTGCTCGCCGTGGCGGCCCAAGCGGCGGCGCGTCATGGCGGCAAACTGGTCTACGACAGCCATGAACTGTGGAGCGAACAGGGCTTTCGGCCGGCCGAACGGGATCTCTGGCAAAGGATCGAGGGAAGGCTGATCGGCCGATGCGATGCGGTGGTCACGGTCAATCCCGGTATCGCCTCGGAGCTCGCAGATCGCTACGGCGTCCCGATACCGACCGTGATCTACAATGCGGTGCCTGTGGCTGGATCCCGCGCGGCGCCCCGGGGAAGGCTGCAAAAGGTTCTCGGCCTGCCCGAGGACACCCGTATTATCCTCTTTCAGGGCACGATGATTCCGGACCGGGGCCTCGAGATCGTCATCGAGGCTCATGCCGGCCTCACCTTGCCGGATGTCCATTTGGTATTCCTCGGTGACGGCGAGTATCGCCGGACGCTGATGGCCGCCGTGGACCCGGCAAAGGTCGGCGAGAGAGTTCATTTCCTCGATGCGGTCCCGCAGAGGGACCTATTGCCCTATACCGCGTCGGCCAGCCTGGGTGTGGTTCCTTACAGGGCCGATTGCCTGAACACCGAACTCTGCACGCCGAGCAAATTGTTCGAGTACCTGGGCGTGGGCGTACCGGTGGTGGTGTCCGATCTGCCGGAACTGCGTCGCCTGGTCGAACAGCACGATCTCGGCGTCGTCTGGCCCGGAAGCGACGCGGCCAGCCTGGCCGTCGCGCTGGACTCCCTGCTTCGAGATCCCGAGAGACTGGTTCGACACCGCGAGGCCTGTCTCAGGGCGCGCGAGGTGGTGTCTTGGGAGCGCGAGGCCGACAAACTGGTGGCCCTCTACCGCGGCCTCTTGACGCCCTCGGCGGGTGGAGGAGATGTGGATCGAAGGGCTGCCGGTTGATGGAGGTGTTGATCACCGGTGCCAATGGCTTTGTCGGCCGGCACTTCTGTCGCGAGCTGCAAGCCCGCGGGCACGGTGTCTCCGGGGCCCTTCGTGCCGGGCGGCCCCGTAACCTGCCAGGGGTCCGGTACCATGAGGTTCCGGACCTCACGGCCGAGGTCGATTGGCGGCCTGCCCTGAGCGGGATCGAGGCCGTTGTGCACTGTGCCGCGCTGGTTCATCGGCGCGGCGGGGCCGGCGCGGCGGAGCGGGCGGCCATGGAACGGTTGAACGTGACGGCCACCCTGACCCTGGCGCGGCAGGCGGCGGCGGCCGGGGTCAAACGGTTTTGCTTCATGAGCTCCGCCGGTGCTGCTATCGCGGAAGCAAAGGGGACCGATCGCGCTTCGGCTTATCAGGCCAGCAAACTGATGGCGGAAAGAGCCCTGCGCGACTTGGCCGAAGAGCTTGGGTTCGATCTGGTTGTTCTGCGGCCGCCGCTGGTCTATGGCGCCGGCGCGCCCGGCAACGTGGCACGGTTGGAACGCGCTCTTGCGCGGGGCCTGCCCCTGCCGCTCGCCTCTTTGGACAAGCGTCGGGCGGTGTTGTCGGTGGAGAACCTCGCGGATGCCACGGCGCTCTTGCTGCAACATTCCCGGGCTGCGGGCGGTGTTTACGCCTTGAGCGATGGCACGCCCCTGTCGGCCCCCGAGTTTGCCTGTTTGCTGGCGGCGGCGATGGGACGGACCGCCCGCCTGTTCCCCTGTCCGCCGGCGTTGCTGGATCTGGGCCTGCGGTTGGCAGGCCTGGCCGGAAGCCGCGCTGCGCTGCTGGAGGCCTTGAGCCTGGACGAGGCGCCACTGCGCAAAGGACTGGGCTGGACGCCGGTCTACTCGACGCGAGAGGCGCTGGTCAGAGCCTATGGCGCACAGGCCGAAAGCCCGGGGCCCGGCGGTTAGCCGGGCCCCGGTCCGACTCGATTCGAGGCAATGCTATTCGGCGGCCTGGGTCAGGCCGCGGGCAACCGTGAGTGCCTGGCCCAAGTCGGCCAGGATATCGTCGATGTGCTCGATACCGACCGACAGGCGGACATAACCTTCGGTCACGCCGGTCGCCTCGCGATCCTCCGGCGAAAGCTGTTGGTGGGTCGTGCTCCAAGGATGGATTGCCAGGGAGCGTGCGTCGCCGATGTTGGCGACGTGATAGAGCAGTTGCAGGGCGTCGATGAAGCGCTGTCCAGCCGTCGCGCCGCCCGCCAGCTCGAAACCGACGAGACCGCCAAAACTGTGTTCGAGATAGCTTTCCGCGCGACGCCGCTGTTCGCCCTCGAAGTGGCCAGGGAAGATCACCCTGGTGACCTCGGGCTGATTGGCCAGGAAATCGGCGACTGCCTGCGCGTTTTGGCCGTGCTCGCGCATGCGCAACGGCAGCGTCTCCAAACCCTGGATGGTCAGGAAGGCGTTGAAGGGGCTGACCGCGTAGCCGAGGTCGCGCTGCAGGGTGACCCGGGCCTTGAGAATATAGGCGATCGGGCCGAGCGGCTTGCAAGCCTGGGTCCAGACCGCGCCATGATAGCTCGGGTCCGGGGTGTTCAGCAGTGGGAATCGCGCGGCGTGCTTCTCCCAGTCGAAGGTCCCGCTATCGATGATCATGCCGCCGATCGAGTTGCCGTGGCCGCCGATGTACTTGGTGGTGGAATAGACCGCGACGTGGGCGCCGTGCTTGAAGGGCTTGCAGATCACCGGCGCGGCGGTGTTGTCGACGATCAGCGGCACGCCCAGCTCCTCGCCGATGCGGGCAACCTCGGCGATGGGGAATACGTGAAGTTTCGGGTTGGGCAGGGTCTCGGCATAGTAGGCCCGTGTCTTGTCGTCGGTGGCGCGACGGAAGGCCTCGGGATCGGTCGGATCGACGAAACGGACCTCGATTCCCATGGTCTTGAAAGTGTTGGCAAAGAGGTTCCAGGTGCCGCCATAGAGATCGGTCGAGCTGACGATGTTGTCGCCGGCCTGGGCGATGTTCTGAATTGAGAGGGCGGTGGCGGCCTGGCCGGATGAAACCGCGAGGGCCGCCGCGCCGCCCTCGAGGGCCGCGAGCCGTTGTTCGAGCACATCGTTGGTCGGATTCATCACGCGGGTGTAGATGTTGCCGAGCTGCGACAGGTCGAAGAGGCTCGCGGCGTGCTCGGTCGAGTCGAATTGATAGGACGTTGTCTGATAGATCGGCACGGCCACCGCGTTGGTGGTCTCGTCCCTGCGGTGGCCGGCATGGAGGGCCAGGGTTTCCGGGTGTGTCGTTTCAATTGTCATGGTGGCATCCTTGTTGTTGGACCGCACCGTGCAGTGGGGCGGGCAGTGGGGCGGCTTCCTCTCCCGATCTAGCCTCAGATTGATGTGGAGAGAGGTTGGGGACAACGGGGCGCTCTGTGAAGCGGTTCACAGGTGGTCATCGCGGCGCTCTCGGTGGCGATGTCTTCTCATGGGGTGCGACTTGATCTACACTGGTGGCAACGCGAGGGCGGCTTGGGCCGCGAGAAGGACTGTGGGGTATCGTGGCGCAGGGGTCGGGCGACAACCAGACAAGCGACAAGGTCGTGGTGGATAAGCGGGCCATCCTGGCGCGCCACTATCTGTTCTGCGATCTTGAGGATCAGGTCATCGACCGGGTGGCCGACCTCGGCCTGACCACGCGTTTGACTGCCGGGCAACTGCTGTTTCGCAAGGGCGATGACGGCAACGCGCTGTTCGGGGTGTTGGAGGGCAAGGTCCGGATCAGCACCAGTTCGCCCAATGGTCGCGAAGTGATCATCTCGGTGATGGAGCCGGGCGACGTTTTTGGCGAGATTGCCCTGCTCGATGGGTTGCCCCGTACCGCGGATGCACGCACGCTCGAGCCCTGCACGCTATTGAAGATACAGCGCCGCGACTTCAGGCCGCTGCTGGAGCGCGAGCCCAAGCTGTGTCTTCATCTCTTGGAGCTGCTCTGTGAGCGTCTGCGCTGGACCACGGAGTTGATCGAGGACGCGACTTTCCTGGGCCTGCCGGCGCGCCTGGCCAAACGCCTGCTCAATCTGGCCATCGCCTTCGGTGAGGAGGAGGCCGACGGTCATGGTATCCGGATCGGCCTGCGTCTGTCCCAGAATGACCTGGGGCGAATGCTCGGGACCTCGCGGGAAAGCGTGAACAAGCACCTTCAGGACTGGACCAAGAAAGGTTGGATCGCGCTCGGCCGCAACCGAATCTCGGTGCTTGATCAGTCCGCCCTGCAGGCCGTCCTGGACGAGGAAACAGCGGAGCTTTAGGACGTGGAGCGCCGTCGGACGATCTGCTTTGTCAACCCTGGTCCCGGTGATGGCGTATGCGTACGGAGCAAAGTCCCCCGGCATTCCGGCCAGAACTCTTGGTCCTCGGCTCTCTTACGTACGCCGAGACGATGAGCGCCTCCAGAGGTCCGTTTGACAACGATTGAGCGGCCAGGACCCGGAAGAGTTTGGGGGCGGGCTCGGAAAGAAGGAATAGATCATGAAGATGACAATCGAGGTGGACTGCTCGCCTGAAGAGGCGCGTCGATTCCTGGGGCTGCCCGATGTCACCGACCTCAATGAAGCGTTGGTGGCCGAGTTGCGGACAAAGATGACCAAGAATATTGCCGCGATGACCCCGGATGAAATGATGAAGACCTGGTTGCCCGGTGGAATGCAGGGACTGGAGCAGATGCAAAAGGCCTTCTGGGCCGGGCTTGCGGGCCAAGGCGGTGGCGGTCCAAAGGACAAGTGAGGCCGCGTCGGTCGGTCGTCTTGACCTCGACCGGCCAAGGCCCTAGGGCTGTGCGGACATCTATTGGGGAGATGATGGCATGAGCGCCGAGAAGGCAGCGACGGACCCGCCACTCTACTATCAGCGTCATATTTTTTGTTGTACCAACGAGCGTGTGCCGGGTCATCCGCGCGGCTGTTGCAAGGATCGCGGCGGCATTGAGCTGCGCACCTACATGAAGTCCCGCGCCAAGGACCTGGGTATCCAGGGCACGCGAATCAACGCGGCTGGCTGCCTCGATCGCTGCGAGCTGGGCCCGACCATGGTAATCTATCCTGAAGGCGTGTGGTATTCCTGCAAGACTCGGGAGGATATCGATGAGATCTTGCGGGTTCACGTGATGGAGGGCGGACGAGTGACGCGGTTGCTGATGCAGCCGGAAGACGGACCGTGACTTCGGGCGATGGCCCCACAGACCGCGGAACTAGAGACGATCTTTGCCCTCTCGACCGCGCCGGGCCGTGCCGGGATCGCGGTCATCCGGGTGTCGGGGTCCTCCGCGGGAAACGCGCTTAAGATACTGACGAATAAAGAGAAAACACCTGAGCCGCGGCGTTTGGTTCGTGCGGCACTGAGGGACCCTGGCGACAGGGCGATTATCGACCGTGGTCTCGTGGCTTGGTTTCCGGGGCCCGGATCCGCGACCGGCGAGAATCTCGCCGAGCTGCATCTTCATGGCGGACCGGCGGTGGTTTCGGGTGTGTTGCGGGCGCTGGCGGGGCTGCCTGGCTTGCGACTGGCTGAGCCAGGCGAGTTCACCCGGCGGGCCTTCGATGCGGGTCGGCTCGATCTTGCCGAAGTCGAGGGGCTGGCCGACCTGGTGGCGGCGGAAACCGACGCTCAGCGGCGACAGGCTCTGGCGTTGACCGAGGGGACCTTGTCACTGGCGGTGGCAGGCTGGCGCGAAATCCTGTTGGCGGATCTGGCTCATCTCGAGGCGGCAATCGATTTTCCCGACGAGGGACTGCCCGGGTCTCTGGTCCAAACGGCGACCGGGCGCGCCACGGCACTGCGCCACGAGATGTCCGATATGATCGAGCAGGGACACCGGGGCGCGCGGGTCCGAGCTGGGATATCCATCGCGATCATCGGGCCGCCCAACGCCGGCAAGTCGTCCTTGCTGAATCGATTGGCGGACCGTGAGGCGGCGATTGTCGCGGAAACGGCCGGCACCACGCGCGACATTGTCGAGGTGCAGATGGATCTTGGCGGTTATCCCGTGTCCCTGGCCGACACCGCGGGGCTTCGAGAAGAGAATGAAAATGGACAGGACAGTCTGAGTGAAATCGAACGCGAAGGAATACGCCGGGCGCGGGAACGGGCGGCCAGTGCGGATATGGTTCTGGTCTTAGTGGAAATGGGGGAGCAGGCCCGAATCATTGAAGAATTTGTCACGCTGGGTGGCGGTCGATCGACACTGGTGGTGAACAAGATCGACCGCAGGGGCGACAGCGACAGCAGGCTGATCGGGGATTTTGGCTCGAACAGCAAGCTAGAGAGACCAGTCTACTATATTTCCGCCATGACTGGGGAGGGCATCGATGAGCTGGCTGTCGGTGTTTGCGAGGAAGTCGTGCGGCGCTTTGCCGTGCCGCAGGGGGCGCCGGTGGTGGCGCGTCTGCGTCAGCGTGAGGCCCTGACCGACTGCGTGCGGGCATTGGAGCGTTGCGCGAGTGCTCCCTTGCCGGAACTGGCGGCCGAGGACCTGCGGTTGGCGCTTCGGGCGCTGGACCGTTTGGTTGGACGTAGCGATGTGGAGGATATTCTGGACGTGATATTTCGCGACTTCTGCATTGGAAAGTAGACTATGCCTCATGGGGCGACCAGGGTGCATTTGACGGTGGGCTTGCGTCTCTAGTATAGACCGGGCGGCCGAAGCGCAGGCCGTCAGTTATCCACGGTTGGAAAATCATGACTGAAAATGGCCAAGAGCGAAAGGCAAAGGGCCTGATGACAACCGAGCAGACCTGGGATGTCATCGTGGTGGGCGGCGGCCATGCGGGCTGCGAGGCGGCGGCCGCGGCAGCACGCTGCGGGGCGGCAACCTTGCTGGTGACGCACAATCCAGAGACGATTGGTGTGATGTCGTGCAACCCGGCGATCGGCGGATTGGGGAAAGGACATCTGGTTCGTGAAATCGATGCCCTGGATGGTCTCATGGGCCGGGCGATCGATCGGTCAGGCATTCAGTTCCGCGTGTTGAACCGGTCCAAGGGCCCAGCGGTGCGAGGTCCGCGCGCTCAGGCCGACCGTTCTTTGTATCGGCAGGCCGTGCAGGATCTGCTGGCGGCGCAGTCTGGCTTGAGCATAACGGCCGGCGCGGTGGTCGATCTCCTGATGGCGTCCGGGCAAAGGCGATGCGAAGGTGTGGTGCTGTCGGACGGACGGGCGCTGCGTGCCGGCGCCGTGGTGCTGACCACGGGCACATTCCTGCGGGGTGTCATTCATCGCGGGGAGGTTCAAACTCCCGCTGGCCGTGTTGGGGAGGCGCCGGCGCTGGGGCTGAGCGAACGGCTGATGGCGGCCGACCTGCGCCTCGGGCGCTTGAAGACCGGAACACCTCCGCGACTCGACGGCCGCACCATCGACTGGAGCGGCCTCGAGGCCCAGCACGCCGACGATCCGCCTGAGCCGTTTTCCATGCTGACCGAGTCGATCACAGTGCCGCAGATTGCCTGCCATGTGACCTATACCACGGCGGCGGTCCATGATGTGATCCGGGCCAATCTCGACCGTGCGCCCATCTACTCGGGTCAGATTCAGTCGGCCGGTCCGCGATACTGCCCTTCGATCGAAGACAAGGTGGTGCGGTTCGCGGAAAAGGACCGGCACCAGATCTTCCTGGAGCCCGAAGGGTTGGACGATCACACAGTCTATCCCAATGGCATCTCGACTTCCCTGCCTCCGGCGGTGCAGGAGGACCTGGTCGGCCTGATTCCGGGACTGGAGCGGGCGCGCATTCTGGAGCCGGGCTATGCCATCGAGTATGACTATGTCGACCCGCGCGAACTTCGGCCCTCGCTGGAACTGAGCAAGATCCCAGGCCTCTTCCTGGCCGGTCAGATTAACGGGACCACGGGTTATGAGGAAGCGGCGGCGCAGGGCCTGATGGCGGGACTTAACGCCGCGCAGCGATCGGCACTGGCGGGATCCGGCCAAGAATCGCGCAGCTCGACATTAATGGAAGCCGCCGGTTGGGTCGGGTTTGACCGGGCCGAGGCCTATATCGGCGTGATGATCGATGATCTTGTCACCCGGGGCGTCAGCGAGCCGTACCGAATGTTCACCAGTCGGGCCGAGTATCGCCTGCGCCTGCGGGCGGACAACGCTGACCAGCGTCTGACCGAGAGAGGGATAGCCGTGGGCTGCGTTGGCGGGCCGCGGACGGCAGCCTTTCGAGCGAAGATGAGGGCCTTGGCGCAAGGCCGTGCCCTGGTCCAAAGTCTGTCGGCGACACCTCACGATTTGGCAGCCCGCGGCTTCGCGATCAATCAGGACGGCCGCCGTCGCACCGCCCTGGATCTGTTGCGGCATCCGGAGATCTCGATTGCCGGACTCGCGGTGCTTTGGCCTCAGCTCGCCGCGCTCGATCCGGGCATCGCCAATCAAATCGAAATCGATGGGCGCTACCAAGGTTATCTGGAACGGCAGGACTCGGACATTCGCGCCTATCGCCGCGACGAGGCCCTGCTGTTGCCCGACGATCTCGACTATGGCGCCCTGTCTGGCTTGTCCGGGGAGGTCTGTCAGATCCTCAGCAGGGCAAGGCCTGCCACATTGGGGGCCGCGGCCCGGTTGCCCGGGGTGACCCCGGCGGCGGTTATGTTGCTGCTGCACCGGGTGAGGCGGCGGCAGCGGCACGGGCAAGCCGGCGTCGATGCGGCCTGAAGTCCGCCCTGTTTCACGTGAAACAGCCCCGGTTGGGCAGGACCCATGACGACACCGCTCGGCCCCGAGGCGTTCCAGGAACTCACCGGTGTTTCACGTGAAACACTCGATCGGCTGCGCGCCTATGAAGCGCTCCTGGCGCGCTGGACCCAACGAATCAACCTGGTCGGTGCGGCATCCCTCGGTGACATCTGGCGGCGTCACATGCTCGACTCGGCCCAGCTCATGGCACTTCTGCCACCGCGGACAGGGCCGGCGACCGGGGCGCTCCGTGTCCTGGATCTCGGATCCGGCGCCGGTTTCCCCGGTCTGGTTCTGGCGATCATGGGGGCAGGCGTCGTGGATCTCGTGGAGGCGGACCAACGCAAGGCGGTCTTCTTGCGGGAAGCCGCGCGCGAGACCGACGCCCAGGTCACCGTCCACGCCCGGCGGGTCGAGTCGTTAGATCCATTCCCCGTGGACGTGCTGACAGCGCGAGCCTTCGCCCCCTTGCCCCGGCTCCTCGATTACGCTTCACCCTTCTTCAAAGCCGCGGAAATGGCGGGTCTCCGGCCCGTGGGGCTGTTTCCCAAGGGCGCAAGAGCCGAAGAGGAGCTGGTCGAGGCGCGAAAAAAGTGGCGTTTCACGGTGAAAAAAGTTCCCAGCCTCAGCCATGGCTCTGCTATAGTTCTGACGATCAGACCCCAAGGACTGGTATAATTGAACGAGTGAGGCCACAGTATATGGGTGCAATTGCGACGGAAACAGAGATTGAGGCGGCAGCGGATACCGCCTTGGAGGACCCGTCCCGCCAGGCCCGGGTGTTGGCTGTAGCCAATCAAAAAGGGGGTGTCGGAAAGACCACGACGGCGATCAATCTGGCGACCGCCCTGGCGGCCTGCGACAAACAGGTGCTGATCATCGATCTGGATCCCCAGGGCAATGCCAGTACCGGCTTGAATGTCGCGGCCAATCAGCGCGAGCGGGGGATCTACCAGGCCTTGATCGACCGGTTGCCGCTCGAAGACGCGATCGTTCGCACCGCCATTCCCCGCATGGACCTTTGCCCCTCGGATGTCGAGCTTTCGGGCGCCGAAATCGAGCTGGTCGCGGTTTCTGAGCGCGAGCAACGCTTGAAATCGGCACTCGTCGCCGTGCGCGGCTCCTACGATTACATTTTGATCGACTGCCCGCCGGCGCTTGGCCTCCTCACCTTGAATGCCCTGGTCGCGGCCGATGCGGTGCTGGTTCCGCTGCAGACCGAGTTCTATGCCCTGGAGGGCCTTTCGCACCTCATGCGGACAATCGAACGCGTGAAGAAGAGCCTGAACGCGCGCCTTGAGATACAAGGGATCGTGTTGACCATGTTCGACTGCCGCAACAACTTGTCTCAATTGGTGGCCGACGACGTGCGCTCCCATCTCGGCCGCGTGGTCTATGACACGGTTATCCCGCGCAATGTCAGGGTTTCCGAGGCGCCTTCCCACGGCAAACCGGTCTTGCTCTATGATATGCGCTGCCCGGGTTCACAGGCCTACATTCATCTGGCCGGGGAAATACTGCGGCGCGAGGCGGCGCAGGGCGAAAGCGTCCTGGCCTCTTGATGAGCGCCCAGGAGGAGGGGGCGGCGCAGGCATGGCAGTCTGGCGCCGAAAGGGATGAAATGATGATCGACCGGCCCACGACCGCCAAACCCACGGCTGCTCAGCCCCTGGGCGACCGCGCCTTGGGCGACAGAAAAGCCGGCGAGCCCGACAGGAAAACAAATCTCGGACGCGGCCTGGCCGCGCTCTTCGGTGACGAGAATGCTGAACCGGATGGCCTCGCCGGCAACAGTGAGGGGCAAATCCTGCCCTTGGAAATGCTTCATCCGAGCCCGCGGCAGCCCCGCCGACGCTTCGAAGATACCGAGATCGAAGCCCTTGCGGAATCGATCAAGGAAAACGGCATTCTCCAGCCAATCCTGGTGCGTCCGCACCCTCAGCACTTTGGGGAATACGAAATTGTCGCCGGGGAGCGCCGTTGGCGCGCTGCGCAACGGGCCCGCCTTCATGACGTCCCGGTGGTCGTGAAGGCCCTGGAAGACAGCAAAGCCCTGGAAATAGCGATTCTAGAGAATGTTCAGCGCCAGGATCTGACGGCACTCGAGGAATCCGAGGGCTATCACGCCCTGCTGGAAGAGCACAGCTACACCCAAAGCGATCTCGCCCGGTGTATTGGCAAGAGCCGCAGTCACATTGCCAATGCCCTGCGGTTGTTGAATCTGCCCGACAACATCAAGGCCCTGGTCGATGACGGGGCGCTGTCGGCCGGCCACGCCCGTGCCTTGTTAACGGCCGTCGATATCGAAACCACCGCGCAGGCAGTCATCACCCGGGGCCTTTCGGTGCGCCAGACAGAGGCCCTGGTGCGCCGCGGCCGGTCCAAGTCGTCCAGCCAGGGGCGCGGCCGGCCCAAAGCCGCCACTGGTGCCGGGATTAAGGACGCCAACACGATCGCCTTGGAACGCGATCTATCGGCCCTGCTTGGACTCCGCGTCGCGATCGAGATCCAAGGCGCCAGCAACAGTGAACGCGGGGCTGTCACCATTCATTACGAATCGCTCGAGCAGCTTGACGATGTGCTTCGACGCCTGCATCAAACACCACCGACGGACAATGGAAACTGATGTTTACCAACCGGTCCGTCAATGTGTAAGATATTATAGTAAAAGAATAATTAACGATCAGAACGGTCTACCTATTAGCTAGTCTACCTGCGATCGCCAAGCCAGACCGTTAACTCGTGCAGCGTATGACGCGCCAGCAGCTCTGCCGGCTGGCCGCTCTGCTTGGTTTGCCGCTCTACCGCCAACAGCCGGTCCAAGATCCGCCCCAACGCGCGCCGGTCCCAACGCCGTACCTGACCGGCAAAGCGATCCTTGACCTTCCAAAATACCGGGGGTCTGAGCCGCGCCATGGCGGCCTCCGCGGTCATGCCGTCATCGACCTGGATGCGGCAGGCGTGAAGCCGCAAAAAATGACCGCCGACCTGGCGCATCAAGGCGGGCGCCTGCACCCCCTCCGACACCGACCGACTCAGGACGCGCTCCATAGCCCCGCAGTCGCCGTCGGCCACCGCAAAGGCCAGATCCTCAAGGGTCCGTTCCGCACTATCCCCAACCACCATCCGAGTTTCGTCGAAGGTCAGGGGTGTCGTGGAATCGGCTTTGAACAGGATCAGTTTTTCAATCTCGCGGCGGGACACCAGGCGATCATTGCCCAAAGAAGCGACCAGATACTGTAGCGCTTCACCCTCAACAGCGATCCCCGCATCCTGCAACATCGACCGCGCAAACCGAACAACATCCTTGGCGTCATCCCGGTAGCAGGCGATCGCCGCCCCGAAGCCGGCCGCCTCGAAAATCTTGCGGAGCGCCGAGCGACCCGGCAAATCCGCTGCTTCCACCAGGACCAGCGCGTCGCCGACCGGGGCTTTTAGAAAGGCGTCCAAAATCTTGGATTGTCCGTCGCCGCAATCGCGCAGACGGACCACCCGCCGGCCTCCCGTGAGGGCAATCGCGGCCGCTTCGTCGTTGAGACGGGCAGGATCCTTGTCGACAGCGGATCCGGGAAGATCCAAAATGCAAAAGGGGTCGTCAGGATCCGGGACTACAGTTGCCGTGAGGGCTTTGAGCCGCTCTAGCACCAAGCCACGGTCCGGGCCATAAAGCAGGACCCCGCGGATTTCCGGCGGGAGATTGGTGATAAAACGATCAACCTGCCCAGGCGAAATTTTCAAGACGCCTCCTTGACCCTGTCTGGCATCCGACCGACCCAGGCAGCCCCATTTCCCGGACGGTTAGGACGATTGTTTGCGCAAATAGAGAGCTACTCTCGTTTTAATCGAATCGGAAAGCTCCGTTAATCCGCGGAGCCGAGCGTCTTCCTCAGAGGCGACTGTGGAGTATTGGATCTCAAGATCGAAAATATCGTAACTGTTGGTGGAACTGGTGTTGCCTTGAAAAAGAATCTTCTTGTTGTCCCTCGAACGCAGAATGAAGACCGCGCGAAGAGTTAGATTGGCGCGTGTCGCGGTAGCGTCGAGGCTGACACCGAGCTTGCGGATCGTCTCGTGAACTTCGATTTTGAGCTCGTACTGCGAAGCCGCGGGCTGCCCAGCAGGATTGAACCGATCGCGCAGCAGATTGTGTAGCTGCTGGCCGGCGCGCTCCGATATCGGCAGGATCAACACTTGGGCCAATTGCGACCCGACACCTGCCCGACCATCGTCCCGCTCGCCATAGAGCGGCTGAAACCCGCAGGCCGCCACCAGGGATAGCAGGCCCAGAACCAACAGGCGCCTGACCGGCGGCCGCCACGGGTTGCATCGTTCTCGCTCAGGCAACAATGTTCACAATCCGATTTGGCACCACGATCACCTTGCGCGGTTGCTTTCCATCGAGAATCCGCTGCACCCCTTCCAGGGCCAACGCGGAATCGCGGCTGGTGTCATCCTGGCAATCCAGCGGCACCTCGATCGTGCCCCGCTTCTTGCCGTTCACCTGGACCACAACGATCACCGACTCATCCACCAGGAGCGAAGGATCGGTCGCCGGCCAGTCTTCGTCCACCAGCGGATTATCGTGGCCAAGAGCCAGCCAGAGCTCTTCGGCAAAATGGGGCATCATCGGATTGATCAGACGTGCGATCACCTCCCAGGCCTCGCGCAGAACCCAGGCTTGCGCCGGCGTCGTCGCCTTGAAGCCGCCAAGGGAATTGGACAGCTCATAAATCCGCGCCACGGCACGATTGAATCGGAACTGCTCCAGATCCTCGCCCAACGCGGCGATAGTTCGGTGGACGGCCCGGCGCAGCTCCAGGGATCCGGCCTCGAGACTGTTGGGCATCGCGGAACCGGGCGCGGCCATCGCCGGCCGAGCCTCCTGAACCAGCCGCCAAAGCCGTTGTACGAAACGAAAGGCTCCCTCGATACCCGACTCGGTCCATTCCAGATCGCGATCCGGCGGGCTGTCGGAGAGCATGAACCAGCGCGCGGTGTCGGCCCCATAGCGCTCGATGATCTCGGCCGGATCCACGGTGTTTTTCTTCGACTTGCTCATCTTTTCGGAGCGGCCTTCGATCACTTTGCCGCCCTTCGGGTCTTCCAACGCGCCATTCTGGGCAAAAACGACCTCACCTGGCTCAAGCCAGGCGCCAGTGGCGTCCCGGAAGGTGCGATGACAGACCATCCCCTGGGTAAAGAGCCCATCGAAGGGCTCTCGCAGGTCCAAATGCCCGCAAGCCTGCAGCGCCCGGGTGAAGAACCGCGAATAGAGCAGATGCAGGACGGCGTGCTCGACCCCGCCGATGTACTGGTCGACCGGCAACCAGTAGTCGACCGCCGCCCGGTCCAGGGGTTGATCGGCGCGCGGCGCGCAAAAACGGGCGAAGTACCAGGAGGAATCGACGAAGGTATCCATGGTATCGCAGTCCCGCTCCGCCGCCGCCCCGCAGCGCGGGCAATCGACAAACTTCCAGGTCGGATGCCGTGCCAGCGGGCTGCCGGGCACGTCGAAGGTTACGTCCTCGGGCAGGACCACCGGCAGGTCGGCGCGCGGCACCGGCACGGCGCCGCAGGAGGGGCAGTGCACGATCGGGATCGGGCTGCCCCAATAGCGCTGCCGGGAAACCCCCCAGTCGCGCAGCCGGTACTCGATGGTGCCCTGGCCGGTGCCGTCTTCCTGGAGCCGCTCGATTACCGAGCGTTTGGCCGCATCGACCGAGAGACCGTCGAGAAAGCGCGAGTTGATCGCCAGGCCCTCTCCGACATAGGCCTCGCCACCAATGGCAAAACTGGAGGAGTCCTCACCGGCCGGAAGAATTACTGGGGTGATCGGCAGGCCGTACTTGCGGGCGAAGTCGAGATCGCGTTGATCATGGGCCGGACAGCCAAAGATCGCACCGGTGCCATAGTCCATGAGCACGAAGTTGGCGATGTAAAGCGGCAGGCGCCAGGTCGGATCCAGCGGGTGGACCGTTTCCAATCCCGTGTCGTAGCCTTCCTTATCGGCAGTGGCGACCGCCTCCTCGCTGGTGCCGATGCGGTTGCACTTGGCAATGAAGGCTTCCGCCGCCGGATCCGCCGCCGCGATCTCCGCCGCCAGCGGGTGATTGGGCGACAGTGCGCAAAAGGAAGCGCCGAAAAGCGTATCGGGCCGGGTCGTAAAGACCTCGAGGGACGCCTCGCGATCGGCCAGCGGGAAAAACACGCGCGCACCCTCGGAGCGCCCGATCCAGTTGTCCTGCATCACGCGGACCTTGTCCGGCCAACGCTCCAACGATTGCAACGCGGTCAATAGGTCTTCGGCGTAGGCCGTGATCTTGAAGAACCACTGGGACAGCCGCCGCTTCTCGACCTCCGCATCGGAGCGCCAGCCGCGCCCGTCGATGACCTGTTCGTTGGCCAGCACCGTCTGGTCGACCGGGTCCCAATTGACCCAGGATTCCTTGCGATACACCAGCCCCTTGTCGAGGAAATCGAGGAACAACGCCTGCTGGTGGCGGTAGTAGCCAGGATGACAGGTCGCCAACTCGCGATCCCAATCCAGGGAAAGTCCCATGGACTGAAGTTGCCCACGCATGGCGGCGATATTCTCGTAAGTCCAAGCCCCGGGATGCGCGCCCTTGTCGAAGGCCGCGTTCTCGGCCGGCAACCCAAAGGCATCCCATCCCATCGGGTGCAGAACGTTGAACCCTCGGGCCCGTTTGTAGCGCGCCACCACGTCACCCATGGCGTAGTTCCGCACATGGCCCATGTGTATGCGGCCCGAAGGATAGGGAAACATCTCCAGAACATAGTACTTAGGCCGGTCCGATGCCTCGGACGCGGCGAAACTCTTGCGCTGCGTCCAGACGTCTTGCCACTTGGGCTCGGTTTCCCTTGGGTTATACCGCTCCATCGTGTTCCGTCACTGTGTTGCGAGAGGAGATTGGACAGGCAGTCCGGGGCGCGGCCGGAAAGGACCGGCCGGCGATCATTGGAGAGCCGCGATACGCATTTGCCGGGCCCGGGTGAGAATAGCGTCCTCGAGCTCGCTGTTCGTCGATTCGGCGACCCGACTGTCCAGCCAGGCGCCGACGCCGTCGCGCTGCTGGCGAAAGACCCTTGCGCGAATTCCGTCGGCTCGAAGCTCGCGGCCAAGAATAAAGACATTGATCTTGAAACGTTCGTTTTGAACGTCGGGTGGCGTGTACCAATCCGAGATGATGACGCCACCGAAGGGATCGGCCGAGGCCAGGGGCATGAAGGACACGGTATCCAGCGAAGCGCGCCAAAGGAAGCTGTTGACGCCAATCCCACCGCCGCCGCCGGTGCCCGGCCCGGCGGTCTCTTCGCCTCCGAGCGACAGCCCGCCTTCGCCGAAGACGCTGCCCAGGGACCCCGAATCGTAGGTCCCTTGGCCGGTCTTGCGATTGTCGTCTTCCGGATAGGTCGTCTCGCCGTCGCTCGCGAAGTTACCGCACGCGGCAAGCGCTGCCACGAGAGCGACCGCACAAAGACGTGGCAAGATTTCCCCATTCCGGGTCTCGATCGATTGCGTTCTCACGTTACATCCATAAGGCTCAATGAGTTGATGCGAGGCGGCCAATCGCCGCCGCGTCGTTGCGTTCCTGGCCGCGCGGCGCTGGACCATAACGCGTCGCCGGGCAAAATTCCATAGGCGTAACGGCCGTCTGGCGCGGGCTGGAATCGGCACCGCGTCAACGCCAGCGGCCCGATCAAGCCTGCCACCCGAAAGCCTCGGCCATGTCGCTAGGGATCTGCCGCCAAGCCCGATCCTGTTGGGCTTTGGAGAGAACCTGGCGCCATTCGTCCTTCTGTCCCTTGCGCAGGTGAACGACCTCGGCGTCATCCTTGTCGCGAAACAGAGCCCGATCGACCCCAGCGAAATCCAGAACCTCGTCCAGGTAGCCGCGCGGGTCGTCGAGGAAACGCTCGAACGACATGAACTGGATTTCCAAAGGCGCGTCGGACTTCTGCTCAAGAGCCATCCAGCCCGCCATGAATTCAAGGGTTCCCGGCAGGAAGTGATCGATACACCAGTCCAACAACCCGCTGAACTCCTGCTGCAAAACCGCCGCAGGTGGCACGATCTTGCGCCACAGCGGCCCCATCAGCCGCATCGAGATGTCGTCGCGCACAAAATGGGCCCAGGACAAGGTCACCTGCCGTGGGTCGCGGACATGGAAAACCATGCGTTTGAGCCCCTGTTGCGCCATGACGTCGAGGTTATGCCGGGTCGCTGGAATATGTTCCTTGGCGATCAGACCGCCGCGCAGCCCCTCGGTCACCCGGGCCGGCAACAGACAGCAATCAGGATAGAGGCACAGCGACAGGTGCCCTTGCGCCGTGCCAAGGCCCTCCGCCAGCCTGTTCCAGATACTCTCGCTGGCGGATTTCGGGACGGTGTTGATCAAGATCAGCGGGATATCCTTGGCGATCGCGGCACCGCGGGCACTCTCGAATTGCGCGCGAGTCGCGCGGACCGGGTTGATCGGCAGCATCAAATCGGCTGCCAGCGCTTCGGCTTCGCCCGTGTGCTGGCGCGTCATCAGGAGGTTCATCATAGAGCCGCGCAGGCCCGGGTCGTGCGGTGCGTGGGGCAGCAGTTCGCGGTAGACCTCGATGGCCCGGTCGATGAAAGCCTCGCCTTGCAAGTCGTCGCCCTGCTGATAGGCGATCGAACCCAGCATGGTCAGGGACTGCGGATGCCGCGGCATCTGATGCAGCAGCTGTTCATAGATTTTGCGTGCCTCGTCGAGTTTGCCATCAGCCTGCATGCGGCGGGCGATGTCGAAGGCCTTTTCAGGCTCTATGTTCTTGAGGCTCAACATGAAGCGTCTTTCGCAAAAGGGCGCCGGCGAGCTGGTGGCGGCGGAACCGGGACCGGGCGGCAAGCGGCGCGGATTATGGCGAAAGGGTTCATCGGCGGCAAGCGTTCACCGGACCCTGGGGCCGGCTGGTCCCGGTGCCGTCGGACGCTTGCCTTGTGGCTGGCTCGGGTCTAAACAGCCGGCGGTTCGGTATTGGGCCGTACTCCAACGGGCGAGGGGGCGCAGAGCGGTGTCGGGCATCATTTGGTTGGCGTCTTATCCCAAATCGGGCAACACCTGGCTGCGCGCCTTCCTGGCCAATTTTCTGGCCAACCGCGAAGGCCCCATCCCGATCAACGAACTCCCCAATCATATCCTGGGCGATGGCTTTCTCATCCACTACCAGCCTTTCGTGGGGCGAAAGATCGATGACCCCGACAGCGAAGCGCTCGATTTGATCCGCCCCAAGGTTCATACCTGGATTGCGGGGTCCTCGCCGCAGAATACCTTCGTCAAGACCCACAGTCTGCTGTCCAGCGTGCGGGGCGTGCCGCTGATCACGCCCGAGGCCACGGCGGGCGCGATCTACATCGTGCGAAATCCGCTCGATGTCGCGGTATCCTTCGCCCATCATTTCAAAATTCCCCTCCAACGAGCCGTCGACGGACTTTGCGCCGACGCCTATTTTCTGCCGGCGACCGAGGAAAAAGTGGCGCAGTTCATCGGCGGCTGGAGCCGTCACTTCAATTCCTGGACCAAGGCGCGGGGTCTGCGTCGTCATCTGGTCCGTTACGAGGATATGCTGGAAAAACCCCTGAAAGCCTTCGGCGACCTCGTCCGCTTTCTCGAGCTTCCGGATGAGCGCCCGCGCCTCAAGCGTGCCATCGACCATGCCTCATTCGACCAACTGAGCAACCAGGAAAGCTCGACAGGGTTCGTCGAGTCGCACCCCGACGGCGACACCCGGTTTTTCCGCAGCGGTCGTGTCGGTGGCTGGCGAGATGAACTCTCGACCGCCCAGGTCGATCAATTGACCGAGGCTCACCGAGACGCCATGACTCGGTTGGGGTATCTCACCAAAACCGGGAAACTGCGCGGGATATGACCGAATCGGACGCGCGGGTCGGCTTTGCAATCGGCGACTTCGCGCCGAACTTCGCGCTGCCGGACGCGGCCGGAAAAGTGACCATGCTTTTGGAGCGCACCCGGGGGCGTCCGGTTGTCTTGGCCCTGCTACCCGCCGGTCCAGACCTGGCCCAAGGGCTCGCCGCCTTGGCCGCATGGCAGCCGCCTTTCGCCGAGGCGGGCGCGGACTTGATGGCGATCTCGGAGGGGCCGACACAGGCTTCAGGCGGCTCGCCGCCGCCCTTTCACCTATGGTCAGACCCCTACGGCAAGGTTTTGGGCAGCTATCGAGCGGCCCTTGCAGAAGTAAAGGGCGGGCCGAACGATCTGAAACAGGTCGCGCTCGCTTTCCTGGTGCTCAACCCCAACCAAAGGCTCGACGCGATGTTTTGCGGGTCTTCCACCGGGTCGTCCTCTGGGTCGTCCTCTGGGTCTTCGTCTGGGGCGACGATCGAGAAGGTCTGTCACGAAGTGATGGCCTATCTACGCCAAGCCTATGACGGGTCGGCCCCGCCCGCCGTGCGGGTGGAAACGACCCTCGCGCCGGTTCTGGTTCTTCGCCGGCTGCTGGCCCTGGACGGCGGCACCGAACTCGGCAAACGCGATATCCCGTCCAGCCCTGGATCGGCACCGGCAATGGCTGATCTCGATCCCTGGCCGGATCCGACTCTCGACGCGGCCCAAAGGGCGCTCGGTCTGAGCGGCGATGGCCGCTCCCTTGCCGCTTCGGATCCGGTCGCGGCCCGTGACTTGCAGCTCACGGTTGGCCGGAGGCTCGCGGTTCAGCTGGAAAAAGCCTACCAATTCCGCGGATTTCGCCTGCTACCGCCGCGCATCGTCGGGTTTCCCAGCGGCCAGGCGCAGATCGCCGCGACACGGCTGGCAAGCTTGCCGGACTGGCCGCCAAGGGTCCGTTTTATCGTTCTTCTTGGCGTCGGCCCGGTCTTCCAGGCGTCGCCGGGATTGGTCTTTCCGGAATATGGGAATCGGGTTCACCGCCTGGGACTCGGCGATGCCCTGGTCTTTTCGACATCCCTTTTGGTCCAGAATTGCGGTTGCGGGGGCGGCGAGAGCCGCGCGGTGCTACTCGCCGCCGCACGCCGGTAAGTCCGGCCGCCGCATCCGCGGGAATAGATCACGTTTTCGTTATCTCATTGATTTCATATATTTATTTCTTGGGTTCCCAGAATATTCGAGAACCCCTATTCAAGGGCTCTCGGAATACCCCGCACCAGTGCCTGTGGCAATTACGCCACAGTGAAGTGTATTTGCCACGAAACGGGTCCCAAGTTGTTGACCGAGCAGTACTTCCATGACCTTATGCGCTTGGTCTTTTGGGGCTGAAGTTGCTCCAAAAAGATCGATGTTCCGGGGGGATCATAGAACTTCTTCCCTCAGGCTGAGTTCAAATTTTGGGTCTCCAAAAGGTCCTCGGTCAGATAATTACTTCGTGTTTTGCAACGCTTCGAAGAGAGAGAAACAACGATGAAAAAAGTCCTGTATGGCTCAACGGCGTTGGTAGCTGCCGGTGCCATGGCTGCGGCCCCCGCTTCCGCGGAAGAGGGTGTCAAGCTCGGCCTTGGCGGTTACTACAACACCTACTTTGGCGTCGCCGGTTACGACGAGGCCGGCAACGATGGCCGCGAGTTCACCCCGACCGGCCTC
>JAJFGK010000003.1 GCA_021776195.1 Kiloniellaceae bacterium | reverse complement strand
CCTCCGGTGGGGAAAATCAGTCCCAGGGGTGCGTTCCGGCGCTTGCCCGATGCGATGGCATCGCGCCGCACACCGCGCCTTCCCCTGGGACTGATTTTCTCCCATCCTATGGGTTCCTATTCACGCTCATTGGTATAAGTCACCCTGCCCGTTCGCAATTCCACCGTCATCCCGGGCTTGACCCGGGATCTCGTGGGGGAAGAGCCTCGGCCCGAGACCTCGGCCCGAGACCCCGGCTCGGTCCCCGGCCCAAGGCCGGATTCCGTCCGGGGTGACGCGAATACCAAATCAGCCGGGCCCCTCCTTCTCCCCGCTGGGGCGAAGGGACAGGGACCATGAAACATCCCGCTCGTCACAGCGCCGTCATCAGCTCCAGGCGGCGCGCCAGGTAGCGCTGGAACTCCCAGAGCCCGCGTTCCTTGGGGGCGAGGGGCCCGGCGGTGGCGAAGCGCGAGGCGGAATTGGCGCGGATCGCCTGGCAGATGCCCTTGTCCTCCTCGTTGATCGCCTCCAGGCTGGCGCGCAACTCTGCCAGCCGGGCCTCGCCCTCGGGGCCGGCGGGGAAGGAACCGGGGAAGATATCGGCGCCCCACAGGACCTTGACCCGGTCACTGCCCAGGGGCTGCAGCGACATCCAGAAAGTGCGCTCGGGCGAGAGCGCGACCAGGTGGGTCGGGTAGACGCAAAAGAGCGGATAGAGCCGCTGCTCCTCCTCGCTCAGAGCCTCGTTTACCGGCTTCAGGGGCGCGCCATACTCATAGGTCGAGCCCGGCCGGCGTTCTTGAAAATAGAGGCTATAGCCCTCGCCGCCGCCTTCGTCATGGTGCGTGAGGCTGGTCGGCAGGGCCGGTTCGACGGTCTTGCTGTGGACGTGGAACAGGTGATAGGGCTCGGTGAAGTTCTCGATCAGGCACTTCCAGTTGGTCTCCCAGACCTCCTCGGTGCGAAAGAGCGGGCGGTATTCGGCCATGCGGAAGTTCGCCAGGCTGCGCTCCAGGCCGGCCAGGCGCGGCGCCAGCGGCGGCGCATCCCGGTCCAGGTTGAGATAGAGCCAGCCCTGCCAGACCTCGAGCCCCAGCTCCGGCAGACAGATCGTCGCGGGGTCGAAGTTTTCCGGCATGAAGGGCGCCGATTTCAGGCGACCCTCCAGGTCGTAGTTCCAGGCGTGGTAGGGGCAGACAATGCGCTTCACCCAGCCGCGCCCGCTCAAGAGCGTCGCCAGGCGGTGGCGGCAGACATTGGAAAAGGCGCGCAGCCGCCCCTGGCCGTCGCGCAGGGCAAAGACTGCCTCGCCGGCGATCTCGTGGGTCAGGTAGTCGCCGGTCTCGGCCAGATCGTCGGCCCGCCCGACACAGTGCCATTCCGGCGCCAGCACCCGGGCCTTCTCGAGCGCCAGGAAGGCCTCGTCGCAATAGGCCTGGGGCGGCATGGCCGCGCTGTTTTCCAGCGGCCGGGCGGCGTTGTCGGCCAAGGCGCTCAGCAAGCTCGCCAGCGCTTTGTCCTGCGCGGGAGAATCAGATCCGCCCCGGTTACCTCCATCCATCGCGCGTCTCCCCCGAGTCCCGATTCAGTTAGCGGCGCCCGGCTGGATTGAGCCACGAGCGGGAAGCGGGAGGCAAGCCGGGAATGAAACGTTCCCCATCACCTGTACTGCTTGCCAGATTGTCTCGCTGTACAATTTTCGGTACGGTGTGATCCACAAGAAACAGATCTGCTTGGCAATGGGAAGGAGGCGACCATGGCTCGGTTCGACATCACGGTCTTTTTCGCGACCAACCGCAATCGGCTTCGGGGCAAGGACGACTTCGGCCCGGATTTCGCCAGCCACCCGACGCTGTTCCGGGTCGGCTGCGCCAAGGTCACGGTCGATGTCTCGGTGACCCGCGACGGGGTCAAGGGCAAGGGCGCCAATATCCAATCCCTCGAAGTCTATGACGAACGCAAGGCCGCCGACGGCACCGGCTTTGCCGCCGTCGGGACCGACCGGCTGTTCCCCGAACTCTCGAGCCTGATGAGCGAGGAGGGCCGCGACGCGCTCTGCTTCATTCCGGGTTTCAACTACAGCTTCAAGGACTCGATCGAGCGGGCGGCCTTCCTGGCGGCGCTCTATTCCAAGGACAACGCCTCGGCCCTGGTGGCCTTTGTCTTTTCCTGGCCCTCCGACAGCAAGCTTTCGCTCAATGCCTACCTCAGCGACCGGATGGATGCGGAACTCTCGGGGCCGGCCATCGCCCGGGCGGCGGCGCGTCTCACCGACCTTTACGTCAAGCTGGTGCGCGGCCAGGGCGACCGACTGGACTGCGGACAGCGGCTGCATCTGGTGGCGCACTCCATGGGAGCCCATGCCCTCAAGCATGCGGTCATGGCCTTCAACCGGCTGCCTGGCGCGCGCCTGGTGCGGATCTTCGAGACCGCGATTATCGCCGGCGGCGACACCGAACGCGACGCCCTGGAGCTGCCCGAAAAGATGGCGCCCCTGGCCCGCCTCGCCAAGCAGGTCCACTGCTACATCAACGCCAAGGACAAGCCGCTGGAGCTGAGCGACGAGGTGGTCGAGCCGCGCGACCGCCTGGGCTCCTACGGGCCGCTCGACCCGACAGTCACCGAGACCTTCGGCGTGCCGCTCTCGATCGTCGACTGCCGCAACGCCGACTTCCCCGGTCAGGACGCCACCCGCCACCAGTACTACCGGGTCAGCCCCCGGGTGATCCGCGATATCGTCGAGGTCATGGAAGGCCGCGACGAGGGTAACTTCACCCACCGCTGGTTCGACGAAAAGCGCGGCGTCATCAGGTTGGACGACCGGCCCAAGAGCTGAGTCCACAACCGAAGACAGTAGAAACTCTTGCGATAGGATCTTCGCTCAGTAGGATAGAAGGTACTTGGGATCTATCTAGGCGGGGATTAGTGGGCTGTCCATTTGATGATTCTCTGACGGTACGCCGCCGGCGGTTCGTGTAGCTGTGACATTCTGCCTTGGCGAGAACAGGCTTGAGTCGCCAAGTTCCAGGCGACGGTCACCAATTTCCCAGAGCATGAATGCGACCAGGGCGCCAGCGATGCCGCTTTGTATGGCCATGATCGAGTGTCCTCCAATCTGGAGAGAAGATTGAGGCCGCAGGTGGAACACTGGCGATGACGATCAACACTAGAATCAGAATTTTCTGTCGGCGTGCCCGAGTGCTGTTGGTTGCCTTGGGAGCCTCCGGGCTCGCGGCTTGTGCTCAGAATGAGCCACCCGTTAACGACGAGACTCTCTCGGCCGCTACCGCCATCGGCGACCCTGAAGGCGATGTGAACGCCAGGGACCAGGATTGGCCAACGGGCCTGCCTGTGATCGACCCGCGGACCGTCAAGGTGGTAGGTGTGGAGCTCGAAATGACAGGCCTTGTCTGGCAGCAATTCTTTGCCTCTCATTTGGAAGAAGAAATCACTGAACAACTTTCGTATTGCGCAAACGACGGAACGCCACTCGATGTGGTGCTTCGGTTTGACTCCGTTGAAGACCTGGAATCCAATTACTTCGATCACTGGACCAAGCTCTGGAAGGGCAAGTTGGTCTTTAAAGACCCCGGTACGCCCGAAGCGGTCGCCGCCGCCGATTTGGAAATGAGGTTTTTGTCGGCTGAAGATGACCGTACGACAAAGTTATCATCCCCCGCCGCTTTGGGAGCGGTAAGCTATTCGCTCGCCTTACTGGCGACCTCCGGCCAATCCTACGCAGAGGTATTCGCGAGGAACTTGTGCATTGAAGTGTTCAAGCGAAGGCCTGATGTCGGATTGAAACTAGCGCCGAAGGCTGCGAACTGATCCATTATTCAGGCCTAACCTGAGCGCGAACATGGTTAGCTATTTCTTCACGGCTCTCTGAGAGGCTTGCCACCGCCGGCCAATGACACCGGCTGTGTGGGAGTTCGCGATGCGGTCTTTGTTCCCTGGTCTTGCCCAGGTGGCGTTCTGTGCCCTGATCGGCATGGGGCTGGCCGCTTCCATCGGCGGCGGCGGGCCGGCGACGCGGGTCGCCAGCACCGACGCCAGCACCGACGGGGCGGGTCTGTCCGCGGTCGTCGCCTATCCGGTTCATGGGCCCGACGGCGCGCGCCTCGCGCCCGGGCAACTGGACCAGGATCATCGCGCCCTCCTGGCGGCCCTGGAAGACCGCCTGAACAACCTGGAAAACAACCGAATCGAACCGGCGGGACTTCGATCGAGCGCCGAAGACCCCGTCGCTGCGACGCCCGATCTCGCCACCTTCCGGATTGCCCGAGTCGAGCTGGGCGGGCTGCCGGCGAGCGGCGGTGTCTCGACCGACGATCCGGCACTGATCCGGTCGGTGAGCGGCGTCGCCGAGCTGCGCGACGATCTGGGCCGGCGTCTCGACCTGGTGTTCGGCGGCCGCAGCCGCGTGACCGCGACAGGCCGGGAAATCGAACGGCTCGGCCTGACGACGATTTACTTGGACCAACCCCAAACCGAACTTTTCCTGGTCCCGGCCGAGTTGGCCGACCGGCGCTTGCTGGCCTCCATGGACGACTATGCGGCCTTCTACCGCGAGATCGAGGGGCTGGCGCTCGATGCCGGCCCGGGCGCGCAGCTGCCCCGGGGCCCGGCGGCCTACTTTCTCGTGGTCTTCGCCAAGGACCTCCTGTTGCCGGGCGGGGCGTTGGCCGTCGGCCTGGCCGACATCAGTCGGGCGAAGCTGCCCGGCCACGGTCAAAGTTTCATGCGGCGCTATCCGGGTGGCTGGGCCGCCGCCGCGACGCTGGCGACCCTGGACCTGGGCGCCGGCGCACCGCTCTGGATGACCGTCACCCTCGAGTCCGGCCAGTTCAAAGTCGGCCCCGAAGCCGGCCCCCGGCCAATCGCGGCCTTCCCGGTGACCCAGGCCGCCCGCGACCTGCGCCGGGCGAGCGCTGCGCCGCCCGGCAGCGACTAGAACCTACCCAAGCTCCGTGGAATCGGCCCCTCGCGAAGACAGCTGGTTTGCGACCGAGGGCGCGTTGATGCCCTGGGTAGGATGTTCTGCTTGCAGGGCGTAATACCAATGAGCCGCCTTTCGACCCCGCCGACAGATCGTATCGATTCGTGGTGTTTCATCGCTAAAGCTAGATTTGGAATTTGGCAGCCCATAGGGTCCTGCGCGGCTACGATGTGATGTGATTCACGACGCGACTGTTGAGGTGCTTTAAGGCGATGTGGGAAATACTCCGCCATCAATGAGCAAATCCCGCCCGGTAATAAACCCGGCGTGCTGAGAGCAAAGAAAAGCGCACAATGCACCAACTTCCTCGACGCGGCCAAACCGGCCGACCGGCACTTCTTGCAATCGTTTCGCTCGAATTTCTTCGATACTTTTTCCTTCACGTTCAGCACGGATTTTAAACAAACGTGCAAGTTCATCGGTTTCGAATGGTCCTGGCAGAATGTTGTTTATCGTGACACCGCTGTGCGCCACTTCACGAGCAAGTGCGTTCATGACTGCCGTTGCAGCCGCCCTGGCGCTGGCCGACACGGCAAGTGACGGCATCGGCAAGCGAACCGTTATCGACGTGATGTTGACAATTCTTCCATGACTGCGACTTGCCATTCCGTCGATCACGCTACGCGTGAGCTCTAGTGCGGGGAGTGCCACCATATCGAAGGAACGATGCCAATCTTCGACGCTAGCTTCCCGGATTGGGGGATTGTGCGTTCCTCCATTGTTGGTAACGAGAATGTCGGGTTCTGGGCAGGCGTCGACTATCCCGGCACGGGTAGTCGCATCCCCTAGATCTCCGGCAACCGCCTTGACATCCACGTCGAAGGATCGCCGCAGGTCCATCGCCACATTTTCGAGGCGGTCGCGATTGCGGCCATTGATAACAAGATGGACACCTTCGACCGCTAGCGAAGTCGCGCAAGCCAAACCCAATCCGGCGGAACTCGCGCATACAATCGCCGATTTTCCAGTCAATCCCAATTCCATAAACCAGGCCTTCGAACATTCCTCCAGGAACCATTCTGGGCGAAAAGACCGACAGTGTCAGGGCAAATTCGCTTGAGGCCCGAAGGCACGTCTCGTAGCCTCCTCGGAGGACAAACTCGTTCCGATACCTCAAGATATCGCCCGAGGTTACAGGCCTTGCGATGATGATGGATGATCGCTTTCGGTCCTACCATGCGGCGATGACCGCCACCATGGCCGCCGACGCAGTCAGACACTTACGCATGCTGGGCGAGGACGAAGCCGGCACGGTGGCCGCACCATCAAGCCGATGGGCGATGGCGCGCTGATGAAATTCTCCAGCGCGGTGGAGGCCGTCGCCCTTGCCCTCGACGTGTGCCGCCTCAGGTTCCGGCCAGGGCCGTCATTCCGTCCTGAACGAGATCCGCTTCAACGTTACTTGAATGCGGTCGGTGGGCTCAGGTTCTTTCAGCACCAGCATCGACACGACGATCGCGCCTCCGCGTCGCAGCAGGCCCCGCGTCGCAACGATGAAGGTGCCCGGCTTGTCGGGAGGGAACAGTGCGATCATACCGAGAAGGACTTTCTCGCCATTGCCGGGCCGGTAATGCACATCGAATCCGATCGGGACCGTTGCCGGATTGACGACATCCGATATTTCGATTTGGACGAACTTCTGCCTTTCGGGCCCGATGAGCTTGGTTCCGACGGGGTGCACGGCAATCTTGTTCGCAAGGTCCATGCGGTAGGTGCCGTTGCTTTCGGAAATGATACTAGGTTGGGCGGCATTCCCCAACGGGCTCGCCTCGCCACGGCATCCCGGCAACAAAAGGCAGCACACGAGCCAAACAACGAGGCCATGTAGTGGATGATCGTTCATAATCGCCGCGTGTCAGGCCTTTTTGTGTGGTGCCGATGTTACCGGGTGCGGATCATCACCGGGCTGATCAGGAGTTCGATGCTGTCCAAGACTAATTCTGCGTCCGGCCGCATCGGCGCATCGGCAATTGGAACAGCCACCAGTTGGACCGATATCGGGCTGCCGTCGGCCAGCATTCCACGGTCGCGCAGCCGTTTCAGGGTGTCGGTGATGTTAACCAGATAGTCGGTTTTATGGCGATGTTTGCCATGGTCCCCCGTGTGGGTTCCGAAAAATGCGAAGCTGCCGGCGAAGTGTGGATCATCGGTCGGCGTGGCTGTGTTGGCGCTCGGCAGGTTGATGAAAACCCGAACAAAGAAGTCGTTCTTGGAGGGCAGTCTCGCATGATTGATGCTGGCGAAAACCCGCTCTGTCGCCCGGTCGCTCTCGATCAGGGCGGCGAAGTCGCCGGCGGATACTGTTGTCTCCGCCGAAAAGGGGCGCGCTAAGCTGAGCGCGGTACGCTCAACAATCGGAATTCTTCTTCGGATATCGAATCGGACATCCGCTCCCGCTCTTATGCGCTCCTCGACCAATCTGAGTTCCGTTGCGTTCAGCGCGGCTAACCCAAGTGCGCTGCCGACCGTGCTGGTTTCATATCGGTAACTGATCAAGGGCATGAGGACGGTCGACCCCGCCGTGATTTCGACGGCATTGCCGTTCTCATTCACAAAGTGATTCCACGACGTCTCATGCCATGCATCGTTGTTCGTATTATCGTTTTCCAGCTCGATGTTCCACTTAGCCCAGCAGTAATCGACCATGCAGTGATGTGGCCAAAAAATTGGATCTTGCGGTGAGCCTCCTGTGACCATGTCTTCGCCGATCAGAACGTGGGCCATGTTGTGCGGCGATCCTTCAAGCTGGCTGCCAAACGTGAAAAAGTTGTTGTCCGAGAAAATGGTGTCCATGGTGCTGTCGGAAAACGCGGAATTGCCGGCGACACTGGTACTGTTGCGCTCATGAGAAAGCGTGCTTGCCGGATCCGTAAAGGCCCCGTGCATCTGTTGGTTTTGATTCCAGTTCCAGTAAGGAAGACCGAAATCCGAATTGCCAGTCAGCTCCTGGCAGATTCGTTCGAAATAGTAGAGGTAGGCACGATGCCATGAGAAGAAGTGGTTCGTGCCATGCTGACAAAAATTGAAGACATTCGGTGTTACGGTACCATGCAAGCCGGCTTGGGCATTCCAGCTCCGCGGATCGTCGTCGTCTAAGTCCTTCATCTCGGCCACGGCTTCTTCATAGGTGGTGATCGCGGCGTTGACCGCGGACGAGCCCGTGCGCAAGCGACGACGAACCGGGCGATTCTCGATTTGCTCTAGCAAAGCTTCACAACCGCCCAAAGTCGACGCGATGAGCCCCGCACCCACGAACCCCAACCCGCTTACAAATGCTCGTCTGTTCATCTCTTTACCACCGAACAAAGAGTCCCTGGTCATATCAACGGAAACGCTCCGTGTTGATGGTTTCAACATGGAGTTGGCGGCATCAAAAAGTTTTGTCATCACGCTCCTCCTATTGAATTTAGATTGCTAAAATATCGGATACGGCAATTATTGGCTGTGATAATAGTCACAAGCTCACGATGGTTCGTGAAGCAGCGCGGCAATCCGCCCGATTGCCGCGGATTGCCCGAAGTTTCATGGAGTAACAAAGTTGAATTTGGGCAGGACGAGCGAAGAAGAGATTGCCAACTTTGGCCCACCACTTCTCACCTGGACCACGCCGATGAAGGGGGTTTTCGGCGGGACAGCGGACATGCCGCAGGTCTAGCGGTTCCAGAAATTCGAGTAGGGTTCGAATAGGCAACGAAATCGGCAAGGGCTTTGGTGGTATTTTGGACACCTTGAAGCCCTGGATCGGAACCCGCCATTTGAGACACCGGGCTTTCGGCGTCAGCCTTCCGCCATTCGGGAGTCAGTTGGTCTTCTCGCCGCGGCGGTCCGGGAAGTTTCCAGCTCCCATCTTGTCCAACCCGGCCGCGAGCCGTTCCACGTCGACGCCGTGGGGGCGGTCGTCGTCGAGCGGCGGGACCAGGGCGCGCACCGCCCGGTGGATCGCGGCGGTGCCATGGCCCAGCTTGTCGGCGACGCCGGCCAGCTCGACCGCCTGGGCGGCGATGATCAGCTCGGCGGCGATCAGATAGCCCAGGCGCGACAGCAGCTCGCGGGCCTTCTTGGCCGAAAAGGCGGTGGCGTTGACCTCGTCCTCGACGCCGTCGGCGCCGTAGCGCTGTTCCTGCGGCGCCGGCAGGGCGAGGTGGCGGCATTCCTGCACCAGGGCCTCGAGGGTCTTGTAGAGCGGCGCGAAGCCGGAGCGGTCGGGGCCGCGGACGGTCAGGTTGTCGGGCAGGCCGGAAAAGCGGTTCGACAGCAGCCGGGTCGCCCGGCTGGCCGAGGTCGCGCCCAGGTGGGCCAGGGCCTGGGTCAAGGTCTCCAGGGCCAGGGCCAGACCCGGCGTGTGGAAGTTTCCGGTGGAGACGATCTCGCGGTCCTCGATCAGGACCACCGGGTTGTCGGCGCCGCCGTTCATTTCCGGTACCAGGTGGTCCTCGAGGAAGGCCAGGGCGGCGCAGGCGCTGCCGTGAACCTGGGACACCGCGCGGATCGAGATCGGGTCCTGCAGGCGCCGCGCCGCGCCCGGCTCGGTGAGGGCGCCGCCGGCCAGCAGGGCCAGCAGGCGTTCGGCGGAGCGGCCCTGGCCCGGCGCCGGCCGGGCGGCGACGGCGCGCGGGTCGAGCGGCGTCAGGTTGCCGCGAAAGGCCTCCAGGGTGAGCGCGGCGGCCGCCTCGGCGGTCTCCAGCAGCGCGGCCGCGTCGTGATAGGCCAGGGCCGCGAGACCGCAGGTGAAGGCCGAGTTGTTGGCGATGGCAAGACCGTCCTTGGGGCCCAGCGTCACCGGCGCCAGCCCGGCGCGCCGCAGGGCCTCGCCCGCCGGCAGCAGCGCGCCGCCGACCTCCGCCTCGCCCTCGCCGATCAGACCCAGGCCGACATGGGCCATGGTGCAGAGGTCGCCGGCGCCGATCGAGCCGATCATCGGCACTGCCGGATGAAAGCCGGCATTGAGCGCCGCCGCCAGCGCCTCGGCCAGCGCCGGCGAGGCGCCCGCCGCGCCGGTCAACAGGCCCCTGAGGCGCAGGGCCATGGCCGCCCGCACCACTTCTTTCGGCGCCCGGGGGCCGACCGAGTTGGAGCGGCCGCGCACGGTCAGGACGGAGAACCCGGCCAGCACCTCGGCGGTCAGCTTGTGGCCGACCCGATTGCCCAGTCCGGTGGTCAGTCCGTAGACCGGCTTGCCGGCGGCCAGGTGATCCTCGACCACGGCGCGGCCCGCCGCCATGCGGGCCAGGGCCTCGGCGGTCGGCGCGACCTGGCGACCGTCGCGCGCGATGGCCACGAGATCGTCCGTATCGAGGCGGGCGCTGCCGATCGGCAGGGCTTCGCGGTCGGTCATCCAGTCGGCCTTTCTGCGACCGGCCCGGCCAGGATCCACCACCCTTTTCCGGGCGAATGGTCATGATCGGGTCGTCGCGATAATCGCTGAGAAACTGTAGTGAGCTATAGCCGCGCGGCCCGGTGCTGTATATAGCAATGGGCGAGGGTTTGAGTTCGCGGATTGTCGCGCCGGCCCTTGGCACGAACATCGGGCGCGGAATCATCGGGCGCGGAAACATCGAGGGAGCGAATGCCATGGCGCGTGAAGGCGGACGCAGGCGTGAGCGGCGCACGGTCGGAGTCCCGGAGGGCCTGGCCCAGATGTCCTGGCGCGAGGTGCAAAGTCCCTACGAGCCGGTCCAGGTCCTGCGCGAGGACCAATTGGTTATGGTCGAGAACACGGCCTTTCGCATCCTGGAGGAGGTCGGCATGGACTTCCTGCACCCCGCGGCGCTGAAGATCCTGGCCGACGCCGGGGCCGATGTCACCCCGGGCAGCGAGCGGGTGCGCCTGGACCGCGACCTGGTGAAGGACTACCTGGCCTCGGCGCCGGCCAGCTTCACGCTGCACGCCCGCAATCCGGCCAAATCGCTCACCATGGGCGGCCGCAACATCGCCTTTGCCTGCGTCGCCTCGCCGCCGAACGTGGCCGACCTGGACGGGGGCCGGCGGCCGGGCAACCAGAAGGATTTCCGTAACCTGGTGCGCCTCGCCCAGTCGCTCAACATCATCCACCTCTTTGCCGGCTATCCGGTGGAGGCGATCGACCTGCCGCCGGCGACCCGGCACCTCGATGCGATCCGCGATTTCCTGGTGCTGGGCGACAAGGCCTATCACGCCTATTCCCTGGGCCGCGAGCGCATCGCCGATGCCCTGGAGTTGACCCGCATCGGCTTTGGCTACGACGAGGCGGCCCTGCTTGCCCGGCCCAGCCTCTTTACCATCGTCAACACCTCCTCGCCGCTGCGCCTCGATGGGCCGATGATCGAGGGCATCATCGAGATGGCGAGCCACGGCCAGGCGGTCTGCATCACGCCCTTCACCCTCTCGGGCGCCATGAGCCCGGCGACCATTGCCGGCGCCCTGGCGCAGCAGCATGCCGAGGCCATGGCCGGGCTCGCCTTCACCCAGATGGTCAAGCGCGGCGCCCCGGTGATCTATGGCGGTTTCACCTCGAACGTCGACATGAAGTCCGGCGCCCCCGCCTTCGGCACGCCGGAGTACGTGCGGGCCGCCATCGCCGGCGGCCAGCTCGCCCGGCGCCTCAAGCTGCCCTACCGCTCGTCCAACGCCAACGCCTGCAACCCGGTCGACTTTCAGGCCGCCTACGAATCCCAGATGTCGCTTTGGGGCGCTACCCTGGGCCACGCCAACCTGGTGATGCACGCCGCCGGCTGGATGGAGGGTGGACTGCATGCCTCCTTCGAGAAGATGGTGCTGGACGCCGAGATGCTGCAGATGATGGCGACCACCCTGGAGCCGCTGGAGGTCACCGAGGACAGCCTGGGTCTGGACGCGGTCAAGGAGGTCGGCCCGGGCGGCCACTTCTTCGGCGCGGCCCACACCCTGGCGCGTTACGAAAGCGCCTTCTACAGCCCGATCCTCTCGGACTGGCGCAACTGGGAGACCTGGGAGGAGGCCGGCGCCGAGACCGCGACCCAGCGCGCCAACCGGCTCTTCAAGAAGATCCTTGCCGACTACAAGGAACCCGATCTCGACCCGGCGATCCGCGAGGAACTGGACGCCTTCGTCGCCCGCCGCAAGGCCGAGGGCGGCGTTCTGGCCGCCTGACCGGTGCGAGCCGCTTGACTGCCACGGACCAGGACCCCGTTGCCGGCGCGCGCAACCTGCTGCGGGACTGCATCGGACTGGCGGCTGGCGAGCGGCTGCTGCTGGTGCTCGAAGACCCCGCGTTGGGCTACTACGACGAGGCGGCCTCGGCCTGTGTCGCCGAGGTGGCGGCGGGCCTGGGTGCCAATGTAGAGCTCTGCCGGGCGCCGCTGATCGAGGGGCCGGACGACCTGCCGGCTCATTTAGTCGCGCGCATGGGCGCGGTCGACCACGTGATCTTCTTCAGCCGGCTCGGCGATCAGATCCGCTTCACTCCGTTGCATGGCGCGGCCAGCAAGACCATGTGTTACGCCCTCGACGAGGGGATCCTCGGTTCGCCGCTCGGTCGCCTGCCGCACGGCCTGATGGTCGAGATCCTGGCCCGTCTCGAGCAGACCATCGGCCAGGCATCCCGCTGGCGCATGACCTGCCCGCTGGGCAGCCAGGTCGAGGGGCGCGTCGAGGACTTCTGGGGCGCCCACGGGGGCGCAGACGGGGGCGCCGACGGGAACGCCGACGGGAGCCCCAACGGGGGCACCGAGACCGGTTTTTCCCTGAAGCTATTCCCCGAGATGATCTTCCGGCCGCTCTCCTGCCGCTCGGCCAAGGGTCGGGTGGCGGTGGCGCGCTGGGTCATGGCGACGACCAACCGGGTCTACCAGCCGGACCGTCTCGATCTCGACCGGCCGGTCTTCGCCCGGCTCGAGCAGGGCCGCATCGCCGGCTTCGAGGGGCCTGCCGCGACCGTCGCGGCGCTCGAGGCACACTACCGCCACGTCGGGTCGCTCTTTGGGATCGACCCCTGGGTGGTACATTCCTGGCACGCCGGCATCCATCCCAAGACGACCTACCCGCGGCCCGCCGGCGAGAATCTGGAACGCTGGGGCAGTGTCGCCTTCGCCTCGCCGCGCTATGCTCATTTTCACACCTGCGGCGACTATCCGCCGGGTGAAATCGCCTGGTCGCTCTTCGACGTCACGGTGTCCTTCGACGATGAAGAGACTTGGCGCGACGGCCGACTCGTCTTCCTCGAAAGGCCCGAGATCCAGGCCCTGTTGGCCGACTATCCTGGCTGGACCGAGGGATTTGCCGAGGAACGCGACATCGGCATCGATTGAAGGGGGATTTATGGCGAGGACCGTCTGACATGACCCTCTAGGCGGCAGACTCAGGGATGCAATGCCAATGCCGGATGCTCGTGTCCGGCTTGCCTCGGAGAGCCGACTTCGGTCCGAGTTAGACGTTCTTCTTGGTGTGACCCACAAGAGGCTCAACTAATCCGATCCACTTCTTGCCGACCCTGGAGCTTGCCATATAGTTAGGAAACTTATGGCCCTAGGTGAGGGCAGCGAAAACAGTAGACCACTCCAATGCAGAGTATGGCCCCCACACTCACGACCGAGCGACTGACGCTCCGTCCGGTCGTGCTTGATGATTTCGATAAGTTTGCGATGTTCCTGGCATCGCCGCGCTCAGAGGGAATGGGGGGCCCCTACGGCACCCGAGACGCTTGGGGAATTTTTTGTCACGAAGTGGCACAATGGTCGCTGTGCGGTCACGGGGGATTGTCCATCGAGCTGCGAGAAACGGGCGAATGCGTAGGGATCGTGGAGATCAACTATGGTCCACTCTACCCAGAACATGAGCTCGGATGGCAGGTTTACGAAGAACACGAAGGCAACGGGTATGTAACCGAAGCTGCCCGTGCTTTACGCGATTGGGCCTTCAGCGAACTCAAGCTGAGTACTCTCGTAAGCTACATCGATCCTAGCAACATTCGGTCCATTGCCGTCGCCGATCGACTCAATGGCGCCTTGGATCACTCTGCTCCGAAACAGGATCCGGACGACCTGGTCTATCGCTACATTCCCCGAGGTTGAGGGAGTTGCCTGTTACAAGGTCTATTGGCAGACGTCTCCAAGCCCGTTGCGGAATGCCGATTTCCTATCCTGTCGCCGCGGCGCGACCCTTGAGTTGGGTCGGAGATCACGAGAGCCGCTGACGGGGTGAGATGACCCACGGGAGAAGTCAAAAATCTCGGTGATCGCTTGAGAATGTGAGACGCATGCCACCCGAGATTCCGCCCGTTCAATTCTGGAGGTGCCCCGATTGCCGACTTTCTGATCCACCACACTAGGCATTCACGCGCCAGGTGGGCCATCCTCGCTTACGCTGTGGGCGCGGAGTAGCGCGTGCCAGCGGTACTGAGTTCTTGCTCACGACCGATGATATCACTCCTCCGCTTCCAGCCCGGCCCAGATCTCCTCGATCCAGGCCTTGATGGTGAGGGCCTCGGCCCAGCGGTCGCTCAGCTCGTAGCCGTCGGCGCCGGTGATGGCGTACTCTGGCGGGCCGAGCTCGCAGCAGAAGTTGATGATGCCGCCCGCCGGCGGGTCGGCGCGGCGCCGGCGCAGGCCCTTCTCCCACCAGTCCTTGAAGACCGCGACCCACTTCTGGTTCTGGGGAAAATCGAGAGCGATCTGGATCTGCTCGCGCGAGGCGACGCGACCCTGGAAGGCGTCCGAGCGGGCCAGGACGCGGTCGATCATCGCCTGGTTCCCGGCCGCGATGGGGTAGGGGAACTCGCGGTCGACCAGGTAATGCGACAGGTCGGCGCAGAGCCGGAGCTCCGGCACCTGCTCCATCATCTGCAGCGTGGCGAAGAGGTCGTTGGTGGTGCAGTTGCGGTGGGTCTCGAAGAGCAGCGGGACACCGGCTTCGGCGGCCATGTCGATCCAGCGCCGCAGGGCATCGACCGAATCGTCCACCGACAGCGGCATGACCTGGCCGATCATGTTCACGAAGCGGGCGTCGAAGTCCTTGGCCATCTCCAGGATCGGCGCCAGACCCTCGATCGAGGGCGGGAAAGCATTGATGAAGCAGCCGAGGCCATGCTTTTCGAACAGGGGCCTGGCGGCTCGGGCCTTGGCGATGTCGGCCTCGGAATTGTAGTCGATGGCCATGCCGTCGAAGCCGGCCTCGGTGACCAGGGCGAAGGCCTCCGCCAGACCGCGCTCGATGCCGTCCGGCCGGCGCAGCTCCATGGCCCAGAGGGACTGAAAGATTTCGAGCTTGGGCATGGGGCGCCTCAGACACCGGCTCCCAACAGTCCGGCGTCGCGGTCCCAGACCTTGGGCAACAGCGGGCAGTCGAGCGGCGCGCCGTCGCGCTGGCCGAGGCCGCGCAGATGTTCGGTGATCTCGGCGGTCCAGGGGCCGCGCGGCTGGAAGCGGGCGCCCTCGGCGGCGAAGCGCAGGGAGAAGCGGTGGATCGTGCGGTCCAGCGGCGCGGTGCCGACCGTGGCGCCGTGCAGGGTGCGCAGATCGAAGACCAGGCAGTCGCCGGGCTCCAGGTCGAAACCGATCAAGTCGTAGGCCGCCCGGTCGGCATCGATGTCCGGCACCGGCTCGTAGCCCGGCGCGGTCTCCTGGCCTTCGAAGGCGTCCTTGTCGCGGAAGTGCCGGGCCATGAAGAGCTTGCCCCAGCGGTGCGAGCCACGCACGAAGGTGAGGAACTCGGTCTGGCTCGCCGCCTCCAGCGGAATCAGTACGTTGCAGAGTTTTCCTTCGAAGTCGAAATAGGGCTCGTCGTGGTGCCAGGGCGCGCCGTTGGTGGCGCCGGCCTCGCGCAGGAACCAGTTGTCCATGATCAGCGTGGTCTCGCGCGCCTCCATCAACTCGCCGGCGATCTGCCCGGCCGGCGAGCCGAAGATGGCCTCGGCGAACTCGGGCACCTGGGGCCAGGTCCAGTAGTCGAAGACGTAGCGGGCCGGCGAATCCGCCGGGGTCTGGTCGCGAAAGAAGGGGCCGGGGGCACGCTCGTTGCGGGCCATGCCGCGGCCGATCGCATCGAGCCAGACCGGGCCGATGACGCCGCGCAGGCAGACCACGCCGTCGGCCTGAAAGGCCTCGCGTTCCTTCTCGCTGGTCAGCATGGCTCTACTCCGCGGGGACGACGACTTTGGCTCTCGGGTCCAAGACTAGCGCGTCGTTTGGGGGGTAGGCCAGGGGGTAGGCCACCGGTTCCTTCGGGCTCAAGAGATAGCGCCGCGCCACCTCGCGGTAGCCCCGGTAGAGATAGCCGCCGTTCTGGTGCAGCAGGCGCTTTTTGTGGCGCCGGTAAAGGGCTGGCAGGCGGTACCAGGCCTCCATCGGGCGCTCGTGATGCAGGGCGTGAAGGTTGTTGTTGAGAAACAGCAGGGCCAGCGGCCATTCGGCCTCGACGATGACCGTGCGTTCGCCGAGCCGGGCCCGCGCCTGATGCTCCAGGAAGGAGCGCAACAGGGCGAGGCTGATTCCGGGATAGACGAAAAAGAGCAGATAGCCCCAGAGCGGAATGGCACAAACCCAGAGGACCCAGACCATGACCAGCGCCACCGCGGGCACATGCAGCAGCCAGGCGCGCCAATGCAGGGCGTCGCCGGCGGCCAGGTGGCCCAGGGTTTTCCACCAGTAGCGCAGGCAAACGATCCAGGGGCCGAGCAGCAGGCGGCCGGCCAGGCTGTTGTTGGCCGTGAGCAGCCAGCGCAGCGGCGCCGGCCGGTCGGCCCAGTCGTCCGGTAGCAGGTAGTAGCTCTCGGGATCCTCCAGGGGATCGGTCAGCTTGTCGTTGCAATGGTGGCTGCGGTGGGTGTCGCGGTAGACCCGGTAGGGCATCCAGAGCCAGAGGGCTGGCGAGACCAGGACCTCGTTGAGCAGCCGCCAGCGGGTCGGATGGTCGTGGATCGCCTCGTGTTGCAGGTTGCCGTGCCAGGCCAGGAGGTAGCCGCCGAGCGGCAGGACCAGCCACCAGGCCAGGTCGTGATAGAACCAAGTCACCGTGGCAAAGCCGCCGTAGATGACAAGGGCAAGCAGCACTGTCGGCCACTCGACTGGGCGTTTGCTGTCCTTCACTTTCATCCCCGCGCGGCGGCGGATGTCAGCTTCTCACCGAGCTGTTCCGGCTGCCGCGTTGCCATACCGCAAACCATATCGCGGTCTTCCGGGCTCTATTGCGCGGCAAAACCTTGCTTTCGGCAAGGATGGTCTGCGCACATAATGATGATTATTGTATCAAAGTGGATAGAATTGAGATTATGTGCTACATTCGACGTGTTAAATCACCAAACAGGCCAAAAAATCATGAAGCGAATGGAGACCGTGGCGCTGTTTCAGGAACGTCTTGGCGATCTGATCGGCCGCAGCGGGGTCAGCCGCTCGGCCTTTGCCAAGCGCTCGGGCCTCGACCGCTCGACGCTTTCGCAACTGCTCGCGCCCAACAACACGCGCTTGCCACGGGCGGAAACCCTGGCCGCCATCGCGGCGCGCGAGCAGGTCTCGCTCGACTGGCTGCTGGGGCTCAGCCAGGAGGATCACCTGGGCGCCAACATTCGCACGACCTCGCTGGAAATCGCGGCCGGCGGCGGGATCCCGGCCGACACCCACCTGACCAACTGGCACGCCGAGGCCGCCGGCTACAAGGTCCGCTACGTACCCACCACCCTGCCGGACCTGCTGAAGTCCGAGGCCGTGATCTCGGTCGAGTTCGAGGGCCAGGGCCGGATTGTCCGCGACACCCAGATCGACCAGAAGGCGGCACGGCTGGCCTACACCCGCCGCCCGGAGACCGACATCGAGGCCTGCAGCTCGCGGCAGTCGCTGGAGACCTTTGCCCGGGGCGAAGGCATCTGGCACGACCTGCCGGTGGCGCTGCGAATCGAGCAACTGCGCCTGATGCAGGAACTGGTCGAGGAACTCTACCCGACCTTTCGCTGGTTCCTCTTCGACGGCCTGCAGCGCTATTCCGTGCCCTACACGATTTTCGGGCCGTTGCGGGCCGCCCTCTTTATCGGCGGTCTCTATTTCGTCTTCAACGCCACCGAACACATTCGCGCCCTGGCCGAGCATTTCGACGACCTGATCCGCGCCGCCGTGGTACAGCCACCCGATGTGCCGAAGTTTCTTGCGGCGCTGCTCGCGGAGTTGGAAACTTGAGCCTGACTCCAGCCCCAACCCTAACTGTGAGGGATCGACGGCGATGAACGGCCAGAATCAAGATCCGCCCCGGGCGACCGGCGGCTGCCTCTGCCGGGCGGTGCGCTATCGGGTCAGGGGGCCGCTGCGCGAGGTTGTCAACTGCCACTGCGAGCAGTGCCGGCGGACCAGCGGCCATTTCGTCGCCGCCACGGCGGTGGCGCGCGACGGCCTGGAGCTGACCGCCCAGGAGGGCCTTGCCTGGTATCATGCCTCGGACATCGCGCGTCGCGGCTTTTGCCAGGTCTGCGGCTCGAGTCTTTTTTGGGAACCCAAGCAGGCCGACTACACCGCGATCATGGCCGGGACCCTCGACCGGCCCACGGGCCTGACCAGCGCTCGCCACATCTTCGTGGCCGACAAGGGCGACTACTACGGCTTGGCGGACGGTCTGGAGCAATTCGCGGCCGGCCATGGCGCCGACCTGGCGCCGCCGTCAGGGGGCAGCCCGTGAGCCGCGCCAATCTGGCCATGTACGATCTGCCGTCGCTGCGCGGCGCCAACGATGCCTGGTGGGCGGGTATCGCGCGGGCTCTGCGTGCCGAGGGCGTCGACGACGCGCCCGACAGCCTTGACCGGGAAACCCCGCTGCACGACCTCTGGCGGGCGCCGGACCTGCTCTTCAGCCAAACCTGCGGCTATCCGCTGATGTATGGATTCAAGAACCATCTGCGCCTCTTGGCGACCCCGGTCTACGGGACCCCCGAGCACGAAGGGCCGGTTTACTGCAGCCTCTTTTTGGTGCGGGGCGACGATCCCGGCGTAAAGCTCGACGACTTCCGGGGCCAGCGCGTGGCGATCAACGAGGTCGGCTCCCAGAGCGGCTATTCCGCGCTGCGCCACGCCGTCGCCCCTCTGGCGCGCAACGGCCGTTTTTTCTCCGAGGTCGTGGTCAGCGGGGGACACCGCCATTCCATGACCGCGGTCAGGGACGGGCAGGCCGACATCTGCGCCGTGGACAGCGTGACCCATCGGCTGGTCGAGCGGGCCGAGCCGGAGCGCTGTGCGGGTCTGCGGATCCTGGCGCGCTCGGCCCAGGCGCCGGCACTGCCTTATGTGACCTCCAAGGCCGCGCCCGAGGACCGGGTCGAGCGGATCCGGGCCGCCCTCCTCGCGGCGGCCGCGGATCCCGATCTGGCCGAGGCGCGCGCCGATCTGCTCATCGAGGGGATCGATGTCTTGCCCCTCGAGGCCTATCATCGCATGGTCGAGATGGAGGCCGAGGCGATTGTCTTCGGATACCCTGAAATTCGATGAGCCCCGCCACGGGTAGAGGTGTGCCTGCCATGACTGAACTTTGCGATCGTTCCGCCGTCGAACTGCGCGCCATGATCGGCGCCGGCAATCTTGCCCCGCTCGAGCTTCTGGAGAGCTGCATTGCGCGGATCGCGGCGGTCAATCCGGCCCTCAACGCGGTGGTCGCGGAAGACTACGAACGCGCGCGCGACGCCGCTCGGGCGGCGGGCGAGGCCGTGACCGCGGGCGCCGATCTGGGGCTGTTGCACGGCCTGCCGATCGGCATCAAGGACCTGAATGAAACGGCCGGGCTGCGCACCACCCACGGCTCGCCGCTCTATGCCGATCACATACCCGAAAAAGACGATTCGGTTGTCGCCGCGGTCAAGGCGGCGGGTGGGATCGTCTCGGTCAAGACCAACACGCCCGAATTCGGCGCCGGCGCCAACACGGTCAACGCGGTTTACGGTTTCACCGGCAACCCCTTCGACCCCGGCCGCAGTTGCGGCGGTTCTTCCGGCGGCTCGGCGGTGGCGCTGGCCACCGGCATGATGCCGCTGGCCAGCGGTTCCGACCTCGGCGGGTCCCTTCGCACCCCGGCGGCCTACTGCGGCGTGGTCGGCTATCGGCCGACGCCGGGCCTGGTGCCGAACGACGACGGCGGCCTGGCCTGGTCGCCGCTGTCGGTCCAGGGTCCGATGGCCCGCTCGGTGCCCGATGTCTGTCTGATGCTGGCCGCTCTGGCGGGTCATCACAAAATGGACCCGCTGTCGGCGCCGCGCGACGGGACCCCGTTCCGCACCCCGCCGCCGGTGCCGCTTGACGGCCTCAAGGTGGCCTTTTCGGAAGACCTCGGCTTTGCGCCGATGGACAACCAGATCCGCGCCACCTTCCGCAGCCGGCGCGACGCCCTGGCGCCGCTGTTCGGCGCGGCCGAGGAAATCGACCCGCCCCTGGGCGACGCCGACCGCACCTTCGAGGCGCTCCGCGCCGCCGGGTTCCTCGCCGGCTACCGCGAGCTGGTCGATCAGCACCCCGACAAGGTGGGGCCGAACGTGACCGCCAACGTCAAGCTGGGCCTGACCTACAGCGCCGACGACGTGGCCCAGGCCATGAAGGAGCATACCGCGCTGTTCCGCCGCACCGTGGCGTTCATGGACGACCACGATATCCTGATCGCCCCGGTCGCCTCGGTGCCGCCGGTTGCCGAGGGGACGCTTTATCCCACCGAGATCAACGGCGAGCCGCTCAAGACCTACATCTCCTGGATGGGCATCACCTACGGCCTGACCTTGCCGGTCCACCCTATCATCGTCCTGCCTTGCGGCCTCGATCACACCGGCATGCCCTTTGGCATCCAGATCATGGGACGTTATGGCGGCGACCTTCGCCTTTTGGGCATTGCGCTCGAGCTCGAAAAGGCGCTCGCTGGGATCGACGCCTGCGCGCGGCCGCTTCCCGATCTGGCGGCGCTTAGTGCCGCTGTGCTATGAGGGGCGGTGCCAGCCAGTCACGTCGCGCACGACATAACAGGACAGACCCGTGATACCTGACCCCGACGACGAGAATCCCGACGGCGGCGACAAGCCGGCCGGCGGTGAGTCCCCCGCGCCCGAAGGCGAAGAGCAGTCCGAGGCCGATATGCTCGCCGAGTGGGAGGCGATGGCCGCCGAAGGCGAGGACGGGGATGAGCCCGGTGACGGCGGCGGGGGCGGGGGCGGGGGCGCTGGCGATGCCGCCGTGGGAGATGTCGTTGGGGCAGCGCTGGCGGGCGCGCACGATGGTCTGGCGATGCATCAGGTCGAGGTCGACGCCTATGCCATTCTCGGCACCTCTCAGATGCCGGTCAGTCAGCTGTTGCGAATGGGCCGTGGCGCGGTGGTCGAACTGGACAGGCGGATTGGCGACAAGATCGAGTTACGGATCAACGATCTGCTTGTGGCGCGCGGGGAAATCGTTGTCGTTGAGGATCGTATTGCCGTGGAAATCACCGAAATTGTCGCCAAAGAAGGCTAAGCCACTCAATTCGGTGAGAAAAAGTTATCTCAACCAAGGCGGTAGTGTTCGGTCGCAATCCAGGTCCATGGCACCTGGCTTTCAAAGGATATTCTCATAATATAATGATTTTACTCATTTATTTCAATCGATGTTGTCCAGTTTCAACGAGCCGCCACCGGTGACCCGCCCCCGGATCGACTCATTCCGGTCATGGCCCGTCTTTACCTTCTGATTACCATTACGTGGAACCTTATGGGTCCGCTCGGCTCATCGGCCGAGGGATCTATTGGGAGAGAACCCATGGGGGTTGTGCCGATTGGCCACAAGAGTTTGACGAGGGCGGATCTAGCCGTCTTCATGGAGTCCGGCGAGGCGATGGTCCAACGCGGTATCGCCGGTTCCTGCGTCCGCTTGGAGACACCGGAGGGCGATGAGATCGTCGCGCTGCTCGACCTCGAGTCCGAGTATCCGGTCTGGATCTTTGGCAAGTCGCAGGGCTGGTACTATGTGCTCGATGGCGAGTTCCGGCCGATTGCCCAGGGCCAACTGATCGACGAGGTTTTGAGCGTCCTGCCGAACATGGCCGGCGGCAGCGCGCAACCGCTCGCGAGTTACGCTTGAACAGTCTGCCGCCACGGCGGCGCGGTCATTTCCGCGTCGCGCTCGCCTTTCTAATCTTCTCGGCCGCCGCGGCCGGGGCCGAGGAGCCCGCCGAAAAGTCGCCCTGGTCTCACGGCCTGTGGCGTGATTCGTCGCCGGTCATGCGGGCCTACGCTTGTGCCCATGCCAGCCGCGCGCCCGATTGGTGCCAAAGGAAAGACGACACCGAGAAGGTCTATGAAGCGCCACTCGACGAGGTCTTCGGCCCGCACTACAGCGTGGACGACGCGCGCTGGCTGAAGATGATGCAGGATCCCGATCCGCAGGGCTTCACCAAGAACGACGTCGCCTTTATCGTCAGGCGCGCGCGCGATGCCCAGGACCCGCAAGCAATGGAAGTCCTTGGATTTCTCTACGGCCGCGGTCTCGGGGTCAGACGCGATCCCGTGGAAGCCTATCGCTGGTACGGTCATGCCTTGCTGCGCGGCGCAACGCACGTGAAGGAAAACATGGACCTATTGTGGAGCGAGATCGCGGTCAAGTTCCCGCGCAAGGCCGGCGAACTGGTCGTCTATTTCGAGCAGTTGAAGACGACATCCGAGCTTGAGCCCGACCCCCGGTCCAGCCTCGCGCGCCAAAGCGGTGCGCTGGCGCCCTAGAGTCCACAGGACCTAGACCTTGTCCGGCCTAATCTCCAGATAGATTCCGAAGTCCAGCTCATAGACTTCGTTCAGCGACGGCTTTTCGATCCGTTTGGCCGCGCCGCGCAGAATCAGCTTCTCGATAAAAAGACCGGCGATCTCATTCAGGGTGTTCTGATCGCGCGAAATTCTGTGGTCTTCCAGGGCGCAGATGAGGTCGGACCTGGTGAACTTGCCGAGAGGGCCGAGGCGTCCCTCGAAGGCCTTGGATTTGATGATCTGCTCGACGCCCTTGTCGCTGAGACATTCTTTCTTGCGCTTGAGTTCGCGCTGTTCTTCCCAGGCCAGATAGAGGATGGCCGCCGCGCTCGCGATGAAGAGATAGAGGAAGAGGACGCCCAGGGTGAAATCCAGTTTCTCGACCACGCCGCTCAGCGAGCGGAAGACCGGATTTTGTTCGAAAGTCTCGGGAGCCAGGGTCAGAAAGCAGAAGAAGGCGGCGATGATGCCGGCGGTGATCTTGTTGACCCGGTACTTCTTGCGCACCTCGGAATCGATCTCCGCGGCGGTCAGACGCTGGCGATCATGCAGTTGGCGGGCCCGTTCGAGATCGTGGTCCTTCTGGCGCGCCCTGTTCATCGATTCGGCGATGACCTCGGAAAACTGCGTGGCGACCATCAGCGCCTGATCGTTTTTCTGAGGCATCGAGGTCAAGAGGCGCTTGTCGACAAACTCGATCGCCGACTTGATGCGATGAAAATCGGACTCCTCGCCCTCCGATCCGAAGGCGCCTTCGGTTCTGTCGGGATGGACTTCGATCAGCCGGGCGCGGAGTTGACGACGCAGTTCCCGCAGATCGTCGCCGACGCTACCGAGGTCGAACTCGTCCTCGATTTCCTCCACCGACTGCCATTCGAGTTTCATCGGGTGTCCCATCGCGTGCCAACCTAACGCCATACACGATTTCCCCCAACCAGAAAATTCGCGGGCCGGATTAACCTTTTGGCGCCCCACTGGCGGTGTGGGGTGCGGAGCGGCTAGCGAGAAACTCGTCAATCGATCCAGGATTGGAGGTCTTGGCGCAACGGCGGACCCCAGCTAAATCACCCGTTGCAGCGCAGTCGCGGAAAATATGAGGTTTGGGCCTCGCGTCTAGGCAGCATCGCTTCGCTGGGCAACTAAAATTTGCTGCTTGCCATTGGCCTTGGCCGTATGGAGCGTCTTGTCGAGGTTCGCTTCGAGCTGATCGAGATCGAGTCCGTCATGGGGATAGCAGGCCATGGCGATCGATGCGGTCACAGCCACCTTTTCGCCATTGATCACGCGCGACTCGGCGACTCGGGCGCTCAGTCTTTCGGCCAGGGCACGGGCGCTGGCCTCGGTGTCGAGCCCGTTGAACAGAATGATGAACTGATCCTTGGCCAGACGGCCGAGGGTGTCGATTTCGCGCAGCTCGCGGGCCAGATCCTTGGCCACTGCCTTCAAAACCCGATCGCCGCTGTCGCGGCCATGGGACTGGTTGAGGCTGTGAAAATCGTCGAGGTCGACCTTGGCGAGCCAGAAGTCCTGACTGCTGCGGCGGCATCGCTTGATCTCCCGCCGCAGGGCCTGTTGCACGGCGGTGCGGTTGTAGGCCCCCGTCAGGCTATCGTGGAGCGTTGACTCCGCGGCCGATTCCCGGCCTGCCGGGACGGCGGTCGCGTTGCTGATGGTCGCGATCAAGGGCGCGTCGTGACACTTGAGATAGCGGACCTCCAACTGGATGCCCTTGTGGCTGAGACGGTCCCGTGCCACCGAGGCTTCTTCGGTTCCGACCAGTCGGCACTTTGTCAGGCGCTCCTCGACCTGGCCGTCGGCTCGGCCCGGCCCGAAGTCGCCGCGCACCGCGTTGAACCGCAGCAGGTCCTCCAGCGGCAAGCCCGGCCGCAGCAGATCTTCGGGATAATCGAGCAGCTCGATGACCTTGCGATTCCAGCTCGTCAGGCGAAGCTCCTGGTCGAAGGTGCAGAGCCCCTCGGCCACGGCATCGAACACCGCCCTGACAAGCGCCGCGCTTTGCTGCCGGGCCTGGCGCAGGGCCCTTAACTCGGCCTCGCGATGGTCGTCGTCGAGATGGGTGCCGGCGGCCGGGCCGCTCTGCGCCAAGGCGCGCAGCTCCGAGTGCTCGTGGGCGAAGCGCGACTTGGACAGCGCCGCCTCGCCGATGAACCCAGCCCGCTGCGAGCGGTTGACCCGGCGGGTGCATTCCAGGCAGAGCAGGCAAAAGCAGACCTGGATGACCATCGTCTCGGGCGCCTCCGCCGGGGCCTCGACGATCAGGAGCGTCCCCAGAAAGGCGCCGAGCAGGATCGCGCAGACGCCGGCCCGGACCGCAAAACGCGATGTCACCAGCAGGGAAATGAAAAGAATCTGCAGCACCAAGGCGAGTGACAGGGTCTGCCAGGCGGTCTCTCCGGCGATAAGCTGGGCGACATTGGAGACGGCCAGGCTCACGGCGATCAGGATCATGGTGGTGTCGAGCAAGCCGCGTTTGTCGCTGGTGCCGGCCAGGGCGATGGCCAGGGCCGCCAGGGCCATGGTCACGAACTTGGCGATGACCAGGGTGACGCTCGCCGCCTCGTTGCCGCCGGACAGATGGTCGATGACCAGGGACAGCCCGAGGAAAAGACAGCCCAGAGCCAGGGTAAGCTGGAACTGGCGCGACAGTTCGGACCAGTGAGCGGTCAGGAAGCGTTGTTCGTCCCCGCGGTCGAGAAACTCGCCGGTGATCGACGAAATCTCGCCGTTCAAGCTTGGGGCCTTGTCGAACATGGGCGGAAAATCCGGCCAGCCTAAGGGGCAGGGGCGTTCCTGCCCCGCCCATAGTCTGCCCGAAGTCGGTAAAGCGAGCCTTAACCTGGCACGGAGACCCGGAATCTCCGAGCGAGTTCAAAGAGATGACCCGCTTTGCGCGCAAACTAGCCGAGATCGCTTCTCAACTGCTCCAGTTCCATCTGTTCGTCGGTCACCGCACGGCAGAGACCCGACAGATAGGCCGCCACGGCGCTGTCCTCCGACTTTTCACGCGCCTTGGGCAGCAAGACATCGAGGCTATGCAGGGCCTTGAGTCGTTTGTCGATGATCTTCCGGGTCCGCTTGCGGTCGTCCTCCCGGTCCTCGGGGTCGGGCAGATCCGGTGCCTTCTCGTAGTTCTTGAACGCTTGGGTGATGTTGGATGACCGATAGATCTCCAGGCCCCGGGTCTGGGTCTCGGCCGCCGCATAGGACCAGTCGGTCAGGGTCAGGGTCTTGGGGCCGATACGGCCCGACGTGGCGGCGCTCTCCCCCTCGGCGGCGCCCAGGCAGATCTGTTTCTTGCGATCGGCCTCGACCGCTTCCTGGTCGGCCAGCTTGCAGATGTCCAAGAGATAGTCGCGCCAGGGTTTGTGGTCGAGGCAGGCCTTACGGTAGGACCGCAGGGCACGGCCGAACGCCATCAGCTTCAGGGCCCGGTCGTCCCAGTAGGTTGCCAGCCCGGCATGGCCCGCAAGCTCTTCGTCGCTCATGGCCTCGTTGGCGGCCACCCGATTGTCGCAAGCGTCACGCAGGGCGGTCGTGGTTTCTCCCGGCATCTGTTCCTCGAGCCAGCAGTCGTCCCGCGCCTGCTTGTGGTGATCGATGATGGACTCGAAGCTCAACTCGCGGGCCGACACGGTGAAGGCCTGGCGCTTGGTCTCGGCGATCTCGTCGCAACGGAGGATCTCCTCCATCGCCAGTTTGGCCATGTCCTGGCTGTAGCGTAGGAACGCGGAATCGATACCGGGGAAGTTCTTGTTCTGGGGGGCTAGCCCCGACATCGCCAGTTGCACCTCTTCGGCGGCCGTGATCGCGGCGCGAACCGTCTCGCTGGTCTCGTCGGCGTCCAGGGCCGCCTTGGCCTTCTCCAGGGCCTTCAGGGCCTTGGAGGCGTCCTTCACCGAGCTGTTGAAGACCACGCCAGCCGCCGCCGCGTCCTTGCAGCTCTGCGTGAAACTGTTGGCGTTCAAGTCGGCCATGACGAAGAAGGGCGGCGGTCCGTCGTCTTCCGCGAAGACACTGCAGAGGTTCAGCAGATCGCGGCGTTCCGCCTGGGCCAGGTCCCGCATGTCCTGGGTGTACTGGGCAAAACCGGTGGGCGCCACACCGTCGGGCCGGGGCGAGATCCATTCCGGCTTCATCTTGCCGAAGCGGTGGAAGATGCTGTCGATCAGGTCGAGACACTCCTGGGCCTTCTCGCCGTCAAGGCCGCCTTTCTTCTTACGCAGTTTTCCGATGCGCTTCTCGTAGGCCTCGAGACGTTTCTGGATCCCCGTGCTCTTTTCCTTCACGCCGTCGGCATAGGCGGCGGCCTTCGTGTCTTTCCAGTTCTGTAGCGTGAACTGCGCTGGGTACTCCTCGACGACAATACGATCATGGGTCCGATTGCGTCGCGATATTATGTCGTTTACTTCGATGTGGGCATCGACCACCGCGTTGCCGGCCTTCTTCGCCCCCCTCTTGGCCAGGCCTACCATGCCTGGCCGGTCCGAGGGACGATCGTCCTTGTCGGCGGCCCAGAGCATGGCCTTGCGCAGGATGTAGGCGTTGTTCTCTTCGATTTCCTGTTCGTCGAAGTCCATGTCGCCGAGCACGCGCAGCGCTTCCGGGTCGTGTTCTTTGGCGGCGATGGCCAGATACATGGCGGCGTAGAAGGAGCTGTCGCGCATCAGTTGCTGCTTGGCCTCGGGATCGCCGGCCGCGGCCTGCTGGAGCAATGCCTTGCAGTTCTTCTCTTCGGCCTTGTTGGTCTTATAGTTTTTGAGTTCGGCCCGAGCCTGCAGCACGCGACCTGTGCCCTCGATGCCAACTCCGGCCACCATGGCCGTGACGCCGATCGCCCCCGTCACCGGCTCGCCCTTGGTGGCGCCAGCCAAGGTCTGGCCGCCGCCGCGCAGCAGCCTGCCGGCGCCCACGGCGGTAAAGGCCTTCCGATTGCGGTCGGCCCGCACCTTCTGCTGGGTCAGGGCCGCGCGCATCGCCTCTGCCGACTGATTGACCGCACCGGTGCGGTCGGTCCGGGCCTGGGTCGTCAGAATTGCGAGCTCGCGCTCTGTTGCTTCCAGTGCCTTCAAGGCCTGCTCGAAGGCTTTGATCAACTGGAGGAAGCCCTGGGCCATGGTCAGGAGGCCGCCGATCATGGGATCCGCAATGGCGAGCTTCGCGTGTTGGATCACCTGGGAGACCAGCTTGCGCCCGGTCTCAAGATGGTTGGCGGCCTTCAGACGGACGGACTTGGCGCGCTTGGCCTGCAGCAGGGCTTCCGGATTGTTGCGCTCGACCGGGTCCCCGAGGGCGGCGTTCTTGTTGAACTTCTCCATACCCATGGTCGTGGTGACCGTCAGTGACTGCAGTGTCGTGCAGGCATGGGCCCAGGCCTTGAAGCCCTCTTCCCGCTCCTCGAACCATTCCTGGACGTCGTTGTTTTCGATGTTGTCGTGGGCGTCCTCGGAGAACCCCTCCGCCTCGGTCGCATTCAGGTCCACGCCGGCTGCCTCTTCCAAGCCGCTCAGCCGTTCCGCCGCGTTCTCGACTCCGGACTCGAACCCGCCGGTGGCCTTTTCGTAGGCATTATCGCCGAGAATCGAGGAAAAGCCTCCGGCAACGGCGCCAAGACCGTCGATACAGGCGGCAATGCCCTTGTGCTTGAACCGAGCGACCGACTCGGCCCGGCTTTCCGCCGACTCGTCCTTGATCGCCTTCTGCGCCAGGAAATAGGGCCGCAGTTCCTCGATCACCTCGTCGGGTCGGAACTGAGCCGGCACCGCGTCCCAGACGGCGACCAGGTCGTCCAGGCTCCCGCCGTTGGCCTTGAGCGCGTCGGCTCGGGCCGAGACCCGTGCGACGGCTTCCTGCACCGCGATCAATTGCTCCGAGGGCAGGGGGGCGCCCTCGCCTTTTGCGTTGGGATCGAAGTTACGGGTATCGAGGAAGGTATCGAAGTACTGGTCCACGCCGATTTGCTCGAACGCGGTGGCTACCGTATCGCGGTCCTCGTCGGCCGAGGCGCGAACGCGCTGGCAGTTTTCGTCGCGCAGTTCGGTGAGCTTGTTGTCGAGCTGCTCCAGCAGTTGTACCAGGCCTTGCGGGTCGTTCGGATCCGCGTTCTCGATCTGCTGCTTGAGCGCCTGCGCTTCCTGCGCCTTGGCGCTGTTTGCCATGTCCTGATGCAGGTCCCGTTGCAGGGGCGATATGGCGTCTTGCGCCTGAGCGGGCGGGGCAAAGAGCGACTCGAAGAGCTGCTCGACCTCGGCCGTCTTGACCGCGACGGCGGACTGCAGAAAATCCTCCTGCGATGCTTCGCCTTGGGGCGCGGCCACCGGCTCTTCTCGGCCTTCCGGCTCCTCGCCGAGATAGGGCTTGAGAAGATCGTCCAGCTCTTCCAGCAGAGCAACCCCGGCGGGGTAGTCGGGAATGCGCCCGAAGCCGAGGTCGAGGGACGGCCGCTTGACCGTCTTGTCGCTGACTTTCCACAGCTCGACGATCCGATCGCGCGGGGCCGTTTTCCGGTTTTGCTTTTTCTTGAAGACCTTAGTGATGCGCTTGTCGACCCGACCGCGCAGGTCCTTGTAGTCCTTTTCCAATCCGGATTCGTGTTCTTTGATGTAATCCTTGGCCAGACTGTAGAGGTCCTTGATGGTTCTCAAGGCCGCCTCGGCATCGTCCCCCTCTCTTTGTTCAGTCGCGCGCTCGAGCACGTTGTTCAAGGCGGAGGCTTTGTCCCGGCAGGCGGGCTGGGCGCCCAGGGTCGCTATCTTGCGGTCGAGCTTCTCGCGGATCTTGTCGAACTCGGCCTCGTTCTTGCTCGCTTTTACGTCAGGCTCGCCGGCCGCGACCGGTTCGGGCCCTTCGATCGCGCGCTCCGGGTCCAGCGCCGGTCGTTCGGCCGGCTCTGAGATTTTCAGCAGCCGGCAGGCTCTTTGTTTCCACTTGCGGAGTTTTCCCGGCTCTTCGTTACGATCGTCGGCTTGTAGGGCTTCTGCAACGGCCATCGTAGGTCTCCCCTAAATCTCCGTTTCTCGGGTCCCCGCACTTGCCGCCGCGCGATGCGACCGGCATCGGGTCCCGGTTTTAGCTGCCTTGGAGGGCGGCGCTAATCTCACCCAGAGCCTGGGTCATGGTCGCGTTGATCGAGACCTTGATCTCGAAAGGGTTGTCATCGCAAAGATCGATGAACTCATTGCCTTGTAAGGCCGCCCCATAGGCTTCCACCGCCCGCAGGGCCCTTTGCCGGGCCTTGGCGGGGTCGGCTCCGCCGCCCTCCAGATCCAGCAACGCGGTCAGGAGCTGGCTCTGCGCGCCCTGGGACACGCCGGGTAGACCGCTTGCCGCCAGGCTTTCGAGCTTCGTTCCGATCTCGGCAAAGGTTCGGTCGTTCCGTTGTCTCAGGGCTGCCAACAGCTTGTTGATTCCGCTGTCAGCCTGGTCCTTGGCCGCGGTCCAGATCTCACGGCCGCGCACCGCGGCCCGGCGCAGCTCGGTATCGTCCGACAGATCTTGCTTTTCGATGTGGTCCAGCAGCTTGCCAAGTTTTTCGAGTTGCGCCTGCGCCGTTGCCAGCGAACCCTTCTCGCCCTGCTGGCGAATCAGATCGGACAGCTTGGTCAGGCTGTCCTTGTGCGGCGGGCTGGTCCCGGCGGCATTGGAGACCCGGCCCTGCAGGGCGGCGAGCGCGTCCAGCAACGAGGCACGTTCGTCGGCATCTCCCGGGTCGGGCCGCTGCTCTGCCGCCGGTGGCGGCGGCGGGGCCGGCGGCGCTGCGCGACCCGCCGACTCGATCATGTCGCGCACCTTGGCAGCTTGAGCGATCGCCTCATCGAAGCGGTCCTTTTCGGCCAGCGCCTGAGCGGCCTTGAGCAACTGCCCGACCGGCGAGGGCAGTTCTATGCCGGCCTCGCGGGCCGCCTTCACGCGTCCCATGACGTCGGCCAGCACCTTGGCCCACCGGGCCTTGTCACCGCTGGTGCCTGCGGTCTGGCCGGCGGCAATGCCGTCGTCCGTTGCGTCGGGAGAGCCGGACTTCGCAGTTGCGGCGCCCGGCTCCGCCTCACCATCCTCCAGCAGCTCGTTGCCATCGGGATCGAAGATCCGCACCGGCATGGTCTGTTTGACCTGCTTCAGGCTGAAGAGGACGCCCTTCTTCAGGCCGGCGGCGAGCTTTTCGCAGCGCAAAAGCAGCTCGTCCTCGACGACCTCGGCCAGGCCGAAGCTGGTCGCCTTGGTTTCACCCTCCAGCAGGCAAATCTTTTCCAGGATCTTCGGTGCCTTGTTCTTGTCCAGGGCGAACTTGTGCCCATCGGGCTTCTTGCCGGGACAGAAGGCGAAGTTCATCTGTTCCTTTTTACAGAGCTGGATCCGCTTTTTCTGCTCCGCGGCTTCGAACATTTTGTCGGCCATGACACGTCCTCCCACTCAATGATCTCGTTCGATGGCGCGCGCAGCTAAGTGACAGGCGTCACTATTTTTCCGATTTTGTAATCGGTTCCATTACTTTTGATTGAGCAATTACAACGGATCGAGCTTAACCTACTGGAAGGTAAGATCTAGATTCGATTGGCAAGAGATTGAATTTTCAACTTTTTATTGATCGAGTGCGGTCCCGGCTCCGAGCGCGGGTGGGTTGAGAATTCGATCTAGGCCTGCTTGGGAAAATAATCCTCGCAGCCGCCCTCCCGATAAACGTCGGTGGTGGCGCAGTGCAGGGCGCCGCCGAAGGGATAGGCGTCGCGGAACGGCACCGGCAGGACCTCGAGGCCCAGTTTGTCGAACTGCTCCATGGTCGCGGTCTCGCTGGCCTCGACGAAAACCGTCTTGGTGTCGAGCGCCAGGACATTCATCGACAGCCAGACCGAGGAGTAGCAGAGCGGTGGCGGCGCGTTGTGCATGGGGCGGGCTGCCTCGACGATTTCCCAGCCGTTCTTCTCGAAGATCGGCCGCTGCTCGGCCGGCAGGGGGCGCTCGGGGTTGTTGATGATGAGGCCCGGGCGCAGGGGCGTGAAGGTGGCGTCGATATGGATCGGGTAGGGGTCGCCGGGGAAGTTGAGAGGGTGGATACGGTGGTCGGGAAAATGCCGCCCGAGCCAGTCCATCGCCTTCAGGTTGGTAGTGAAGCCGTGCTGGACGAAGAGGTCCCGGCCGAAGCGCAGCACGTCGGCGGCGTCGAACAGGGGCTCGAACTCGGTGGTGACGAAGTCCTTGGCGGCGACCATCTCGAGGCGCTGCTCGACGGTGATGTCGTCGGACAGGTATCCCGCCTTGTAAGTGGCCTCGATCAGCCTGGGTTTCGGCGCGGCCTCCCAGCGCATCTTCGGGTCCTCCTCGAAGTAGCGCTGCAGCAGCGGCCGGTAGCAGAGGTACTCGAACCAGCGCGAGCGATAGGACATGGTCGCCTCGAGCATCTCGCTGCCCAGCGTCAGGATCACATCGCGCGGCGGCATGCAGCCGAACATCGTGCCGTGGCTCCACTCCGGGGTGCCGCTCTCCTGATTGAAGTCGAGAGGCGTCGGCCGGTCGACCCGGACACCGCGGCCGCGCAACTGATCGGCGAAGGCGTCGAGCTGGGCGTTGGCCCGGTCCACCGATTCCTGGCTGCGCGGCCCGTGCAGACCGCGCATGTCGCTGTCCACCGGGATTTTCGGCTCCGAGGCCGGTTCGGACGGCGGAATGCAGCAGCCGTCGGCGACGCCGACGATGACGTGTTTCAAGGGATCCCATTCGTTCCAGGAGTTCACCACCGTGGATGTGCTGGCGGCGGGATCGATGTTTGGCTCAAGTGCGGTCATGTCGGGCTCCCTCGAAAAAAGCGGCGGAGTGTAGCCGCAAGCAGATTGCCGTGAAAAGCGCCAAGTCGGCGGCTGGCCTGGTCCCTTGTTTCGTCCGTGCCGGGGGGAGAAAATGCCGGCCGGCCGGGTGCACCGGCCAGGACACGAAAGGCACGGCTGATGAATTTTACGGTTACCGCTGAACTGGAGAGCTTGCGCGAGAGACTGCAGGCCTTCGTGGCCGAGCGCGTGCTGCCCCTGGAAGACGATCCGGACAGCTACGACGAGCACGAGAACATTCGCCTCGACCTGCTGGACCAGCGTCGTGCCGAAGCGCGCGCCGCCGGCCTCTGGGCGCCGCAGGCCGCGCGCGCGCGCGGCGGGCTAGGCCTGACGATGGTCGAGCGGGCGGTCTTCTACGAAGAGGCCAACCGCTCCATCTTCGGCCCGGTGATCGTCAACTGCGCCGCGCCCGACGACGGCAACATCTCGGTCCTCGGCAAGGTCGCGACGGCGGCACAGCAGGATCGCTGGCTGCAACCCATCGTCGACGGCGCGGCCCGTTCGGCCTTCGTCATGACCGAGCCTCATCCCGGCTCCGGCTCCGACCCTTCGATGATGCTGACCCGGGCCACCCGAGAGGGCGAAAGGTGGATCGTCAAGGGGCGCAAGTGGTTTATCACCGGTGCCGGCGAGGCCAAGGTCTTCATCCTGATCGCGCGCACCTCCGACGACCCGCGCCGCGGCCTCACCGCCTTCCTCTTCGACCGCGATCAGCCGGGCTGGAACCTGGTCCGGCGCATTCCGATCATGGGACCGGAAGAACATGGCGGCCACTGCGAGCTCGATTTCGACGGTCTGGAGATCCCCGATACGGCACGCCTGATGGAGGTCGGCGACGGCTTGAAGTTGACCCAGATCCGGCTCGGCCCGGCCCGCCTGACCCATTGCATGCGTTGGCTCGGCCTCGCCAAGCGCGCCCTGGAGATCGCCGGCCCCTATCTGGCCGAGCGCGAGAGCTTCGGCGTGAAGCTGGGCGCGCGGGAGTCGGTGCGCATGACCCTGGGCGAGCTGGCCCACGACATCACCGTCGGGCGCTTGCTGGTCATGCACGCGGCCTGGAAGCTCGACCAGGGCGACTTCGCGCGCAAGGAGATCTCGATGGCGAAGATCCATGTGGCCGACCTTCTGCACAAGGCCACCGACGCGGCGATCCAGTTCATGGGCGCCGGCGGTTACTCCAAGGACACCCGGCTGGAATGGATCTACCGCTACGCGCGCCAGGCCCGCCTGGTCGACGGCGCCTCCGAGGTTCACAAGATGCAGCTCGCGCGTTTCTACGAACAGGAGGGCGCCGAATTCTGGCGTTGGAACAGCCCATGACCGATGTTCTTTGCGAAACCCGTGACACTGTTGCACGGATCACCCTGAACCGGCCCGACAGCGGCAACGTTTTCGGGCCGGCCCTGCTGGGCGAACTCTACGATCATCTGTTGGCCTGCGAAGCGGATCCGGCGGTGCGCGTCGTGCAGCTGGATTCGGCCGGGCCGGTCTTCTCGCTGGGTGGCGACCTGAAGCACTTCACCTCGCCGGCGGGCAGCCGGGACCGGGCGGAAACGCTGCGCATGGTGGCTCTGTTCCACAACGCCGTCTCCCTCATGGTCCGCATGCCCAAGCCGGTCGTCACGGTGGTCGACGGAATGGCCGCGGGCGGGGGGCTCAGCCTGGCGATAGCCGGCGACATCGTGCTGGCGGGCTCCGCGGCGCGTTTCACCGTGGCCTATACCCGGGTCGGTCTGTCGCCGGACGGCGGCTCGACCTTTCTGCTGCCGCGGCTGATCGGCTGGCGCCGGGCCAAGGCCCTGATGCTGACCAACCGCATCCTGGAGGCCGGGGAGGCCCTGGCCATCGGCCTTGTCGATGCGGTCATCGAGGACGCCGCGCTGGCCGACGAGGCCAGGAGCCAGGCGACGGCCCTGGCCCAGGGGCCGCGCGGGGCTTTTGCCGCGGTGAAGCGCTTGATGGCGAGCAGCCTGAGCGAGGGTCTGGAAGGCCAGCTCGCCCTGGAAGCCGATGCCCTGGCGGGTCAGATCCACGGTAACGAAGGCCAGGAGGGCATGACCGCCTTCCTGGGCAAGCGCGCGCCGGACTTTCCCGACGCCTGACGGGCCGCGCTAGATTGACCCGCCAGGCTCGCGCGGCAGGGCCAGCGTGGCCCCGACCGAGACCAGCGCGGCGGCGGCGGCGAGCCAGAGCGCCAGGCCGTAGTCGCCGCTACCGTCGTACAGCCAGCCGGCCAGCCAGGGACCGGCCAGGCCGGCCAGGCCCCAGGCGGTGAAGACCCGGCCATAGGCCTTGGAATAGGCCCGCGATCCGACATAGCGCAGCACGGCGACCGGGGTGACGGCGATGATCGCGCCATAGGTGAAGCCGACCGCCGCGAGGCCGGCAATCGCCGCGCTGGCGCCAGTGCCCAGCGCGAGAAAGGCCAGCGCCAGGGCCGAGAGGATCGGCAGGGCGATCAGCAGGTGCCTGATCGCCAGGCGGTCGGCCAACAGTCCGGCCAGCAACCCGCCCAGCGCGTTGCCGAGGGCGATCATCATGGCGCCCGCGACGATCCCCGCGGCGGTCGCGCCGGCGGCCGCCGCGATTCCGGCGGCATGGCCAATCGCCATGAGACCGGCCGTGGTGCCGAAGCCGTAACCGAGCCAGAAGACGATCAGCAGGCGGCGGCTCGCGGGACGGTCGTTTGGACTATCGCTGTCGGCCTCCCGCGCGGCGGCTTGGTCCCGGCCCAGCGGTGCCAGCAGCAAAAAGCACAGGCAGCCGACCAGACAGAGCAGCCCTGCCATCGACGCGAGTGTCGTCGCGGTCCCGAAAGCGGCCGTGGCCACCGCGAAGAGCTTGACGAAAATCGTCGCGCCCAGGGCGTAGGCCGCGGTGACGCCGCCCATGGCGAGACCCTTGCGCGCCGGCCAGGCCCGAGCCCCGAGGAGCAGGGCGAAGCTGTAGCCCACGCCGTTGGCGGCCCCGAACAGGACCCCGTAGCCGACGATCAGCAGGGTATAGCTGTCGCCTAGCGCGGCTAGCCCGAGGCCGCCGGCGGCGGCGAGGCAGGCCAGGGCGGCCAGCGGGCCGGGGCGAAGTCGGCCAAAGAGGTGATGGCCCCAGAGGACGGCCAGGGTCAGGCAAACCAGGGCCAGGGAGTAGATCGCGCTGATGTCGGCGCGGCTGCGCCCGAGGCTGATTTCGAAGGGTTCGATGAAGATGGAAAAGGCGTGAATCGATCCCAGACTGCCGGTCAGCAACAGGGCGGCGCCCAGGACGGCACGGTCGGGTCTGCCTCGATCGTCTTCTTTCATCGGCTTTCCAACCGCGATTCGGGCTCGCTGTTTACTCACACCTAGGGAGCCGGCCGGCTCAAGATCCGCGTCACCAGGTCCAGCTGCCTCTGCAGATCGCGATTGTAGATCTTGTTCTCGATACTCTCCGCCCGGAGGCGCCAGGTCGGACTGGCATTGGCCAAGGCCGCCTCCAATTGCCAGACATGGCTGAAGCGGCGCCCAGCCAGGCTCGCGATCGCCAGGTACCGTTCCGCTTCGAGATCGGCGGCCCGCAGCGAGGTGAGCGCGGCCGGCGCGACTTCCATCTCGACCAGGGCCGCACGTTCGACGATCAGTTCGCGGTTCTGGTCGGTGAGGGCCGTCAATTCCTCCAGTGCCGCATTCATCTCATGGGTGCTGGAGAAGTGCCGGCCGCTCAGGGATGCCAGGTGGTTGGCCGTCAGACCCTTTTCTTTCAAATTCTCGGTCACCGCTTCGGAGAACTGATAGCTGTGGTCGCGGTAGACTGGCTGGCTGAAGACGTTTTGCATGACGAAGAGGGCGACGAAACAGATGACGCCGGCGATCAGCGGTGTCGTCACCCAGCCCGAGGCGATGCCGCCCAGGACGCGCCAACGGATCCCCTTGCCGCCCTTCAGCAGGCCGATGCCGATCACCCCGCCGATCACGGCCTGAGAGGAGGAGACCGGGACCAGGGGAATTGTCGGCAGGCCATTGCCGGCCAGAAAGGCCTCGAGGCTCTGGGAAGCGAAGAGCAGCAGGACGATGGAATGGGCCACGACCACGACAAAGGCCGCGACCGGTGACATCGGCAGCAAGCTCTGGCCGACGGTCATCATGACACGGCGAGAGTAGGTAAAGACGCCCACGGCGATGGCGATGGCGCCGATCAGGAACAGCTTCTGCACGCCGGAAAAGTGGAACAGCCCGGGCCATTCGGTGCCGGAAAAGGGATTGCCCGGCAGGAAGACGCCCATCACGTTGGCGATGTTGTTGGCCCCCAGGCTGTAGGCGCCCAGAGCGCCGGCCAGGATCAGGCCAAGGCGGGTATAGGCGTCCTGCCGCAGCAGATGGATCTTGGCGATAGACAGGATCCAGGTCACCAGCTTGAAGAGAACCGCGGCAATCGCGGCCGCCAGGATCGGGCAGGCGACCCAGGTGATGACGATCTTGGCAAAGGCGTTGCTGTCGGTCGGAAAGCCGCTGAAGAGGTTCCAGCCGACGATGGCGCCGACGATGGCCTGGCTGGTCGAGACCGGAATCCCCAGACGGGTCATGCCGTAGACGGTGAAGGCGGCCGCGGCGGCGGCCACGGCGGAGCCCGCCAATGCGTTGATGGCGCCCAGTTTGCCCAGGGTGTGGGCGGCGCCGGCGCCGGAGATGACCGCGCCCAGGATCACGAAGACGCTGCAGATCAGGGCCGCCGTGCCAAAGCGCACCATGCGGGTGCCGACCGCCGTGCCGAAGACATTGGCGGCATCGTTGGCGCCCAGCGACCAGCCGAGAAAGAGGCCGCCGGCCAGAAAAACGAAGACGGTGATCTCCATGGTGCGCCGTCGACTCTAGTTCGATCGCTTGATGACGTAGATCGCCAGCCGGTCGGCCACATCCTCGGAGCGGTCGGCGACGTTGTCGATGGCATCGGCCAGGTTTCGCAGGTAGGCCTTCTCGACCAGCGACAGGTCGGATCCGAAGAGCTGGCGCTTGAGCTTGGTCCCGATCTTGTCGGCTTCTTTCTCGTAGTACATGACCTTGTGCATGTGATCGCCGACCGCTTCGATGTTGCGAAAGAAGGCGCGCGAGGCGAGCACCAGGGACTCCAGGGCTTCGACGGATACGCTGACAAGCTCATCGAAGTGGGGGATGAGGTCCTGGGGGATGACCGGCTTTTCGATTTCGAATTGCCAGAGTGTGCCTTCGACAATGCCGTGAATGTGGTCGAGATTCTCGAGCAGGCCCAGCACGTCGCCGCGGGACTCCGGGATCAGGGTGTGGGTGTAGAGCTGCGTTTCGATGATCCGGCGAAGGTGATCGTTCTCGCTTTCCAATCTGTTGACGTCATGGAGCTTGCGCTCGAAGTCCTCGCCGGGCCCTTCGCTCAGGTAGGTGCGCAGGGCCGACCGGAAGATAAGCCCGGATTCCGAGAGCTGGTTCAAAAAAGTGTCGATCTGGTCTTCCAGCTCCTTGGTGCGCCGAAAGAGCCGCAGTCGCCGTTTGATCTCAATCGCCATAAAATCTCCACTATCTCCCGCCGCGCCACCGGCGAGACCGAACCGCGACCGACCCAAAGCTCGGCCGATGCCGCGACCCGGCAGGGCAAGCATGGGTTTTGGGGGCGCCGGCGACGGCCGCGAGGGCTGGGCGCCAGGGGTCATAGAACGCTGCTAAGCGTAAGTCTACTGGCAGTTTTAGATATAATCCATTGCTCAAAGCGATAGGAGGGCCGACCCGGAGCGGTAATCGTCAGCGCCGACAAGGCATCACCCCCTTGATGGTCGAAGTACCTGTCTGAATGGCGACGAGTTGTGTATCCATTCGACGATGAACTTTGTCGAATAGGGAGACTGATGTGACGACCGGCGTGTTCGCCATGGTGCTAGGCGCGGCCCTGTTTCATGCGGTGTGGAACGCGCTGGTCAAGGTGAACGCCGATCGCCTTATCATGGTGGCGATCATGATGGTGAGCCAAATGGCGCTCGCCCTTCTGGTCGTTCCCTTCGTGGCCTTTCCGACGCCGGAAGCCTGGCCCTACATCTGGGCATCGACCGCCCTGCATACCGCCTACTTCGTGTTTTTGATCAATGCCTATCGCCATGGCGACTTGAGCCATGTCTATCCCCTGGCCCGTGGCGCCGCGCCGCTGATCGTCGCGGTCCTGTCCGTTATCATCGTGGGCGAAACACTGAGCCGCCAAGCGGTCCTGTCGATTGTTCTTATCGCCCTTGGGATCATGAGCTTGACCCTGACGCGCGGCGCGCGGGGCTTCAGGGAGCCCAAGGTGATTTTCTTTGCCTTGGGAACGGGTCTGTTCATTGCCGGCTATACGGTCGTGGACGGATTGGGCGGGCGGCTTGCCGCCAGCGCCCACAGCTATATTTTCTGGCTCAACCTCTTCGACGGCATTCCAATTACCTTGCTGGCGCTCGTCCTGCGAAGGGATCAGATCGTTGCACAGGTCCGGACATCCTGGAAGCTTGGCGTGCTTGCGGGTCTCATTTCGCTCCTGGCCTATTGGATTGTCATTTGGGCCATGACGCTGGCGCCGATGGCGCTGGTATCGGCTGTCCGCGAAACGAGCATGGTGTTCGCCGTGCTCTTTGGCGTTTTCTTCCTCAAGGAGCGGCTGAATTTGGCGCGCCTGGCCTCCCTGGCCCTGACCTTGTTTGGTACGGTCATGATCAAATTGAGCAAATGAGTGCCGCGCCTCACCGAGACGCGACCAGTCGTTAACGCGCGGGACTTGTCATTGCCGGGTCGGCTCTGCTATGGCGCTGGCAGATTTCACGCGGGATGAAGGGGCTGGTTGCTTGACTTCCACCGATCAAGGCGCCGCGGCGGCGCGAGAGCGAATGACGCTTCGGGTCGCCCGTGTGAGCGACGAAGCCTTGGGGATCAAGGTTTACGAGCTTGTCGATCCCGATGGCGCTTCCCTGCCGGCCTTCACGGCCGGCGCCCATCTCGATGTCGTGCTCGGCGATCATCTGGTCCGCCAATACTCGCTTTGCGGCGATGCCGGGGACGCCAGTCGCTATCGCATCGCCGTGCTGCGCGAGCCGGAGAGCCGCGGCGGTTCGCAGGCGATGCACGAGAGCATCGCGGCGGGCGGCACGATCACGGTCTCCGAGCCGCGCAACAACTTCCCGCTGGCCGCCGAAGCGGCGCGGCATATTCTGCTCGCCGGCGGCATTGGCGTCACGCCGATGATCGCGATGGCCAGAAGCCTGGCCAGCGCGGGCGCGGACTTTACCCTGCACTACTGCACCAAGAGTCCGGAACACACGGCCTTTCGCGACGAACTGGCGCCGCTGATCGAGAGCGGCCGGGTGATCTGTCACCACGACGGCGGCGACCCCAGCAAGGGCCTCGACATTGCCGCCCTGCTGAAAAATCACGAGGCCGGCACGCACCTCTACTACTGTGGCCCGACCGGCTTCATGCACGCCGCCGAGGCCGCTTCGGCCGCCTGGCCCAAGGACTGCGTCCATTTCGAGTACTTCATAAACGAAGTTTTGGAGGAGGCCGGCGACGGCGACCGGGGATTCGAGGTCGAGATCGCCAGCAGCGGCAAGCGGCTGCGCGTTCCCGCCGACAAATCGATCGTCCAGATCCTGTGGGACAATGGGATCGACATCGAGACGTCCTGCGAGTCCGGGCTCTGCGGGACCTGCATCACCCGCTATAAGTCCGGCGATGTCGATCATCGCGATATGGTGCTGGACGACGACGAGAAGGGTGAGTTCCTGACCGTCTGCTGTTCCCGATCCAAGGGCAAGCTGCTGGTCCTCGATCTTTGAGGCGGCGCGCCGGGACGGTGACACACCATGGCCGATAAGCTGCCGGACGCCAAACTGCCGGCCGATAGGCTGCCGGACGACGAGCGGGTCGAGATTCTCGAGCACCAAACGCCCTACCGCGGCTATTTTCGCATCGAATCCTTCAGCCTGCGTCATCGCAAGCACGAGGGCGGCTGGAGCGCTCCGCTGAGCCGCGAACTTTTTTGGCGCGGCCCCACGGCGGCGATGCTGCCTTATGACCCGCGCCGCGATGCGGTGGTGCTGATCGAGCAGTTTCGAATCGGCGCCTTCCGGGCAGGCATCGAGGCCTGGCTACTCGAACCGGTGGCCGGCGTGGTCGACGCGGGCGAGACGCCCGAGGCGACGGTTCGCCGCGAATCCCTCGAGGAGGCTGGCTGCGAGGTGAGCGAGTTGGAGGAAATCGGCCATTTCATACTCTCCCCGGGCGGCTGTTCGGAGACCACCGCTATCTATGTAGGCCGCTGCGATGCCGGTGCTCTCGGCGGCATCCATGGGCTCGATGACGAAGGCGAAGATATCAAGGTCCATGTCTTTTCGTTCGACGCTGCCTGGCGCCTGCTTCAGGAGGGGCGAATCCCTTCCGTCTCCGCCGTCATCCCCCTTCAATGGCTGGCGCTGAACCGCGATAGGCTGCGCCGACGCTGGATTTAGCGTGCCGGCGCCTTCCGACAATTGCAGTCCAGGGAGCGTCATTCCGGAACCCGGTTCGGCCCAGATCTTCGATTTGGCCGGCGAACCGCGGTATCCGGAATCTCGGGCCGACGCCTGACCTCAATTTCGCCCAGATCCCGGATCGCTGACTTTCCCTGCCAGATCGAAGAATTGGAGAAAAGTCGCGTCCAGGATGACCGTCATTTGTCTACGGACCCAATTGCAGTTCCACCACCCTAGACGGGCGCAGGCGAGTTTTCTGCTGATTGCCGGTTCCGGATTGGGCTATAACAGGGGCGAGGGGCCGCGATGGAGCCCTCGCGGTTCCGGAAGTCCGCCGGTGCCGGCAGGCGAAATCAGGTGGCGCCGTGGTTCGTTGGATCATTATCATGTCTTTCCTTCTGGCGATGGGGATCGTCGGAGGCATGGCGGGCTACGCCTATTGGAGCGAGTCCCCGCTTCTGGGCGTCGCGGCGGAATCCGGCGCGTCAGCGACAGAAGGCGAGTCCGCTCCCGTCGCATCCCGGGCGATCGCGGCTTCATCCAGCCCGTCCGCCGCCCTGCCGGGCATGTCGCCGGCGGCGGGCTTCGCGACGATTCTGGCCAACCAGTCCGGCGCGCTGACCGTACGGCTGCTGGAGAATAACCCGCGTATCATCGTGTTCGATTATCCCGACCTGCCGGCCCAGGCTCGGGCCCTCAATCGAATCGCCGCCCTGGTCGAGAAGGCAGATGTGCCGCGCGACCGTGTCCTCAGCGAGGCCGAGCTGGCCTCCTATATCGAGGCGACCGGCGGCGATGCGGCCACCTTCTTCTACGGTCATGATTACATGTCGTCCGATCTTGCCCGGTTCTTTTCCTTGGCCAAGAGCCAGGCGACAGCCCTGCGGCCCGAGGAGGAGGTCCTGCTCGACCTCCTGCTGGCCAACGGTTTTCTCGAGGCGGCGTCGGACGGGGCCTACCAAAGGCCGGCGGAAGAAAAGGCCCTGGTCTCGGTGGTTCAGGTGCAGGGCGACGATCCTGCCACAGCCGAGGCCGATGCGGTCGATCCGCTGCTCCGCGCGACGATTCTGCGTCACGAGTTGAGCCACGGGGAGTTCTTCACCAATCGCCCCTACCGGGACTATTGCGTGCGCTTCTGGCGCGATCACCTGTCCACCGACGAACGCCTGATCTTTCGCGTTTTCCTCAACAAGGCGGGATACGATCCGTCGAACGAGACCATCATGGTCAACGAGATGCAGGCCTTCCTCATGAACACCCCGGACGGCCGCGCCTTTTCCGCCGCTCTTCTCGATATCGATCCCGCGAACTTGGAGGCTCTACGACGTCGGTTTCTCGCCGGCAGCCCGCCCAGCGCCATGTTCGGACCCGGGCATCCCATTGCCGGGCCGTTGCTTGCCACCAGCGGCCAATAGTGCTGCCCGATCGGGACGGATGGGGTTTAGCCGCCGTCCCGGAACAGGCCCCGCGGGCGGGGACCGAACCGGGACGGCGGTCATGGATCGTTAGCCGGCCGCTTCGATACGTTTCACGGCTTCTTCGGTGGTCCAGAGCGAGTTGGCGACATAGCGGAAGTTGGTCAGCGCGGCGAGGTAGCCGTCGCCTTCGGGCAGCTTCGCCGCGGCGGTCGCATCGCGGACGACGGCCACCTCGTAGCCCCGCTCCAGCATGTTGTAGAGGTGGGCCTGGACGCAAAGATTGGCCGACATGCCGGCAAGGATCAGCTTGTCGATGCCGTTCTTGCGCAGTTGCAAATCCAGGTCATTGGTCTCGGGACCGTAGACCTTGTGCGGACTGGCGATGATCGTCTTGCCGTCGAGCAGCGCGTCCTTGTACTGCGGCATGAAATCGGCGCCCGATCCATCGAAGCCAGCCATATCGAGCGGACCCTTGCGGTCGAACATGCCGATGCTGTGCATCAGCTTTTCCAACGGCCCGCCGAAGGACCAGCCGTGATCGGTCGGGTAGTAGTAGTGCGGCGACACCGCAACGGTCATGTCCGCCGCCTTGGCCGCTGTCAGCAACTTGCCGATGTTGGCCACGGTGTTGTGTTCGGTGACGCTTTCGCCGACCACGCCCCAGGTGACCCCGGCCTCGCTGAGAAAATCGATCTGAGGGTCGATCAGCACCAGGGCCGTATCGCGCCGGCCGACCGCCACATCGGTTTGGGGCAGGGCCGGCGAGGCGGGATCGGCATAGGGATTCTCGGCAGCCTGGGCGCCGCCGGACGCCGCGGCCAGTCCCGCTGCCGCCAGTCCCGCCGCGCCCGCGGTCAGTAGCTTGCGGCGGTCCAGTCCCTTGTTCCCATGGTCATGACTGTCACACATTCCTCGTCCTCCTCCGATTGCCGATTTATGGTTGGCGAAGACTAGGCGAGGCGCTGTGCCTTATCGTCTCTCTGTTGTGCCGGCGGCCGATTTTCGCTTGTCGTGCCACCGGCCCGGGCCGCAGGCTCGGAGCAGCCATGTTCGATGACGTTCTCGATGCCCTGGAAGTCCGGCTTGAGCCCTTCGCGGTCTGTGAGCTCGATGGCGACTGTCTTTTGGGTTTGGGGCCGCGCTCCCACGCGATCCTGCACTACGTACTGGGGGGCCAGGGCGAGATTCAGGTCGGCCGCGGCCTGGCCACACCGGTCAAGCAGGGCTCGATGGTCTTGGTGCCGGCCTTCACCAGGCACGCCCTGCGCGGTTTCGGCGTCTCCGGGGCACCGCTGCCCGACTGCAAACCCCTGGATGCCACCTTTGCCGTCTTCAAGGAGGGCCAGGGCCCGCGCAGTCTCACGGCCGTTTGCGGCCGCGTCGACACTTACTACCGGGGGCTTCAGGGCCGCTTTCCTCTGCTGCGCGTGCCGATCATCGAGCATCTCGCGCCGCAAGACCGGGTCAGGCAGGCACTCGACGAATTCGTCCAGGAAATGGCTCACCCAGCCATTGGGACCCGTGCCTTGGCCCGTTCTTTGCTGCAACAATGCATGATTACCTTGCTGCGCCGGCGCTATCAGGCAGGCGACCCCGGCGTAATCTGGATCGAAGGGCTCGGCGACGAAGGTCTCTGGGCAGCCCTGAAACTCCTGCTCGACCATCCCGAAAGAGAGCACACGGTGGAGAGCCTGGCCGCCGAGGCGAGTCTCAGCCGCTCGGCTTTCGCCAAGCGTTTCAAGAAGGCCTTCGGGATCGGTCCTGTGGCACTGCTGAAGGATGTGCGCTTGACCCGGGCGGCGGAGATTCTGGCCATCTCGGACCTGCCCATCAAGCGGATCGCCGAGCTGGTCGGCTACCGGAGCCGGTCGTACTTCACCCGTCTGTTCGAGGCCAGCTACGCCGTCAGCCCGGATCTCTTCCGCCGCCGGCTGCAGGAGGCCGACCCGGATCTTCCTAGGGTCGGGTCTGGATGAAGACGTAGCTGTACTCGCCCTTGAGGTCGGGCGCGCGGGCCTTGGCCGAGGCCAGGGCGCGCATCATGTCGGCCAAATAGACGTCGGCCTTCTCGACCTCGGGTCTTTCCGTTGCAAAGAGCGGCACCGACGAGCCGACCGCGACCACCAGATCGAGGCCGTAGGGGGGCCCGATCGTGTAGCGGTCGGTGCCGCCGATGTGAAAGGCCTGCTTCGGCTCCAGCTTGTTGAGCTGGGCCACGGGGCTGGGCAGCAGGTGTACGACATTGTTGGCCCCGTCGTAGTAGTCGACGTAGTAGTAGCTGACGTAGGCCGGGCTCTCGAGTTGCAGCTTGAGGAATTCGCCGGCGCGAAAATGCAGGGTGCCGGCCTGCGACGGTCGGCCGAGCTTGGGCGCGGCCGCGGCCTGGTCCTTGGCGAACTCGAGGCCGCTGGTCGGCAGGGTTTCGATCACCGTGCACTGGGGTTTCGGCAGGCTGACCAGTGAGACATCCTCGACCCCGGTGACGCCATTCAGCGCCAGCAGTCGGGCGCGCAGAACCTGTCCCTCGACGTCCGACGACAGATGCCCCATGACCGACAGCGATCCGCTGGCATCGATGAAGCGCGCACCGACCGCGCCGCAGCGCGCTTCCTTCAGAATTCGGTCGATGGTCTTCTCCAGCTCGGCACGGTTCACCGTCTGGGTGGCGGGCGGCAGGGCGGCTTGTTGATCCGGTGCCTGCTCGACACCCAGGTCCGTCAGAGTCTGTTGCAGCGATGGCGACGCACCCGTGCCGCTGCTCGTTGCACCGGTGCCGCTGCTCGTTGCACCGGTGCCGGTGCCTGCCGAGCCCTGCTGGGTGGTGCCGGTTACCGGTTGCTGCACCACCGGCTGCTGTACGATCGGCTGCTGGACGACCGGCTGCTGGACGACCGGCTGTTGGACGACCGGTTGCTGGATTGGCTTTTGGGTTTGGCCGCTGGCCGTCGTGCCACCGGTACCGCCCTGGTTGGTGGAGCCTACGGACTGCCCGCCGGCGCCTGGGCTCTCGCCGGTACCTGGGGTCTCGCCGCCGCCGGCGATCTCGCCGCCGTTGTCAGGTTGAGGCTTGATAAAGAAATAGTAGCCGCCACCGCCGGCCGCGATCAAAAGGGCAAGCCCGATCGCCAGGGACAGCCCGACCCCCTTGGAGGAAGAGCCGGACTTAACCGGCTTGTCCGGGGCCGCGCGCCGCGCCGCGGGCCTCGCCGGCGCGGCCTCGTCGTCCAGCAGGGGATCCTTGCCGCCGCCGCCGAGCTCCATGACCGCGTGCATCGACTGCGGCCGGTCCCTGGGGTCGGGCTGCAGCATCGCCCTCAGGTCGTCCAGAACCTCGAGCGGCACGCCGGAGAGATCGGGCACCGCCTTGCGTGCCTCCAGGACCGACAGAGGCGAGTTGCCCATATCGAGCGGCCGGCCGAGCGCTGCCGCGGCGAGGATCAGGCCGATGGAGTAGATGTCGGAGCGGCCGTCGACCTGGCCGCCGAACATGCCGAGTTGCTCGGGCGAGACGTAGGAGTACTTGCCGGCAAAGTCGTCGCCGATAATGGTCGCCTGTCCGGGATCGGCCACCTTGGCGATACCGAAGTCGATGATCTTGGCATCTTCCATGCGGCCGCTGGCGATGATGATGTTGTCCGGCGACATGTCGCGGTGCACCACGCCGGTATCGTGGGCAGCCGCCAAACCCGAGGCGAGGCGATCGCGCAGCGCGGTAATCTCCGAAGCCGAAAGTTTGCGCTCTTTGAGAATGTCGGAGAGCGAATGGCCGTCGACGAATTCCATCACCAGGTAGACCCGCCCGCTCTCGTCGCGGAACACCCCGTCGTAGGCCACCACGGCATCGTGACGGACGTTGCGCAGCACGCCGGCCTCGCGGCGGAACAGGTCGATGATCTTGGTGTTGCCGGCCAGTTCCGGGAGGATGATCTTGATCGCGTGCCAGGTTCCGAGTTCGCTGTGCTGGGCCTTGTAGACCTCGCCCATGCCGCCACGCGCCAGGAAGCTGTCGATCCGGTAGGTGTGGCTCAGCACGGAGCCCGGGGCGAAGGTCGCGCTGTTCGATTCTGGGTCCTCGGACGGCAGCCCGGCGGCGGGCGCCGCCGCCGGTTCATCGAGGATAGGATCGTGTGGGGCCGCGGCCGCCGGAACGTCACCAGTCAAGGGATCCGGGGCCAATGGGTCCGGGGCCAATGGGTCCGGGGCCAAGGGATCCGGGGCCAGTGGATCGCCGGGCAGGGGGCCCCCGGCCAGCGGATCGCCAGCCAGCGGATCGTCAGCCAATGGATCTGGGGCCAGTGGGTCTGGGGCCAGTGGGTCTGCGGCCAATGGGTCTGCGGCCAATGGATCGGGCGCCAGCGGATCGGGGGCCAGCGGATCGGGGGCCAGCGGATCTGGCGTTTCCCGTGCGTCGGCCGGGAGAGGGGTGTTGGCGGGGCCTAGACCGGTAAAAAGTGTCGCGTCGTCGGCATCGCCGCCACCCGGCGCTTTCGGTCTTTTGTCGTCGTCGTCGATCATGCGCCACCGATCACGAAAGAACGTCCAGGCGTCGCCCGCCTACGGGGCAGGCCCCCGCGGCACGCACCCATGGCGATACCACTATCGACGCCCCGGGCCAAGTATCCTTCCCGCCTGGCCCGGGGTCTTTCGTTTCGGCCGCCCGGTGTCTGGCGGCCTGTCCCCGGGGCGCTAGCCCTGATCGTTCAAGATCACCACGCGGCGATTGACCGCGGCCGCCGGGTCGCTCGGGTAGAAGGGCTGACTCTCGCCGCGGCCCCGCCAGCGCAGACGATTCGAGGTGATCGCATGGCGTGAGATCAGGTAGGAAACCACGGCCTGGGCGCGGCTCTCGGAGAGCGACTGGTTGTAGCCTGCGGCACCGACCGAGTCGGTATGGCCTTCGATGACAAAGGCCTGGCCCTGGAGCCGAGAGTCCTTCAGCACTTCCGCCACGGTGTCGAGCGTCGCACGGGCCTGGGGCGTCAGGTCGACCGAATTGAACTCGAATTGGATCGACCCGAAAGCAGCTGCCTTCGGCCCGCTGTTCGCGGCAAGGGTGCCGGTCGCCTGGGTGGTCGCGGCCGCCGCCGTTCCCGAACTGCCGGTCTGCGAGCTGTTGGTGATGGCCAGGCCCTGGGTTGTTCCCGTGAGGGTCAGCCCGCGGGTCTTGGCTGGCGCTTCCTGCTGGCACTCCGGCGCCGCCGTACTGCTCAAAGCATTGTAAACCTCGCAGTAGGACGGATTGTCGGACATCAGGACTTCATTGTTTGTCTGGGCCGTGGCCGGGAGTGTCGCGATCAGGGACGCCGCCGCAAAAATCGTTCCCAGCGCCAGGCTTTTGTGTTCGGCTTTCATGGTAGCCTCCGCTTTCTGTTAGGGGTGGAGACGCTCGCTTCCGGCGACGGCCCTGGCCAACTTCAGACAGGTGCCGTCTTCCGGTCGCGGCGTCATCGCAGTGGGGCAACGTCGTTTGATTGTTGCATCCACCTCGTCGATATCAGCCACCTTCCCTGACCCGGCCACGCCGAGACCCTCGGCTTTGTGACAACGGGTCGTAAGTTCAACTGTTTACCTAAGATAGCCCGAAGCGGGACTGGAATAAAGTGGCGAATATCACACCTGGCACAGTTGCACGGTAAAAGGTTCGCCCGGCGGGCGCGGGAATGGCTTGACCGAGGGCCCCAAATCCTGGACTCTCGGTACAGAAAAGATCGTGACTCTGCAAAGCCTTGCGGTGCACCGCTGGGCGGTACTGGGGCCGGGAGTTGTGGATTTTACCGCCGTGCTGTGCTAAGCGGACGATCTACAAATTTTGGTCGCAGTCTCGTTGGCGCAATTGGCAGACGAGGATCGGGCGGGCGACCGAGTGGGGGATGGGCGGAATCTTGGGATCCGAGGCAAGAATTCGAATCTTGTGCCTGGCACTGGTTTTGCCGGTGTTGGCCTTCGTGTCGACGGCGCCAACGGTGCTGCGCGCCCAACAGGTGCCGTCGCAGGTCGAGCCGCGTGTGCCGGACATTTCTTCGGGCACCTTCGCCACCCCCGAGGGGACGATTCAGATTCCCAGCCTGCGTCTGCCCGAGACCGGCGCGCCGCCGGGGGCAGAGGATATCAGCGTCGTCCTGACGAAGGTGATGCTGGATGGCGTCACCGCCTACGATGAGGCAACACTCGCGGCGCTTTACGACGACAAGATCGGCCAGGAGCTGTCCCTGGTCGAGCTTTTCGATATTGCCCAGGCGCTGGAGGCGCGCTACCGCAGCGATGGCTTTATTTTGAGCCGCGTGGTCGTGCCGGCCCAGACCATCGAAGACGGGGTTTTTCGCATCGAGGTGATCGAAGGCTACATCGACGCGGTCACCTATGTCGGCGAAATCGGCGACGCCCGGTCGGTCGTCGAGGGCTACCTGAACAAGCTGCCGTCCTTTCGCCCGGTCAATATCGACGACCTCGAACGCTACCTGTTGCTCAGCAACGATGTGCCGGGCGTCGTGGTGCGGGGTGTGCTGCAGCCATCCACCGAGGCCCGGGGCGCCGCACAGCTTGTGATCAACATGGAACGCCAGCCGATCGACGGGTTCGGCCGCGTCGACAACCGGGCGTCGGAATTCACCGGGCCCTACCAGGCCATTGGATCTGTCGGCCTCAACAGCTTCACCGGCCTGGGCGAGCGCAGCGAACTGACCTTCCTGACCGCGCTCGATTTCCCCGAGAACCGCTATGTCGGCGGCTCATTCGAGGGCCGGCTGGGCGGCGAGGGCTTGGTCGCTCGGGCCTTCGCCAGCTATTCCGAGGGCGAGCCCGGTTTCACCCTGGATCCTCTCAACGTCCACAGCGACGCGCTCCTGGTCGGTGCCGATCTCAGTTTTCCCCTGCTGCGCGGGCGCCAGACCAGCCTGTGGATCAAGGGCGGCGGAGAACACTACCGGTCGGACCTGGAGGTCCTGAACCAGGACTTTACCGAAGACCGCCTCTGGGTCGCCTGGCTCGGTCTGTCGGCCGATCATCGCGATCAGCTCCAAGGGGCCAACCGGGCCGACGTGAAACTGCGCCACGGCTTCGATATTTTCGATGCCAGCGATAGCGGCGATCCGCTGAACTCGCGTCGCGGGGCGGATGGCAGCTTCACCAGTCTGCGGCTGGACCTGGCGCGACTCCAGAGGCTCTCGGATTCGGTGCGGCTCTATCTCGGCGCGGCGTTTCAGTATGCCTTCGATCCGGTCCTGGCGAGCGAGGAGTTCGCCCTCGGCGGTCTTGCCTTCGGCCGCGGCTACGACCCGGCGGAGCTGACCGACGACAACGGTCTGGCGGGAACCTTGGAGCTGCAAATCGCTCCGGGTCTCGGGCTCGAATACGTCGAGAACTATCACGTTTACGGTTTCTATGACATCGGGCAGGTTTGGGACCATGGCAGCTCCTACGGCAGCGGACAGTCATTGGCCTCTCTGGGTTTCGGCGCACGTGTCGCGGTGACCGAATGGCTTCAGATCGACGGCGAAGTGGCGGTTCCGCTGACCAAGTCGCTTTCGGCGGCCAGAGGCAATGACGAGGCGGCGCAATTCTTCTTTACGGTCACCACCCGGTTTTGAGGCGGAATGGAACCATGACGATCCCCGAAGCAGTCTGGCAGCAGGAATGGTAGAAGCGATGACAGGGCGACGCCGATCCTTTGAGACCCTGCTTTCGGTGGCCAAGGGCGCCGCTATCGCGGGTCTGGCCTTGATGTTGGTCTCCTGCGATGCCTTGCGCAAACAGGGCGTGCCCGTCAGCGGTGTTTTTCCGGTCGGTGACAATCTGGTTGGCGAAAGTTGCCGCGCCGAGGCCGGGGCGGGCGACCTTCGGTTGGTGGTCGCGGGGCTTCAGGGACGCACCTACCGCGTCTTCTGCGGCGACTGGAAGCAGCCCTCGGCGACAATTCTCGCGCTCGACAGTTCGACAATCTCGCCTGACCTGCTGCTGACCCAGGGCGGGTGGCGTTCGCGCCTGGACCTGCTGGCGGTTTGCGAGGACCCGGTCGACTCGGCAATCATCGACGGCGTATCGGCAAGGGTATTGGACTGCCGCCTGCGCGATGGCGGCTGGCCCTACAGCGCCTTCGCCGCCACGGTCGGCGAGACGCTCTATCTTGCCCAGGGCATCCCCGCGGCCCAGCCGGTCGCCGAGGAGGCCATCGGGGTGCTGGCCGGAAAGCGAACCGCCGGCGCGGCCAAGTCGGCAGGCAGCTCGGACGCCGTGGCGCGCCTGGAAGAGCAACTGGCCGGACGCTTCTTCGGAACCGGCGACCTGCAGGACTACCAACTACTTTACAAGGTTGGCGGCTATTACAATGGCCAGAAGAGCTTCTCCGAAGCGGAGAAGTACTATCGTCAGGCCCTGGAAATTCATCAGCGAATTCTCGGCGCACAGGACCCGGAGTTCGCCGATCCGCTGATGCATCTGGCCGTCGAGGTCAGCAACCAGGAACGCTTCACCGTCGCCGACGAGCTCTTCGAGCAGGCCGGCATCCTGATTGGGCGGACAGCGGATCAGGCGGACCGGGCCCGCTACATTTCCTATCTGGCGCTGCACCACGCCAATCAGCGTAACTATGAACGGGCCCTCGCCTTTGCCCGCCAGGCCACTGTCATGCGCAAGGAGATCGCGGCCAGTGTCGGTGGGCTCGATGCCGACACCGGCCAGACGGATGTCTTTTCTCAAGCGGTCGGAAATCTCGGCGCCTCTTCGGTGGTTCTCCAGTCGCCATCGAACATCGCGGCGCTCGACCTGGCGCAGAGTCTCGGCACCGAGGCGATCATGCTGCTGCGCACCGACCGTGCGGAGGAGGCCCAGGGCGTGGTCAACGAAGCGCTGGGAATTGTCGAGGCGTCGGTCCACACGCCCCTCTTCTGGCGCCCGCAGATCCTAGAGCTGAGCGCCCAGGTCAACAGTAAATTGGACCGTCTCGACATCGCCGAGCAACAGTTGCGTGGCGCGCTGGCCCAGCGCAAATCCATGGGCCCCGAGACCAGGACCGTCGCACTGAGCGAGTTCGCGCTCGGTAACATCATGGCGCTCAAGGGAGACCGTGAGGGCGCCACGGCGGCCTACGGTCGCGCGATCGCGGTTTTCCGCGCCCGCGGACAAACCCTGCGGCCGAGACAGGTCATGCCTTATCTCGACCTGCTGTGGGATGCCCGGCAGACCGGTAGTGGGGCGGCGGGGGACATCGCTCGGGTCATGTTCGACGCGGCGCAGCTGGTGCAGGGGGCGGTCGCGGCGCAGAACATCAGCGAAGCGGCGGCCCGCTTGTCGGCGTCGGATCGCGAAGTCGGCGACATCATCCGCCAACTTCAAGATGCCCAGCGCGAACGCGACTCGTTGATGTTCCAATTCAATGCGGCGGCCAGCCGGGCGGTCACGCTGGAAGACCGGCGCGCCCTGGACGAAATGCGCACGCGAGTTCGAGAACTGGAAGAAATGATCGCCCAGCTCGAGCCGCAGGCCCAGGCGGCCGCGCCGAACCTCAATCTGCTGCGCGACAATGCCAGCGATTTTGCCGAGGTTTCGGGTCTTCTGCGGTCCGAGGAGGCCCTGGTCCAGTTCATCCTGGGGGATGAGTACGGCTATGCCTTCCTGGTCACGGCCGGCGGCGTTCAGGTCGCCCGGATCGACGTCCCTCAGGCCATCCTGAGCAAAGCGGTGGGGACCCTGCGCGAGGCTTTCGTTGTCCAGCGTACCGCTGCCGGCGCGGAGATCGGCGCTTTCGACGTTCGCCTCGCCCATCTGCTCTATCAACGCCTGATGGGCGAATTCGATGGCACCCTGTCCGGCATCAGACACCTCGTGACCGTGCCCAGCGGCCCGCTCCTCAGCTTGCCTCTGGGGCTACTCGTCACGCGCGAGACGCCGGCGATATCGGGTTTCGATTACAGCGGCGTCGATTGGCTCATCAAACGCAGCGCGATCAGCCTGTCGCCGTCGGTGCGGGCCTTCGTCGACCTGCGGTCGAAGGCCAAACCCTCGTCGGCACCCAAGAAGTTCCTGGGGCTCGGCGATTTCGTTCCCTCTGGCGATCCCGACGCCATTCTGCGCAGCCGGGGGCTGCCCGAGGCCTGCCGCCAGGGCGCCGAGGCCGTGGCCTTCGCGCCGCGGCTGGCCGAAACGTCCGATCAGATCCTGGCCATGGCCGCCAGTTTCGGCGCCCCTCCGGAGGAGATGGTCATGGGCGCCGACTTTACGGAAGAGGCGATCAAGCAGCTGCCGCTCGACCAATACAAGGTTTTGGTCATGGCGACGCACGGCCTGCTCCCCGGCGAGCTGGACTGTCTCGTGGAGCCCGCCATGGTGGTCTCGCGGCCGGGCGGACCCGACGACAGCAGCGACGGTCTCTTGACCTACAGCGAAATCTTCGATCTTCAGCTCGACGCCGACGTCGTGGTCTTGAGCGCCTGCAACACCGGTGGCCCGCTCTCGCAAAGCGGGTTGGCGGCGAACCCGGCGGCGTCCGGCCTGACCACCGACCTTGGAGAAAGCGACCGCGCCCGAGGCGAGAGCCTGGCAGGACTGGCCCGCGCCTTTTTCTATGCCGGCGCGCGTAGCCTGCTGGTGTCGAATTGGGAGGTCTACACCGAGGCGACGGTGAAACTCATGACCGAGACCTTCTCTGAATTGCAGTCTTCTGATGATGCTACTTTGGCGATATCATTGCAGAAGGCAAAACTGTCCTTCCTCGGCGAGCCGACCACGTCCCACCCCTACCTTTGGGGGTCATTTTCGCTGATCGGAGACGGCGAGCCGCCGAAACGGGCGCCGGAAGCCCAAAGCAACAGCGAGGCGGAATCCGGATAGGCGACCCGCCGACCGGTGTTGGGACCGCTGACTGGCGTTTGAAATGGGCGCCGCGACCTGACGCCTTTGTCTCAATCTGACGGCCAAGACGTCTAAATCAGCGTCTTTCTGTGACGCAGGTCACAGCGGGGACAGAACGGTCTCGTGTCAATATTGAATAGTTATTCGACAATTTACTATGTTACCCTGTGTTGTCCTATCCGTTGATTTGTTAATGATCTTAGGGCATTGTGTGGTAACGACTCGTCGTTTTGTGGGGATTTATCGTTACGCTATGAGTTTCTTGGAATGAGTATGATCGACCTTGATTCCTTGCTCGCGCCGGTTTCGGAGGAGGATCCCTGTGGAGAGGATCTGGAGTACGATCCGGCCTTCACCGAAATGGAGTTGGCGTCGGTTGGGCGCGAAGAGCAGGAGATGGGCGATTCCGTCATGGAGGCGGAGGAGCCCGACTGGCCCGATTTGCGTGACAAGGCCCTGGCCGTGTGCCAGCGCAGCAAGGATTTGCGCGCGGCCGTGCACTTGACCACCGCGCTACTCAAGACCGATGGCCTGCCCGGCTTTGCCCAGGGCGTTCAGTTGATCCAGCACTATGTCGACGATCATTGGGAAGGCCTGCATCCGCGCCTGGACCCCGATGACGATCTCGATCCCACGATCCGGGTCAACACCATCGCACAGTTGGCCGATACCAGCGCGATGATGCGCTATCTGCGCCAGACGCCGCTGACCGAATCGCGGGTCATGGGGCGCTTTGGCATGCGCGATATCATGATCGCCCGTGGCGAACTGACCCTGCCGGAGGGCTCGACCGCGACACCGCCCGATATGGCGTCGATCAACGGCGCCTTTCAGGACACCGACAACGAGGTTCTGGGGGCCACCGCCGCGGCGGTGGATCAGACGCTGGAGCGCGTCGTGGCGATAACCGCTTCGGTCACCAATCAGGTTGGCTCCGCCGATACCGCGGATCTTGCTGAGCTCGAGAAGCTGCTCAAGGACATGAAACGGGTGATCGGCAACTTTGTCGGCGGCGAAGAGGACGATGTTGGCGAGATCGGCGACAGAGGGCTTGAAGCGGCGCCCATGGGGGCGGTGGCGGCTGCGCCGGGAATGAGCGCGGCGCCGGGTGTCATCTCCAATTCAAACGAGGTGTTGAACGCCATCGACCGGATCTGCGATTATTACACCCGTCAGGAGCCCTCGAGTCCGGTCCCGGTGCTTCTGCAGCGGGCACGCAGATTGGTTGCGGCGGACTTCCTGACCATCGTCAAGGATCTGGCGCCGGATGGCGTCGCGCAGGTAAACTTGGTTGGTGGCATCAAGGAAGAAGCGGAATACAGCGAGTATTGACGGGTTGCCCAGCCTGTCATAGAGCGTCGGGCAAGCTGAAAACAGATTGACACGGCACTTTCCGCAAACGCCCAAGAGGGTGTAGGATAGAGCCGGCGGAAGAAGGAGAAGGGTAAAGATGGCGAAAGCGAGCTCACAAAAGTTCATCGCGCGGAATCGAGCGCCTCGCGTGCAAATCGAGTACGATGTGGAGCTTTATGGGTCGGAAAAGAAGATCCAGCTGCCCTTCGTAATGGGTGTCATGTCGGATCTTTCCGGTAAGTCGGAAGAACCCCTGGCGCCACTCGCCGACCGCAAGGCCCTGGAAATCGATATCGACAACTTCGATGATCGGCTGAAGGCGATGAAGCCGCGCACGGCGTTCCATGTACCCAACACCCTGACCGGGGAAGGTAACATGGCCGTGGATATCACCTTCGAAAGCATGGATGACTTCTCACCGGCGGCCGTGGCGCGAAAAGTCGACTCGCTCAGCACGCTGTTGGAAGCGCGCACCCAGTTGGCGAACCTGATGACCTACATGGACGGCAAGACCGGGGCCGAGCAACTGATGGGCAAGATCTTGAACGATCCGACCTTGCTCCAGTCGCTCGCATCGGCACCCAAACAGGGCGCCGAACCCGACAACGCCGAGGCAGAGGACTAAGTCATGGCACAGTCTGAAACCCAAGTTCAAGCCGAAGCCCAGACTACGACGGCGGAAGCGAGCGATTTCTCGGCCCTGCTGAAGAAAGAGTTCAAACCGAAGTCGGACAAGGCCAAGGAGGCCGTCGAGGGCGCGGTTCGGATTCTGGCGGAACAGGCGCTGGGTAACACCGCGCTGATCTCCGACGATGCGCTGCAGTCGATCGAATCGATCATCGCCGCGCTTGATGCCAAGCTCACCGAGCAGCTCAATCACATCATGCACCACCCGGACTTTCAGCAGCTTGAAAGCTCCTGGCGCGGGCTTCAGCATCTCGTGAGCAATACCGAGACCGACGAGATGCTGAAGATCAGGGTGCTGAACATCTCCAAGAAGGAAATCGGCAAGACCCTGAAAAAGTTCAAGGGGACCGCCTGGGATCAAAGCCCGCTGTTCAAGAAGGTCTACGAGGAAGAGTACGGGCAGTTCGGTGGCGAGCCCTACGGCTGTCTGGTCGGCGACTACTATTTCGACCATAGCCCGCCCGACGTGGCGATCCTCAACGGCATGGCGCAGATCTCGGCCGCTGCGCACTGCCCCTTTATCGCCGCCGCCAGCCCGACCACCATGCAAATGGAATCCTGGCAGGAACTGGCCAACCCGCGCGATCTGACCAAGATCTTTCAAACGCCGGAGTATGCCGCCTGGCGGTCGCTGCGCGAGTCCGAGGACTCGCGCTATATCGGGCTTGCCATGCCGCGCTTTCTGGCGCGCCTGCCCTATGGTGCGAAGACGGATCCGGTCGAGGAGTTCGATTTCGAGGAAGAGACCGAGGGCGCGGACAGCTCGAAGTACACCTGGTGCAATGCGGCCTATGGCATGGCGACCAACATCACCCGTAGCTTCAAGCACTATGGCTGGTGTTCACGGATCCGCGGTGTGGAGTCGGGTGGCGCGGTGGACGACCTGCCGGCGCACACCTTCCCGACCGATGACGGCGGCGTCGATATGAAGTGCCCGACCGAAATCGCCATCGCCGACCGGCGCGAGGCGGAGTTGGCCAAGAACGGCTTCATGCCTTTGATCCACCGCAAGAACTCGGATATGGCCGCGTTTATCGGCGCGCAGTCGCTGCAGAAGCCCGCGGAGTATGAGGATCCGGACGCCACGGCGAATGCCAATCTCTCGGCGCGCCTGCCTTATCTTTTCGCGAGCTGCCGGTTCGCTCACTATCTAAAGTGCATTGTCCGTGACAAGATCGGCTCCTTCAAGGAGCGCGACGACATGCAGCTCTGGCTGCAGAACTGGGTCAACCAGTATGTCGACGGCGATCCGGAAAGCTCGAACGAAGATACCAAGTCCCGTAAGCCTCTGGCCGCGGCCGAGGTGATCGTGGAGGCGGATGAATCCAACCCGGGGTACTATCGTTCCCGGTTTTACCTGCGGCCGCACTATCAGTTGGAAGGCCTGACGGTTTCGCTCCGTCTGGTCTCGAAACTGCCGTCGGCCAAGGGCGCATAGGGGAGGAGGCCTATCGATCGCTCGTCTCTGGTCTTGGCGGCCGAAAAACTGGGGAAACGATAACCCCTTGGCCGGTCCGGCACCGTGCAATGGATGAGACGGCGCTCTCGCTAATCAAAGATAGGATGAAAGGACGGAACCGATGGCATTTGATGCATTTCTGATATTCAAGAACCCGGGGGCGGGTGCTAAGGCGATCGAAGGCGAGACCCGAGACAAGGACATGTCGAAGGAAAAAGCGTTTGAAATCGACGAGTTCGACTTCGGCTGTGAGAACACGCTCAATATCGGCAGTAAATCCGGCGGTGCCGGGTCCGGCAAGGTGACCTTCAAGGAGTTCACCGTCGGCAAGCAGACCGACAACGGCTCGGCAAACCTCTTCTTGGCTTGCTGTAACGGCGGTCACTATGGCGACGTCGAGTTGATCCTCCGCAAGGCGGGCGGCGACGCCAGCGCTTCGGGAATCCCTTACCTGAAGTTCAGCTTCAAGCTTGTCGCGGTTAAGGACATCACTTGGAGCGGTTCTGACGGCGATGAAGCCTGCAAGGAGACGGTGATCTTCGAGTATGGTGCCATCAAGGTGGAATACTTCCCGCAGAAGCCCGATGGGTCGGTCGGCGCGCCGAAGACCCAGATGTGGAGCCGCATTCTCAACCGCGATCAATTCGAGGTCTAGACCCGGTTCGATCCGACGGCCGCCCCGGGTGGCCGCAATGTGCTGGAGATGGGCCGGGATCCCTGATGATCCCGGCCAACTCTTGTTGAAAGCGGGGACGACTGGGGGTTGACGATGAGTGCCGAAGAGAGTCTGAAAGAGGGCAATCTGAAAGAGGCCCTGACGCAACTCCAAGACCAGATCCGAAAAGATCCAGCCGATGCCAAGCTGCGGACCTTCCTGTTCCAGCTGCTGTCGGTCATGGGGCAGTGGGATCGCGCGCTGACCCAGTTGAATGTCTCCGGCGACATCGACCCCGGGGCCTTGGCGATGGTCCAGACTTACCGCGAGGCCCTGACCTGCGAGGTCTATCGCCGGGATGTATTCACGGGCAAGAGAACGCCCCTGGTTTTTGGCGACCCCGAACAGTGGGTCGCGCTGCTGCTCGAAGCCCTGAAGCTCACCGGGCTCGGTGAGTACGCCAAGGCAGCGGATCTCCGCGATCAGGCCTTTGAGCAGGCCCCGATGACCTCGGGCAGCCTGAATGGGGAGCCCTTCGAGTGGATTGCCGACGCCGACAGCCGCTTGGGTCCGATGCTCGAGGCGGTGGTCAACGGGCGCTACTACTGGATTCCCTTCCACCGAATCAAAATTCTCGTCGTCGAAGAGCCCCAGGACCTGCGCGACCGTGTCTGGATGCCGGGCTTTTTCACCTGGGCCAATGGTGGCGAAACCGTCGGTTTGATCCCGAACCGCTACCCTGGGTCGGAAGAGAGCGACGACGACCTGATCAGTCTGGCCCGTCGGACCGACTGGATCGAGGAGGCCGGAGGAACCTTCCTCGGTGCTGGCCAGCGCACGCTTGCGACCGATGGGGGCGAATATGCGCTGATGGACATTCGCACCATCGAACTGGACACCGGGACCGACGAGGGCGAGGGAGCCGAGGCGGAAGGCGGCGCGGCACCGCCGGAGGCGGCGGCCGAAGGATCAAATGGCTGAACTGTCACACCGCGAGCGCCTTCAGCCATCCCTGCTGGACCGCTTGACGGACGAAGAGCCAGGCAAGCAAAAAGAGAGCCGCGACTCACGGGTCTTGTCCATGCGCGAGCTGCGCGAGGCCGTTCTGCGGGACCTTCAGTGGCTTTTCAACACGGTACATCTGGAATCCGTTGAAGACATCGACGACTACCCGCTGGTCAAGAAGTCGGTGGTCAACTATGGGTTGCCCGATATCGGTAGCTTTACAAATCTTGCCGCCGAGGCGATTTCGATCGAACGCACCCTGGCGGCGGCGATCCGGAACTTCGAACCCCGCATCCTGCCCGATACCCTGCGAGTCGAGATCCTGCCCAAGGAAAAGCGGCGCGATCCCAATACCCTGGCCTTCGAGATCCATGGCGATCTCTGGGCGCAGCCTCTACCGCAGCGCCTTTTCTTGCAGACCGAATTGGACCTGCAGGGCACCACGGTCGATATCTCCGACTACGACAAACTGGGGTCCGGTAACCGCTGATGGATCCGCGGCTTCTCAAATACTACAACCGCGAACTCCAGCATATCCGAGAAATGGGTGGCGAGTTCGCCGCCGAGTATCCCAAGATCGCCGGGCGCCTGGGGCTGGAGGGGTTCGACTGCGCCGACCCTTACGTCGAGCGCCTCATCGAGGGTTTTGCGTTTCTCGCGGCGCGCGTTCAGCTCAAGCTCGATGCCCAGTACCCGGTCCTGACCCAGCATCTGCTGGAGATGATCTACCCCCACTACCTGGCACCCTTGCCCTCGATGGCCATCGTGCGTCTCCAGCCGGATTTGACCCAGAGCGGCCTGGCGCAGGGCTACGACGTGCCGCGCCAAACCCAACTGCGCGGCCAGCTCGGCAAGGAAATGCAGACGGCCTGCGAGTTTCGAACCGCCCATGCCGTCAAACTCTATCCCCTGGAGGTCAGCGAGGCGGAGTACCTGGCATCGACCGGTGCCGTGGTCGCCGCCGGTATCTCCGATGCCACCAATGTGCGCGCCGCGATACGCATGCGATTGCGGGCCAAGGCCAATCTGCCGATTAACAAACTGCTGGTCGACAATCTGGTCTTCTACCTGCGCGGCAGCGGCGAGTTTCCGATGCGGGTCCTCGAACAGCTGGTCGCCAACTGCGAGCGCGTGGTGGTGCGCCCGACGGTCCGCCCGACGCCCTGGTTCGAAGTGATCGAAAAGCACAAGGTGCGGCGCAAGGGCTACGCCGATGACGAATCCCTCCTGCCCTATACCGCACCGTCGTTTCAGGGCTACCGCCTGCTTCACGAGTACTTCGCCTTCCCCGAACGGTATCTTTTCGTCGACCTGGATGGCCTGGGGCCGGCATTCAAGCGTTGCGAAGGCGAAGAGATCGAAGTCCTCTTTCTCCTGAACAGAAGCGACCGCGAGCTGCAGAACGCATTGGGGCGGGAACATTTCGAGCTCTTCTGTACGCCGGCCATCAATCTCTTTCCCAAGCGAGCCGACCGCATTCACCTGAATGACCGCGATGCCGAATTTCATGTCGTGCCCGACCGCACTCGGCCGATGGATTTCGAGGTCTATCAGGTCACGGAGGTGAAAGGGATCGGCGCCGACAGCGAGTTCGTGCAGGACTTCCTGCCCTTCTACTCGATCGTCGACTCGCCAATACATCCGGACTTTCGCGCCTATCACACGGTGCACCGGGTTCCGCGTATGCTCTCCTCGAAGCAGCGCCTCGTGGGCACGCGGTCTTCCTACATTGGAAGCGAGGTCTTTGTCTCTTTGGTCGATGCGCAAAACGCCCCCTATAAAAGCGACCTGCGACAGCTCGCGCTCCGGACGCTCTGCTCCAACAGGGATCTGCCGCTGGCCCTGCCGACCGGAGTCGGCGACACCGACTTCACCCTGCCCGAGGGGGGCCCGATCAAGGCGGTGCGCTGTCTGGCCGGGCCGACCCGGCCGCGGCCCTCCTTCGCCGAAGGCGAGACGTCTTGGCGCCTGATCAGCCATCTGGCACTCAACTATCTCTCGCTGATCGACAACGATGCCGAGCAGGGAGCAGGTGCGCTGCGCGAGATCCTTTCGCTCTACTGTCCGGTGGCCGATGCGGCTGTCAGCAAGCAAGTCGAGGGCGTCCGCGCGATCGATTCCCGGCCGATTATCCGCCGCCTGCCGGGCGCCGGTATCGCCTCGGTGGCGCGCGGGCTCGAGATTACCACGACCTTTGAGGAATCGGCCTTCGAGGGCACCGGAATGTTCGTGCTCGGATCGGTCATCGAGGCCTTTTTCGCGAAGTATGTTTCGATCAACGCGTTTACGGAAACCGTCGTTAAGACAGTGGAACGGGGTGAAATCGTTCGATGGCCGGCGAGGATGGGTCTACGCCAGAGGATCTGAAGTTTTTCGAGGCTCTCCAGCGCGAACCTTATCGCTTTGGGTTCTTTTCGCTGGTTCGGCGTCTCGAGAACATCTACCGCGACAAGCCCCGGATCGGCGAGTCGGTGCGGCCGATCGACGATTCGCTCAGGCTCGGCCAGGAACCCTTCGTCGTCTTTTCGCCGGCGACCCTGTCCGAATTTAAGAAGGGCAAGGATGGCGGCCCCGATCGGGTAACCGGGTTCTTTCTCGGCCTCTTCGGGCCGAACGGCCCCCTGCCCATGCACTTGACGGAGTACGCCCGCGAGCGGAAGCGAAATCACCGCGACGACACCTTTATCGCCTTCGCCGATGTCTTTCACCACCGCATGCTCTCCCTGTTTTACCGGGCCTGGGCCAGCGCCGAGCCGACGGTCTCGTTCGACCGCAAGGACAACGACCGCTTTTCGACCTACGTGGGCTCGACCTTCGGAATCGGCATGCCGGCCTTTCGCGACCGCGATGACCTCGACGATGTCGGCAAGCTGCATTTTGCCGGGCGCATGGCCCTTCAGACCAAGAATCCCGAAGGGCTGATGGCGATCGTCTCGGACTTCTTTCGGGTCAAGGTCGACATTCAGGAGTTCATCGGCGAATGGCTACAGTTGCCGGAGCATCAGTTGACCCGACTCGGCGGGAGCAAGCCCAACGCGCTGCTTGGCCTTTCCGCCACCGCGGGGCGGCGTGTCTGGTCCTGCCAGTACAAGTTTCGCCTGATCTTTGGGCCGATGAGCCGCGCCGACTATGAACGCCTCCTGCCCGGCGGCGACTCGCTCAAACGCCTGGTGGCGATTGTGCGGAATTATGTCGGCGACGAGCTGTCGTTCGACGTCAACTTGATCTTGCGCCAGGACGAGGTGCCCCGACTGCAATTGGGCGGGCGCAACCGGCTGGGCTGGACCTCCTGGGTCTTGAGCGGCGATTCCGACAGGGACCGCGGCGATCTGCGGCTCGACCCGGGTATTCACCGGGCCTAGAAGGCCCTGTTTTGGGCCCGCGCGCGGCGATAGCCGGACAGAGGGGCTTTTGCCAGGGGGGCCTGTGGCGTTGTATGATTCAGGCGGTCCAGCGGGACCGGAGAATTTGGGAGATCGAGTATGTCGGATATCAGTCGAGTCAATCTGTTCGGTAAGCTGAACGCGTCTTGCTATCGCGGTATCGAGAGCGCGACCGTGTTTTGCAAGATGCGCGGCAACCCTTACGTCGAGCTGGTCCACTGGTTCCATCAGATCCTCCAGCTTCAGGACTCGGATCTGCACCAGATCGTCAAGCAGTTCAACATGAACCCCTCGACGCTCGCCAAGGAGCTGACCGAAGCGCTGGACCGCCTGCCGCGGGGCTCGACGTCGATTTCCGATCTGTCTTCGCACGTCGAAGAGGCGGTCGAGCGCGGCTGGGTTTTCGGCACCTTGATGTTCGGCGAATCCCAGGTCCGCAGCGGCCATCTGGTGGTCGGCGTCTTGAAGACCAACTCGCTGCGCAACGCCCTCTACGCCATCTCGTCGGAGTTTCAGAAGATCAAGATCGAAACGCTGATCGAGCGCTTCGGCGAGATCACCGGCAGTTCGCCCGAAGAAGGCCTGGTGGCCCAGGACGGTACCCAGATGGGCGGCGGCGCGGTGCCCGGCGAGGCCAGCGGCGCCATGGCGCCGGCTCAGATGGGCAAGCAGGAAGCCCTGCAACAGTTCACCGTGGATCTCACCGAGCGGGCCCGCGAAGGCGAGATCGACCCCATCGTCGGGCGTGACGAGGAGATCCGCCAGGTGGTGGACATCCTGATGCGGCGGCGGCAGAACAATCCGATCCTGACCGGCGAGGCCGGTGTCGGTAAAACCGCCGTGGTGGAGGGCTTTGCCCTGCGCATCGCCCAGGGCGACGTGCCGCCGCCGATGCAAGACGTCCGCCTGCTGAGCCTCGATATCGGCCTGCTTCAGGCCGGCGCCTCGATGAAGGGCGAGTTCGAAAACCGCCTGCGCGCGGTGATCGACGAGGTCCAGGCATCGCCCAAGCCGATCATTCTCTTCATCGACGAGGCCCACACGCTGATCGGCGCCGGCGGCGCCGCCGGCACGGGCGACGCGGCCAATCTGCTGAAACCGGCTCTGGCGCGCGGGACGCTACGCACCGTGGCGGCGACCACCTGGGCGGAATACAAGAAGCACATCGAGAAGGACCCGGCCCTGACCCGGCGCTTCCAGGTGGTCCAGGTCGACGAGCCCGACGAGCCCAAGGCGGTTCTCATGATGCGCGGCGTTGCCTCCACCCTCGAGGCGCACCACCGGGTGCAGATCCTCGACGAGGCGCTGGATGCCGCGGTCAAGCTGTCGCATCGCTATATTCCGGCGCGCCAGTTGCCCGACAAATCGGTCAGCCTGATCGATACGGCCTCTGCCCGGGTGGCGATCAGTCAGCATGCCGTGCCGGCCGAGGTGGATGACTGTCGCAAGCGGATTCAGGCGCTCGAGACCGAATTGGAGATCATCGGCCGCGAGGCGGCGGCGGGTTTCGAAATCGGCGATCGCCGGACCAAGGCCGAGGCTGGCCTGACCGAGGAACAGGAGCGGCTCAGGGGTCTGGACGAGCGCTGGGCCGAGGAAAAGGGCCTGGTCGATGAGATCCTGGAGGCCCGGGCCAAGCTGCGCGGCGAGAGCGACCCGGTGGATGGCCCGGCGGCGCCGGCGGAAGCTGCCCCGCCGGCCGAGACCCCGGCGGCAGACGGCAGTGCGCAGCCGGCGGAGGCGGCCGATCCCCTGAGCGATGAAGAGCGCCAGGCCTTGCTCGACCGGCTTGGCGAGCTTCAGACCCGGCTCCACGACCTGCAGGGCGAGGACCCGCTCATCTTGCCGACGGTGGACAGCCAGGCGGTGGCTTCGGTGGTGGCGGACTGGACCGGCATTCCGGTCGGCCGCATGGTCAAGGACGAGATCGCGACCGTGCTCAACATGGCCGATGCCCTGGGTCAGCGCGTGATCGGCCAGGACCATGCCATGGCGATGGTCGCCAAGCGGGTCCAGACTTCGCGGGCTTCGCTCGACAACCCAAGCAAGCCCATTGGCGTCTTCATGCTCTGTGGGCCCAGCGGTGTCGGCAAGACCGAGACCGCCCTGGCGCTGGCCGAGGCGCTCTACGGCGGTGAGCAGAATATCATCACCATCAACATGAGCGAGTTCCAGGAGGCGCATACCGTATCGACCCTGAAGGGCGCGCCGCCGGGCTATGTCGGCTATGGCGAGGGCGGCGTTCTGACCGAGGCGGTGCGCCGCAGACCCTATAGCGTGGTGCTGCTCGACGAGGTCGAGAAGGCGCACTCCGATGTCCACGAGATCTTCTTTCAGGTCTTCGACAAGGGCATCATGGAAGACGGCGAAGGGCGCCTGATTGACTTCAAGAACACGCTGATCTTGCTGACCTCCAACGTCGGCAGCGAGCTCATCATCAACATGTGCAAGGACCCCGAGCTGATGCCCGATCCCGAGGGCATCAACAAGGCATTGCGCGAACCTCTCTTGAAGGTCTTTCCCGCGGCTCTCCTGGGGCGGATCGTGACCATCCCCTACTACCCCTTGAGCGACGAGATGCTGGGCAAGATCATCGAACTGCAGCTCGGTCTCATCAAAAAGCGCATCGCCGCCAACCACGGCGTTCCCTTCACCTACAGCGACGAGGTGGTCAAGCTGATCGCCGGGCGCTGCACCGAGTTGGAAAGCGGCGGACGCATGATCGATGCCATTCTGACCAATTCCATGCTGCCAGCCATCTCGACTCACATCCTGACCGCCATGATGGGCGGGGAGCAGGTGGAAAAGGTCGAAGTGAGCGTGGCCGATGGTGACTTCGCCTACGGGTTTCGCTAAGCTCTAAATCTTCCCGGATGGCGCTTTGCTGTGTTGGTTGAACAGACCGGGCCGGTCTGTGAACTGATGATAGGAAAGGGGTGACAAGTCGTGGCCAAGGAACAAGCATCACTCGCGATTGAGGAAAAGGTCTGGGCTCTTTGTAAGAAGTCCTACCGCCAGTTTCTCGGCAAGACCCTGAATCTCGAGGGCGATCAGGCCTTTACCTTGAAGGCCAGCGAGAAGCTGGAGGTGAACGATCCCGACGAGTGGGACGACGATGCCGTCAACGAGGGCTTCATGGCGCTCATGCGCCAACCGCTGATGATCTTTTCGGTCAATGCGCAGAAGATGATCGACAATTATGAAAAGAAAATCGGCAAAGAGGGTAAGACCAGGGACAAAGTTGGCACCGGCGCGAAATCCATCCAGGCGAAGATCGATGCGATCAAGGAACTGCTGAAGCTGAACGCCAAGCAGAAGAAGGACGCCGAGGACGAGCTGAAAAAGACCGAGGCCGAGACCAAGAAGGCGCAGAAGGCACTCGATGCGGCCGAAAAGGAGGTGGTCAAGGCAACGTCGGACAAGAAAAAGGCCGACAAATTCAGGGCCCTGGTGCAATCGTTGGGCCAGAAGCTGGGCCGGGGCAAGGAGAAAGCCTCGGTCGCCAACAAGGCCATCGAAAAGGAAGAGATCGAAAAGAAGATCAAGGCCAAGATCAAATCGGCCTTCGACGAAATGGCGGTGCAGGGCGAGCGCAACAAGTACGCCTATGAGAAGATCGAGCGCCTGGAGAAGGAAGAAAAAGCACACAATCAGGAAATCAAGAAGCTGGAGGCCGAGCTGAAAAAAGCCAAGCAAGGCAGTGGCAACGGCGATGATTTCGCCGGGTCCGGTCCGCTGCGGCAAAAGCTGGTCGAGGATCTGAAGAAGCAGGCCAAACGGGTCACAGACGAGCAGAAGTCGGCGGTCTCGGCCCTCAAAAAAGAGGCCACTAAAGAGAAAAAGGATGCCGAATGGTCGAATTCGGATAACGCCGAGGACATCTTCAAGGGACTGCAGACGTTCGATCGGACGGTCGGCTCGGCGTTCAACGATGCCCGGTCGGCCTTCGACGCGGCGGCCAAGAACAACGATGACAGCCGCGCGGTTAAGACGGCCAAGGATAAGATCGCGGCCTACCTATCCGCCCAGGAGGACTTTACCAAGGGCGTTGAAAAGGCCGGCTCCCTCCAGCAGTCTTTTCTCAAGGAGAACAAGGAAGGGGCCAAGGGCGATCTCAAGAAGGTCAACGAAAAGCTGAAAGGGCTCTACATCGCCGCCAAGCCCTATCTCAACTACTCGAAGGCGCACAAAAGCACTTTCGAGCGGGTCATCAAGGCCCTGGACGGCGGCAAGCTGGATGGACTGCAGACCAGAACGCTGTTTGATGACAATACCGGCAAGAACATGATCAAGCAGGGTCAAAACCTGTCGAACCTGGCGAAAGCCGCGGCCGGCGATATGAAGAAGGCCGACCTCTAAGACTGACGACTATCGCAGGCGCAAACCCACGATCAGCGGCAGACCTTTTTAAAGGTCTCGACCTCGGCTTCGTCCTTGACGCTGTGGTTTTGGATCCAGCCCACCATCAGGTCCTGACCCGCCGCGTCCTTGAGTTCCTGATAGCCGAAGTCGTCCAGAACGCCGGAGACCGCCTGGCCCAGAGTTGCCTCGCCGCCGCCGGACCGCTCGAACAGGGCAAAGCCCGTGGCCGTTTCGAAAACATAGCAGTTGGGCGCGGCATGGACCGTCGTTCCCTCGACCGCCGAGGCGGATCCAGACCCAATCAGGATCATGATGGGAACGGCGAGGGCGCGAATCGCAGGCTTCATGGTCTGACCTTTCATGGGCATCGTGAAGGCACCATAGCAATGCTCCGGCGGGTCGGAAAGCGCCGCGGGGGCCTCACGGAAAAGGGAACTCCAGGAGAGTTCAACCTGCTATAGTGGTACCCGAATTTTGGCGAAAGGGACGGCGCATGTGGATGGGGCGGGTTCAACTCTTTGGCGGTTTTGCCGTCTTTCTGGTCGTCTTGTTGGCCAGCCAGGCGCCGGCCTTGCGGGCGGTGTCGCTTATCGAGGCCATGGACGGTGTGTTTGCCGCCAAGATCCAGGCCAACGTCCATGCCGCACCCTCCAGCGACGCCGCGCAGGTAACCGGCGTCGAGTCGGGGGCCATGCTCCACGTCACCGGGCGGACGCGGGACACCCAGTGGTATCGGGTCGAGCTGCCCGATGGCCGCAGCGGCTACGTTTTCGCCCAGCTCCTCGAGGCGATCGTGATCCGCAAGGAACCGGCTGCCCAGGCGCAAACACAAACCGCGGCTCAGCCCCCGGCCCCGGCCCTGGCCCCAACGCCGCCGCCCAAACCGGCACCGCCGCCGGCCCCGGCCGTCACCCAGCCCACGAGCGAGCCTGCCACGGAGGTCGCCGCCTTGCCGCCGAGCCCGGCCGCCCCGGTTGGCGATGCCTTTCGCGACTGCCCCGGCTGTCCCGAGATGGTGCCCTTGCCGCCCGGGTCCTTCGTCATGGGGCGCAACGGTGGAGATCCGGCGGAAGGACCGGCCCACAAAGTGAGCCTAGCCCGCGGCTTTGCCTTGGGCCGCACCGAGGTGACCCTTGGCCAATGGCGGGCCTGCGCGGCCGAGGCCGGTTGCAAGCTTCCGGCCCGCCTGAGCGATGCCGCGGACGACGAACCGGTGCGCTATCTCACTCACGACGACGCGCGGGCCTATATTGCATGGCTCTCGAAGAAGACCGGAAAGGACTACCGCTTCCCGACCGAGGCGGAATGGGAGTACGCCGCGCGGGCTGGCACCTCGAGCCTCTTTTGGTGGGGCGACCGGGTCGGCGAGGGGCGGGCCAATTGCAAGGACTGCGGCGGCGTCTATGATCGCAAGCGGCCCAATCCGGCCGGTCGCGGCCAGGCCAATGCTTTCGGTCTTCACGACATGAGCGGCGGTGTCGCGGAGTGGGTCGGAGACTGCTGGTTCACCTCGCACCAGGGCGCGCCGGCCGATGGGGCCCTGCGCGACAAGTCGGACTGCCGGCAGCGGGTGCTGCGCGGCGGGTCCTGGCGCAACGATTCCTCTGCCCTGCATTCCGCGGCACGTTTCTTCTACGACGCCGCGGTCCCCTATTCGGCCAATGGCCTGCGTGTCGCCCTGACCCTCCCGTAACGAAGGTCGGCGTTATCTCACCGTGATGGTCCGAACCGGCGAGAAAATCGGCGGATTGTGGGGAATGTGATCGTGATCTGCGAACAGCAGTTGCAGGGTATGGGTGCCCGGTGACAGTTCGACGATTGCCTCGGTCTGCCCGGCGCCAAGATGCAGATGGTTCTTGTCCGAGGGGATTTCTTCGTCGAAGGGCGGCAGCGGCGCATCGATGATCAGATGATGGTGCCCGGTGTTGGGCTTGGCGACGCCCGCCGGGGCGATTCCCGCGTTGCGCAGGCCAAACCAGACGCGAAAGCGCCGGCTGTTGAGGACCTCGCCCTCGTTCGGCCAGCCGATATAAAGATAGGCATTCTTTGCCGCCGGGGTGTCGCCCGCCCAAGATGGTTGGGAGGCAGCGAGGGCGGTGGTCAGGACGGCGGCTGATATGAGCGCCATGGCGACCAGGGTCTTTTGCAGGGGTGCGATCATGAGAATGGCTCCCGATTTCTACTGTTGGGACTAATGCGGCCAGGCGGCCTGCGCCTTGTCGATCAGTCCGCCGGCACGACAACCGTGATGCGCTCGGAATAGAGCGGCGGATTGTGCGGCACGTGGAAGTGATCCCCAAGGAGGATTTGGATCGTGTGGGTCCCAGGCGGCAGCTCCAGGCGGGCCTCCGACTGACCGCCGCCGAAGTGGAGGTGGTTCTTGTCCGAAGGAATTTCCTCGTCGAGCGGCGGAAGATCAGCGTCGATGATCACGTGATGGTGCCCGGTACCCGGCCACTCGGTGCCCGCGGGCGCCAGTCCGGCGTTGCGAATCCCCATCCGAAGCCAGAGCTTACCGCCCTTGATGACCTGGCCGTCGCTGGGCCAGATAATATAGACCTTGGCATCGCCCGGCACCGGGGTCTCGCCGGCGGCCAGGGGCCCGGCAAGGCCGATAGAAAGCAGGGCAGCCAGCAATGTGCGCAGCATTGTTTTCGCCTTCCTCTATTAGAACATTACGTCAAACGATTCGTCTTCAATCTCCATCGGCGAGACTGGATTCCAACAAACCATCGGAAGCAATCGGCCTGTGGCGGCCGAGTTATCCTTGGCCGAGACTGGCTCGGCTCGCCAAACCGTTGCAGGATACACCGAAATTTCAGATCGACCACCGGCTTTTGCGGGGGCGCCGGCCGGGCCCGGCCTTGGGCCGCGTCACGCCTGTCCTCATCGACAGCTTTCACCCGGCCACGGAGCGCGTTATTATATATGCTAGAGTGTGATAGCCTGGCGCGGACAAGCGTTGCCTGGGCGAAGTCTTGGGGGTTGCGATGACAGCAGGGACGGAACCGGTCGAACAGGCTACGGGCTTCAGGCCGCGCCTGATCGAGATCATCGAATCGCCGACCTTCCGCTACTCTATTCTTGGCATCATCTTTGTGAACGCCGTGACGCTCGGCTTGGCGACCTCGCCCAGTATCATGGAGTCCATCGGGCCGGGCCTGAGATTTGTCGACGATGTGGTCCTGGTCATCTTTATCGTCGAACTGGCGATCAAGGGTATAGCCTATCGTTGGCGCTTTTTCCTCAACGGTTGGAATGTCTTCGATCTGATTGTCGTCAGCTTTTCGTTGCTGCCCTCGACCGGCGATCTCTCGGTCCTGCGCGCGCTGCGAATCGTGCGCGCGCTGCGGGTCATGTCGGTCGTGCCGCAGATGCGCCAGGTGATCCAGGCCCTGATCGATGCCTTGCCCGGCATGGCCTCGGTCATCACGCTGCTGATGATCATCTTCTACATCTTCGCGGTCATGGCGACCCGCTTGTTCGGCCGGGATTTCGAGGCCTGGTTCGGCGATGTTGGGCTCTCTCTCTACTCGCTGTTCCAGATCATGACCCTGGAAAGCTGGTCCATGGGCATCGTGCGGCCGGTGATGGAGCTCTATCCCTACGCCTGGCTGCTGTTCGTGCCCTTTATAATCATGACCGCCTTTGCCGTGCTCAATCTCTTCATCGGCCTCTTGGTGAACACCATGCAGAGTGCGGTCGAGGAGGAGCGCGAAGCCGAAATGGACAAGCTGCGCGAGTTGATCCGCGAGGAAAACCGGGCCGTGGCCGAGCAAGTGTTCCAGTTGAGAGACGAAATCAAGGTCATGCACGAGCAGATCGACAAGCAAGATCCAGGCTAAGGGTTTTTCGCGAATCACATTTGGAGGCCTAGCCTGAGGACGCATGACCCGAAGGCATCGGTAGGAACGACGAGGTAGGTAAGGGCGCTTCGCCATGGCCAAGAGCAGTAGCCAGAAGTTTATCGCGCGAAATCGATCGCCACGCGTCCAGATCGAGTACGACGTGGAACTCTATGGCGCGGAGAAAAAGATTCAGCTCCCCTTTGTCGTGGGTGTTATGGCGGACCTGGGCGGCAAGCCGTCCGAGCCCTTGGCCGCACTGGAAGACCGCAAGACGCTCGAGATCGATATCGACAACTTCTCCGAACGCATGAAGGCGATCAAGCCGCGGGTCGCCTTCAATGTGCCCAACACCTTGACCGGAGAAGGCAATCTAAGCGTCGATGTGACCTTCGATAAGATGGAGGGTTTCTCGCCGGCCGAAGTGGCCCGCAAGGTGGAGCCCCTGCGCAGGCTGCTCGATGCCCGGACTCAACTCTCGACGCTGCTCACCTACATGGATGGCAAGTCGCGTACCGAAGACCTGATCCTGAAGATGCTGCACGATCCCGCCCTGCTGCGAGTCTTGGCGCCCGATGCGGCACCGGAGGGCGTGAGCGAGGACGCCTTCGAAGCGGCGCGAGAGAAGGCAGTAGCCGAGGCGGCGGCGCAGCCCGAGGAGGTCGAGGAAGATACCTTCGCGGCGGCGCGCGACCAGGCGGTAGCCGAGGCCGAGGCGCAGCCCGTGGAGGTCGAGGAGGATGCCTTCGAAGCGGCCCGGGAGAAGGCGGTGGCCGAGGCGGCGGCGCAGCCCGAGGAGGTCGAGGAGGACACCTTCGCGGCGGCGCGAGAGAAGGCGGTGGCCGAGGCGGCGGCGCAGCCCGAGGAAGTCGAGGAAGACGCCTTCGAGGCGGCGCGCGACCAGGCGGTGGCCGAGGCGGCGGCACAGCCCGAGGAGGTCGAGGAAGACGCCTTCGAGGCGGCGCGCGATCAGGCGGTGGCCGAAGCGGCGGCGCAGCCCGAGGAGGTCGAGGAGGACACCTTCGAAGCGGCGCGAGAGAAGGCGGTGGCCGAGGCGGCGGCGCGGCCCGAGGAAGTCGAGGAGGACACCTTCGCGGCGGCCCGGGAGAAGGCGGTGGCCGAGGCGGCGGCGCAGCCCGAGGAAGTCGAGGAAGACGCCTTCGAGGCGGCGCGCGACCAGGCGGTGGCCGAGGCGGCGGCACAGCCCGAGGCGGTCGAGGAAGACGCCTTCGACGCGGCGCGCGAGCGGGCCGTAGCCGAGGCCGAGGCGCAGCC
>JAJFGK010000020.1 GCA_021776195.1 Kiloniellaceae bacterium | reverse complement strand
CTCCGCCCTGGCGGTCGACCGGGTCGGCTTCTCCGACGCCGTGACGGCGGCCCTGGAAGGCGAGGCGCGGATCACCATCGCCCGCGAAGAGGTGGCCGGCTTGCCGCCGGAGGACTGGGATTCGGTCATTGTCGCGACCGGCCCCCTCACCTCGCCCGCCCTGGCCGAGGCGGTCGCGGCGCTGACCGAGGAATCGTCCCTCGCCTTTTTCGACGCGATCGCCCCGATCATTTACAAGGACTCGATCGACTTCTCGCGCGCCTGGTTTCAGTCCCGCTACGACAAGGGCGATAGCAAGGACTACATCAACTGCCCGATGGATCGGGATCAGTACGAGGCCTTCATCGCCGCGCTGCTGGCCGGCGAGAAGACCCAGTTCAAGCCCTGGGAGCAGGACACGCCCTATTTCGAGGGCTGCCTGCCGATCGAGGTCATGGCCGAGCGCGGGCCCGAGACCCTGCGTTTCGGCCCGATGAAGCCGGTCGGCCTGACCGACCCGAACGGCGACCGGCGCTGCCATGCGGTGGTCCAACTGCGCCAGGACAATGCCCTGGGCACCCTGTACAACATGGTGGGCTTCCAGACCAAGTTGACCTATGGCGAACAGAAGCGGGTCTTCCGCACCATCCCGGCCCTGGAGGCGGCGGAGTTCGCCCGCCTGGGCGGTATCCACCGCAACACCTTCATCAACTCGCCGCGCCTTCTCGACACTCAATTGCGCCTGAAGAAGGCGCCGCGGCTGCGCTTTGCCGGCCAGATCACCGGCGTCGAGGGCTATGTCGAATCGGCCGCCATGGGATTGTTGGCCGGGCGTTTCGCCGCGGCGGACCGTCTGGGCCAGGCGATGGCGCCGCCGCCGCCGACCACGGCCCACGGCGCGCTCTTGAACCACATCACCGGGGGCGCCGAGGCCAGCCTCTTCCAACCGATGAACGCCAACTTCGGGCTCTTCCCGCCGGTTGAAGACGCCAAGCGCGGGCGCCGTGGCAAGGCCGAACGCAAGGCGGCCATGGCCCACCGCGCCCTGGCCGACCTGGCAACCTGGCAGGGCGACCGGGCCGCGGCAGCGGAGTGAATCGTCAATCCCGCGAGCGCTGTTCGATGGCCCTGACAGCGGCGGCGAAGCGCGCGTCATAGTCGCCTGAGATCACGGCGAATTCCTGGCCTTCGCGCCGCAGCGTGTCCCGGCAGAGCGCAAAAAAGCGCGCGCGGCTGGCGTCATCGGCGAAATTGCGCTGGCCGTCATCGACCCAGGGGACGTCGATGTCGAGCAGCAGATAGAAGGCGCGTGGCCGGGACCTGACGAAGGCCCAGACTTCGGGTTCGACGGTCCCGAACAGCATCTCGCTCCAGATGCAGGTCAGCAGCGGATCGGTGTCGCAGATCAAAAGGCCGCTGTCTGGCGCCAAGGAGTCTTCGAGCGCGGCCTGGCCCTTGGCAATTTCCAGAATGTCGCTCAGCCGGCAGGCGCCCCTCTCCTGGACCAGGTAGCGGCGCGCGAATTCCGGGACCGCCGCGGCACCGAAATGAGCCGCCAGACGGCCGGCGAGCACCGACTTGCCGGTCGACTCGGGGCCGAACAGGCAGATTCGTCGCAATTCGTTGGTTTCTGATCGAGACACAATACTGTCCAAGTCCTTTTCATCGCCCACCCTCCTAACCTAAAAATGCCCTTGGAGCACGGCATCCGGGTGCTTCACGATGGCGGGGCTGGGCCTTGCTTTGATTCTAACGGGTCCCTAATGAAGAAAATCATGTCTATGAATATGCAATGACATGGCTGGGAGAGTATCGATGAGTTTTTTGACCCGCTTGAAGGAAACGCTGCAGACACAGGGCGAGCGCCTGAAGAATCGCAAGGTGCTGGAGGCCAGCATGGCCACCGCCGCCCTGGTCGCGACAGCCGACGGCGTGGTGACTTTTTCGGAGCGGGTCGCGGTCGATCAGGTGCTGGTCAATGTGGATGCCCTGATGGTCTTCGACGCCCATGAGGCGATCGACCGCTTCAATCACTTCATCGACGCCATCCAGACCGACCCCACGGCCGGCGAAGAGGCCGCCATGCTGGCCATTGCCACCATGAAGGACGACCCGGCCTCGGCCGAAATCATGGTGCGGATCGGTTGTGCCATCTCGCGGGCCGACGGCAATTTCTCCACCGCGGAAAAGATGCAGGTGCAGGCCATCGCCGACGCGCTGGGGATCGAGCCGCCGGACCTGTCAGGCTGACGCCCCGGCGGTCTCGCCGTCCTTCTTCACGGTTTTTCGGGCGCGGTCGAAGAGCGTGCCCTTGCCCTGCTGTTTGGGCAGGCCGTCTTCGCCATAGTAACGGCGCAGTTCGGGGACGATCGGCCGTTCGCCAACCTTCAGCCAAAGTCGCATGAGGTGCCGCTTCAGGCCCTTTTCGCCGCCGTCTACAAAGGCCGCGCGGCCATGCAGCATGGTGTAGTTGTTCAAAAAGATCAGGTCGCCGGCCTGCAGGGTCATGTCCAGCCGCAAGTCCGGGTCGTCGCAGAGCGCGCCGAAGCGCTCGAGCGCGGTCTGTTCGATCTCGCTCAGGGGCTCGCCGAGGTCTTCAGCCGCCATGGTGATGAACTCGCGCAGGAAACAGGTGCTGACCACACCGTCACGTTCGGAGAGGACCGGTATGCGGTACTCGGTGATCGGCGGCTCGCCCGGTGCCTGTTCGCCGCGCCAATGGTAGCGAAAGCCGCGGTAGAGCGGTGCCAGCAGTTCCGGGCATTCCGCCAGCATGACATTGTGAATGGCCAGGGCCGACACAAAGACGCTGCCACCGCCGCTGGCGCCCGGCGAGACGCAGAGCATACCGACGATATCGTCGTTGTCGCTGTGCAGGCTCAGTTCCCGGTTGCTGCGATAGCCGCGCTCCTCGGGACTCTCGCCGGACACGCTGACGATATGGCCCAGGCGGTCGCCGAGCAGGCTTTGCGAGACCGCCCGGCCGAAATGGGTGCCGAGGCCCCAGTAAAGCCGCTCGATAAAGCCCACCGGGTGGCGCTCGACCGGCAGGCCGCGAAACACGATGAAACCCCGGCCCTGAAGGATTTCCTGGCGCCAATCAGCCACGTCGGCGGCGATGGCGCTCAGGTCGAAACGCGCCTGGGTGATTTCCTCCAGATCGAGCTCCGCCACCGCCGCGGTTGCCTTCTCCAACACGCCAACCTGTCGCGCCGTCAGGTCCAGACTATAGTCCGACGGGCCGGCGAAATCGCCGCCGCGCCAGGCCGAGGGATGGTCGATCTTCTGTTGCCAAACCAAGGGGTTCGCTCCCTTCCGCAAGTCGTTCATGGTCCTGGAACCGTCATGCTATCAGACCCCAACCAGGCGCGACCAGAGCAATCGCCAGACCCGCCCGCCTGACGGCCGGCCGTGATCCAGGGCAAAGGGGTCATAGCCGGCCCGGGCGAGCGCCCGGTGGTCGGCCCGTGCCAGCCCGGCCAGCAGCAAGGGCGCGCGCAGTCTGCCGGTAACCCCGCGGAGGTCGCTGCGGCTGTCCGCCAGATGCTGCTCGACCCGCGCCGAGACCTCCCCCACCACCGCAACCAATGCCGGGCTCGAGCGCAGTTCGAACAGGTCTCCCGGCAACAGGGCCGCCCGGCGGCAGAGATCCTCGGGCAGGTATCGCCGTTTGGCGCGGGCATGGAAGGGCACGGCCCGAAGCAGGCCCGTCAGGGCCCAGGCGAGCCCGGTGGCGCGGGCGGCCTCGGCCGCCACCGCCCGTTCGGCGCCCAGCACTTGCAACGCCAGGGCCAAGAGACCGCTGGAGGTTTGCGCGCCATAGGCCTCGAGCGCTGCCAGATCCGCCGGCGCTTCGCCCTCCAGGTCGAACTCGCGGGCGTCGACCAGGGCCATCAGGTCCTGCTTTTCCAAGGGGACGGCCTCGATGACCGCCGCGAGCGCCTCGACCACGGCATGGCGTCGCGGCTGGCCGGCATAGATTTCCTCGATCGCCTCGCGCCACCACTGCAGGCGGATGCGGCCCAGCATCGCCTCGCTCACCAGCTCGGGGGTGCGGGCGACCTCCAGGTTGAAGGCATAGAGCGCCGCCAGCCTGCCGCGGCTCGCCGCGGGGGCGAAGAGGCAGGTCAAATAGCGGTCGTGGTCCTGCGACCGGACCTCCTGGGCGCAGTAGTCAAAGACCTCCAGAAGCTCGTCCTCCGGCTTGCCGGGATGGCGCGGGACTATACCCCGACGCCGGGCCGCGCCCCACTTCTTTCGCGCCGGGAATTCGTCGTGAAAGGACACCGAGCGCGGCATCCGATGGGCGGTTTCTTCCCCTTGGCAAGAATCGCGGGACTGCGTAAGGTCGCTCTAACTTACGCGTGTCGGAGTCGTGAAACCCTGGAGTCAGGATCGCTTTTTCGGCCGCGCTTCCTGGGGCAAATCAGAGATCGATCGCCGCCCGCCGGCAACGCCGCGACCCGTTGGGACTGGCTCCCGCGGGCGCCGATAGACAGAAGTAAAGGGGTACTACCATGGCTTCCATCTTGACGTCCCTCCAACGGACCGTAATCGCGGGTTTCGTACTCACGATCCTGCTTCTCCTTTTTTACATCGCTGGACAGGGCTTTGGCGGCCACGAGTTCGGGGCGTTCCTGTTCCGCTGGCTCCACGTTCTGAGCGGTGTCATGTGGATCGGCCTGCTCTGGTACTTCAATTTCGTGCAGATCCCCAACATGCCGAAGATCCCCGACGATCAGAAACCGGCCATCGGCAAGGTGATCGCGCCGGCGGCGCTCTGGTGGTTCCGCTGGGCCGCCATGGGGACCATCGTCACCGGCCTCATCCTGGCCGCCATGAACGGCTACCTTTTACAGGCTGTGACCATCGGCCTGACGGAGGGCTTCGCGGTACCCAAGCACACCATGATCGGCATCGGCATGTGGCTGGGCGCGATCATGTGGTTCAATGTCTGGTTCGTGATCTGGCCCAACCAGCAGCGCGCGCTGGGCATGGTCGAGGTCGACGCCGACACCAAGGCCGCCTCGGCCCGTACGGCGATGCTCTTCTCGCGGACCAACACCTTGCTGTCGATCCCCATGCTCTTTGCCATGGTCTCGGCGCAGAACCTCTTCTGATCCGCTAGCGACCGACAAAAAAGACCGAACCGGGGCCCTCAGGGGCCCCGGTTTTCTTTTGTCCGCTTCGAGGGTACAGGTCTATTCCACGGCGATCAGGGCCGCCGCGACGGTGCGTCCCTCGGCGACCAGCAGATTGAAGGTGCGGCAGGCCGCGCCGCTGTCCATGACCTCGACCGCCAGGCCGCGGTCGCGGATCGCCTGGCGCAGGGCCGGGTCGAGGAAGGCCATCTGGCGACCGCAGCCCAACAGCAGAATCTCAAAGTTCGTACCGAGCCGAAACAGCGGGTCGAACGCAGCCAGGTCCAGGTCGTCGAGGGCTGCCACGGACCAGGGTAGCGCCGCCTCCGCGGTCAGGAGCAAAGATCCCTCGTGACGTTGGCCGCCGACGCGAAAGCCGCCGTCGCCATAGCCTTGGATGATTAGCGGTGGCGTCGGCGCCATCGGCCTCTCCGCCCGTTCTGGAACGCTGTCAGCCGGCCTCGGGTGCCGCCTCGCCCCCTGCCTTGTCAACGCCGGCGCTGTCCGCGCTGGCGTCGCCGCCGGCCGCCGGCTTGGTGCTGCGGAGCTGGAAGAGCGTCAAGAGCGGCACCGCCAGGCCAACCGAAGAATAGGTGCCGATCGCCACACCCCAAATCAGCCCCAGCGAGAAGCCGCGGATCACCTCGCCGCCGAAGACCGAGAGCGCGGTCAGGGCCAGGAGCGTGGTCACCGAGGTCAGGATCGTGCGCGACAGAGTGCGGTTGATCGAGAGGTTCAGCACCTCGATGATGGCCAGCTTCTTGTACTTGCGCAGCATCTCGCGCACCCGGTCGAAGATCACCACGGTGTCGTTGATCGAATAGCCGGCCACGGTCAGAACCGCGGCCAGGGTCGCCAGATTGAATTCGATCTGGGTCAGCGAGAAGAAACCGATCGTGGCCACCACGTCATGGGCCAGGGCGGTGATGGCCGCGAGGCTGAACTGCCACTCGAAGCGGAACCAGATGTAGGCGCCAATGCCTAGGATCGCCAGGACGGTCGCCCAGATACCCGCGCGCTTCAGTTCCTCGCCGACCTTGGGACCGACAATACCCTTACTGCGGTACTCCTCCACCTGGTCATTGATTGCCGCCTCGAGAACCTTGAGGGCCTCGAACTGCGCCGCGTCATCGCCTGGCTGCCGTTCGACGTTGATCAGGATGTTGCGAGGATCGCCGAACTCCTGAAGCGTGATTTCGCCCAGGCCAAGACCGCCGGTGCGGTCGCGCAGATTGCCGATGTCGCGTCCCTCGACGACGCGCACCTCCAGCTCGATACCGCCGCGAAAATCGACCCCGAAATTCAGGCCAAAGGTGGCGAGGAGGACCACCGAGAGGACCATCAGAAATCCCGAGAAGCCGAAAAGCGAGCGCCTGTGCGCCAGAATGTTAAGGCTCGGCGCGATCGCTATCTTGTGGATCAGCAGCATGGCGGACGTCCTAGACTCGACTCATCCATCGCTCAAATTCCCAGGACTTGCGGCCGCGACCGGCGCAGCCACAAGACGATCAGAAGGCGGGTCAGCATGATGGAGGTGAACATGGAGGTCACCAGACCGATGGAAAGGGTGACCGCGAAGCCCTTGACCGGACCGGTTCCGAACTGAAACAGCAGAACCGCCGCGATCAGGGTGGTCAGGTTCGAATCGATGATGGTGGTCATGGCGCGCCGGTAGCCGGCGTCGACCGCCGTCAAGGGACTGCGCCCGTTGATCTGTGTCTCCTCGCGGATACGCTCGAAGATCAGCACGTTGGCGTCGACCGCCATACCGATAGTCAGCACGATCCCAGCGATGCCGGGCAAGGTCAGCGTGGCCTGCAGTCCCGAGAGGATCGCCGCCATCAGCACCAGATTGGCAAGCAGCGCGACATCGGCGAAGAGGCCGAAACGGCCGTAGGTAAAGGCCATGAAGATCACCACGAAGATGACGCCCAGCAGCGAGGCCACCTTGCCGGCGGCAATCGAATCGGCGCCCAGGCCGGGGCCGACACTCCGCTCTTCGAGGTACTCGAGACTGGCCGGCAGCGCGCCGGCGCGCAGCAACAGCGCCAGGTCGTTGGCCGACTGTACCGTGAAACTGCCGCTGATGATGCCGTTGCCGCCGAGGATCGGCGAGCGGATCACCGGAGCCGAGATAACCTCGCCGTCCAGCACGATGGCGAAGAGCCGACCGACGTTCTTGGCCGTGGCGTCGCCGAAGCGCTTGGCGCCGACCGTATCGAAGGTAAAGGCGACCACTGGCTGCGCATCCTGGAAGCTGCCTTGCGCATCGGTCAGGTTCTCGCCCTTGACCATGACCAACTTGCTGACGACAAACCGTGCCGGCAGGCGTCCCGCCGCCAGCTCCTCGGCGGTAAGGGCCTCGGGCAGGATTTCCATCGAGCGTGGCACCACGCCGTCGGGATCGACGTTTTCCTCGACGAACTGAAAGGTCATGGCCGCGGTCTGGCCGATCACCGCCTTGGCCCGGTCGGTATCGCCGACGCCGGGAAGCTGAATGATAATCCGATCGTCGCCGCTGCGGATGATCGTGGGCTCGGTGGTGCCGAGCTCGTCGACACGGCGCCGGATCACTTCGATGGTCTGGTTGACCAGGCTGGCGAGCCAGGCCGTGTAGGCGGTCTCGGACAGGCTCAGGCGGATCTTGGTGTCGTCCTCGACCGTCAGGTCGAAGCCGACGGCCACGCGCCGGGCCGCCTCGCGGGCCAGATCGAGATGCGCCGGATCGGTCAAATCGAAACCCGCGCCGTCCCCTTGAACCCCCAGATTCACGTAGCGCACGCCGTCCTTGCGCAGTTTGGCCAGTTCCTCGCGCAGGCCGCCGACCAGGTCTTCCAGACGCTGCTTGTGGGCCGACCGGTGATCGACCTCGGCCAAGAGATGGGCGCCGCCCTGGAGATCGAGACCGAGATGGATCTGGCGCTGGGGAAACCAGCTCGGCAGCTCGTCGCCCTGGTACTTGGGCAGCACGTTGGGCAGGGCATAGGCGATGCCAAGCGCCAGAATCACCAGCACGAGAATTGCTTGCCACCGGGGAATCTGAACCATGGAGCTCTTTTCGATCTGTCTTCAGTCTTGCGCGTACGCTGACGTCGGGTTAGCGCGGGCGCCGAGCGTCCCGCGGCGGGTTACGCGTTCGACCTAACGCCCGAGCAATCCGCCCAAAAAGCTCTTGCTCTTGCCGCCGCCATCGTTGGCCGGGGTCGGCGCGCCCTTGGCGGCCGCCGGATCCGGCTTGCTCAGGACATCCGTGATGGTGTGGCGAACCACGCGGATACGCACGTTCTCGGCGATCTCGACCTGGGTCTCGCTGTCGCTGATGATCTTGGTGACCGTGCCCATGATGCCACCGGCGGTGACCACCTTGTCGCCCCGTTTCAGGGAATCGACCATGGCCCGGTGCTGTTTCATCTTCTTTTGCTGGGGCCGGATCAGCAAAAACCAGAAAATGACGAAAATCAGGACAAGCGGCAGCAGCGAGATCAGGGTGGACTCTCCACCACCTGCGGCGGCTTGGGCGACTAGCGGCGTCAACGACATGTTTTGTTCCTTTCGCTCCGCGCGAACCGGCGGACTATACCCTCAGGCCCATCAAATGCAACGCACTTGACGCGCTCGAGCCTCACCCCTCTGGTTGACCGCCTTAGCCTTGGTAATTAGGGTCTGGGCCGCCGCCCAACAAGGAGAATCCGGTCTTGCCGACTTCCGAACTCGCCCGCCTCGAAGCGCTGCTCGCCCGGGTCGCCGAGGCTCTGGAGCGCCAGGCGCCCCCGGCCCCGGCGGCAATCGATCTCGACAGTGCCGAGGCCTTCGTCTGGCAGGCCGAAAACGCCACGCTGGAGCCGGTTCCCAGGGTCAACAGGGTCGAATTCGCGCTGCTCCAGGGCATCGACCGCCAGGCCGACACCCTTTTGGAGAACACCCAGCGGTTCGCCGCCGGCCTGCCGGCCAACAACGCGCTGCTGTGGGGCGCCCGGGGCATGGGCAAGTCATCCCTGGTGAAGGCCATCCATGCCAAGGTCAACGCCCTGGCCGGCGCCAAGGGCGGCGCCACCCTGGCCCTGGTCGAGATCCACCGGGAGGATATCCCCTCCCTGCCCCGCCTGCTGGGACTGCTGCGCGGCAAGACCCGGCCGGTGGTGATCTTCTGCGACGACCTGTCCTTCGATATGGACGACACCAGCTACAAGTCGCTGAAGGCCGTGCTGGAAGGCGGGATCGAGGGACGGCCGGACAACGTGATCTTCTATGCGACCTCGAACCGGCGCCACCTGATGCCGCGGGATATGATCGAGAATGAGCGCTCGACCGCGATCCACGCCTCCGAAGCGGTCGAGGAGAAGGTCTCCCTGTCGGACCGCTTCGGGCTCTGGCTCGGTTTTCACCACTGCGACCAGGATACCTACTTCGCCATGATCGAAGGCTATGCCGCCCACTACGGCCTGGCGGTGCCGCAGGACCGGCTGCGGGCCGAGGCCAAGGAATGGTCCGTGACACGGGGCAGCCGGTCGGGCCGCGTCGCCTGGCAGTACATCCAGAACCTGGCCGGCCAGTTGGGCAAGAAGCTGGACTGAGCGCAGCCAGGGGTCCCCATCAGTCACGAGACGTCATCCCGGACAGGGCGCAGCCCTGAGCTGGGATCTCGTGGGAACGGAACGCCGGCCCGAGACCCCGGCTTGGCTCCCGGCTGGGGTGACAGCTCAGTTACGAGGCGTACCCCGGCCGCGGACCTTCAGGCCTTGGCGGCGTGGCAGGCCGGTGGGGCGAGGTCGAGGGCGGGGTTGCGCTCGAAGAAGCCGACCGGCTTCAGCATGAACCCGGCGTATTCCACCGGCATGACCGGGAAGTCTTCCGGGCGCGGCACGTGGAAGACGCCCACCGTGTGCCACAGCACGATGTCCTGGTCGACCAGGGGCCGGTCCGCCTGGGTCCATTCCGGCAGACCGGGACCGTCGATGTTCTGGTTCACGTACTTGCCCGGGGCATAGATTTCCTCGGGGTCGTAGGCCGTGACCCAAAAGTCATGGGCCACGAAGCCGCCGCGCCGCATGAAGGGCGAGTCCGGCTGGTGCATCGGCTTGACGTTCCAGCCCGGCATCAGCTTGTAGCCGGGATGCCAGCCCAGGGCGTTGGTCTTCGAGCGGTTCACCACCTTCCAGATGCGGCCGTTCTCCGGCTTGATGTCGCGCGCCGCCTCGCGCTCGCTTGCCAGCATCGTCTCGCGCACGCCGTGGGCGTTGCCGTGCGGGTTGTCGGGGCCGGTCGGCACCCGCTCGGCCTCGATCTCGACCACGCTGTTGGCCGGGCCGTCGACCTCCATGTCCAGGCGCACGTTGAAGTAATGCTCGTGGAACATGGCGTTCACGCCCGGCGCCACGACGCGGCCGTAGTCGGGAACCTCGCCCTCGCCCAGGGCGCCGCAGTAGAGCATGCCCGTCAGCTTGGCCTCGAACTGAATGGTACCGTCGAGATAGAGGTACCAGAAGACGCCATAGTCGTAGTTGCCCACGGTGTAGAAAGAGGACACCACCAGCCGGCGCGAGCGGCGCAGCTCGGTCCGGCCGGTCAGGGTATCGGTGTGCTTCCAGAGCACGCCGTGGTCTTCCTCGTGCATGCAGATGACGTTGGGCTTGTGCTGGACCTCGCCCCGGCCGTCGGCCATGGCGATGTCGAAGTAGTGGATCTCGCCGACGCAGTCGCAGCCCAGGGTGAGCGAGTTGACGCAGTTGCCGAGGCCCGCCTCGCCGGCATCGAAGGAATGGTTGCGATAGTGATCGCCCCGGGTCTCGGCGTAGGGCACCACGAGCTCGCTGAGCGAGGCCCGGTAGATCACCGGCCGGGTGCGCCCGGCCTCGCGGATCGCCAACTGGTGCAGGACCAGCCCCTCGCGCGGCGTGAAGCCGACCCGAAAGGACCAGTTCCGCCAGGTCACGCCATAGCCCTCGACCTTGAAATCGGGGCCGTCGGGCTGGGTGATCTCGAGCCGGGCCAGGGGCGCCTCCAGCGAGGGCTGCTGGTCGGCCCGGTAGGCGCCGCGGTCCGGCGGGATCGGCACCACGCCGTCGTCCTCGACCCGCAGGACGGTCATCGCGATCATGTCGACCACCGGCACCAGCCCTTCGATCGGCCGGACATGACGGTTGTCGCCGGGTTCTTCGACAAAGAAGGAATGCGGGCGGACCAGCCGGCGCGTCTGTTCCTCCTCGGCGCCGAAGTTGGCCACCGCGAAGGGCTCCAGGTAGACCTGATCCAGATCCTCGATGCCGCGCCGGCGCAGCCCCTCCCGGTAGTCGGGGTCGGCCTTCACCAGGGCCACGATCGCCTCCATCTCCTCGGCCATGATCCAGGGCTGGGCACCGGGGATATGCCGCCAGCTCACCATGTTGTCGTCCGACAAGGACACCACCGCCTCGAAGGTCTTCCCGGCGGTGCGGTCCAGAACCACGAGAAAGACCTCGCGCGCAAAACCGGCGCCAGGGACGAAGGCCCGGACCGCCGCCTTGTCCGGCTCGCGCAGCCTCACCTGTTCGAAGAGGGCGTGATCGTCGAGCCCCTGGTCGCGCCGCACGATGGCCACGGCGTCCCGGAGCTCCGCGGCGCTCAGCGGCTCCAGGGGATGAGCGGGGCCGTCGCTTTCGGGAACGTATTGTACCTCAGCCATGAAACGCCTCGATTGCCGTGGGATTGCCGCAGGATTGCCGGGCGATCCTATCGCCTTGGATCCAGGGCTGTACAGCTTAGCCTTTGAGTGGCAGCACGCGCGGGACGCCTGTCACCGGCCAGGTCGGCTTACCGCCCTCAACTCCCCGTTCCAAAGCGGACCCGAGGACCGGGAGAGATGGCCAAAGGCGAAACTCAGCCGGAGGGGCCGCTCGGCGTATCGACAAACATGGCACGGCATTGATGGCTACTCGCCTGTCTTCTCAGCGAATGTGCTCGGGATCAATCAATCGTGCGCCATCGGCCCAATGAGAGAGTTCCATTTCAGAACGGCGCGCCCACTTTGCCTTGTCGTTAGGTTCGAGATTCCGGCTCAACTCCCAATCGTTCAGTGACCCGTACCAAGTCAGCATCAACAGCTTTTGCACGTCAGTGTCGGCGCGCGGCCGAAAGACGCCATAGCAACGACATCGCGCTGTCGCCTCAAACGCCGGCCAGGTTTCCAGGCAAAGATCAGTGTACTCGGCGATGTCCCCACGCCGCATTCTAAGCCATCGAATGACATAGAACCCACCTTGAACGATAGCTTCAGGCAGTTTCGGGCGCACGGTTGCAATGTACTCGCCTTGATCCACAATCGCCTGTTCGGGTGCATGGATCGCAGATGAAAAAGTCTCGTTTGGAGAGGTGTCATCACGCCATGCCGACAAGATCGAGGTTTGATTGGTTGCCAAACCAAACATCCCGCCGCGCCACATTCCACAAACGATACCCTTCTCCCGACGAACGCATCTAGCCACTCTGGCGGGATCGACCTGGCGTTTGTAATCGACATTCTCCATGTCGATCTCCGAGGGCTCCATGTCGAACTCCGAGGGCTCGCCTGCTCTAAGTGTCTCCTCCGGCTTCTCGACAACGGCATAGTGATAAATCGTCATGATCGCTTCCGCGCCTCGATATCGATGCTTCTTACTATACTCAATTCGAGCAGTTCTACTGCTCGTTTCGGCGCATCGGTGAATGTCCCTCTAGGGCCATTTCCGGACCCTATGATCTCGCGCGTATCAGTTCCGCAGACGGGCCAGTTCCGCCGGTTGAGGGCGCCGGCCCGGGATCGGCGGCCCGGGATCGGCGGCCGCGCGATCAGGCTGCGCCGGTCACCAGGGCGATCGGGCGGATCGGGCAGCCGGTGCCGTCGCGCAGCTTCAAGGGGGCGGCGACCAGGATGAAGTCCTTGCCGACCAGGGCGCCGAGATTGCACATCTGCTGGATCATGCAGATCTCGGCCTCGAGCCAGATCCGGTGGGTCGGCCACCACCATTCGGCTGGGTCGTCCATGCCGATCAGGTCGGTGCCGAAGAGCGTGATGCCGCGTTCGACCAGCCAGGTCGCGGTCTCCACGGGCAGATAAGGCCGGTCGGTCTCGAAGCCCGGTTTGCCCCAGTCGTCGTCCACCCCGGTCCAGCAGAGCACGGCGGTGCCGCCGCCGATGGCCTGGCCCGAGGCCGCCTCGGCCGCCTCCAGATCGGCGATGGTGATGGCCTCGCCCTTGCCCTTCGCGGTCAGGTCCAGCAGGTGCCCGGGCAGCACCAGCCGGTCGAGCGGCACCTGGGCCACATCGCGGCCGTCGGCGAGGCAATGGCGCGGCACGTCCAGATGGGTGCCGCAGTGTTCCGGCAGCAGCATCATGCGCGATTCCATCGACAGCTTGCCACCGCTGATCTTTTCCATCTTCTTGAAGGACGAGACCGGCCAGAAGGCGACCGCCGCGCCGCCGATATTGGCCATGCCGTGATAGAACTCATGGCTGAGGTCGATGATCTCCGCGAAAGGCTTGTCCATAGCGCTAACCTCCGTCGATGTTCGAGTCCGACTAGAAACAATATGAATGATTTCAAGGGGCTTCGGGAGTTGCCCGGTGGTTTGTTGTCACCCCTGGGCTCGACCCGAGGGTCCAGGAAAGGCACAGACCGTGCAATCCCTGGATAACCGGGTCAAGCCCGGCAATGACAAAGGCAGATGATGGGTGCCCTTAGCGGATTGTTCTATAAGAGATAATTTTCGCTCGAGCTCCTAGGCTCAGGACTTCCGCGTCAAGAGGGTCTGCGGGTTGATCGCCTCGGTTCCCCGGCGCAGTTCGAAATGCAACTGCGGGCGAGCCACATTGCCGCTGCTGCCGACCCGCGCGATGGTCTGGCCGCGCTTGACCGTATCGCCGCGGGCGACCAGCAGGCCGTCGTTGTGGGCGTAGGCGGTCACCCAGCCATCGGCATGCTTGATCAGCAGCAGCTTGCCGAAGCCGTGCAGATCCTCGCCGGCATAGGCCACCACGCCGTTCTCCGCCGCGCGCACCGGGGCGCCGCGCGGCGCCAGGATGTTGATGCCATCGTTATGCTGGCCGCCGTCACGCGGGCCGAAGCGGCTGATCACCTTGCCCTCAAGAGGCCAGAGGAACTTGTCGCCCTGGCGTCGCGGCGGCTGGGGAATGCCGGCCGCCGCGGCCTTGGGTTTCTGGGGCTCCGGCGCCTTGGGCAGGGCGGCGGTCTGCCGGAGCGGCTTCTTGCCCGGCCGCGGCAGGGTCGCGTCGCCCGGTGCCGCGGCGGTCTGCAAGGGGGGCGCCGCAACCGTCTTGCCTGCCGACGGCACCGGAAGCGGCTGCCGGTCCTGGGGACCGGGCAGCACCAATTGCTGACCCGGAACGATCCTGTAGGGTGCGGCGAGCGCGTTCAGGCGCACGACTTCGCTGACCTGAACGCTGTTGGCGCGCGCCACCGCGTAGAGGGTCTCGCCGACGGCGACCCGGTGCAGACGCGGCTGGGGAATCGCCAGCCGCTGGCCCTTACGCAGATAGTAGGGCGCGGTCAAATCGTTGGCGTCGATCAGGACCCGAACCGGCAGGCCGAAACGGCGCGACACGGCATAGAGCGTCTCGCCGGCCTGTACCTGGTAGCGGCCGTCTGCCGGAATGGTCGCGGCCCGGTCGATCGCCTGGATCGGCTGTCCCGATTGGCCCGCGACCGACGCCACTGCGCCAACCGGCGTCAGGGGCCGGGCTTCGACGCTCGCGGGATTTGATGGGGATGCCTGCTGCCCGGCCAAGGGAACCGAAGAGACGTTCGACGCCTCGGGCTCGCTCGGCGACGCGGCCGAGGGCATCGGCTGCGGGTTGGCGTAGGCCGGATTGTAAGCCCGGTGGCGGTCGCCGCAGGCCGTCAGCAACAAGGCGACCCCGAGGACCAGGAGCCCGCCTTTCCGCTGTCCCCCGACCCGCGGGGCCGGCCCCTTGCGCATCGATCTCTTCATTCCAGCCCTCCGGCGGCGGCATAGCGTTCGTCCAGGTCGCGCTGATCCAGGTCGCGCTGGTCCTCCTCGGCGTTCTTGCCGCGCGGCACGCCTGGAACCAGGGGGACGAAACGCACGTCGCAGATCACGTCCTCGGCCAGGTCGCCGGCGGCATCGCGGGTGATGCGCAGCAGGCGTTGGTTATGGGCATCGCTGCCGACCGGGATCACCATGATGCCCTCGGGCGCGAGCTGATCGAGCAGGGTTTGCGGCACCTCCGGCGGCGCCGCGGTGACCATGATGCGCGAGAAGGGCGCCTGTTCCGGCCAGCCTTTCCAACCGTCGCCGCACTTGGTGGTGATGTTGTGCAGGCGCAGATTGTCGAAGCGGGCTTCGGCCTGGGCCAAGAGTTCGCGGTGCCGCTCGATGGTGTAGACCCGCCGGCAGATCCGCGACAGCACCGCGGCCTGGTAGCCGGATCCGGTGCCGACCTCCAGCACTTTGGTGCGGCCGTCGCACTGCAGGGCCTGGGTCATGATGGCGACGATCTGCGGCTGGCTGATGGTCTGTCCGTGGCCGATCGGCAGGGCCTGGTTCTCGTAAGCCTGATCGCGGAAGTTATCGGGCAGAAAGGCCTCGCGGGGGATCTTTTCGATCGCCGACAGGACCGCCGTGTCGGAAATGCCGGCGCTGCGGAGCTGCATGATAAGCCGGATTTTACGCGTCGCCAGGATCACGGAAAAAGCTCCTTCAAGCGCTTCAACGAGCCGCGATGGGTGTTGTCGATATGCAGCGGGGTGATCGAGATGAAACCGTCGACCACCGCGGTCAGGTCGCTGGCCGGCGTCGGCGAGAAATCGTCGGTATAGTCGCCGACCCAAACGAAGCGCCGACCGTAGGGACCGACCACATCCTTGACCAGGGTCTGACTGGCCCGCCGGCCCTGCTGGGTGATGCGCACGCCCTTCACCGCGCCGGGCGAAAGGGCGGGGAAGTTCACGTTGAAGAGAACCCCGTCGGGCCAGGGCTCGGCCACCAGGGCGCGGACGATGTCGGGGCCGAAATGCTCGGCCGTTGTCCAGGTCATGCGCTCGCTGCCATTGCCGCCGTACTGGCTGAAGGCGATGGCGGGCACCCGCAGCAAGGCCGCCTCCCTGGCCCCGGCGACCGTGCCGGAATAGATCACATCCTCGCCCAGGTTGGCGCCGCGGTTGATCCCTGACAGCACCAGACTGGCCGGCTTGTCCAGAAGGATCTTGCGCTGCGCCACCAGGACGCAGTCGGTCGGCGTGCCATCGACCGCCAGGCGGCGGCGGCTCAGCTTGTGGATCGAGAGCGGCCGGCGCAGGGTCAGCGAATGGCTCATGGCCGACTGCTCGGTTTCCGGCGCCACGGTCCAGACGTCATCGCTCAGCGCGCGGGCGATCCTCTCCAGCGCCTTGATTCCGGGGGCCTGGATGCCGTCGTCATTGGTCACCAGAACACGCGCGGTGGCGAGATCCAGGGCCGCCCTGCCCGATGTGGCGTCCTTGCCGCGTTTAGCCATCTTTGTTCAGGACCTCCTCGCCGGCCATGTAGGGGCGCAAAACTTCGGGCACGACAATCGAGCCATCGGCCTGCTGAAAGTTCTCCATCACCGCGATCAGCGCCCGGCCGACCGCCACGCCCGAGCCGTTCAGGGTGTGGACGAAGCGGTTGCCCTTCTCGCCCTCCGTGCGGAAGCGCGCTTTCATGCGCCGTGCCTGAAAGTCGCCGCAGTTCGAGCAGCTCGAGATTTCGCGGTAGGTCCCCTGTCCCGGCAGCCAGACCTCCAGGTCATGGGTCTTGCGGGCGCCAAAGCCCAGATCGCCGGTCGCCAGAACCATGACCCGGTAGGCCAGGCCCAGGCGCTTCAGGACCTCCTCGGCGCAGGCGGTCATGCGCTCGTGCTCGTCCCAGGACCGATCGGGGTGGGCGATGGAGACCATTTCGACCTTCTCGAACTGATGCTGGCGCAGCATGCCCCTTGTATCCTTGCCGGCCGAGCCCGCCTCGGAGCGGAAACAGAGCGTATGGGCGGCAAGGCGCTGAGGCAGCTCGGCGGCCTCGAAGATCCGGTCCATGCCGAAGTTGGTCAGCGTCACCTCGGCGGTCGGGATCAGCCAGCGGCCGTCCTCGGTGCGGAACTGGTCCTCGGCGAACTTGGGCAGCTGCGCGGTGCCGTAGAGCACCTCGTCGCGCACCAGGACCGGACAGTTGACCTCGCGGTAGCCGTGCTCGCGGGTGTGCAGGTCGAGCATGAATTGGGCCAGGGCCCGGTGCAGCCGCGCCATCGGACCGGCCAGCACGACGAAGCGCGAACCCGACAGTTTGGCCGCCTGCTCGAAGTCCATGCCGCCCAGGGCCTCGCCCAGCTCGAAGTGCTGCTTGACCGGAAAATCGAAGGCCGGCGGCTCGCCGTGGCCGCGCAGGAACGCATTGTCCGCTTCGTCGGCGCCGTCGGGCACGTCGTCGGCCGGTATGTTGGGGATACCGCTCAGCAGGGTCTCCAGGGTTTCGCCCTTGCCCCTGGCCTCTTCCTCCAGCGCGGTCATGCGGTCCTTGATGGCCGCCACCTCGGCCATCAGACCGGCCGCGTCCCCGCCGCTCTGCTTGGCCGCGCCCACGGCGCGCGACTTCTCATTGCGCTGCTGCTGCAGTTCCTGCAGTTCGGTCTGGGCCTGGCGACGCGCCTGGTCGAGGGCCAGGAGGCTTTCGGCGGCCGGCGCCAGACCGCGCCGGGCCAGGGCGTGGTCGAACGCCTCCGGCGCCTCGCGAATCCATTTGAGATCGTGCATGGCGGAACCGTGTGACAGGCAGTTAACAGATCAAGGCCCCGCCGTTATAGGCTGGCCGCTCGCTTCGTGTCTATGGGGGTGGCGCTGCTTGTTCCCTGCCGCCGTTGCAGCCATGCGTCAGGTGGCCGTGACCTCGCCGCCGTCTTCCTCGTCGTCGTCCTCGGCGGCCTGGGCGCGTTTTTTCTCGACCAGCTTGGCCATCCAGATCGAGATCTCGTAGAGCACGACAATGGGAATGGCGAGGCTGAGCTGACTGATCGGATCCGGCGGCGTCAACACCGCGGCGACGACGAAGGTGGCCAGAATGGCGTACTTGCGCTTGGCCGCCATGCCCTCGGAAGTGGCGATCCCGACCCGGGCCAGCAGGGTCATGATGACCGGGAGCTGGAAACAGAGGCCAAAGGCGAAAATCAGCCGCATCAGCAAGGACAGGTACTGATCGACCTTGGCCTCCAGTTGGATCGGCAAGCCCCCGCCCCCTTCCACAGTCTGCACGTCGAAGGCCAGCAGGAACTCGGTGGCGAAGGGAAAGATGACGAAATAGACCAGGGCGCCACCGATGAAAAAGAGGATCGGCGTCGCCGCCAGAAAGGGCCCCAGGGCCTTTTTTTCGTTTCGGTAGAGGCCTGGCGCGATGAACAGCCAGATCTGGGTCAGGAAGATCGGACAGGACACGAAGGCCGCGGTAAAGAAAGCCACCTTGATATAGGTGATGAAGACCTCGAGCAGTCCAGTGAAGATCATCCGCTGACGCTCGGCGGCGATGCCCTGGTCCTCCATGGCGTCGGCCAGCGGCAGGGAGAGAAAGCGGAAGATCTCTTCGGCAAAGTAAAAGGCGACCAGGAAGCAGACGAAAAGCGCAATGACGCTGTAGAGCAAACGGGTGCGCAGTTCGATCAGGTGATCGAGAAGCGGCATTTTGTGCGATTGTGTGGCGTCGTCCGTCATGATCTCAGGTCATCTCGTGTGCTGATCGGTCCCGGCGGCCGCGATCAGCCGGTCTTGCCGGCGGTCTTGGGCGCCTCGGCGCCCGCATCGGCGCCGACCACCTCGGCCTCTTCTGGTTCCGGGGTTGGAGCCGGGGCTGGATCCGGGGTCGACGACAGGGAATGGGCCGGGGCGACCTGAGCCGGCGGCACCTCGATCGACGGCTCCGGGGTGGCCTCCGCGCTTTCAGTTCTTTCCGTGCTTTCCGTTGCACTGTCCGCCTTGCCGTCGCCGCCGGCCAACGGGGGGACCGCCGTCGTGCTTTCGGTCTCGCGCTTGATCTCGTTCAGGGAGTCCGTAACACCGCCCGTCGGGTCGATGGCATCGGTGATCTTCTTCTCGAGGCCCGAGGAGGTGGTCTGTTTCAGCGCGTTGCGCGCATCTTCCAGATCGGCCTCGCGCACCATGTCGTCGATCCCGGACTGGAACTCGCGGGTCAGGGAACGCGCCTTCTTGACCCAACGCGCGACGTTGCGCATCAGGTTCGGCAGTTCCTTCGGACCGATGACGAGCAGCGCCAGAAGCGCTATCACCGCCATTTCCGACCAGCCTATATCAAACATGGCGGTCTTTCCTGAAACACGACCCAGGGCGGCGCAAAGCGGGGCCCCCTGCCCTTGGCACCGGCCAAGCGGCGCCGCGGGCGGTCAGCCGCTGGCGGCCTTGTCCTTGTCTTCGACCGCGGCCATGGCAGCATTGTCCTCCACGGCCTTGGGTTCTTCGGCGGGCGCCGCATCGGCCGCCGCCTGCTTCTTTTCCTCGTCCTTCAAGCCCTTCTTGAAGGCGGTGATGCCGGAGCCGACGTCGCCCATGATCTTTTTGATCTTGCCGCCGCCCCCGAACAACAGCAAAGCGACCGCCAAAACGATCAGCCAATGCCAGATACTAAAGCTCCCCATAAGGGATCTCCCTTGTTCTCAAGTCGTTCATCCACAGGGGGCGGACTATAGGCAGAAAGACTCCAAGCGCGCAACGTCGGCAGAAGGCCGGATAGATGGCCTTGGTTTGGCTCTCAATCCGCCGTTTTCAGCGGAAAAACGAAGGTTTGACTGCGGTCCAGGGTCACGTCCATCAAGGTTTCCTCGCTCGGCAGGAACTGGCCGGGCACCCGAGCGTGCAGGTGGGGGCCCTCCTCGCCGGTCCGCTCGTCCAGCAGGGCGGAGAGATGAACCAGGCTGGTGCGGCCCAGCATTCGCGCCGCCATGACCCGTGCCAGGCCCTCGCGCGGCGCCGCGCCGCAGCCGGGCCAGTCGATCATCAGGGCCTCGGGCCGGATCAGAATCTCCACCGGGCACCCGTCCGGCAGTCCCTTGGCATCGACCCGGCCAAAGGGCGTTTTCACGGATTCCGCTTCAACAAAACTCTCCAATCGATTGATATCACCGAAAAAACTGGCGACGAAAGAGCTCACGGGTCGGCAGTAGAGGTCGCTCGGCGTGCCGTCCTGGACGATCTCGCCGGCGCGCATCAGCGCAATCCGATCGGCCATGAACATGGCCTCCTCGGGATCGTGGGTCACCATCAGGGTCGAGGCGCTGCTTTCCTTCAGAATATGCAGGGTGTCGTCGCGGACCTGGTTGCGCAGCCGGGAATCGAGGCCGGAAAAGGGCTCGTCGAGCAGCATCAGCTTGGGCCGCGGCGCCAGGGCACGGGCCAGGGCGACGCGCTGCTGCTGGCCGCCGGAGAGCATATGGGGGTAGGCCTCGGCGTCACCCGCCATGCCGACCTGTTCCAGGGTCTCGAGGACCCGGGTCCGCTCCTCGCCGGCGCTCATCTGCCCGAGGCCGAAGGCAACGTTTTCGGCCACGCTCAGATGGGGAAAGAGCGCAAAGTCCTGGAACACCAGGCCGACGCCGCGATCTTCCGGCGGCAGGTCCCGCTCGCCCCCGGCCACCACGCCCCCGGCGACAACGCGCCCGGCGATCCGCACCTGCCCGCGCTGCAGGCGCTCCAGCCCGGCGGCCAGGCGCAGCACCGTGGTCTTGCCGCAACCAGAGGGCCCCAGCAGACAGACCACCTCGCCCTCGCCCAGGCTCAGGGACAGGTCCTTGACCGCCCGCAGCGCGCCATAGGCATGGCTGACGCCTTCCAGGGCCAGGGCCTCGGGGGCGCCGGAACTCTCTGCGGACTGCACTTTCGCCGCGGCTTGCACCGCCGATATCGCCATCGCCGCCAGGCTCCAGGTGGCTAGTGGATAAAATCTAACATATGGCACCCCTACGATCGCGTATCCTGGTTTCTCAGAAGGAGAGGACCCGTGGGCGATGCCGGAGCATCGTCAAGGGGACTCTACGCGCTGAGAAGCCAGGATACGCGACCCGAAGGGCGGCTTGCCGCGTTCATCGGCGGCGTTCCGCAAGGCTTGTGATGCGCGGCATCACGGCGCCCCGCGCGCCTTGCCGAGTGAACGTGGCAAGCCGTCGTAGGGGTACCATATGTTAGATTCTATCCACTAGAACAAGCCGGTCAAGCTAAGGAGAGACGCGCCGGAAAGCAATGCGCACGTTGGGGCGCCGGGCGGCACCTTCCCCTCGCCCGCGACGCCGGAGAGGGAGGGACCCGCGGGCCAAGCCCGTGGGAGAGAGAGGGCCCTGCCCCCCAAGGGAAACGAATGGCGCTGGCCCGGTGCCCCGCGGCAACCGCCCCCCTCCCCCTGACCCTCTCCCCCCGCACGCGGGTGGAGAGGGAAGAATTCGTGGCAGGCCAAGCAAACGTTGCCGCGTTTTCCGAGACGGCGGTGTGAGAAGAAACCCCAAAGGTCTCACAGAGGACACGGAGAAGACTTGGAGGGCACCGAGAAGATCAGAGGTTTCTCTGTGTTCTCCGTGCCTTCTCGGTGATCTCTGTGTCGTCCTGGCGGTCCGGCGGGTCGGCACCCTAACGCCCGGCGGCGGCCTCCTCGGCCTCGCCCTGGTCTTCCTCCGCCGCCTCGTCCAGCAGGTCTTCGCCGAAGTCGGCAGGGAGCGGCGGATCGCCATCTCCCCCGTCCTCGCCACCGTCCGCATCGCCGTCGTCGGGGCGGCCTTTCTGTTCGATCTCGCCGGCGGCCGGCAGGCGGCCGCGGGCTTCCAGGGCGGTCAGGGCCGGGCGGGCGTCGATCAGGCCGGCGGCCTTCAGCTCGGCGACCCCGGGCAGGTCCTCCACGGCGGCCAGGCCGAAATGGTCGAGAAAGTCCTGGGAGGTGCCCCAGGTCACCGGGCGGCCCGGCGAGCGCCGGCGCCCGCGCGGGCGCACCCAGCCGGCCTCCAGCAGCACGTCGAGGGTGCCTTTGGAGAGGCTGACGCCGCGGATCTCTTCGATCTCGGCGCGGGTGATGGGCTGGTGATAGGCGATAATCGCCAGGGTCTCCATGGCAACCCGCGACAGCTTGCGGGTCGCGCTCTTCTCCAGGCGCATGCGCGGCGCCAGATCCGGCGCGGTGCGAAAGGCCCAGGCTTTGTCCACCGGCACCAGGTTGACCCCGCGGTTGGCATAGAGGCCCGCCAGCTCCTCGATCAGGCCCTCGATCGCCGTCCCCTCGGGCAGGTGGCGGGCGAGCTGGGCCGGGGTCAGGGGTTCGGCCGAGGCAAAGAGCAGCGCCTCCAGCAGCCGTATCAGGTCGAAACGGTCGGTCATACTCGATCCATTTTTTTGCTCTTATCCACTGTTTGGGCCATCAAGGGCTGTTCGAGGCCTCTTCGCGGGCGCTGCGCAGAAAGATCGGGCCGAACTGGCTTTCCTGGCGAATCTTGATCTTGCCGTCGCGCACCATCTCGAGGCTGGCGACGAAGGTGCAGGCCAGGGCCGAGCGGCGGTGCAGCTCGTCCTTCAGGTCCTGGGGCAGAAAGGCCACGATGGAGCGCCAGCCGGGGGTCTTGCCGATCAGGTTGCGCAGGCGGTGCAGCGCATCGTCCACGGAATAGAGGTCCAGTGGCACGATCCGCAAGGCGGTGACGTCGGCCCGCACCTTGTTGCGGGCATAGGCCTTCAAGAGGTCGTAGAGCGTCGCCTCGTAGACCACCGTGCGGTCCACCTCGACCGCACTGGGCGCACCACGGGCAAAGAAGGCCTCGCCGAGACGCGGCCGGTCCTGCAGTTTCGCCGCCGCGTCCTGCATGGCCTGCAGGCGCTGGAGCTGAAAGCGGAGCACGGCGGCCAAGGCGGCGCCGGTCGGCTCGTCCTCATCCGCGGCCTGGGGCAGCAGCAGGCGCGACTTCATATAGGCGAGCCAGGCCGCCATCACCAGATAGTCCGCCGCGATCTCGATCTGCAGCGACTTGGCCTCCTGGATATAGTGCAGGTACTGATCGGCCAGTTGGAGAATGGAGACGTTGCGCAGGTCGACCTTGTGCTTGCCGGCCAACTCGAGCAGCAGGTCGATCGGGCCTTCGTAGCCCTCCAGATCGACCCGGAACAGGGCCGAGCCTGGCGCCTGCGGCCGGTCTTCCTCGAAGTCGTCGCTGTCGGAAATCACGGGTGTTTCGCTCATGGCGTCAAGAAAGCTCCATGCCCCCGAGTCGCAGGAAGAAGGGAATCATCCATTCGACCGGGCGCCAGATCAACCAGTGGAAGGGATTGACCTCGCTGCCCAACTGCCGGCTGAGGTAGGGCAGAAGGAAGAGCGCGCCGATCAGGACCAGCATGCCGTAACGCTCGACCCGGGCCAGCGGATAGGCCAGGGCGTCGGGCAGCAGACCGACCGCGATCCGGCCGCCGTCGAGCGGCGGCAGCGGCAGCAGGTTGAAGACCGCGAGCAGCAGGTTCAGGAGCACCGAGTGTAGCAGGTTCTCGGCCAGCCAGAGCCCCGCTTCGGCCGGCAGCAATGGCACGATATGAAGCAACAGGCCCGAAACCAGGGCGAGGAACAGATTGGCGCCCGGCCCGGCGGCGGCCACCAGCACCATGTCGCGGTGGCGTCGGGGCAGCCGGTGCATGGCCACCGGCACCGGCTTGGCGTAGCCGAAGATGAAGGGCAAGGGCGAGATGATCAGCAGGGCCGGTAGAATGACGGTGCCGAAGGGGTCGATATGCTTCAGCGGGTTGAGCGTCACCCGGCCGCGCTCATAGGCGGTGGGGTCGCCCAGCCACCAGGCGACGAAGCCGTGGGCGGCTTCGTGGAGCGTGATGGCGAAAAGGGCCGGCAGCACCCAAGTCGATGCCACGTAGAGAAAGTTCCCCAGGTCCCAATCCATCGCGTCCCGCTTGACCCTCTGTCCGTCCTGCCTGTTCTTGATACCCGGTCCCCGCTGGGGACTATACCAGCGCCAGCAATTCGGCAAGCCTCGCCGCCGCGGCTTCGGGATCGAGCGCCGGCGGGCGTTTCTCGCGCCGATCCTCGGCCCGGGCAATTCGTGCCTGGGCGGCTGGCGTCAGCTCGCCGCAGGCCGCGGCCGCTGCCGTCATTTCCACGGCCTCGCCATTGCAATGCAGCGCCACGTCGCAGCCGGCGGCCAGGGCCGCCGCGCCGCGCTCGCCGATCGACCCGCTCAATGCCTCCATGGAGAGGTCGTCCGACAGCAAGAGCCCGTCGAAACCGATGGTGCCGCGGATCACCTCATCGACCACAACTTTTGACGTCGTGGCCGGGCGCAGCGGGTCGATGGCTTCGTAGATGACATGGGCGGTCATCGCCCAGGGCGCCTCGGCCAGCGCGCGGAAGGGAGCGAAGTCGGTGGCTTCCAGGCTGTCCCGCGGAGTCGAGACCCGGGGCAATTCTAGGTGACTGTCGACCAAGGCCCGGCCGTGTCCGGGGATGTGCTTGACCACCGGCAGAACGCCGGCGGCCAGGAAGGCCGTGCACTGCGCCTCCGCCAGCGCGACGCTGACCCCGATATCGCTGGAAAAGGCGCGGTCGCCGATCACCGCGCTGGCCTCGGGCAGGGGCAGGTCCAACAGCGGCAGGCAATCGACGGTGATGCCCAGATCGGCCAGTTCCGCGGCGAGCAGCGCCGTGTTCAACCTCACCGACTCCCTTGCCGCCTCCAGGTCCTTCTCGGCCAAAGCGCCGAAGCGGGCCGGCGCCGGCGCGGCGCGCCAGTGCGGCGGCTTCAGCCGCGCCACCCGGCCGCCTTCCTGATCGATCAGGATCGGCGCGTCGGCACGCCCGACGGTCTCGCGCAGCGCACTCGTCAGGGCCCGGACCTGTTCCGGCGTCTCGCAGTTGCGGGCGAAGAGGATGAAACCGAGGGGATCGCAATCGGCGAAGAAAGCCTTCTCCCAAGCCGTCAGGTCCGGGCCCGCGCAGCCCAGGATCAGCGCGCTTGGAGCCACGGTCAGCTCACTTCTTCTTCACGATACAGTCCTGACCCGCCGCCTTGAGCTGACCGCAAAGGTCGCCCGCCGTGGCCCGGGTCGGAAAGGGACCGGTTTGAACCCGGTGATAGGTGGTGCCGCTCTTGGTGATCGTTTGGATTTGCAGCGCCATGTCTCCGAGCAGCGCGGCATGGCGGGCCTTCAGGCGATCCCATTCCGACTGCGCGCCGGCCTTGCTGGTCGCCGCCAGCAGCTGAATCACGTAACCGCCGTCAGTTGGGACCTGCGCGGTTTGGGTTTGGGCCGTCTGGGTTTGGGCCGTCTGGGTTTGGCCCGTCTGGGTTTGGCCCGTCTGGGTTTCTGTATTTTCGTCCGGTGTCTCGGTCTCAGCCGCCGGCGCCGCGGTCTCGCCCGTGTTTTCGGCAATCAGGTCGCCAATCGGATCGCTTTTGGCGGGAGCTTCGGCCGGCTCTTCCGTGGCCTCGGCGGCCGCCGGCTCCGGCGCGGCCTCGGGCGGCGTGACGACAGGAACTTCCGCCACATCCACTTCGCCGGCCGGCGCTTGAGCCGCCGCCTCGGCGGTTGCCGATTCCGTCGCTTCACCTTCGGACACGCTGGGCATTTCAGTGGCCGCCTCGACTGCCGGCGCCGAAGGAGTTTCGTCGATCGGCTCCAGCACCGCGGGTTCTTCAGGTGCCGGCAACAGGTGCTCGACCTTGGGAATCTCCTCCTGGGCGGCCATCGACTGATTGAGGATCAGGCTCTCCTGATGCAGGACTGCCTTGCCGCCCTCGTCCTCGGGCTTGACCTTGATCGGCGAGGCTTCGGCGGTGATCAGGGGCAAAATGTCGGGGGACTGGTCGCCATAGGCCCAGTTGTAGGCGTACCAGATGAGCCCGGCGAAGAGGACCAGCACCGACAAGGAAAGCGTCACCGCCGCGATACGGCCGAAGAGACCGCGCCCTTGGCCCGCGCGCTTGCGGTCGAGAACCGCTTGATCGGCGCTGTTCCGGGTCCCTTTGTCGTGTTTGGTTTCGGGCAGAATTGCCACGTTCCGAATCCCCTTCTACCGAACCTTAATCTAGCGCATTTCTTCGACGGGCTCGACGCCAAAGATAGCCAGGCCAGAGGCAATGACGAAGGCCTCGGCCTGCAGCAGAGCTAATCGCGCCTGGGTCAAATCGCTGTCGTCCTCGCGCAGGAAGCGCAGGCTCGCGTTGTCGCGCCCCTTGTTCCAGAGGGCGTGGAAGGCGGCGGCCAGATCGTAGAGATAGAACGCGACACGATGCGGTTCATAGGCCTCCGCCGCCGATTCCACCAGCCGCGGCCATTCGGCGAGGCGCTTGATCAGGTCGAGTTCGTCGGGATCGCTCAGGCGCTCCAGGGGCCCGGCGGCCAACACACCGGGCGTCTGGTCGAGAGCCGGCAGGGACTCTGCCGCGTGGCGCAGGACCGAGCGACAGCGCGCATGCGCGTATTGAACATAAAAGACCGGGTTGTCGCGCGACTGTTCCTGCACCTTCTCCAGATCGAACTCCAGGCCCGCGTCGTTTTTGCGGGTCAGCATGATGAAGCGCACCACGTCCTTGCCGACCTCGTCGAGGACCTCGCGCAGCGTGACGAAGGTCCCGGCCCGTTTCGACATCTTGACCGGCTCGCCGCCGCGCAAGAGCGTCACCAGTTGGCAGATCCGCACGTTCAGGTCGCCCTCGCCGCCGGTCAGGGCCTTGACCGCCGACTGCATGCGCTTCACGTAGCCGCTGTGATCGGCGCCCCAGACATCGATCATGCGGGCGAAGCCGCGGTGGTACTTGTCCAGGTGGTTGGCCATGTCGTTGGCGAAGTAGGTCCAGGAGCCGTCCGACTTCTTCAGGGGCCGGTCCACATCGTCGCCGAAGTCGGAGGCCCGGAACAGGGTCTGGGGCCGCGGTTCCCAATCCTCGGGCTTCTTGCCCTTGGGCGGGTCGAGCACGCCGACGTAAATCAGCCCCTTGTCCTCGAGGGTTTGCAACACGTCGTCGACGCCGCCGGCCTCGACCAGGGCGCGCTCCGAGGTGAACACATCCTGGAATACGCCAAGGGCCGCGAGGTCGCCACGGATCACATCCATCAAGGCATCGATGGCGAAGGCCCTGATCTCCGGCAACCAGGCTTCTTCGGGCTGGTCGCGCCACTTGTCGCCGTCGCGCTTGGCCAGGGCCGCGCCCACGTCTTTCAAGTATTCGCCCGGGTAGTGTCCCGCCGGAATCTCGCCGATATCCCCACCCAGGGCCTCGCGGTAGCGCAGAAAGGTCGAGCGGGCCAGGGTGTCGACCTGGGCACCGGCATCGTTGATGTAGTACTCCTTGGTCACCGCATAGCCGACTTTGGCCAGCAAGGCCGCCAGGGCGTCGCCGACCACCGCGCCCCGGGCGTGCCCCACCGTCAGCGGCCCGGTCGGATTGGTCGAGACGTACTCGACATTGACCGGCACCCCGGCGCCCAGCTCGCTGGCACCGTAGTCCGAACCGGCGCGCAGGATATCGCGCAGCTCCTCGATCCAGATCGAAGGATCGAGGCGCAGGTTGATGAACCCGGGGCCGGCCACCTCGGCCCCGGCGATCTCCGCCCGTTTCGCCAGGCGGCCGGCCAGGGCCTCGGCGATGTCGCGCGGCTTGGCGCCGGCGGGCTTGGCCAGGACCATGGCGGCGTTGGAGGCCACATCGCCGTGGCCGCGTTCGCGCGGCGGCTCGGCATTGACCCGGGCCAGATCGAGACCCAGGGGCAGTGCGCCGTCGCCCATCATTTCTTCGAGTTCTTCGATAACGACGCCGCGCAACCGCTTGAATAAATTCATTAGTGGATAACCCGCTTCTTAAAAATCTTCTCGTAGGCCTGAAGCGCGTAGCTGTCCGTCATGCCGGCGATATAGTCTGCCACGTGCCGGCCCAGTTCGTCGCTTCCGAGGCCGCCGGCGGAGACTTTCCATTCCTCCGGGAGCGCCGACGGCTGCTCCAGGTAGTGGGTGAAGAGCGACCGCACCACGCCCTTGGCCTCTTGCATCACGCTGGTGACCTTTTCGTGGCGATACATGCGCTGAAAGAGAAAGCCACGCAAGCCCTCGAGCTCTTCCAGAAGGCGGTCGGAAAAGGCGATCAGGGGGTGGCCGCATTGCCGCAACGCGTCGGCGCTGTCAGGCAGCGCCGCCCCCAGCCGCCGCGTGCTTTCGGCCAGCAGATCGGTCACCATGGCATTGATCAGCCGGCGCACCGCCTCGTGGATCAGGCGCGGCCGCTCCAGTGCCGGGTAAAGCAGGTTGACCTCTTCGAAGATCGGGCCGATCAGCGGAATGGGCGCCAGATCCTCGACCGAGAAGAGCCCGGCGCGCAACCCATCGTCGATATCGTGGTTGGTGTAGGCAATATCGTCCGACAGGGCCGCGACCTGGGCCTCGGCCGAGGGCTGGCTGGTCAGGTCCAGGTGGAAATCGCGATCGAAGGCGGCAATGGTGGAGGGCGGCTTGGCCACCGGCCCGTTGTGCTTGGCGATCCCTTCCAGGGTCTCCCAGGTCAGGTTCAGGCCGTCGAACTCGGCATAGCGGCGCTCCAGCAGGGTCAGAACGCGAAAGGTCTGCTCGTTGTGATCGAAACCGCCGTAGGGCTGCATGACCTCGTCCAGGGCCTCCTCCCCGGCGTGCCCGAAACAGGTGTGGCCAAGGTCGTGGGCCAGCGCCAGGGCCTCGGTCAGATCCTCGTTGAGGCCCAGGGTTCGACATAGCGAGCGGGCGATCTGCGAAACCTCGATGGAATGGGTCAGCCGGGTGCGATAGTAATCGCCCTCGTGGTAAACGAAGACCTGGGTCTTATGCTTCAATCGGCGAAAGGCCCCGCAGTGAATGATCCGGTCCCGGTCGCGCTGGAACCGGCTGCGCATGGCGCTTTCCGACTCTTCGATGGCCCGTCCTCGGCTTTCAGCCGGATCGCAGGCAAAGGGCGCCAGCCGATGGGGTTGATAACTTTCAATCATAGACCGTCAGGCTATAGGGTTTTTGCCGAGTCGCCGCAATCACTGCCCATTAAGCAATCTTAACACTTGCGGCCGACTATGGTCGCCAATTGACAAGCCCGCCGCACGCCCTACATTGAAAGACAAGCAACCAGGAGCAGTGACACGTCATGAGTAACGGTCAAATCAGTCTCAGCGAAAAGGCGGCCGAGCGCCTGGCCCAGATGAAAGACCAGGAAGGCGACCCGGCCCTGATGCTGCGCGTCACGGTCAACGGCGGCGGTTGCTCCGGCTTCACCTACAGTTTTTCCTTCGACAAGGAACTGCATGACGACGACCTGACCTTCGAAAAGGACGGCGTCGTCACGGTGATCGACGAGACCAGCCTGGAAATGCTCGACGGCTCGGTGGTCGACTACGCCGAAGGCCTGGTCGGCTCCGCCTTCCAGATCACCAATCCGAACGCCACCGCGTCCTGCGGCTGCGGCGCCTCCTTCGCCATCTGACCGGTCTCTCGCGCCGTCCTGTTCGGTTGGAAAGCGGTCTTCCTGCCGCTAGACTTGCGCGCCGACGAGCAATGGCCAGCAAGGACAGGACCTCCACATGGTGAAGATCGCCACCTGGAACGTGAATTCGATCAAGGCGCGCCTGCCCAACGTTCTGGACTGGCTGAAGGAAGCCGCCCCGGACGTGGCGCTGTTCCAGGAGGTGAAGTCCCTGGAGGAGAATTTCCCGCGCCTGGAGATCGAGGAACTCGGCTACAACATCGCGGTGGTCGGCCAGAAGAGCTACAACGGGGTCGCGCTGCTCTCGAAAGCGCCGCTGGAGGACCTGGTCACCCGCCTGCCGGGCGACGAGGCCGACAAGCAGGCGCGCTACCTGGAGGCCACGACCTTCGGGCTGCGGGTGGCGACGATCTACCTGCCCAACGGCAACCCGACGGACAGCGAGAAGTACCCCTACAAGCTGGCCTGGATGGAGCGTCTGGTCGAACACGCCCGGCGCCTGCTGGCCGACGAACAGCCGGTGGTGCTGGGCGGCGACTACAACGTCGTGCCGGGCGACGACGACGTTCACGACCCCGCCGCCTGGGCCGACGACGCGCTCTGCCTGCCGGCGACACGGCAGCGGTTTCGCCAGTTGCTCCATCTCGGCTATACCGAGGCCTACCGCGCCCTGCACCGCGAGTCGCACCGCTATTCCTTTTGGGACTATCAGGGCGGCGCCTGGCAGAAGGACAACGGCGTGCGGATCGACCATTTGCTGCTTTCGCCACAGGCAGCGGACCGCCTTGAGGCCTGCGACATCGACCGCGGCCCGCGGGGCAAGCCCAAGGCCTCGGACCATACCCCGGTCTGGTGCGAAGTAGCGACCAGCCATGCCCTTCTTTCCGATCGATGACACCTCGCCACGGCTGCTGATCTGGCGGCCCTGGGTGACCTGGGGGATGATCGGCGCCTGCATCGCCGTCTTCTGGATTCAACTGGCCCTGGGACCGGAGGAGGCCAACCGGCTGATCATCGGTCTGGGGGTCATCCCGGTCACCCTGGAGGGGACCCATGGCCTGCCTTTGGCCCTCGAGTTGGTCGACCCCTGGCTCACTCTCTTGACCTATCAGTTCCTCCACGGCGGCGTCCTGCATCTCGGCGGCAATATGCTCTACCTCTGGGTTTTCGGCGACAACGTTGAAGACGCCATGGGGCACGGCCGCTTCCTGGTCTTTTTCCTGCTCTGCGGCGCCCTCGCCGGCCTGACCCACGCCATTGCCGAGCCCGGCTCCCAGGTCCCGGTGATCGGCGCCAGCGGCGCGGTGTCCGGGGTCCTTGGCGCCTATCTGGTGCTGCACCCCCGGGCCAAGGTGCTGGTCCCGGTGTTCTACATCCCGATCTACCTGCCCGCCTGGGCCTTGCTGATCTTCTGGTTCGGCTATCAGGTCTTCGCCCTCTACGGCCAGGGCGGCACCAGTGGGTCGGCCTTTTGGGCTCATATCGGCGGCTTCATCAGCGGCGCGGTTTTGATCTTTCCCTTCCGCCGCCGGACCATCGCTCTGTTCGGTGGCGGCGACCTGCCGGGCGGCATCACCCTGCGCGACAAGGCGCGCTGGGAGAAGGCCCGCACGAGGCCCTGGGGATGATCGGGCCCTGGGGATGATCGGGCCTTGGGGATGATAAGGTGGGGTCCATGACCGACGAGGCCGTGCCCGCTGTGCGGCGCCGACGCCGCGCCGCTTTGGGCGCCAGCGGGCTGGCCCATTTCCTCCACGACGGCCTCACCGATACGATCTATGTCCTGCTGCCGCTGTGGGCAGAGGCTTTCGGTCTCAGCCATGCCCAGGTCGGACTGCTGAAGGCATCCTTCTCCACGGCGCTCGCGACCTTTCAGATCCCCGCCGGCCTCATCGCCGAGCGCTTTGGCGAGCGCGGGTTGATTTCCCTGGGCACGATCCTGGCCGCCGCGGGTTACATCCTCTTGGGCTTTTCCTGGGGCTTTATGGCCTTGATGGCGGCCTTGCTGGTCATCGGCATGGGATCGAGCGTCCAGCACCCCCTTGCCTCCGCCGTGGTCTCGAAGGCCTACAGCGGCGGGCCAAGGCGGGCCGCGCTCGGCACCTACAATTTCACCGGCGACCTTGGCAAGGTGGTCTTCCCGGCCGCGATCGGAAGCGCCGCCGTGGCGATCGGCTGGCGCGACAGCGTCATCCTCTATGGGATACTCGGGGTGCTCGCCGGCCTGGCGCTTTACTTTATCTGCCGCGGCCTTGGCGTCGGCGCCCGCGAAGATCCGACCCAGGGGAACACCAGCAGCAGCGACCTCCCGACAACGGCTCCCAGGGGCTGGGGGATCAAACAGCCGGTCGGATTCGCCGCACTTTCCTTGGTCGGCGTCCTCGATTCCATGACCCGCACGGTCTTTCTCACCTTCATGCCATTCCTGTTGCTGGAAAAGGGCGCCGCGCCCGCGATTCTCGGGATCGCCCTGGGCCTGACCTTTGCCGGCGGCGCGACGGGAAAACTTCTCTGCGGCCTGCTGGCCGAGCGCATCGGGATCATCCGCACGGTGGTTCTGACCGAGATCATGACCGGCGTCGGCATAGTCCTGCTGGTCGCCCTGCCCTATGGCGCGGCACTGGCGCTCCTGCCCGTCATTGGCCTGGCGCTCAACGGCACGTCATCGGTGCTCTACGGCACGGTGGGCGATTTCGTCGACCCCCAGCGTCAGGCGCGGGCCTTCGGGCTTTTCTATACCCTGGGAATCGGCGCGGGCGCCTTTGCGCCGACGCTGTTCGGCCTGGTCAGCGACCGCTGGAGCGTCGAAAGCGCCTTGATCCTGGTCGGCATGCTGGCGGTTTCGATCATCCTGCCTTGCCTGGTGCTAAAGAAGGCGATGGCAAAGGATCAATAATGCGGCGGCGGGGGCTCCGGCGGCCCGGCGGCCGCGACCGCGCCTTCCATTTCCAGCAGGCGCGATTCGATGCGCTCCAGACGCCGCTCCAAGCGCTCCAGCAGGGACCACTGTTTGGAGATCACGGCACTGAGCTCATCGATCGTCTGGCCTTGATGGGCCAACTGGGTCTCCACCCCGACCAATCGCTCTTCGTCTGCCTCGCTCATTCGACGTTACAACACGGTTCAGGTCAGATATCGGCGAAGCAGTGGGTCTCGGCGCCGCCGCCGGGATGGGTCACGGCGCCCTTTTCGGCCGAGCCGACCGTCTGGGCATAGCGCCACAAGGCCCCGGACTGGAAGTCGTGGGACCGTGGCTGCCAGCCCTTGGCGCGTTCGGCCAGTTCCGCCTCGCTGAGGTCGACCTCGATGGTACCGGCCGCGGCATCGATGGTGATCAAGTCGCCGTCCTTGAGGTGGGCAATGGGTCCGCCGACCGCGGCTTCCGGGCCGACATGGCCGATGCAAAAGCCGCGGGTCGCGCCGGAAAAGCGGCCATCGGTGATCAAGGCGACCTTGCCGCCCGTGCCCTGGCCGTAGAGAGCCGCCGTGGTCGCCAACATCTCGCGCATGCCGGGGCCGCCCTTGGGGCCTTCGTAGCGGATCACGAAAACATCGCCCTCCTGGTAACCGTGGGCCTGGACACAGGCAAAGGCGTCCTCCTCGCAATCGAAGCAGCGGGCCGGTCCGCTGAAACGAAGCGTTTCCATCCCAGCGATCTTCACGATGCCGCCTTCGGGCGCCAGGTTGCCCTTGAGCCCGACCACGCCGCCGGTCGCGCTGAGCGGCGTGCTGGTCTTGCGCACCACGTCCTGGGCCTCGGGGAAGCGGACCGTTTCCAAGTTCTCGGCGATGGTCTTGCCGGTCGCCGTGATGCAGTCGCCATGCAGATAGCCGCCGTCCATAAGGGCCTTCATGATAATGCCGACGCCGCCGACCTCGAAGAGGTCCTTGGCAACGTACTTACCGCCCGGTTTCAGATCGGCGATGTAGGGGGTCGAGCGGAAGACGTCGCAGACGTCGTGCAGATCGAAATCGATGCCGGCCTCGTGGGCAATGGCCGGCAGGTGCAGGCCGGCGTTGGTCGAGCCGCCCGAGGCCGCCACCACGCGCGCGGCGTTCTCCAGCGACTTGCGGGTGACCAGATCGCGCGGCCGGATACCGAGCGCCAGGAGGTTCATCACCGCCTCGCCCGAGGCCTCGCAAAAGGCATCGCGGGACTCGTAGGGCGCCGGCGCACCGGCCGAGCCGGGCAATGCAAGGCCGATCGCCTCGGACACGCAGGCCATTGTGTTGGCGGTGAACTGGCCGCCGCAGGACCCGGCCGACGGGCAGGCCGCGCATTCGATGTCGCGCAGTTCATCGTCGTCGATCTTGCCGGCCGAGTGGGCGCCGACCGCCTCGAAGACATCCTGGACCGTGATATCCTTGCCCTTGTGGCGGCCCGGCAGGATCGAGCCGCCGTAGATGAAGACCGAGGGCACGTTGAGCCGCACCATGGCCATCATCATGCCGGGCAACGACTTGTCGCAGCCGGCCAGCCCGACCAGGGCGTCATAACAGTGCCCGCGCATGGTCAACTCCACCGAGTCGGCGATCAGATCGCGGCTGACCAGGGAGGACTTCATGCCGGAGTGACCCATGGCGATGCCGTCGGTCACGGTGATGGTGGTGAACTCGCGCGGCGTTCCCTGGGCCGCCTTGACACCGCGCTTGACCACCTGGGCCTGGCGCGCCAGGGAGATGTTGCAGGGCGCGGCCTCGTTCCAGCAGGTCGCCACGCCAACGAAGGGCTGGGTGATCTCCCGGTCGGTCATGCCCATGGCATAGTAGTAAGACCGATGCGGGGCGCTGGCCGGCCCGACCGATACATGGCGGCTCGGCAGCTTGGCCTTGTCGAACGAGGGATTGCTGTCGGAATCAAGTGGCATTTCGAACCTCCCCACACCGATGCTGTCATCGGCTTTTAAAGCGGCGGGCAGCATAGCGACGGCATCGCGATGGCTCCACCGGTTTCTTTTGCCCTATCGGACGGGCCGGCACCCGATAGATCGCCGACCCGGCCAGTCCTCTGAAGGCTCCGGGGGGCCGGATTGACGCCGGTGGGTCCTATCGGCTAGCTAGCGCGCTGATTCACAATTTGCCAAGAGGCTCGGGGATCCCATGACCGCTTTCAATGAGTACGGCCGCCTGGAACGGGTGGCGCTGCGTCACCCGCGCGAGGCCTTTCGCAGCCGCGACAAGATCGCCCGGGAGTGGCAGCGCCTGAACTACCATGCCGAGCCGGATTTCGACCGCGCCCTGGCCCAGTACGACAGCCTCGTCGGGATCATCGAAGGAGCCGGCGCGGGAATCGATTTCCTGCCCGGCGACGACGCGCTCTTTCTCGACAGTCTCTACGTCCGCGACGCCAACCTGATCTCGCCAGCGGGCATGATCGACTGCGCCATGGGCAAGGCCGAACGCGAGGGCGAGCCGGCCGTCGCCGCCGCTTTCTTTACCGGTTTGGATCTGCCGCAGGCCGGCGCGGTGAAGGACGACGGCAAGGTCGAGGGCGGCGACTTCGTCTGGTTCGACGCCACGACCTGCGCGGTCGCCTGGGGCTATCGCACCAATGCCAGCGGCATCGCCCAACTGCGCGACCTTCTGGGGCCGGAAGTGGACCTCCAGGTCGTCCCCCTGCCCCACTACAAGGGGCCGGCCGATGTATTTCACCTGATGTCGATCGTCAGCCCTTTGGATCACGATCTGGCGCTGGTCTACTCGCCGCTCATGTCGGTGCCCTTCCGCACCTGGTTGCTGGACCGCGGCATGACCCTGGTGGAGGTCCCCGACGAGGAGTTTGCCTCGATGGCCTGCAACGTCCTGGCGCTGGCGCCGCGCCACGGCCTGATGGTCGAGGGCAACCCGGAAACCCGCCGCCGTTTGGAGGCCGCCGGTTGCCAGGTGACGCTCTACGACGGCTCGGAAATCTCCGCCAAGGGCGAAGGCGGCCCGACCTGCCTGACCCGGCCCCTGGTCCGCGCGGCGTGATCTGGGAGACCGAGCGATGATCGACTATGGCCACCTGCGCCTTGCCGACTTCGCGTTGGACAGCGGCAAGACGCATCTCAATCATGGCTCCTATGGCGCCGTGCCCCTGGCCCTGACCGCGGCGCAGGCCGGCTGGCGCGAACGCATCGAGCGCAACCCGACCGGCTTCATGCGGGCCGAACTGCCGGACCTGCTGCGGGAGGCCGCCAGGCGGGTCGCCGCGGCGTTCGGCGGCCGAGGCGACGACTGGGTCTTCGTCGACAATGCCACGGCCGGCGCCAACGCCGTCATCGCCTCTCTCGTCCTGGAGCCCGGCGACCATCTGCTGGCGACCGGCGAGGTTTACAACGCCGTGCGTCAGGCCTTGCGGCATCACGCCGGGCGGCGGGGAGTTGAAATCGAAGAGATCGCCCTGCCGATCCCGGTCCCCGACCCGGCAGCCGTGGTGGCGGTCCTGGAGGCGCGGATCGGGCCGCGCACCAAGGCGGTCTTCATCGACCATGTCACTTCCCGCTCGGGCCTGATCCTGCCCGTTGCCGAAATTGCCGCGCGCTGCCGGCGAGCGGATGTCGCCCTCTTCGTCGACGGCGCCCATGCCCCGGGCATGCTCGACCTGGATATTCCGGCGCTCGGGGTCGACTGGTATGTCGGCAATGGCCACAAGTGGCTCTGCGCCCCGCGCGGCTGCGGCTTTCTTTGGACCGCGCCGGCCAGGCAGGATCATTTGCATCCGGTGATCATCTCCCACGGCTACGGGCTGGGATACCGGGCCGAGTTCGACTGGACCGGCACCCGCGATCCCAGTGCCTGGCTCTCGGTGACCGCGGCACTCGACTGGCACGAGGCCATGGGCGGGCCAGCCCTGCGACAACGGGGCCAGGCCTTGGCGCTGGCCATGGGCGCGAGGCTCTCCGGCGCCCTGGGAGAACCCCTGTCCGGCCCGGCTGCGATGATGGGCTCGATGGCGACCCTGCGTCTCCCCGACGGCTTCGACGGTGACCCCAAGCAGATCGCCATGGCCCTGGACGCGCGGCACGACGTCGTGGTCTCGGTCAACGAGATTCAGGGCCGCAACTGGCTGCGGGTCTCGGCGGCGATCTACAACGAAGCCAGCGACAGCGAGGCACTGCTCACCGCGCTGGAGGCCTACCGGGGTTAAATCTAGGCGGCCTGCGCGAAAATCTGGCGCTCCATATCGACGTAGAAGGCGGCCTCGGATTCGCTCATGAGGCCGGCCCAGGCCCCCCTGGTGTCCGCCATCTGGTCATAGAGCGCGCGATCCACTTCCAGGACCTCGACGGCCGCGTCCTTCCAGGCTTCGATCCAGGCCAGGGCCAACTTGCCGCCTTTCACTTCGACGAGGCGCAGTTCGGCGGTCTGACCCCAGGGCAAGCGGGGCAGGCAGCGCAGCAGGGCCAGCTTGAGCCGCTCCAGGCAACGGTCGTCCAGACCGGCCTCGGCAACAATGAGTTTCTCGCGAAAGGCCGCCCAACCGAAGACCAAGCGCGGTGTGATGCCCTCGCCCAGGGCGCGGGCGGCATCCGACGCTTTCTCGCCGTAGGCCTGCTCGTAAATCTCCCGGCATTCCTGCTCGCGCGCGGCCCAGTTTCCTTTCTCGGTGATCGGTTGAACGGCCAGCCACTGACCGCGCCGGAGGTCGTAGTAGGTCAACTGCGGCTCCAGTCGGAAGGCCGTCTTGCACTGGCCACAGGTTTCCTCCTGAAACCGCCGCGCGATGATCTCGTCGCGCAGGTCTGGGCGCCGATCGGCGTTGACCGAGAAGACCACCTCGAAGCTGACATCGCTGCCGCAGGACGGACAGGCGACGGTCTGGTTGCGAAATATGGACATCGTTTCGATCCTGATCTCTGGAGTTGGCGGCTGTTAGGCGGGCGGCTTTTCGAGCGCGCGCAGCCATTTGTTGTGGGGGTTCGAGCTCTTGAGCTGGCCCATGTAGAAGGCCGCATAGATCTCGGCGAACCACTCGCCTGGCGCCCGGAACTGGTAGCGGGTGATGCCCTGGCTGCGGGCCGCAAGGTTGTAGCTGACCCATGAGGAACTGTAGGCCTTGTGATAGACGCGGCCGCCGATCGCATGCTTCTTGGACCTGCTGGCCGACCACCAGAGCCCGTTCTTGTCCGGATCGCTGATCGCCTCGCACCAGATCCGGGCCTTGTCGTAGGCATCCTTCCAGGCCTTGACCGCGGCCTCGTCCTTGCTCGGTGGCTTGGGAAACTTCGCCGCCTTGCGCTCCTTGTGGTTCAGCATGTCGAGAATGTGGCCGCTGTCGTAGCCGAAGTGATCCGCCGCGATTTCTGCGATGACCGACGGGTTCGATCCGTATTCTTTCCAGCCGCCCAACTGGTCTTTTCCTTGATTCTTGTCCATGTAGGCCGCCTTGGCATCGACGGCATGACCGACCTCGTGGAGCGTGGTGAAGGTATAGATCGGCGCGTCCTGGGCGTGCGGGTTGCGCTGATAGTCCGAAGGCACGCCCTCGTCTTTCGGGTTCACCCAACCCTTTTCGAGGAACGGCGTGCTGGCCCCGCGGCAAGCCACTTCGACCTGGTCCTGGCCGGGCCGGTAGTAGGAGGTCTTCTTCTTTTTATCGGCAAAGCGCACGAACTTGTCGAAGCGGTCGTTGCCTTCGACCTGCCAATCGGGAAGTAGCTCCAGCGCCTCGTATGTGGCCTTCATCGACTTGTCGTCGGTGGCATTCAGTTCGTCGTAGTCAGCCGGCGTGTCCCAGAGCTCGACCTCCTTGCCGAAGCGCGCCTCGATGGCGGCGCGAAAGGCCTGTTGCGGCGTGTTGTCGGGCAGCCCCTTGATAATCTTGTCCAGCGCCTCGGCGCCCTCGCGGTTGTCCAGCACCGCCTTCAGCGACTTTTCATCGGGGTAGCCGGTCAACAGATCCAGAATGGCGTGGGCCTCGTCGAAATCCTCGTTGATATCGATGAGCCACTCGCCGACCAGGCTGTGGTCGCCTTCCTTGTGGTATTTCTCCGCGATCGCCAGATGGTCCTTCAGATCGCCGAGCTGTTCCTTCAGCCTCTCGCGCTTTTCCTTGGGAACCTTCAGCAGATCCTGGTAGCGCTTTTGCGCCGCGGCGAGCTCCTTGCCGTGGTCTTTCTTGTCTTCCGGCGTGGTCTCGGCCAGGCGCGCCTGGGCCGCCTTGTCCTCCGGCATGATGATGCCGGTCTTCAGGATCTTCATCAGCTTGCCGCGCAGGGCGCCCGGCAGGCTTTGCAGTTCGTCTTCCGACAAGCTTTCGATGGCAGCCCGGGTCATGTCGTCTTCCAGCAGGACATGCGCGTTGTCGATCAGCGATTCGATCTCTTTGATCTTGTTGTCAAACGCGGTCTGGGCCCGTTGGAAGGCGACCAGCGCCTCGTCGAGAGGAATGAGGCAGGCGCCGGCTTCGCCGAACTCCTCGGCCAGGATTGCCGACTCGATAGCACCGCACTCGGCCTCCAGCGCCGCACGGTAGGGCGCCAGGACCTTGGTATCGGGGGCGGCCAAGGCATTGGCGATCGGCGACTTCATCGCCTCATAGTACGGGATCACGCCGGCCTGATCGCCGAGCGCTGCCAAACGCATTTCGAAGTTGTCGAGCCGCCCCGACATGTCCTTGGCCATGATCAGGGTGGTCTTGAAATCCAGGGCCTTGGCCTGGTTGACCATGTTGGAGTTGGTCTTGTCGATGAGCTTCTGCTCGGTCCGCAGTTCCTCGTTGAAGGCATCGGCATTCAAGGCCTGCGTGATTCTGGGCCGCAGTTCTGACTCGAGCTTCTCGTACTCCTCCTGCAACGCGAGCCAGGCCTTGTATTCCTCCAAAAACGTGTCGCAGGCGTCGGCGAGACTGTCGGCCGCCTCCATGGCGACTTCGAACAGCCCGTCCTTGACCAGCGGTTGGATGGTGCCGTTGCGCTTTTTCAACTGGACGCGTTGGCCCGCCAGCGGCTTGGGCAGGACCGTGATGGCCTCGACCTCTTTCATGAGCTCCATCAGGGCGTCGCGGGCCTCGGCGCACTCCACCTCCCATAGCTTTTGATCGGCCAGAAACGTATCCAGCGCTTCTCCGACCTTCGCGGCGAGCGCTTCCAGCCCTACCTTGGCCTCGTGCCATTTGCTGTCGGCGACAAATCCGTCGATCCGCTCCAGGGCCTTGAGAAAGGCCGGCGCCTTTGGATGTTTGCCCTTGTCGAGCTGCTCGACCCGCTCCGTGGTTTCGTGATGGAGCGCGGCGTAGGTCATCCACTCATCGTAGGCGGCCTTTGCCTTGTCGAGCATCGACAAGGCGTCCTGTTTCAGCTTGGCGGTCCAGTCCAGCAGCTTGCCGGTGTTCTTTTCAGCCTTCTCCGGCTGTGCCGAATCGTTGGCACCCTGAACCTTCTGATAGACGCCGATGGCCTTGTCTTGCTGCTTGGCGAGATTGGACCGCACCTCTTCGCTGCCCAGGCCGACCAACTGGCGCAGGGTTTCGGCGACCTCGGCCAGGTCCTTGGAAAAGGCCTCCTTGCAATCCTTGGACTGCTGGTCGGGCTTGCCCTCGCAAGGGTCGCCGATACTCCAAAGCGCCATAAATCCTTTGCCGCCGGCCATGGCCGCACCCTTTCGCTTCCGGTTCTCGAAGCCGCCCGCGATGCGATGACGGATGCCACGGCAACGGGCGGTCCATTTGACCTGCGAACTGATAGGGTATTTTGCAAGGCGCCGCCGCCCCGGAGATTGTGAAGGGGTTCACAGCCCGGGGGACGAAAGCGAATCGTGGCGAACGCGGCTCTAGCCGGTCTGCAGACGCGCCAGGGCGGCGTTCAGGCGGGCGTGTGTGTCCTTGGCGGCGGCCAGCCGGGTCTTCTGCTCCTCGACGACCTCGTCTGGCGCTTTTGCCAGGAACTGCGCGTTGCCGAGCTTCTTTTCGATCTTGGCGATTTCCTTTTCCTCGTCCGAGACCGCCTTCTTCATGCGCTGGGCCTCGGCCGCCACGTCGATCACCGCCCCCAGGGGCAACACGAAGGTCGCGCCCTCGGCCAGGACCGGGATGTCGCCAAGGCCGGGCTCGCCGGCCATCTCCTCGGGCGGCAGCACGCGCGCCAGGCGTTCGATCAGGCCGCTGTGGCTGGCCAGTCGGGCCCGTGCCTCGGGCGCCGCGTCCTTGACCTTCAAGGCGATCTTTTCCGCCGGCGGCACGTTCATCGCCGAGCGGACGGCGCGGACTTCGAAGACCAGGGCGATGACCCATTCCATTTCGGCGGTCGCGCTTGTCTCCAGCAGCTCGTCGCCATAGCTCGGCCACTGCCCCGTGATCAGCGGGCCGCCCGCCGCCTCTCCGGCCAGATGTTCCCAAAGCTCCTCGGTGATGAAGGGCATCACCGGATGCAGCAGATGCAGGATCTGGCCCAGGGTCCAGGCCAGCGTCGCCTGGGTTTCGGTCTTGGCCGCTCCGTCCGGGCCGGTCAGAACCGGCTTGGCGAACTCCAGATACCAGTCGCAAAAGGAATGCCAGACGAAGTGGTAGAGTTCGTTGGTGATATCGTTCAGGCGGTAGCCCTCGAAGAAGTCATCGAGCCGCCGTCCCAGTCCGGCCACGGCCGAGACGATCCAGCGGTTGAGCGGCGTGGCGACCCCGGCCGGATCGAAGTCCGCCCGCCAGCGCGCCTCGTTCATTTCCGCCATGCGCGCGGCATTCCACAGCTTGGTCGCGAAATTGCGATAGCCCTCGATGCGCGACTGGCTCAGCTTGACGTCCTGGCCCGCCGGAATCGACAGCGCCGCCAGGGTGAAGCGGATCGCATCGGCGCCGAACTCGTCGATGATCTCCAGCGGATCGATCATGTTGTTCTTGGACTTCGACATCTTCTGGCCGTCCGCGGCGCGGACCAGTCCGTGGATGTAGACCGTGTGGAACGGCACCTCGCCCATGAAGTGAATGCCCATCATCATCATGCGGGCGACCCAGAAGAAGATGATATCGAAGCCGGTGACCAGGACATCGCCGGGGTAGTAGCGCGCCACCTCGGGCGCCTCTTCCGGCCAGCCAAGGGTTGAGAAGGGCCAGAGGGCGGAGGAGAACCAGGTGTCCAGGACATCGGGATCGCGCTCCAGCGCCGTCGGCTTGCCATAGTGCGCCGCGGCGGCGGTCAGCGCCGCGGCCTCGGTTTCCTCGACGAAGACCGTGCCGTCGGGGCCGTACCAGGCCGGGATCTGGTGACCCCACCAGAGCTGGCGCGAAATACACCAGGGCTGGATGTTGCGCATCCATTCGAAGTAGGTGTTCTCCCACCGCCGGGGCACGAAAACCGTCTTGTCGGTCTCGACCGCCTCGATTGCCGGCTTGGCCAGGGTCGCGGCATCGACGTACCACTGCTCCGTGAGCCAGGGTTCGATGGGCACGCCGCCGCGGTCGCCATGGGGGACCTTGTGGGCATGGTCCTCGACCCCCTCGATCAGACCCAGGGCCTCCAGGTCGGCGACCACCGCCTCGCGCGCCGCGAAGCGATCGAGGCCGCGGTACTTTTCCGGGGCGTTGTCGTTGATCCGGGCATCGGCATCGAAAATATTGATCTGCTCCAGGTCGTGGCGCCGGCCGACCTCGAAGTCGTTGAAGTCGTGCGCCGGGGTCATCTTGACCGCGCCAGACCCGGTCTGCGGGTCGACATAGTCGTCGGCCACGATCGGCAGGGCGCGCCCGACCAGCGGCAAGAGACAGCGCTTGCCGACCAGATCGCGGTAGCGGTCGTCGTCGGGGTGCACCGCCACGCCACTGTCTCCCAGCATGGTCTCGGGGCGGGTCGTGGCGACCACCAGGAAGCGGTCCTTCTCGCCCTCGATGGGATAGCGGATGTGCCAGAGATGCCCCTTCACGTCGCGCTGCTGGACCTCGAGGTCCGAGATCGCGGTATGTAACTTGGGATCCCAATTGACCAGTCGCTGATCCTTGTAGATCAAACCTTCCTTGTAGAGCTGCACGAAGACCTTGAGCACCGCCTTGGACAGACCCTCGTCCATGGTAAAGCGCTCGCGCTGCCAGTCCGGCGACGCGCCCAGGCGGCGCAGTTGGCGGGTGATGGTCCCGCCGGACTTCGTCTTCCACTCCCAGACCCGCTCGAGAAACTTCTCCCGACCCAGATCGTGCCGGCTTTGCCCTTCCTCGCCCAACTGGCGCTCGACCACCATCTGCGTCGCGATGCCGGCATGATCGGTGCCGGGCTGCCAGAGCGTGTCGTGGCCCTTCATCCGGTGATAGCGGATCAGCGTGTCCTGGACCGTGAAGGTCAAGGCGTGACCGATGTGCAGAATGCCCGTGACGTTGGGCGGCGGGATCATGATCACATAGGGCTTTTCGTTGGAATTGACATCGGCGCCAAAGGCACCGCTTTCTTCCCAACGCGAATAGTGCTTGGCCTCTACGTCACTCGGACGGAAAGTTTTCTCCAGCATCGCTGGCCGTTCCTCGCAAGTATTGATGTGACGATCGACGGTGCGGATCGCCGACGGGTTATGGCTCGATCGGCGGTGTTCTAGCTGTCCTCGACGCGGCGCACCATCTTTTTAATCTCCTCCCTGACGATACGTTCCACCAGGTCAGGAAGGTGGCGGTCCAGCCAGACCTTCAGTTGCGGCGTCAAAGCGTCGCGTACTACCTCCTCCAGACTGCGTGCGAACACGCCGGAAGACGCGGCTGATCTTTCCGCGTTGATTTGGCCCACCACGCTGGCCAAAGAGGCCGTGGCGGCGGTGGTGGTCGCGTCTTCGAGAAAACTATCGCTCGGGGCCTCGGCCGCATCGTCCGGTGCCTCCGGCTCATCGCCAGCCAGCTCGATATCGTCGATTTCGGGCTCGGGTTCCGGCTCGGGCTCGGGTTCCGGCTCGGGTTCCGGTTCGGGCTCCGGTTCGGGCTCCGGGGCGGCCTCTTCCTCGACCAACTCGGTCAGCTCGAGCGTGTCGTCCTCTTCCGCAGCCGCTTCTTCCGGGGCAGCCTCTTCTGTCGGGGCGGCCGCTTCCGCCGGGGCAGCCTCTTGGGCGGCATCCTCGGCCTCGGCATCCTCATCAGAGATAATCCGGCGGATCGACGCCAGGATTTCTTCCATGGAGGGTTCGTTTTGGCCGTCAGCCTCGCTCATGTCTCAAAGCCCCAGACACAATGATATGACCCAATTAGAGTAATATTCTTAACAATTCCACTGCAATTGCAAAAGAAGACTTTCATTCTTCCGATGCGCGATGGTGCATTACTCGGTGCCCGGCGCATCAGTGCCGAACCACTTGTCGCGGACCTTGAAGTAATCCAGATCAGGATCATAGCTCTCCACCGGCAGGCCGATGTCCCGTGCCGTCAATCTGCCCATGGCATCGAGGACGGCAAACCGGGCCACCAGTTCGTCACGGGTGGCACCCACCTGGCCGACCTGGGCGTCGAGAAACTCCTGCTCCGCATCGAGGATATCGAGCACGGTTCGGGCCCCGACCGCGTTCTCCTGACGCACGCCCTCGAGCGCAATCGATGTCGCGCGAACCGCGGCTTCGAAAGACTCGATCTGTGCCCGCGCCGTCTGCAGCCCTTCCCAGGCCTGGATCGCATCCTCTTGCGCCTGAAGCCGGGCCACGTCGATCTCGAATCGCGCCTGACTGGCAAACTGTTTGGCCGCGCGAACCTGACTTGACACCGCCCCCTGCTGATAGAGCGGAACGACCACCTCGGCCAGGATCTCGCCACTGTGGCTCTCGGAGTTCGCGCTTCCCGACTCGTGTTGATAGCGCAGATTGCCGCGCAGCCGCACTTCCGGAAGAAACTCGGCTTCGGCCTCGACGATCGACTTGCGGGCGGCGCGCTCGAGGAAGTTGGCGGCGACCACCTCGGGGTCATCTTGAATCGACAATTCGATCAGCTCTCTCAAGCTGGCGGCCATCCCCTCAACGGGCGCCGGCTGCACGAGTTCCCCCGGCCGCGAGCCCACGACACGCTCGTAGACCGCCTGGCTGGCGCTCAGATTGCCTTGCGCGGCAATCCGGTCGGCCGTGGCCAGAGCCAAGCGGCTCTCCGATTGCGCGACGTCGGTCAGGGTGATTTCGCCCACTTCGAAGCGATCTCTCGAGGCCTCCAGTTGCCGTGCGAGCACCGCTTCGTTGCTCTTGTTCAACTCGACGATCGATTGATCGCGCCAGACGTCCAGGTAAGCCGTGACCGCCTGCAGCAGGACCAACTGCTCCGTGGCTTTGAGAAACGCGCGCTGTGCCTGCACTTCGTTTTCGGCGCGGGCAATCGCCGCAACGGTCTGGCCACCGCTGTAAAGGGATTGGATGATGGAGAGTTCGGCATCGGCCGGCACCCGGTCGGAGGTGCTGTTCACCGGCTGCTCCACTCCGGTATAGCCATAACCGGTGGAGGCGTCACTGCTGACCAGAGGACGAAAACCGGCCAGCGCCTGGGGAACGTTTTCATTGACCGTCCGCAGTTCGGCCTGGGCCGCCCGCAAAGTGGGGTTGGACAGGTATGTTTGAATAAGGGCATCCTCGAGCGACTGGGCCCTGGCCGGGCCGCCCAACGTGGCCGTGCCGACGACAGCGGCCGCCAACAAACCGGCCAAGAGCGGTTGGCAAAAACGCAGCTTTTCGCACCACATTTTTCTTGTCCGCCTGGACACACCGGAAACACCGCTGGTTTCGCCTCGCGTCCTCATGCTTCTCCCCAGAATACAGTTTTACCGACCGCCAAAGCGCCGCACCCCGGTCCAGGGCGTCTCATGTCTCAATAGAGATGATGAGCCTTACCATGGCAATGACGACGCGTACACTCCTTGCCCCCGCGAGGTCCCACAGGTCAGAACCGGCAGGTCGCTAGAATACGAACCCCGGCTCCCGGCGGAATGCCTGCAACGGCTTCACATTGGCATCGAACATCACGCGGCGCGCGAGCTTCCCGTTGTTGCGCTGCACCACAGTCGCCCGACCCAGGCCGTTTTCATCTGTCACCACCGCCACCAAGCGACCCCCCTCCGCCAACTGCCCGGTGATCGCTTCGGGCAGAAGATCGATCGCGCCGCCGATCACAATGACATCATAGGGTCCTTGCTTGGCGTAGCCTTCGGTTAGCGGGCCCTGAACCACCACGGCATTGCCGATTTCCAGGTCGTTCAGCACGCTGTTCGCCATGGCGACCAGGTCGGCGTCATCTTCCAACGCCACCACCGTGCCAGCGAGTGCGGCGAGTACCGCACTGGAGTAGCCGCTGCCGCAGGCGATATCCAAAACCATATCGCCGGAAGCGGGCGCCGCGGCCTGGATCAACCGGGCCAAGACCATGGGCTCCAGCAGGTAGCGGCCCCCGGCCACCTCCAGGTCTTCATCGATGTAGGCAAGGGATTGAAGGGCCTCGGGCACGAAACGCTCGCGCGGCAGTGTCTCCAGGCACTCGATCAGGGCGCGATCCGTGACCTTGTTGGTCCGAATCTGGCTCTCGACCATATTGAGGCGTGCGGCGGCGAAATCGGCCATGAACGATCTCGTTCGGTTGTTCTGGTGTTCAGCGGCCGATTCGACAGGGCCGCGATTTCACCCCGGGATACAGTCGCTTTATAGGAAGGAATCCCAAGGAAAACAATCGCCTTGCCAACGCAGCCCGGGCGCGCGCGAAATTCATGGAACTTTACCATTCCATAAACCTTCCTCCGATACCCTGTTTTCCCTCTCTAATAGAGAATCCTCTTCGATAGAGAAGCCCTCTCTGATTGTGGATAGCGGGGAACTTGGACCATGCAGCTCGGCAAGATCCTGATCGCGCGCGGTATCTGTGCACAGGCCGATATCGATCGCGCCCTGGAGCGTCAAAAGATGGAAGGGGGATTGCTTGGCGATTCCCTGATCGCGCTCGGTGTCGTATCGGAATCTCAACTCGAGGCGCTGCTGAACTCGAAGCCCAAGGCACCCCGCTCGATCGAGGCCACGGGCCTGTCCACGGCGCAGCTTTTGAAGCTGCTGACCAAGGCCATGTTCGCGGTCGATCTGCAGACCCCCTCCGAGCTGCGCGACTTTATCATGCTGCCGGCGAGCCTGATCATGCGGCTCCTCGACGAGGCGACGCAGCAAAAGCTGGTCAGCGCCCAGGGTTCCGGCGGCGCCGGATCGAACGAGATGAGCTACGCCCTCAGCGAGGCCGGGCGGCGCTTCGCCGCGGATGCCTACGAGCACAATCAGTATATCGGCCCGGTTCCGGTGCCCCTGCAAGACTACCAGGCGCGCATCGTCGACCAGAAGATCACCAACGAGCGGGTCGATCAGAAGATGATCGAGGAGGCCTTTTCCGATCTGATCGTGACCGACCAGTTCATCGACAACATCGGCCCCGGGATCAACGCCGGTAAATGCATTCTGCTCTACGGTCCGCCGGGCAACGGCAAGACCTCCATGGCCGAGCGTATAGGAGGTATCTTCGAGAACACGATCTACGTGCCCCACGCCGTCGATATCGAAGGCAGTGTCATGAAGGTCTTCGACCCCTCGATCCACGAGCCGATGGCGGCCACGACCGATGTCGGCAAGCCCAGCGCCATCCGTGACGATAGCGACAAGCGCTGGGTGCCCTGCAAGCGTCCCTTCGTGATGGTCGGTGGCGAACTCACTCTCTCCATGCTTGATCTCGAGTTCAACGCGGTCTCCAAGTTCTACGAAGCCCCGATCCATCTGAAAGCGCTCGGCGGCACTTTCCTGATCGACGATTTCGGTCGCCAGTTCGTGTCGCCCACGGACCTGCTCAATCGCTGGATCGTTCCGCTGGAGAGCCGCGTCGATTTCATGAAACTGCACAGTGGCAAGACCTTCTCCGTGCCGTTCGACGAACTGGTCATTTTCGCCACGAACATGTCCCCCGGAGAATTGATGGATCCGGCCTTCCTACGGCGCATCCCCTACAAGCTGAAAACCATCGCCCCGACCGCCGACGTGTTTCGACAGATCTTCGAGCGGGTCTCGGAGGCTCGCGGCCTGACGTTGACCGACGAGGTCTTCGACTTTGTGCTGGAGGAACTGCAGAACAACTATCAGATGGAGCTGGCCGGCTATCAGCCCCGGTTCATCGCCGATCATGTGGTCAATGCCTGCAAGTTCCGAGGCGAAAGCGCGGCCTACTCCGTCAAGGAGGCCGAGGTCGGCCTCTCCCACCTCTATGTCCGTGACGGTCACAAGCTGAAAAACCTGGCCGCCTGACCGGGAAGGGCGCCAGAGCCCTCCCTCTTCTCCGATCGTTGCCGACTCGCCGGCCCTGTTCCAGTATGGCGGTCCGCCGTCACCGGCACAGGCGTCTCAAGGAATAGAGGACTTGGCGGCGATCGACCTGCCTGCAAACCTGCTCTGGCTTTCGGCTTTGGCCGTATTCCTGGCGGCCATCATTCGCGGCTTCAGCGGCTTTGGTCTGGCGGCGCTTCTGGTGACCGGCCTGACGCTGATCCTGCCCGCGGCCCAGGTCGTGCCCATCGCCTTGCTGCTGGAGCTGGTTTCCAGCGTCGCCATGGCGCCGTCGGCTTGGCGCCAAGCGGACTGGCCCCTGATGCGTTGGTTTCTCGCCGGGGCTCTGGTGGGAACGCCGATCGGGCTGTGGAGCCTTCAGGCGCTGCCCGCCAGCGACCTCAAGTTGACGATTTCAATCCTGGTCCTGTTGGCGACGCTGTTCTTGTGGCGGCGCATCCAGATTACGCCGCGAAAAGGTCCCTGGCTGACCCTGGCCATCGGCGTCGTCTCGGGCTTCACCAATGGGGTCGCGGCGCTGGGCGGGCTCCCCTTCGTGATCTATCTCCTGGCGATCGGCAAGCCCGATGGCGGGGTCCGGGCCAGCGCCACGAGTTATCTGCTGATCATCAACGCCATCGCCGCCGGCGCGTTTGCCCAGCAGGGCGTGATCGACCTGCAAGTGCTGCTGCTTGCCGCCATCTTCGCCATTCCGACAGTCGCCGGCATCGCCCTGGGACACCGGCTCTTCGCCCGCGACGACAAGGGGCGCTATCGGCCCCTGGTCCTCCTGCTCTTGAGCGTGCTGGCGGTGATCGGTCTCTCTCAGGCTCTCCTTGGGTGACCCCCTAAAGCTGAGCCGCCGTGGCCTTCAACGCGCCTTCCATGGCATCGAAAAGCACGTCGATCTCCGGTTCCGTGATGATCAAAGGCGGACAGATACCGACCACGTCGCCGGGCAGACCGCGCACGATCAAGCCCCGCGCCAGAGCCTCTTCGGCGACCTTTGCCGCGGCCTTTGACTCCGGTGGGTGTTGTTCCTTGCTTGCCTTGTCGGCGACCAGTTCGACCCCGGCGATGAGGCCCACGCCCCGCGCCTCGCCGACCAGATCCAGGTCGTTCAACCTGGCCAGGCGTTCGTGGAACCGAGGCATGACCGCCCGGACGTGACCCAGAATATCGTCGTCTTCATAAATCTTCAGGGTCTCCAGGGCGACCGCCGCGGGCACCGGATGTCCGCCGTAGGTGTGACCGGTGCCAAAGACGCCGAGCTTGCGGCTGTGCTCGACAAAGGCCTCGTAGACCGGCTCGGATATCAGCGTGGCCCCGATCGGCAGGTAAGCCGACGACAGTTGCTTGGCGCAGGTCAGAATGTCGGGCCGGATGCCATAGGTCTCGCAGCCCCACATCTCGCCGGTCCGGCCGAAGCCGCAGATCACCTCGTCGGCAACCAGCAGAACATCGTGCTTGCGCAGAACCGCCTGAACTTTTTCGAAGTAACCCGCCGGCGGGACCAACACGCCGCCGGCGCCCATGACCGGCTCGGCGAAAAAGGCGCCCACGGTCTCGGGGCCTTCATCCTGGATCAACTTGTCGAGATTATTGGCCAGCCGGGTGGAGAATTCCTCTTCGCTTTCTCCGGGAAGCCCATAGCGATAGTAACAGGGGGTGTCGGTATGGAGCACCCGGTCGATCGGCAGGTCGAAGCCGGTCTGTGCATAGGACATCGCGGTCAGGGATCCGCCGGCAATGGTGACGCCGTGATAGCCCCGGAGCCGCGAAATGACTTTCTTCTTTTCGGGACGGTCCAGGGCGTTGTTGTAGTACCAGACGAACTTGATCGCGGCATCGATCGCCTCTGACCCGGAATTGACGAAAAAGGATTTTGTCAGGGGTTCGGGCGCGATCGAGATCAGCTTTTCGGAAAGCTCGATCACCGGCATCGAGGAGCGGTGCGCGAAGGTGTGGGTGTAGGGCATCTCCTCGAGTTGCTTGGTCGCCGCCTTCACCAGACGCTTTTCGCTGAAGCCAAGACCGGTGCACCAGAGTCCGGCCAATCCCTCGATGTAGCGCTTGCCATCGTCGTCCCAGATGTAGATCCCCTCGCCCTTGGTGACGATCATGGGACCCTTTTCCTCATGAACGGCGAGGTTCGTGTAGGGGTGAAGGGTGTAGGCGACATCGCGGGCGGCCGCGGAGTTCGGGGCGAGGCTCATGGCTGGGACCTTTCGTTTGTTGCGGTCACGCCCGGAACAAGGGTCGGGCAAATTTCCGTCTGGCTCAACCCGTCGACCCCCGGTCACGGGGTTGAGACCGCTTGTTCTTCACTGCACACTGCGCTTTCTTGAATCTCTAGCCGCTCGCGATCTGGCCGTCCACCCCTCTCATCGACAAGCGATCCATCCACTATGCTCAGCACCCTGCCCTATCGCTGCCCCGACCATCTTCTGGCCCGCGCGCGCCAAGGAAAGAGACTGCGCGTCGCCATCGTCGGGGCCGACAACGAAGTGGCGCTCGAAAGTGCCAGGCTGGCGACCGAGGCGGGTCTCATCGAGCCGCTGCTGGTCGGCGATCCGGCCCGACTGGCGGCCACAGCCGAGCGCCTGGGCTGGGACATCGCGGCATTCGAGGCCCTGGCGGCGGAAGACGAGGCGAGCGCTGCCGCACTGGCGGTGACCTTGGCGAGCCAGGGCCGGGCCGAGGCCTTGATGAAAGGCCATGTCCACACCGACACGCTGCTGCGCGCGGTCCTGCGCCGCGACGGCGGACTGCGGACCGGACGGCGCCTGAGCCACCTCTTTTACATGACCCTGCCCGACCGGGAGGGGGCCCTGACGATCACCGACGCCGCGGTCAATGTGGCCCCCTCGATCGAAACCAGACTCGATATCGCGCGCAACGCCATCGCCCTCCATCACGCCTTGGGCCAGGAACAGCCACGCCTGGCCGTCCTGTCGGCCACCGAGGTGCCGAACGACGCCATGCCCTCGAGCCGCGAGGCGGAGGAAATCGTCGCCCTGGCCCGAGCGGGCGAACTCGCCGGAGCCCTGATCGAGGGGCCTCTGGCCCTGGATCTGGCGATCTCGCCTCAAGCGGTGGCGATCAAGGGACATCGGGGCGAGGTCGCCGGACGCGCCGATATCGTCCTGGTTCCCAACATCGAAACAGGAAACGCGCTCTTCAAGGCCATGGTCTATCTCCTCAGCGCCACCGCCGCGGGCCTGGTGATGGGCGCGCAGGTTCCCATCATCCTGACTTCCCGGGCCGATCCGCCCGAGGCCCGGCTTGCCTCGACGGCCTTGGCCGTCATCGCGGCGGGGGGCCCCTAGCCGCGGCCGGACCGGCGTCCTCGCGATCCCACCGGGAGCCGATAGCAAACCTCATAAATTGGGGAGGTACCCCCGACTCTGAGTCCTCCCATCAGATCCTAGACCCTTGAAACAATGCCAGGAGGTCATGAGATGGCCTTGGTCTCGCCATTTGCACCCCAGTCTTTTTCTCACCAATCCATTGAGCGGAGCACCGGCGCTGAGAGGCTTTCCACCTCGCTCTATGTCGACTGGATCGAGGGCAAGGGCCGCGGCGTCATAGCCGGCCAGTTTTTTGCCCAGGGCACGGTGATCGAGCGGGCACCGGCAATCGAGTTCCCCGCGTCAGAGAGGACAACGATCGACCGCACTGCCCTGTTCAGTCACTATTTTGTCGATCCGGCGCAGTATGGCAAAGGCCAGAATGTCGACGGCTTTATCGCGCTCGGGCTGTCTTCCCTGTGCAATCACGCGGAACAGCCAGGCGCCAGGGTCATTTGGCGGCGCGATCCGCTGGGGCTCTGGGCCGAATTGACTGCCCTGTGCGATCTGGACGCCGGCCAGGAGGTCACGGTTTACTACACCAACATCGAGGACTACCCCGACCGCAGCCAGTTCTTGGCCTAAGGGCCAGAAACCGCGCTGGGCGCAGAGATTTTCGCCGGAGAACTCCCTGAGTTGCGATTATAAGTTTAGTCTAATTGTACCGACTTTCTCCCGGTTTAGTTAAGATAAAGGATTTAGAAAGCAGCAGCGATTAATGTCTTACCTCTCATGCGGTGTCGGCGGACCGTCTTTAGTCAGGGGGGCACTATCATTGCTGGAGCAACAAATGCCTGCTGCACAGGATGATTCCGCCGTGGATTCGTTCGATCTGTCGGAACGCATCGTCGGCCTCAACATCAATCCGATCACCTACCTCGCCACGGACTATCTGAACCATTTCGGCGAGGTCATCATGATGCTCGACCTCATACCGGACATGCCCGATATCTTCGAAGAGGTTCGCGATTGGGAGTTCAAGACCTACAAGCAGCACTTTGACGACAGCGGATTCGCGCACTCGGAAGTGTACAGCCTGGCCTATGACGCGGCTCCCCGGGACTACCGCGAGCCCTTCGACACGACGATCGATACGCTAAAGGAAATGATCACGGATGCCTTGGGCCAGATCGGCGGTATCATCGAGGGGGGCGACAGCGAACGCCTCAAGGTGCTCATTTCGGGCCTGTCCCTGGAATTGCAGTCGCTGAACAGTCTGGCCGGCGCCATCGTGAACGGCGATCACAAGGTCAACAAGCAAGACGCCATCGACGCCCTGTTCGACGACTGATACCGCCGCGCAGCGGTAGGATCCCCACGCCGCGCGCGCCGGCCCCACAATTCTCCACCCATCACTGTTTTAGATGCCCCGCCAGAACCTCGGCCAGAAGACGCACGCCCGGTTCGATGCGATCCGCCTTGATCGATGAAAAGCCAATGCGAAGGTAGTTCCGGGGCGGCCGCGAGGCGATGAAGTGAACCGATCCGGGTTCGATCACGATCCCGCGCGCCAGGCAGTCGCGCGCCAGGACATCGGCATCCAACTGCTCCGGCCCGCGGACCCAAAAACTGGTTCCGCCCGAGGACTGGCTCACCGAGCACCCCGGCAGATGCTGCCGCAGGGCATTTCGCGCGACCGTCCAACGCTCCTGGTAGGTGCGCTGCAGCCGGTTCATCAGGGCATCGTAGTAACCGCCGCCCACGAAGAGGGCGACGGTGCGCTGGTTATTGGTGGGCGGGTGACGCAGCACGAGGCGCCTCAAGTCGCGCACCTCGCGGATGAAGTCAGGCGACGCGACGATAAACCCCATACGCAGACCCGGCGCGAGATACTTGGAGAAGGATCCGACGTAGATCACACGGCCATCGCGGTCGAGCGCCTTGAGGGCCGTGGAGGGCGAGGCGGTAAAATTCGCCTCGGCCTCGTAATCGTCCTCGATCACCAGAAAACCCTTCTCGCTGGCCTTGACCATCAAGGCGTCGCGACGGTCGCGCGCCATTGTGACCGTGGTCGGCGACTGATGGCTCGGGGTGATGTAGATGACATCGCAGTCGTCCAACTGTTGGTCGACGATGAGCCCGTGATGGTCCACGGGCAGTGCCACCAACTCCGCGCCTCGGTTGACAAAGATGTTGCGCGCGTCGACATAGCCCGGGTCTTCCACCCCCACGCGGCTCCCCGTCTCCATCAGCAGTTCGGCCACCAGGTAGATCGCATTCTGCGCGCCCAGGGTGACGAGGATTTCGTCGGGCCGCGCCCGGATGCCGCGTCGCGGCAAAACGCGTGACCGGACCTCCTCGATCAACAGCGGATCGTCTTCGTCGAAGCTGTCCTCGGACCAGTTTTCGATGGCCTCCAGGGAAAGGGCCATGCGCGAGCAGTTGCGCCAGGCCGTCACGGGGAAAAGGGTCGGGTCGCTTTGACCGTAGATGAAGGGGTAAGGATAGCGCCGCCAGCTCTTCGGCTTGGTAATCTGCAGCAAGCTCGACGGTCGCCTGACCAGACGGCTCCACCACTCCAGGGCTTGGCGCCCGGGACCCTCGGATGCGGCCTCGCCCGTGTCCTGCTCGCCTCCCTCGCTCTCGGTGTTTTGATCGTAAGCCTCGTGCCGGGAGGCATAGGCCATATCGCGGTTGACGAAGTAGCCGACGCGCTCGCGAGAGATCAGAAACCCCTCGTCGGCCAGGACTTGATACGCCAACACCACCGTGTTGCGTGACACGCCCAACGATTTGGCCAGGCGACGGCAGGAAGGCAGCGGCTCGTCGGCGGACAGCCGCCCATCCAGTATGGCATCGACCAGATGGCGGCGCAGCTGAGCCTGAAGCCCCAAAGGCCCGTTGTGGCGCACCGGAAAAATTACATCGCGCATAGCACCCTCACCCAGGCGATGGGGCCCGCCGCCATGGCAACTCCGCCAGGCAGGTCAAAAGCCGGTTCAGGTCTGGACTTCTCTGGCCCCAACACGCCAATCATCCCATGGGCCAACGATGGTGACAAGCGATGCGCTATCCTGTGCCAATTGGGACCAGAGAGGGCCATTTCGTCAGGGCCATGCCGGATGCCTTCACTTTTTCTTGGCCTAACTCGATTGGGGGCAACCATGACTTGACGGCTTTGAGATTGCTTTGCGAGACTGACTTGACGGTCAGAGCTGCGCGCCCGCGCCGCCGGAACCGCAAAATCAATGATCCGATTATGAGAGAGGTCGCCATGACCAGCAAACCGAAGGCCCTGTCGGGTGCCAAGCATTCGTCGAGCCGTGCGACGTTGCAGGCAGCCAGGCAATTCTCGCGCCGCTCGCTCCTGGCTTGCGCGGCGGCCGGTGTCGGTGTCGCCCTGGCACCCGGTATCTCTCGCAAGGCGCTCAGTTCGTCCGGTCAGATCAACGTGCTGATGTGGTCGGACTACCTGCCCGACAACTTTATCGAGGCCTTCGAGGATACCACCGGCATCGTCGTCAACTATACCGGGATCGGCTCCAACGAAGAGATCATCAACAAGATGAAGGCGACCAAGGGCCGCGGGTTCGATATCTGCAGTCCGACCAACATGCGCTCCCTGCAGTGGGTCGACCTGGGCCTTTTGCAGCCATTCGACTACAGCCGGATCGCCAATCTGGGAAACGTCAACCCAGCCATGCTGCGGGTCGGCGACGAGGAGTGGAACTTCGAAGGCAAGGGCTCTCACTGGCTACCTCACATCTGGGGCACGGAGGCGGTGAGCTGGCGCACAGACCTTTGGGCGCCCGCCGGCGGCATCCCCAGCTATGGCGATATCTGGGATCCCGCCAACAAGGGCAAGACCATGATACGGCCCCACTCGGGCATGCTGGGCGCCGGCCTCTACCTCGAGACGACCGGCCTGTTGCAGCCCGGCGACATGCGACGCGCCTACAGCGACGATGAAACCATGCGGGCGATCTGGGACAAGGTCACGGCCTTTTGCATCGAGAACAAGGATCAGATCAAACTCTTTTGGAATGACGCGGACACCCAGAAAAACGGTTTGCTCAACGAGGGCGTCGTGCTCGGCCAGACCTGGGACGGCCCGCCCCTGGCAATGAAGACCGCCGGCGAGTCCGTCACCTATCAGGCCCCGAAGGAAGGGGCTCTTGCCTGGGTCGATGGCATGTCCATGCCGATCGGGGCCGAGAACATCGACCAGGTCTACGCCTTCCTCGACTTCTGCTTCGATCCGGCCCCGGCCGGCCGGGCCATCGATTTCCACGGCTACAACTCGGCGGTCCTGGGCGGCGACAGGTTTGCCGCCCCTAACTACAAGAAGAACTTCGCCGAGGCCTATCCCGGCAGCGCCCTGTCCAATCTCTGGCCCTGGCCGAAAGAGCCGCAGTGGTACGCCGACGTGCGCAACGAATACCGCAACAAATTCGTCAACGCTTAGTTCAGATCTCGATGATTGAGACCTCTGTGGAAGCGGCGCATGACCTGCCGCCGTGGCCTGAAGGCCCTGGGCGCCGATGAGCGCGGATGTTGAACTCGAGCGGGTCTCGGTCCAGTTCCGGGACTTCGCCGCCGTCAGCAACATCGACCTGACGATCAACGGTGGCGAGTTCTTCAGCTTCCTCGGTCCGTCGGGCTGCGGCAAAACGACCTTGCTACGGGCGATTTCGGGGTTTCAGGAACCCTCGCAAGGCCGCATCAGCATCGATGGCCAGGATATGGCGGGAATCGGTCCCAACAAACGTCCCACGGCCCTGGTCTTCCAAAACCTGGCGCTGTTTCCGCTCATGTCCGTGGCGGAGAATATCGCCTTTTCGCTCGAGGTTCGCGGCGCCAGCCAGGCGGAGCGGCGCAAACGGGCCGATGAGCTGCTGGAATTGATCGCCCTTCCCGGTCAGGGCGACAAAAAGGTCCAGGAGCTTTCCGGCGGCCAGCGCCAGCGTGTCGCCATCGCCCGGGCCCTGGCCGTGGAGCCGAAGGTCCTGCTGCTCGACGAACCCCTCGCGGCGCTGGACTTGAAGCTTCGCCAGCACATGCGCGGCGAACTGCGGGCCATCCAAAAGCGTGTCGGCATCACCTTCATCTACATCACCCACGACCAAGGCGAGGCCCTGACCATGTCGGACCGGGTCGCGGTCATGTCGAACGGTCGGATCGAGCAGGTCGCCGACAGCGCGACGATCTACGATCGTCCACGCACGGCCTTCGTCGCGTCCTTCGTCGGCGAAAACAATGCCCTGGCCGGTGTCCTGAAGGCCAGGACCGGCCGTCTGGCAAGTATCGAAACGGCGGTCGGCACCTTCCAGGCGAACCTCTCCGAGAGCGACGGCGCAACGCTGGGCCCGGGCGACCGGGTCTGTCTCTTCGTTCGCCCACAGTCGATCCGGCTGATCGAGGGCCAGAGCACACTGGAGAACAGTCTGCGCGCGCGCATCGAACTGGAAGAGTTCGAGGGCAGCTTTCGTCATTTGGTGCTGCGTGGACCCTGCGACAAGCGGATCACCCTGTCGGTCATCAACGATGGCACACCCACCGGTCATGATCTTGGCGACGAGGTCACGATCGGCTTTTCCGCCGCCCTCGCGACAGCCCTGCCCGACGGGCCCTTGGCATCCGAGTGAGGCGGGCTGGATGAAGCGGTTTGTCCAAAGAAACGGTCTGTGGGTCTCCGTCTATCTGCTGGCCGCCGTGCTGATCTGGGGCGGCGTGATGATCGTGATGCCGCAGTTTTTCATGATCGACTTCTCCTTCCGCCTCAATCTGCCGCCACGCGACATTGGCACGGCCAAGGACGTCTACACCCTGTCGCACTACCAGTTCATGCTTTACGGCAGCGCCAAGGGAGGTGCCGCCTACAATGTCGTCGACCTTTCGGTCTTTCTGAAGACGCTGCTGGCGGCACTCGGCGTCACGCTCTTCGACCTGGTGATTTGCTATCCCATGGCCTTCTATCTGGCGCAGGTCGCCAAGGGCAGTATTGGGCGACTGATGCTGCTGGCCCTCATCGTTCCCTTCTGGGTCAATGAAATTCTGCGCGCCTTTGCCTTTCGCATCATCTTTTCCTCCAGCGGCCTGATCAACACGCTAGGCCTCGATCTCGGCCTCTGGGACCAGCCGGTGGACTTCATCAAGGCCGACATCGCGCTCTACGCGGGGCTTGGCTATGCCTTCATTCTCCTGATGGTCTTTCCCATCTACAACGCCATCGAAAGCCTCGACAAGAACCAGTTGGAGGCGGCACGCGACCTTGGGGCCTCCTGGTGGCGCATTCACCGGCGGGTGGTCATTCCCTTCGCCAAACCGGGGATCGCGTCGGGCTGCACCGTGGTCTTCATGCTCGCGGCGGGCGCCCTGGCCGCGCCCCAGATTCTCGGCGGTCCCTCGTCGCTCTGGTTCACCCAGATTATCTATCAGTGGTTCAACACCGGTGGGAACTGGCCGCGCGGCTCGGCCTACGCCGTCATTCTCCTGGTCGCCAGCATTGCCATCGTCTTGCTGATGATGCGGCTCTTCAAGGTCAAGTTCGGCGAGATCATGCGATGAGCGCGTCGGGTTTTCTACGAATCTGGACCTGGTTCTTCATCGGGGCCTTTTTCCTCTATCTCTTCGGGCCGCTGCTCATCATGGGGATCTCCGCCTTCAACAGTTCCTCTTTTCCCCGCGCCACACCTTTCGAATGTCTCACAGGCGAATGGTTCGTCCAGCTGAGTCGGGACGAGAAGACGCTGCGCGGTCTGTGGCGCTCGCTCGTCATCGGCGCCTGTGTGGTCGCGGTGTCGGTCCCCATCGGACTGGCCGGCGCGATTCTCCTGACCCAGGTCCACGCCAAGCTCCGACCGGTGCTCTATTGCATCGCGATCTCGCCCATTCTGGTGCCGGGCGTGGTGCTCGGCATCTCCACCCTGATCTTCTGGGACCGCCTGGGCACGATCTTCGGCGCCGACTACAGTTCGATCTTCTACGACGGCATCTTCCTGACGGTGGTTGGCCAGTCGACCTTCATTTCGGCCTATTGCATGCTGATCTTTCTGGCCCGCCTGCAGCGTTTCGACACGACCCTGGAGGAAGCCGCCCTGGATCTCGGCGCCAACAACCTGCAAACCTTCACCAAGATCCTGCTGCCCTTTCTCTCGCCCGCCATGGCATCGGCAGCCGTGCTGGCCTTTCTCGCATCCTTCGAGAACTACAACACGACGGTCTTCACCATGACCCAGGGTCAGACCCTGACAACGGTGCTGGCAAGCAAGGTGCGCTACGGCCTCAATCCCTCGATTTCGGCGCTGGCGGTAATCATCGTCGCCCTGACGTTGGTCGGTGCCATTGTCTATGAACTCATGAGACGCCGCGAACTGCAGCCGGCCGGCGCAGGTCCAGGGGCAGGCCCACGCACAGGGGCGCTGCCCGGGGCCAGTGCAAGCGACCGCGCCGGCCTGGCGTCGAAAATCGGCAACCCGGCTGTGATCCTGATGGTGCTGATCGCCGTCGCCGGCCTGGGTATGGGCTCCCTGCTGGCTTTCAACGAGACCGAGGCCTGCAAGGCCAGGGTCCTGGAAGAAAAGCTCCTGCTTCAGCAACGCCGGGTCATCCCCGAGATCCAGTACCGGGATATTTTCAATCCCGAAAGTCTGCTCGGAACCCAGGAGCTGAAAGCAATTCCCCAACAAACCGACCAGGGGGCAACCGGCGACAAGCAGTATCAGGGCATTTTCGACCCGGGCAATCTGACGGCTCCCAGCAACACGGACACAGGCAACACCGACCCAGGCGATACGGACCCAGGCGATACGGATCCAGGTGACACGGAATAACCGCCTCCTGCCGCCTCACACTACCTGGAAAGGCGGCATCATGACCGGGACCTCGACCTCCAGCAGCACCGGGCCATGCCCCGCCACCGCTTCTTCCAGCGCCGCGCCAAACCCGGCCTGATCGGTCCGCATGCCCTGCACGCCGAACGCGTCGGCCAGCTTCATGAAATCGGGGTTGTCCAGGTCGGTACCGATAAATCGTTCGCCAAATCGATGGGTCTGGTCCCAGCGCGAGGCGCCGAAGGCGTGGTTGTTGAAAACCACGGCGACGACCCCGATGCCGTACTTGCGCGCGGTCGAGAGTTCCTGGGGCGAGAAGAGAAAACCGCCGTCCCCGCAGAGCGCGACGACCTGCTTGTCCGGACAGGCCACCTTGGCCCCCAGGGCGGTCGGGAAGGCATAGCCGAGCGTGCCGAAGTAAGATGACGTGATAAAGCCGCGCGGCTGTGGCGAGGGATAGAGGATGTTGCTCCAATAGCCGATGTTGGTGACGCCGCTGACCACGATGGCGTCATCGGCCAGGGTCTGGCGCAGGGTCGATACCAGGGCCGACTGCATCGGTGCGATCTCGGCTATGCCCTGACGGAAGGAGTTTCGCCAGGCGGTGATCTCCTCGCCGCGCGGCGCGCGCGGATGGGCGCCGGGTCCCACGGCCTCGACCAGCGCGGCCAGAGCCGCCTTGGCGTCGCCAATGACACCCACGGTCGCCGGAAAGGTCCGCCCGATCTCCGCCGGGTCGATGTTGACGTTCACGACTTTCGGCAGGCTCTCCGGCTTGAAATCACGGATCACGAAGCGCGTTCCCACGGCGAGAATCACATCGCTTTGGGCAAAGACGTCGCGCACCGGCGATACGATGTAGTTGACGCCCAGGAACAGCGGATGATCGGCCGGCATCGCGCCCTTGCTCTGCTGGGTCAGCAGGACCGGGGCCTGCAGCGCCTCGGCCAGGGCCACGAGTTCGGCGCCGGCATCGGCGCTGATCGTCCCGCCGCCGGCGATGATCGCCGGCCGCTCGGCGCCCGCCAGCAGGGCCGCCGCCTCACGCAGGGCCGCGGCATCCAAGGGCGGCGCTTCGACGGGTTCGGGGGCGATGGTCTCTATGTCCGTCTTTGCCATCATCGTGTCCGGTGGGATCTCGAGCTCGACCGGGCGCGGGCGACCGCTCTGTAACTGGCGGAAAGCCTCGCGCACCGCCTCGGGAATGCCCGCCGGATCGGTGACCCGGTGATTCCACTTGGTGATCGGCTTGAAGACGTCGAGCTGCTCTTCGACCTCGTGCAGCTCGCCCCACCCCTTGCCCAGGGCGTTCGAGTTGATCTGACCGGAGATCAGCAGCACCGGCGAGGACGAGGCATAGGCCGTGCCGAGGCCGGCGGTGGCATTCAGGGCCCCGGGACCCGGCACCACCATGGCGACGCCGACCTTGCCTGTCGCCTTGGCGTAGCCGTCCGCCATGTAGGTGGTCGCCTGTTCGTGGCGGGTCTGGAGCAGCTTGACCGAATTGAGCTGCTCGTAGAAGGCGTCGAAGGCGGACATGATCTGCACGCCCGGTAGTCCAAAAACGGTATCCACGCCTTCACGAATCAATTGGGCAACCAGGGCCTGCGCCCCGTTCATCTCCGCCATGTCTAACTCCTCCCTAACCCTGCAGGTGACGTCTTCGCGCGCTTAGAACTGGACTGTAGCCGATCATGACGCGGCCTTCGAGGGCCGGGATCGCCGACGGGGAGAAATATCGCGGTCGGCAAAAAGGGCCTAACGTTTCGCCCGTCGCTTCAGGGCCGAGCCGTCCCGGGCTGCCCGGGTCAGGGCACGAAAATCCGAGGACATGGCGATTTTGCCCTCGCGCATATAGGCCTCGTGGTTCTTTTCGATATCGCTTTCGGCGTAGCGGTAGTTGACCATCAGGCTGGCCGCCTGCTTCAGGCCACGGTCCGAGATGTCGCCCTGCCAGTTGAGCCGCTCCAACCGCGCGCCGTTCTTGAGGTGAAAGCGCGCCACCGGGTCCAACGGCAGGCCGTCCTCGCCGGTGCCGGCCAGGTAAAGCGCGGCCAACCGCAGCAGGGGAGCCTCCAGCGCTTTGACCGTCACCGGATCTTCGGTCCACATCTGCTCGTCGAGGATGACGTTCAGGGCCTCGGCCACATCGTCTCTGCCGCCCAGGGCGCGGATACCGCCCTGCTCGTCTTCCCGCAGCAGGCCCGCCAGCGCCGCCCCGTCCTGCTGCGAAAGCCAGTGCCGCAGACCGGGAACCGGCGACAGCGTGGCAAAGGTCTTGACCTTCGGCAGCTCGCCGGAAAGCCGCCCGACGACCTGCTTGATCAGGTACTCGCCGAAGGAAACCCCGCGCAGGCCGCGCTGGGTGTTGCTGATGGAGTAAAAGATCGCCGTGTCCGCGTCGCCTAGGTCGGCCAGCGGTGCCTCCTCGTCCAGCAGATCGCGGATCCGGCTGGTCATGCCCTTGACCAGCGCCACCTCGACAAAGGCCAGGGGTTCCTCGGGCATGCGCGGGTGGAACAGCGCATAGCAACGCCGGTCCGAGTCCAGGCGGTTGCGCAGGTCGTCCCAGGAGCGGATCTCGTGGACCGCCTCGTAGGCGATCAGCTTTTCCAGCAGGGTGGCCGGCGAGGACCAGGAAATCTCCTGCAGGTCAAGGAAGCCGAAGTCGAACCAGGCGGTCAAAAGGTCGCGAAGGTCGCGATCGAGCGCCCGCAGATAGGGGTCCGTGGATTTGAGAGCCAAAAGATCGGCCCGCATGTCGACCAGAAACTTGACGCCCTGGGGCAAGGCGTTGAACTGGGTCAGGAGGCGGGTCCGCGGCGGCTCGAGCGCGCGCTTCAGGGCGCTCTCGGCCGCGAGCAGCGCGTCGCCGGCCTCGGCCTTCTGGTAGGCGTCGATGGCGTCGCGCACCGCCGCCTCGTCGGTCGCCAGGCCCTGGGCGAGAACTTCGAGGAACTGGGCCCGCCCCGCCGCATCCAAATCGAGGTAGGCTTCGCCCAGCTCGGCCGCCCGCATGCGGGCCGAAACCTCGCCGCCCCGGGCTTCCAGGCATTCGCGCATAAAGGCCTTCAAGGCCACTGGATCGTCGGCGGCAATGGTGTCGGCCCCGAGCCCGACCGTCCGCGCGGCGCCCTGGGCGATATCGCTCCAAGCCCGGGCGATGTTGCCCAGGGTTCGTTCGACCAGACTGGGGCTCGGCGCCTTATCGGCCTCGCGCTCTTTCTGGGACACTTCAGCCATTGACCTCGCGACCTTTCTTTGCCTTTTTCTTTGCCTCTGCGAACCTGGGGTACGGTTGTGGCGACGGGATGACTATGACAGAAAACCTTTACGAAGTTTTGGCATCCCACTTTCCGCAAGACCAGTCGCGGCCGGTTTTGCGCACCGGCGACGACCGGGTGTACAGCTATGGCGATCTGGACGCAATCTCGGGCCGTTTTGCCCGGTTTCTGCTGGATTTGGGCGCCGCGCCAGGCGATCGCATCGCGGTCCAGGTCGAAAAGTCGCCCGAGGCGCTCTTCCTCTACCTCGGGGCGCTGCGCGCCGGACTGGTCTACCTGCCGCTCAACAGCGCCTATACCGACAACGAGGTCGCCTACTTTCTCCAGGACGCCGAGCCCGCGGTCCTGGTCTGCGACCCGGCACGCGCCGAGACCCTGGGCCGGGTCGCCACGGACGCGGGGGTCGATTATCCCCTGACCTTGGGCGAAGACGGCCGCGGCAGCCTGACCGAGGGCAGCGCCGCCTGTCAGCCGCTGGTCGGCGCAACGCCACGCAAATCCGACGATCTCGCCGCACTGCTCTACACCAGCGGCACGACCGGGCGCTCCAAGGGGGCGATGCTGAGCCACGGCAACCTCGCGGCCAATGCCGTCACCCTGCATCGAATCTGGGGCTTTCGGCCCGACGACGTCCTGCTCCACGCCCTGCCGCTCTATCACACCCACGGGCTCTTCGTCGCCTGCCACTGCGCCCTGCTGACCGGCGGCGAGATGCTCTTCCTGACGCGCTTTCAGGCCAGGCAGGTCATAACCCTGTTGCCCAAGGCCACGGTCATGATGGGGGTCCCGACCTTCTACACCCGCCTGCTCGCCGAGCCCGATTTCGGCCGCGACGTCTGCGCCGCCATGCGGCTCTTCATCTCCGGCTCGGCACCACTGTTGGAAGAGACCTGGCACGCCTTCAAGGAGCGGACCGGCTTCGACATCCTGGAGCGCTACGGCATGACGGAAATTGGCATGGGGACATCCAACCCGTTGGACGGGGCCCGCTGCCCCGGCACGGTCGGTCCGCCTCTGCCGGACGTCCAGGCGCGCATCTGCGACCCGGACGGCAGGGCTCTGCCGGCCGGCGAGATCGGCACCCTGGAGGTCAAGGGCCCCAACGTGTTCTCGGGCTACTGGCGCCGTCCCGACAAGAACGCCGAGGAGTTCCGCGCCGATGGCTTTTTCATCACCGGCGACATGGCCAGGTTCGACGACAAGGGCTACCTGCAGATCGTCGGGCGGCAAAAGGACCTGATCATCTCGGGCGGCTTCAACATCTATCCCAAGGAGGTCGAGCTGGTCATCGACGACTTGCCGGGGGTCGTGGAATCCGCGGTCATCGGCATCGCCCATCCCGACTTCGGCGAGGGTGTCGCCGCCGTGGTCGTGCCCGCCAGCGAGAGCGAGGCCACGCTCTCGGAAGGGCGCATAATCGCGTCCTGCCGCGAGACCCTGGCCGCCTTCAAGACGCCCAAACGGGTCTTCTTTGTCGAGGCTCTGCCGCGCAACACCATGGGCAAGGTCCAGAAGAACCAGCTCCGTGAGCGCTACCAGGACAGTTTCCGCCAGACATGACCCGATCCCCGATCATCGCCGTCGACAACCACGAGGACTTCGAGCAGGTCTACGACCTGCCCGACCCGCGCTCCTACTACCGCGCTCTGGCGCCCTTGGACTACCGGGCGCCGGCCCTCATTACCGGTTTCTTGCGCCGGCACTACCAGGTCATCGCCAAGCACCGGGACGCGGACCGGCTCGCCTTGCTGGATCTGTGCAGCGGCTATGGCGCCAACGGCGCGCTCTTGAAGCATCGCCTCGACCTCGCCGGGCTGTTTGCCTTTTATGATGGCGATGGTGCTGGCAGCGGTGGCGACGACCGAGACTTCTTCGCGGGTCAGGCAGCGCGCGAAGACTGTCGCTTCGAGATCGCCGGGCTCGACATCGCCGAGGTCGCCCTGGCCTATGCCCGGCGTTGCGGCCTGATCGATCATCTCTTCACCGACAATCTGGTGACAGCGGCGCCGAGTCCGGGCCTGCGCGACTTTCTTCGGCGCAGCGACCTGGTGATCGAGACCGGCGGGATCGGCGCCATCATGGTCGACTGCTGCCGACGCATCCTCCAGAGCCTCGAGACCGACAGGGGTCCCTGGTTCCTGCTCTGTCCGCGTCCCGACTGGGATCACGAGCCGCTCTGGCAGGTCTTTGAGGACGCCGGCTATCGCTCCGAACGAGTCAGCGGGCCTCTGCTCTATCGCCGCACCATGGCTTCCGAGCACAAGGGCGCCCTGGCCCGAACGGCGGCCACGGGCCGCGATCCCGATGCACACTTCCGCGACGGCTACTACCTGATCTCCATGATGCTGGCCCGCCCGGAGGCCGACTGCCAGGACCTGCCGGCCGAGGCCCTGCGGTTCGAGGGCTAGCCCGGGTGCCTTGATGTGGCTCATGGAGGAGCCCGGCGGCGCTTCTAGTCTATGGCGGTCTGTCATCCTTCACGGGGTCCACCGCCTTGTCATCGACCGCACCGCGACCGACCGAACCGGCAAAGCTGAAACGCAGTCTGGGCCTGTGGCTCTTGACGCTCTATGGGCTCGGCACCACGGTCGGCGCCGGCATCTACGTTCTGATCGGCGCGGTGGCCGGCGCGGCCGGGCCCCTCGCCCCTCTCGCTTTCCTGCTGGCCGCCGGGTTGGCCTCCTTTTCCGTCCTGTCCTTCTGCGAGCTGACCTCGCGCCTGCCTAGGTCCGCCGGCGAGGCGCTCTATGTCCATACCGCCACCGGCCGCCGCGGCCTCGCCCTCCTGGTCGGCCTCCTGGTCACCCTGGCGGGCATCGTCTCCTCGGCCACCCTGTCGCGCGGCTTCGTTGGCTATCTGGGCGAATTCGTCGCCGTACCCCCGGATCCGACCATCGCCGTGCTGATTATTCTGCTGGGCGCCATCGCGCTCTGGGGCATCACGGAATCGGTCGGCCTGGCCGCCCTGGCAACCCTGATCGAGCTCGGCGGCCTGCTGCTGATCATCGCGGCCGGGTGGGAGCGCCTGCCCGGGCCCGGTGCGATCGCCGAGAACCTCGCCCCACCGCTCGACTGGGCGCTCTGGCCCGGGCTGCTGGGCGGGTCCGTCCTCGCCTTCTATGCCTTCATCGGCTTCGAGGACATGGTGAACGTCGCCGAGGAGGTGAAGGATCCGCGGCGCACCCTGCCCCGCGCCATGGTCCTGACCCTGATCCTGACCGCGTTGGTCTACCTGACCCTGGTCCTGATCGCGATCAATACCCTGCCGGCCGCCGAACTCGCCGGCAGTGCCGCCCCCCTGGCGTTGCTTTTCGAGGTCACCACGGGCTGGTCGTCGCGCTACATCAGCGCCATCGCCCTGGTCGCCATCGTGAACGGCGCCCTGATTCAGATCATCATGGCGGCCCGGGTGCTCTACGGCCTGGGCAGCCAGGGCTGGCTGCCGGCCTGGTTCGCGGTCGTGAACCCGCGCACCCGGACGCCGGCCCGGGCCACGGTTCTGGCCACCCTGGCGGTTCTGGTCTTCGCCCTCTGGCTGCCGCTCGTCACCCTGGCCAAGGTCACTTCGATCGTCACCCTGACGATCTTCGCCGCGGTCAACCTGGCCCTGATTATCATCAAGCGCCGCGACCCGCGGTCCGAAGCCAAGGTCACCTATCCTCTCTGGGTGCCGATTGCCGGGTTCCTGGCCAGCAGCGCCTTTGTAGTCATTGCGTTGGTCCCGCTGGTCTTTTCCCTCCGCTAACCGGATACCAGGATGGCGCCAGCGGTGGGATCCTGGCATCGACTTGTCGTATGATCGGCAATGCCTGGGAGCCTCGACACAAACGACCGCCTAGGAATTTCTTGCACAAATTGCGGTATCGCCACAACGACTGGACGTCATGATGAATCATTCTGCTTCGCAGGTACAAGCGTCACGCACATCAGTACATGCTCAGGCACTGTCCAGAAGGACAAATTACAGCAAGAATAATCCTTCACGATGCAGGACAAGAGATGCCATAAGTCCGGTATTTTGGCCCTGATTCCTGAAACAGTGATAATCCAACGCATGTATTTCCATCGTGATATTTGTGAACGGACTCGTGCATTTCACAAGATTCTGCGCAACTGGTAATTCAATTATTCCATTGCAATTTGGGAATTATCTGCTAGTTAATATGGGTTCTTCTATTTTATTTCGCACTTATCTGGCGGAAAAACTCAATAGTTGTCCTGGCTTGACGGTTGAATCTGTGACCGTGTTCAACAAGTTGGGCAATCTTTACTGTAGGAAGCTTGAAATGAAGGCAGTCATGTTGGCTGCGGGTGTTGGTTCTCGTCTGGGACCAGCAGTTGCGGAGCGTTCACCAAAAATTCTGCTGCGATTTGGCGGCAAATCATTGCTGCAGCGGCATGTTGAGAGTCTCAAGCGGCATGGCGTCGATGAATTGGTTCTCGGCGTCGGATATCATCAGGAAGAAATTGAACAGGAGATCGCCGCTCTGGGCGCTGAAGATTTTGTGCGGACCGTGTTCAACAAAGATTACAGCGATGGCAACATCGTCACCTTGTGGACTTTGCGCGACGAGTTGTGTTGCGGCGAACCGGTGTTGCTCATGGACGCCGATGTTCTCTACGACGAGGGCGTCTTATCGCGCCTCATTTTCTCCCAGCACAGAAATTGCCTGCTTCTTGACCGAGGTTTCATTCCCGGCGACGAGCCGGTCAAGCTGTGCATTCGAAAGGGCGAGATTGTCGAATTCCGCAAATGGCTGAGCGCTGAGTTCGATTTCTGTGGCGAATCTGTGGGCTTGTTCAAACTGTCGGCACGTGTGGCTGAGAAAATTGTCGCTCAGAGTGGGCTCTATCTCGCACAAGGCCGACGGCAGGACCCGTACGAGGAAGCGATCCGCGACGTGCTGCTCACATCAGAGGACCATACCTTCTCTTTTGAGGACATTACGGGCATGCCGTGGATCGAAATCGATTTCGCCGCTGATATCGAGCACGCCAACGCCGTGGTCCTGCCGCGCATTCTGACTGCGGAAGGCGACCGCCGCGCGGCAATTGTGATCGAACCAGCTGTGGTTCACGGCAACGTTCAAAGGCTATGACCGGCATCGAGGCGGTATCCGCCACACAGATGATCTATGCGCTCATCGCCGGCCTTTTATATGTGGCGACCTATTTGTCCTTTGTTCGTGTTTTGAAGTATCCGCGCAATTGGTATGCGCCCAGCCTGCCCGCTTCGTTGGCGACGGTGGCCCTGGCGGCCCTGACGGTGCTGCTGGTGTCGCTATCCCCTGATGGCTTCGACTGGGCAGCCTTGATTGTCTCGATTGGTAGTATTGCTGCTGTTTTTGGCATCATCGCGGCCCCCGCGATTGCCTTTCGGCCATCCTCCCGGCCGGTCGAATTCCTGGCCAAGCATAGTGACTATGCCGGACTGTGGATCACCGGGCTGGCTCTTCTTGCCTGCCTGACCATCCCAAACATCAAACTCCAAGCGGTTCTGGCGACCGCGATGGCTGTCGAGCTCTCTTGGTTCCTGCGCCAACGTTGGACAGGCCGCCGGCGGCGCGCACTCTATCCCCTGAACGACCGCGACCTGTCGGTCCTTCGGAATCAGGCCAAGGGTGATCTTGTGGCTTTCCGTCGCCGTCACGGCATCCATGAACTGGTGCTATCGAATGGTGCTGTCAGCTGGAAAGGTTGTGACAAGGGCACGCCGCCTTGCCCCTTCAATCTTTACGTCAATCGTCTCGGCCTCAACACCGCGCCATGCTGCCGCGCGCATATGACGACACTCAGCCACTACGTTGTCACCTGCCTGGACGAAATGGGCGTCGTGCACTGGCTGGAGGGAGGCACCCTGCTCGGCGCCGTCAGAGAGAAGGGGACGCTTCTCGACTGGGAAGACGATATCGACATTTCGGTTTTGCTCGACGACGATATGACCTGGGAGCGCTTGGCGTCCGGGCTCGCCGAACGCGGTACGCGGGATAATTTTTGTGTCGGCCGGTTCGAAGAGAAGGGTTTCCTGTCAGTCTCATATGACCCACCGAAACGATGGCCTTTTCAATGGGAACGCAATCGCCTGCGCGGCGAAATCAGGACCGATATAGCGATCTACCGGCGAGCGGTCAGTTACGGCAAAGCCGTGATCGAACGACAAACCCACAAAGGCGCTATGCCATCCACCGAGGGCGGCGGCTTTGGGATACCGCAGGAGGTTGTCCTCCCGACAGCAACCGTTCCATTTCTGGGTGGGGATTTTGCCTGCCCGAATCAAGCCGAGGCCTATTTGCGCATGTTGTATGGCGACTTCCAGAAAGTCGAATTGACCTATGTCGTCACCGAAGCCGCGGAAGCCCGCGCTCGAATTGACGCCGTGACCGCCGCCTAGCCAGCCAAAAGGTTGCCGATGCTGCCGGTCTTCCAACGCACCGCCCCTGCCGGTTCAAGCAGCGACTGGACCGGATAGACAACCTCCTGATAGTTCACGCCTAGAACCCCAACCAGTCCCGCTGCCAGCGGGGCAGCGCGAAGGCGGCCTGGTGGACGTCCGGGTCGTAGTGCCGGCCCTGGAAGTCGCTGACCGGGTGGCGCAGGGAGACGCCGTCGCGGCTGTAGAGGAAAAAGCCGAAGTCGGCGCCGGGGTAGAGCGGGATCTTGGTCCGGTAGACCTCGATGTGGGGCAGCAGCCGGGTGCGCCGCATGACGCTGACCAGGTTCTCGCCGTCGCCGCTGATCTCCTGGAGGAAATGGCCGCCATCGCGCGACAGGAAGATGGAGTCGGAATCGACGATGACGCCGGTCTGCGAGACAATCCCCGCCAACTCGCGGCAGAAATCCTCGGTGAAGAGGTTGGCCGAGGGGCCGACCGGCTCGGTCAGGTCGAGCAGGATGACGTCGAAGGTCTCGCCCCGGGCCCGGGCGGCGCGGACCACATCGCCGGCATTGTCGACGATCAGGTTCACGCGCGGGTCATCGTAGTCGCCGTTGACCGCCAGGAACTGGGCCGAGAGATCGATCACCCGCTGGTCGATCTCGACCATGGTGACGCTGGTGACGAAGTCATGGCGCAGGGCCTCGCGCAGGGCCCCGCCGTCGCCGCCGCCAACGATCAGGACCGCGCAGTCCGCGCGGTCGCGCCCCAGCAGGGGCACATGCAGCGCCATCTCATGATAGATGAACTCATCGGCCTGGCTGGCCTGAACATATCCATCGAGCACCAACAGCCGCCCAAAGGCGGCATGCTCGAAGATCTCGACGCGCTGGAAGGGACTGTCCTCGCGGTGCAGGCAGATCATCTCCAGCGACTGGGCGATTCCCAGGCCGTCGGAGCGCTCGCGCCACCAGCCGGGCCTATCCTCGAGTTTGTCGCTGCCGCTCATCGCACCACCCCATCGCTCAGCCGGGACCATGGAATAGCCGTGCCGGCCCGCTCTGTCACCCGCTTAGCTCGGATTTCTCGCAGGGAGGGGCCGCTGCCGGGTCAGGCCGACTGCGCCATGGCCTGGTCCGCGCCCAGGCACGCGTCAATCTCGGCCCGGTCCAGGGATTCGCGTTCTTCGAGCCGGGCGATCAGGGCCTCGACCCCGGCCCGATGGCCGCGCAGGATCTGGGCGGCGGTCTCCTCGGCTTCGCGCAGCAGCTTGGCCACGGCCTCGTCGACGGCATGGGCCGTGGTCTCGCTGAAGCGGCGCGGCTGGGCAATCTCGCGGCCGAGAAAGGGGTGGTCCTCGCTCTGGCGCAGATCGACCGGTCCGACCTCGGGCGCCATGCCCCAGCGACCCGCCATGGCGCGAGCCAATTGGGTCGCCCGCTGGATGTCGTCGTCCGCCCCCGACGACAGGGTGCCGAGGATCAGCCGCTCGGCGACCCGCCCGGCCAAGGCCACGGCGAGCCGGTCCTTCAGATAGTCCTCGGGCAGGGTATGACGCTCTTCTTCCGGCAGCATGTGGGTGGCGCCCAGGGAACGGCCGCGCGGGATGATCGTCACCTTATAGAGCGGATCGGCGTTGGGCAGGAAGAAGGCCGCCGCGGTATGGCCGGCCTCGTGCACCGCCAGGCGGTGTTTTTCCTCCGGCAGGATCGCCAGGCTGCGCGCCGTGCCCATCAGGATCTTATCGCGCATGGCGTCGAAGTGCGCCGCGGTGACCGCCTTGGCGCCGGCCCGGGCCGCGGCCATGGCGGCCTCGTTGACCAGGTTCTTGATGTCGGCGCCGGAAAAGCCCGGCGTGCCCTTGGCGATCAGCTCCAGGTCGACGTCATCGGCCAAGGGAACCTTGCGGCAGTGCACCTTCAAGATCGCTACCCGCGCCGGCCGGTCGGGCAGTTCCAGGGTCACATGGCGGTCGAAACGACCGGGCCGCAGCAGGGCCGGGTCGAGCACGTCGGGCCGGTTGGTCGCGGCCAGCACGACCACCGCCTCGCGGCCCGAGAAGCCATCCATCTCGGAGAGGATCTGGTTCAGGGTCTGCTCGCGTTCGTCGTTGCCGCCGCCCAGACCGGTGCCGCGCACCCGCCCGACCGCGTCCAGTTCGTCGATGAAGATGATCGCCGGGGCGCGCTTCTTGGCCTCGTCGAACATCTGGCGCACCCGCGAGGCGCCAACCCCGACATAGAGCTCGATAAAAGAGGAGGCCGAGGTGTGATAGAAGGCGACCCCCGCCTCTCCGGCCAGCGCCCGGGCCAGCAGCGTCTTGCCGGTGCCCGGCGGTCCCATCAGCAAGACTCCGCGCGGCGGCTCGGCCCCCATGGCCCGATAGCGGTCGGGCGCGCGCAGGAACTCGACCAGCTCCACGACCTCCTTCTTGGCGTTCTCCTGGCCGGCGACGTCGTCGAAGGTGACCGGAGGCTTGCCCCTGGATTCGGTCTTGGCCGATCCGGCGAGAAAATCCTGCGGGCCGCGCCCGCCGAAGCGTCCGCTGATGGTCTGCTGCATACGGCTCCAGAACCAGATGTAGACCGCGATCAGGACGAACCAGGGCAGCAGCGACATCAGCCCGCTGCGCCCATCGGTCGAGGGCTGGCCGGTGATCTCCACGCCATGTTTTTCCAACAACGGCAGGAAGGCGGGGTCGCTGATCTCCGGCAGGTAGGTCACGATCCGGTGGACCGGGCGTCCGGGCACGACCTCGAGGGGCTGACTGAGCCTGCTGGTCGCCTGGTTGCCGCTGAGCGAAATCGATTCCACGGTCCCGCTCGCGACCAGGACCTTGAACTCGCTGTAAGGCACTTCGCCCTGCAGCGGTGTCGCCTGGTTCAGCAGCCGAGGCAGGACGACCACCAGCACGATCAGGGTTGCGAAGAGAGCCAGCCATGTCTGCGGCTTTTTCATCTGTAGATCTCCCGGCGGTCCCCAAACCCAAGCCACCGAGGCTATGATGGAGCCCTCCCCCGTGCCGGCATTGATTCAGGTCAAACACCGAAGCTGTCGGCCAGATAGCCGGCCAGAACCCTGCAGGCGGCGCCGAAGTCTTCGATCGCCATGGTCTCGCCGGGATTGTGCGAGCCGCCGTCGTTGCGGATGAAGAGCATGCCCGACGGCACGCCGGCGCCGGCGAAGACGGCGGCATCGTGGCCGGCGCCGCTCGCCATCTCAAGGACCGGGATATCCAAATCCCGCGCCGCCCTGGCGAATCCATCTTGAATTTCGGGCGCCATCAGGGCGGGGTCGCAGTAGGAGGGAGCGCCGAGATCGAGCCGCACGCCGCTCCCGGCTTCGATGCGCCGCGCTTCCTCCAGGGCGAAGGCGCCCATCTCGCGCATCACCGGCTCGGACAGCGACCGGAAGTCGAGGGTAAAGCGGGTCTCGCCGGCGACCTTGCTGGGCCCATGCATCAACGGGTCTGTCGTCAGCTCCCCGACGGTGAAGACCAGGTCCTCTCCGGCCGCCTCGCGGCGCAGCCATTCGGCCTGCAGCGCCTGGACCAACTCCATGGTCGCCACCACGGCATCGCGCCGCTGGGCCCGTGCCAGCGCGCCGGAGTGGCCCCACTCGCCGACGGCGCGGGCATTGCGGTAGCGGAAGTCGCCGCGAATGCCGGTCACGACGCCAACCGGGATGCCAGCCGCGACAAGGCTCGGCGCCTGCTCGATATGAACTTCCAGGAAGGCCCGGATGGCCGCCGGGTCGAGTTCCGCCTGGCCGCGCCGGACCGCCTCGAGGTCGCCGCCGGCCTCGGCCAGATGGGCGGACAGGGCCCGCTGGCTGTCGCTGCGCTGGACCGAAAGCTCTTCCGCGCGCAGCAGCCCCAGGGCCGCCCGCGATCCGATATAGGGGGCGTCGAACCAAACCGCCTCTTCGGCCCGCACCGCCATCACCGTGATGTCGCAGGGCGGCGTGAAGCCAGCCTTCCTAAAGCCGGCGACAACCGCCAGCCCGGCCAGCACCCCGGCCGCGCCATCGAAGTTGCCGCCCCGGTTGACCGAGTCGAGGTGCGAGCCAATCATGAGCCTCGGTGCCGTTCGGTCGGTCCCCGGTAGCGTCATGTAAAGATTGAGGGCGTGGTCACGGCTGGTCGTCAGGCCCAGGGCCGCGGCAGCCTCGGTCACCAGGTCGTGGGCTGCCTGCTCGCCCGGGCCGTAGGAATCCCGCGTGACTCCCGCCACGTCGCGGGTGCGGTCCTCCAGCGCCTCGAACAGCGCCGCCGCAAGCGCGATATCGACTGCCGCCGCCGCTGCCCGCTTGTCCATGCGCCCCACTCCTGATAGCCAGGAAGGAGTTTATCGGCAGCCTCGCTTCCAGGGAAACCCCGCCATGCCCCTCGACCCCCGCCCCCACTTCAAGTCGGTGCCGCCCTACGTCATGGCCGAGAGCGATCTGCCAGGCGACGAGCCGGTGATCTCCCTGGTCTCCAACGAAAGCGGCTTTCCACCCAGCCCCAAGGCGATGGCGGCCATGCAGAACGCGAGCGGCGATTCGCTGCGGCTTTATCCGCCCGGCGGTCTGCCGCGGCTGCGCGCCGCGCTGGCCGCCAAGTATGGCCTCGATGACACCCGCATCGTCTTCGGCAATGGCTCGGGCGAGCTTATCAACCTGCTCTGCCGCTCCTTCCTGGAGGCCGGGCGCGAGGGCATCATGAGCGCCAACGGCTATCCCTATTTCAAGACCGCCATCGAGAATTGCGGCGCGGTAGCGGTCAGGGTGCCGGAGATCGACCTTCGGCCCGACCTGGACGGCATTCTGGCCGCCGTCAACAAGCGCAGTCGCATTGTCTTCCTGGCCAATCCGAACAACCCGACCGGCTACTACACCCCCATGGCCGAGGTCCGCGCCTTCCAGCAGCGTCTGCCCGATCACGTGCTCCTGGTGCTGGACGAGGCCTACGCCGAGTACCTGCCGGACGAGACCGACAACGACAGCGGCTTCGCGCTTGCTGACGGGACCCAGAACGTCGCCGTGCTGCGCACCTTCTCCAAGATCTACGCCCTGGCCGGCCTGCGCATCGGCTGGTTCTACGGCCCACCCCTGGTCGGCGGCCTGTTGAACCAACAGCGCGAGGCCTCCAACACCTCGGCCGCGGCCGAGGATGTGGCGCTCGCCGCTCTTCTGGACGAGACCTACTTCAATGAGGTCAAGGCCGGAACATTGGCCTTGCGGGCCTGGTTCGCCGGCGAGCTGGAGGCCCTGGGCATGACAGTCCACCCCTCCGAGACCAACTTCCTGCTGACCACGGTGCCGGGCGGTCAGGCCGCCGCGCTCTACAGCTATCTGCGCGACCGGCGCATCCTGGTCCGTCCCCAGGCGCCCTACGGCCTGCCCGACTGCCTGCGCTACTCGATCGGCACCCGCGCCGAGTTGGAGACCGTCGTCGCGGCGCTGAGGGCCTGTCCGTTGCTGGAGAAGTTCGAACGGCCTGAATGAGCGCTTTGAAGCTCGTCTCGGCGACCTCCAGGCGCCCCTTCGAATAGCCTGCCGCTAGCGGCATCCCGCGGTTTCGCACAGGGAATCGATGGTCTGCCTATAGTCCAGATCCAACCAGAAGATAAAGTGACAGACGGCGGTCCTGTCACCAGGACCGTCGTCCCCGGGGTCGGTGGGGAACGTTCGTGGAGACTTCCAAGTCGCCAACACCCTATATCTCAGCTGGAATCGCCGTTCTTCCACAAACGGCACAACCCGCTTCGAAAGTCTATCTGTCTTAAGTTCACGCAAAAAATTGTGAACCAAGAATTCAACCAATGTTAGATGCTAAATGAGTTGATATATAATTGTTACTTTTTTGTTGATATAGAGTTAAATTTATAATACTCGTTGTGAATCATCACAGGAGACGATGATGGAACGACGAGGTACGCGCCCGAGGTACAGGTTTCTAAGGGAAGCGGATGGCGCAATAGCCGTTTGGTTTGCGCTTTCCCTTCCGATTTTCATCGGATTGGCGGCGCTTGCCATCGATATCAGCTTTCAAATGGTCATGCGCAACAAGATGCAAGTGACCGCCAGCGCTTCCGCTCTGGCGGGCGCGGCGTTGTTGCCGGAAGTCGGCCCGGCGCTGGCGGAGGCACAGGCATTTTCCGAAAAGAACGCACCTGCGGGGACTTATGGCGTAGTTTTGAAGCCCGAAGACATAAAAATCGGCAATTGGGATGACGCATCTCGAATCTTCACCGACGGAACGAGACCCTTCAACGCGGTGAGCGTGACGACCCGCTTGGCCGAGACAAACGACAACGCCATGGGTGTGTTTTTCGCCGGTATCGTCGGGATGAAGTCCCTCTCGGTCAATACCGAAGCAATCGCGGTCAGCAGCGGCCCTCTACAAAATGCCTGCATCATGGCCTTGGAGCCCGTCGAGACCGGCTTCTACATGAACGGCAACAACACACTGACAGCAAGCCAGTGCGGCGTCTGCGTAAACTCAAGCGACAGCCAGGCCCTGCATCTTGACGGAACGCCCTCCATCGTCGCGGTCGACGCCGACGTCCACGTGCATGGCCTGGCGGACATCGGCCCCAATGCCAGTGTCACACCCATGCCATTGGAAAATCAAACGGTCTGCACCGATCCTTTCCTCGCGAACCCCTTGTACGAGGCCGAATTCGCCGACACGAACTGCACCGGGTCAACGACGAAGATTGGCAACAGGCTGACCATTCATGCGGGCACACACTGTTCGACCATCAAGGTCACCGGGAGCACCAAGGATGTCTTACTGGAACCCGGAATTCATCACTTCAAAGACAGTGATTTCGAGATTGCCGGTCAGGCTGACGTTGTGGGAAGTGGCGTCACGTTGCTCCTGACCAACGCCATGCTCAAACTCGACGGCGCCAAATCCCTAGACTTGTCGGCCCCGGCCGACACGGAGATCGCGATCTATCAAAATCCCGCGACGCCGGCAGACACGCACACCCACGACATTGGCGGCAATGTCAGCGATTCCATTGATGGAATTCAGTATTACGGCATGCAGAACGTCAAGTATCACGGCACCCCCGGTGTCGACGGCGGCGGCGACTGCAACGTGCTGATTGCGCGTTTCATCGACTTCAGGGGCACCGTGGATTCCGACTTCGAGGCCTCCTGTGGCCTGGGTCAATCCAATGTGCCGACAATAGGCGTCAACCTGCCCCTTCGCTTGGTGAACTAGCGCACTTCTTTGTTACGTGGAAGCATTTGACCGGGCGCGCCACAATCGAGCGCGAGCCCAAGGGCCCGGCGGCGGTGCCGGCCGATGGCGTTGATGTCCGGGTCGATCAGCCCGATACGAGCCCCCGACCGGGCGAGAAGGCCCAGCACCTCCCTGTCGGTGCCGTTCGTCGCCTGCACCGCGATCCCGGCAAAGCGGGCCTGCACCGAGGGCAGCAGGAGGCGCAGTTTTTCCCGCAGATCCCCTTCGGGATCGGAGAGTGCGGTCGCGAGAAGCGGCTGGCTCACCGGGTAGAATCGGCAGGATGCTCGGCGATCCAGTGCCGGGCGATGGCGTTGCGCTGGCAGATCCAGACCTCGTCGTGGGCCATGACGTGATCGAGGAAGCGCTCCAGCGCGGCGATGCGGCCCGGGCGTCCGATCAGGCGGCAATGCAGGCCGATGGAGAGCATGCTGGCGTGGTCGGCGCCTTCGCGGTAGAGGCAGTCGAAAGAGTCGCGGAAGTAGGTAAAGCAGTCGTCGGCCAGATCGAAGCCCTGGGCCCGGGTGAAACGGCTGTCGTTGGTGTCCAGGCAATAGGGCAGGATCAGGTGGGGCCGGCCATAGTCGTGGCACCAATAGGGGACCTCGTCGTTGTAGGCATCGGAGTCGTAGAGGAAGCCGCCCTCCTCCACCACCAGTCGCCGGGTGTTGGGGCTCGGACGGCCAGTGTACCAGCCGAGCGGCCGCTCGCCGGTCAGGCGCTCGATGGTCTCGACGCAGCGCCGAATATGGTCGCGCTCGACCGCCTCGCCGACGAACTGGTAGTCGATCCAGCGCCAGGCATGGCTCTGCACGTCGCAGTGCGCCGCCTTGATCGCGGCGGCGGCGCGCGGGTTCTGCTCCAGCGCCAGCCCCACCCCGTTGACCGTGAAGGCCAGGCCGCGCGCCTGAAAGGCCCGCAGGATACGCCAGAAGCCGACCCGGCTGCCGTATTCGTAGACCGATTCCATGTTCTGATGACGAATGCCCGGCACCGCCTCCAGGGCGCCGAGGTCGCTGAGCAGGGTCTCGTGCTGTTGGTCGCCGTTCTCCAGACAGTTCTCCGCGCCCTCTTCGTAGTTCAGCACCAGATTGAGCGCGATCCGCGCGCCGCCCGGCCAGTTGGGCTCCGGCGGGGTGTCGGCATAGCCGATCAGGTCGCGGCGTGGTTCGCTCGAGGGGCCATTCATGGTCTCGCCTCCGGCCCGCCGCCGACCCCTTCAGCGGCCAGCCAATCGATATAGGAATGCAAGGCCTCGCGCAGTGGCCGGGGCTGCCAGCCGAACTCCTCGCGCAGGCGCGAGATATCGTAGCCGCCCCAGCGCCCGCCGGTGCGGCCGGCCTGGGCCCGAATGTCCGCCGCCTCGCGGCCGGCGATCTCGTAACCCGCGCCGGGACAGCGCTCGGCGGCCAGGGCCACGAGCTTGGCCAGAGTGACCGCCTCGCCCAGGGCCACGTTGTAGACTTCGTGGCGCGGCGCCTCGGCGCGCAGCAGGCAGCAAACCGCCCGCGCCAGGCAGTCGGCATGGATGTAGTCGCCGACCGCTTCTGCCGCCTCGATACGGATGACCTCGCCGCGCAGCGCCTTCGTTGCCACCACGCCGGGCGCCAGCGCCACCTGGCGCGCCGCGGTCTCGCGGTCCATCGGGCCATAGACGCTGGAAAAGCGCACCGCGGCCACCGGCAGGCCGAACTGGCGGCCGCACTGCAGGGCCAGCTGTTCGGCGGCATACTTGGTGATGCCGTAGAGGCCGTCGGGGTCGATGTAGCCCTCTTCCGGCAGCGGCTGGCCAGGCACGGCCGGTCCCGAGGGACCGTAGACCGAGCCGGTGCTGACCTGGATGTAGCGCCGCAGGTCGGACAGGTCGTTGGCCCAGGCCAGGACCCGCGCGGTTCCCATCAGGTTGGTCTCCAGGGCCGGCAGCGCACCGGCCAGGCTGGGCCTGGCGCCGTCGCGCTGGGTCATGCGGTTGATCGAGGTGACGGCGGCGCCGTGCACCACATGGGTCACGGCCGCGGCCTCGGGCAGCGCCGCCAGGGCCGCATCATCGCAAAGGTCGGCGGTCGCCACGGTCAGCCGGTCCGCGAAGGGCGCGAAGTAACGCGCCACCTTTTCGACGGGCGCCGCCGCATCGACCACGAGGGCCCTGGCTTCGGGGTCGCTCTCCAGCCAGGCGCGTACCACGTGGCTCATGACGAAACCGGTGCCCCCGGTGACCAACAGCAGGCTCATGATAATGTCTTCCTTGCGTTCTCCCTTCCGACCTTGCCATCAGCTCGGTTCGGGCCAGGGATCGGTGTTTTCGCTCTCCTCGTAGGCGGTGATCAGCCGCAAGGCCTCGCCTTCGATTTCCACGGCCGTCAGGCGGCCCGACATGAAGACCCCGCTATCGATACCGATGCGGTGCGGCAGCACGACCGGTTGCTCTGGCGTGTGGCCGTGAATGACGACGAAGTCGTGGATCCAGTGTGGTGGCGACAGGAAGGGCTCGCGGATCCACAACAGCTCCTGTGGTCCCTGGGTGGCCAGGGACCGCGAGGGATGGACGCCGGCATGAACGCAAAGATACCCGCCGACCCGGTGGGTCATGGCCAACTGGCCAAGCTGGACCAGGGCCGCCTCGCCCAGCGCCCGCCGCAGGGCCTTGGCCAGTGCCACCGGATCGCTTGGCTCGTCGCGCCCCAGCAGCCCGGCGATCGTCTGGCTGCCGCCGTTCCACTTCCACAGCATGACGGTTTCAGGGTCCGGGTTGTCGCTGGCCAGCACATCGGTCAGGAACTGCTCGTGATTGCCCTTGAGCGCGACCTCCTCGACCCCGGCCAAGCCCAGTCCCTCGCGCACCAGGCGCAAGGTGCCGCCCGGTTCTGGACCGCGGTCGATGTAGTCGCCCAGCCAGACCAGCGAGACCGCCTTGCCCGCGTGGCGATGTTCGATGCGGGCCCGGATGAAATCGTGCAACGCGGCGAGCTGGCGGGCGTGGCCATGGACATCGCCGATGGCAAAGAGCACCCGGCCGGGCGATAGCGCCACGGGGGCGGACTGCCAAGCCGCGCCGTCCACCGAGATCATTCCGTCGCCTCCTCCCCTGTAGCTGGCGCCCTCCTTGGCGCCCTCCTTGGCGCCCAGGACCAGGACCAGAGAAACAAACCCCACGGCTCTTGCCAAGGCGGTTGCTATAGTAGTGCCGGAAGGAGGCCTTCTCGCGATGCGCCCTGGTAGCTTCATCGTCTTTGCCGGATCGATCCTGGCCGTCCTACTTGCCCCCGGCCCCGCCGCGCCGCGCGCCGATGACCAGCAGCGGGTCGACCTGGAACTGGTACTGGCCGTCGATACCTCGAGCAGTGTCGACGATGCCGAGTTTCGCTTGCAGTTAGAGGGAATCGCCGCGGCCTTTCGCGATCCGGCCGTGGTCGAGGCGATCGGCGCCGGGGCCGAGGGGCGGATCGCCGTCGCGCTCGAGCTCTGGGCTCAGCCCGGGTTGCCGAAGTACGCGACCGATTGGCAGGTCGTCGGCGACCGGGCCGGCGCGGCGGCCTTTGCCGATACGGTCGCGGGTCAACACCGGCCCCTGGCGGGCGACACCGGCATCGCGGCGGGCCTGCTCTTTGCCCTCGACCTGATCAACGAGAATGGTTTCCAGGGCGCCCGGCGGGTGATCGACCTTTCCGGCGACGGCCGCGAGACGAGCTTCCAAGAAGGGCCCACGCCGCTCCAGGAGGCCCGGGACCAGCTGCGCCGATTCGGCGTGACCGTGAATGGACTGGCGATCCTGAACGACGATCCGGGATTGGCGGCCTACTACCGCGAGCAGGTGATCGACGGCCCCGGAGCCTTCGTCATGACGGCGGCCGACTATACCGATTTCGCCGAGGCCATGCGCCAGAAGCTGCTGCGCGAAATCGCGCTGCTGCCGCAGGTCAGCCGTTTGACATCCCACCGCTGAACCCAGCCGCCCTACCGCTACACCAGATCCCGCGGCACCGAGCGGCTCCAGGTCTTGTGAAAGACGCGCGTATCGCCCTCGAAGGCCTCCAGTTCGGCCTCGATGTGAAACTGTTCCCGGTCGGCCCACTGGCAAGAGCGGCTTTCCGTGCGCACCTGCCAGTCGGCGCGGCCCAGGGTCTGGGTCCAGTGGATGTCGGCCCGCGCCGACAGCGGGTCGCCGGGGTCGATACGATAGACCTCGATGCAGCGCGACCCCGCCTCGAGCCCATGGGCCCGAATCCGGGCGGCCCCGAAATCGTCCTCGATCTCCATGCGAACGGCGCCGCTGGCCAGATCCCGCGTCACCTCGCGGCGGCTGGCCGCGGGGCGCAACTCGTCGACCTGGACCGGCGGCGCGCATTCCGGCGGCGGCAGGCGCGGCTCGACCTCCTCCCGGCGCGGACGCGACGGCAGAGTCAAGCGGCAGTCGGCCAGGTCGAGCGTGACGGTAGCGGCCTCGGGCGAGGGCCAGATGAGCGGCCAGTAGGCGGTCGAAAGGGCAATACGAAGCCGATGCCCCGCCGGAAAGGCGTAGGCCACATCGTCGAGCTGGAGCCGGACCCGCACCGCCTCGCCCGGCACCAGGGCGCTGGGCTCATCATGGCTCTCGCGGTGGGTCAGGTTCAAGACCGCGTAGGTGACCCGGGTCGAGGCGCCGTCCGGCGCGACATCGCAAAGCCGCGCCACCAGGAAGGCCAGCGGCTTGTCGCTGCTGACGGTCAGCTCCAGGGCCGGCGCGCCGAGGATCTCGAGATTCTCGGCCAGCGGCACCGTTTCGAAACAGCAGGACTGGGCGTCGTCGTGGCGCTGATCGGTCGGCCATTCCGGCCCGGCCCAGATGGCACAGAATTCGCCGCTGGCCAGGCCGGTATCCTGGGGCGAAGCCACCGTGGCTTGGCCGGTCTGGCTGGGGGTGGCGGCAGACAGGCCTCCACCCTTGACCAGATGGTAGATCTGCTCGACGACGTTCGGCGAGGGCCAGGCCGCTTCGCCGACCCAGCGGCCGGCGCGCTCGGCGTAAGCGGCCGCGGGCGCCGCGCTGTCCATCATGTAGGCCCGGTAGGCCGGTTCGGCCATGATCCCGGTCTCCCGGTCCTTCAGCCAGTGGTCCCACCAGCGCAGGGCCTCCTGCAGGAAGCCCACCGCCGGGTGCGGTACGGCGAAGTGCGGATACTTGTGGACCCAGGGCCCGACCAGGGCCCGGCAGGGCGCGTCGAGCCCGGCCAGAAGCCGGGGCACGGCGTTGGAATAGGCGTCGCCCCAACCGCCCACGGCGAAGACCGCCGCCTGGATCGCGCCGAAGTCCTCGCAGACCGAACCATGCTTCCAAAAGGCGTCGCGGCGCTGGTGCCCGAGCCAGTTCTCGACCAGCAGGGGTTGGTTCTCGAGCCGTTCCATCCAGGTCTCGCGCCAGCTCTCGCCGACCAGTAGCGGATCGGGCGGCCGCGAGGAATAGGCCAGCATGGTGGCCGCCCAGCCCAGGTTCTCGTTCAACAGGCAGCCACCCTTGTAGTGGATGTCGTCACCGTATCGGTCGTCCGTCGAACAGAGCGTGATGACCGCCTTCAGCGCCGCGGGCCCGCGCGCGGCGACCTGCAGGCCATTGAAGCCGCCCCAGGAGATCCCCATCATGCCGACCGCGCCGCTGCACCAGGGCTGATCGACAATCCAGTCGATCACCTCCAGGGCGTCGTCTTGTTCCTGTTTGAGGTATTCGTCCCACATCAGGCCGTCGGACTCGCCGTTGCCGCGCAGGTCGACGCGCAGGCAGGCATAGCCGTGGCCGGCGAAGTAGGGGTGGGTCAGCTCGTCGCGCTCGACCGTGCCGTCGCGCTTGCGGTAGGGCAGATACTCCAGGATCGCCGGGACCGGGTCGATTTCGGCGCCATCGGGGGCATCGTCGGGCAGCCAAATGCGCGCCGCCAGACGGCAACCGTCCTTGAGTGTAATCCAGGCGTTCTCGATTTCCCGGACCCGCCGGGGGAACTGGCCGACCACCTGCAAACCAGCGCTCCTTTCGCACTAGGGCCCTGGTATCAGGCCTCTTCTTCCTGGGCCAGCCACTTGACCTCGCCGTTGAAGATGTAGCCGCCGCTGCGGATCGTCTCGATGATCTTGGGGCGTTTCACGTCGACCTCGATCTTGCGCCGCAGGCGGCCGATCAGCACGTCGATGGAGCGGTCGTTGGCGCCGATCTTGGACTTGCCCAGCAGGTCGACCAGCGTGTCCCGGTCGAGCACGCGGTTGGCATTGCGCAGGAACACCAGCAGGAGCTGGGCCTCGGAGTTGGTCAGGGACCGCTGGGCCCCGGAGGTCGAAATGAGCTGCCGGCGCTCGACGTCCATGCGCCAGTTGGAAAAGGACAGCTGCTGGGCATCGCGCACGTCGCGGTGTTCTTCTTCCCACCAGGAACGCTTGCGCAGTTGGGTCTTCACCGCCCGCAGCAGCTCTTCGATGTGGAAGGGCTTGGTCAGGTAGTCGTCGACCCCCAGTTCCATGAACTCGCGCAGCGACAAGCGCTCCGAAAGCGCGGTGATGATGATGATCGGCACCAGCCGCGTATCGGCCCGCGCGCGCACCACGGTGACGAAGTCGAAACCGCCGACATCGGGCATCAGGATATCGGTGATGATCAGATCCGGCACCGACTGTTCGAGCCGCTGCAGTCCAACCGCGCCGTTTTCCGCGCTGGAGACGTCGAAACCCTCGAAGCCCAGGGCCTTGACCAGGCGCTCGCGGATCATCTCGTCGTCTTCGACCACCAGGATTTTGGTCATGCCTTCCCGTCCTTTTGTCGTCTTTGCTTGCCGCGCCGCGAACCGCGGTCCTGAGGCAAGGTGATTTCGAAGGTCGTCCCCTTGTCGAGCTGGCTTTGCACCCTAATCTCACCACCCATGGCTCGAACGCAAGCCTTGGCGATGGCAAGACCCAGGCCCGACCCGGTCATCGGCTCGGCATTGGCGCCGCGCTGAAAGGGCTTAAAGATGTTTGGCAGATCTTCGGGCGCGATGCCAATACCAAAATCGGTCACCCGGATCACGGTTTCCCTTGGCTTGTGAATGATGGTCATCATCACCTCGCCGGCGCCGCGCGAATACTTTACCGCATTGGAAAAGAGGTTGGAAAGCAGCGGGCGCAGCGCCGTCGCATCGCCCCGGAAAACCCGATCTTCGCCCTCCGCGCCCACCAGGAAACGCGCCTGTCCCTCGAAGCCCGGCACCACCTCGCCCCAGATCTGACGGCCGAACTCGACCAGATCGATCGGTTGCGGCTCGCCGTCGCCGGTCAGCCAGTCCGACCGGCCGATCACCAGCACATTATCGACCAGCCTCGACAGGGCATCGACCGAGCGATGAATCGCCCTTGTCTCCTCGATCCGGTCGGCCTCGGACATGCGCTCGCCGTAGCGCTCCAAGAGATCGGTGGCGCTGCGGATCGTCGTCAGCGGCGTGCGCAGTTCGTGCGACACCATGGAGACGAAACGGGACTTCAAATTGCGCAGATTCTGTTCCTGGTGCAGCGATGCCGCCAGATAGGCCTGACGTTCCATGAAGAGGTCGGCGCCACGGACGAAGAGCAAGAGAAAGTAGCCGATCGCGATCAGTGCCGCCGCCAGGGCCGGCGACAGCGGCCAGAGCAGGCCGTCGCCGGGCTGCGCTCGGCGCCAAATGAGATGCGCCTGAGGCCTGGCCGCCTCGCCCAGCAGCGCGATGCCCTCATGGCCTTCGGGAACCGGACCGCGGTGCAGGACCAGCCCGGGCAGGGTGTAGTTGATCCCACCGCGGATCAGAAAGGACTCGTCCAGCGCCTGGGAGACGAGCATCGTCGGCGCCGAAGGCAGCAGGACGCCGTCGGGATCGAGCACCCTGGCCGCCACCACGAAGTGCAGCGACCGGGCATGGTCGAGATAGCCGCTGACCTGATGCCGGTCCTCCGCCCCGCCTTCGGCCAGGCGGGCGAGCAGGTCCGACAGGCCGGAGGTGAAGTAGGCCTCGACCGCCCGATCTCCGACCCGGTCATCGACGAAGGCCGCCAAGGTCTCGCCCTCGGGCGACAAGACCCAGGTTGAGGTGGCCTCGAAGTCCCGGCGCAGGCGTGGCCCCAGGACCGCGCCGACCCAGGCAGGATCGGGGCGCTGCAACAGATTGAGCACCGCGCCGCCACTGGTCGCGTTGTCACGCAGGCCCGCCTCCAGGGCGAGGCGTTGAGAGGCCAGAAGGGACTCGGCCAGTTGATGGTCCCGCGTCCGGGCATCCTCGTCGAGGGCCCGCGAGGTGGCCCAGAGGAAGGCGAAGATCGAAAGGAAGGAGATGAACAAAATGGTGATAACCGGCAAGACCAGCCGCCGGCGGCTGACTTCCGGGACCGAAAGTTCCGGACGCGGCGGCTCTTCGAGAGAGACCAATCCCGCCAGGTCCTTGTCATCGCCTGCTGGCAGCGCCCCGCTATCCTGCGCGCCCTCGACTGGTTGCCGGGTGCCGCGGCCGGCTTCGCCCGCCGGTTCGGCCTCGGCGGATATCAGACCCTCGTCGGGCCCGAAGGCGGCCTCCGCCTTGTCGCGGTCTTTCTGGACCTTGGCGGGCTGGTCCTTGGCGGCCGGGCCGCTGTCGGCTCCGCCCGCGTCCTTGGCTGCCGGCACCGCGTCGGTCATTGCGCCAGACCGGGGCATCGCGCCATGCGGGGACCGAGTCCGGCTGCTTCCCTGGAGAAGATGCCCCCTGTCCCTTCGTCGACTGTCTCTCGCCCTGCCTCAAGCGGCATCGCAACCAGCACTCCCGGGAAAGCGGATTGGACCGGCTCAAGACCTCGGCGGAATCCGGCAGATCCCCGAACAGGCTTGACCTGGCTCATTCACCCGCCTCTCGCCGCCCGTTGGATATTAGTTCGGGCAATGTAACAAACTAGTGCCTCAAAGACCAATCGGGTTGAGGTTCGACGCATGAAGTCCGTCCGGCGCATTCCCTGGCCAGCGAGAGACCCGCGGCGGGGCGACCGGCGGCAGGACCGCTCTAGTTGCCCTGTTGCAGGTTCTCGACCACGTGCTTGCGCCAAGACAGGCCCGTCAGCACCTGATCGAGTGTCATATCCAAGTGCATCACGCCGTCGCCGTCGACCGTGCCGCCCTGTTCGAGGTAGTGCGCGCGCGCCGCCTTGATCAAGGCCGCCAGCCCGCCAGGCTGGCCATCCCCACGCGGCGCCAAATCCGCCGACGAGGTCCAGGGCACCAGAACCGTGCCTTTGCTGGCCGTGGCACCGCCTTTCGGCGTCAGGCGGGCCAGACTCTCGCCAATACCGTAATCCGGGACACTTTCGGTCCCGGCACCGGAAAAGGCCGTCCCCAGGTCGTAACCCTGGTCGAACGAGGCCCCCAGATCGAACGAGGCATCCGCCGGCGAATCGTCGACATAGGCACCGTCGAAGTACTCCGGCTCCATGGTCAAGGCCGGCTCTTGCACATTGATTTCGCCGGCCCAAGAAGCGGATGCCATCAAGACCGTGAGCGACACCAGTGCCGTCACGCGCAGACTGCGAGTCAAGTTACTCATATGAATTGTTGCCCCTCGCCAGTGTCCGGCGCCCCTCTATGCCCTCGGTGAGCGCCCGACTGAATTCCCCAAGAACCCCACGGTTGCGATTTTGTGCGAATCGCGGTCGCGATTCGCCCTCTTCTTGTCGATAAATCTAACGATGCCAATACTATTGTACAAGGTTTAACGACTCTTGAAGACCAAGAAGAGTTAACGACATTTAGTGAAAACCAGGCCATCTCAAGACAAAGTTCCAGCGCACGGACTCAAGAGAGCGTCGAAAGGGCCGCTCGACGGCCCGGCCACGAATCAAAAACGAGTCTGCCGGAAGTCAAAACCGCCAAGCCTTGGGTGTTTTGTACAGGCCTATAGTGTCCGTTTTGCAATTGCTGCCTCGGGGGAGGTCATTCCGGAATCCTGTTCGGCCCAAACCTTCGATGTGGCGGAAAGTCGCGTCCCGGATGACTGTCCCTTGTCCAGAGGCCCTGGTGACAAACGCCAAGACTTGCCCTTCTTTCACCGCTTGATAAGGCTTACACACTATTGGCTTCGTGGTCGCCAATCGGAACCGGCCTTCGCGATAACTGGGGAAATCCCCGTTGGGAGTGACAAGGGTGCCGAAAGGAATCGCCATCGTAGCGCCCGTCGGGTCCAGGGACACCCGGGCCCGGATCCGCAAACTGCTGCGCGCCGGGCGCCACGAGGAGGCGGCCCGGCTGGCCCGCAAGGCCCTGAGGGCGGAACCGGACAGCGCCGATCACTGGGCCTTGCTCTCGACGGTCGAGAACAACCGGCGAAACTTCAAGGCCGCGCTGAACGCGATCGAAAAGGCCCAGGCCCTGGACAGCGAACCGCAGCGTCACCGCCGGCAGCTGGCGAGCGTTGCCAACAACTTGAGGGACTTCAAGCGCTCCCTGCCGCTCTTCGAGGCGCTCTCGGTGGACCAGCCCGACGACATCGGACTTCTCGATGGCCTGAAGGTGGCCTGCTGGGGCCTGGGGCGTCCGGACGAGGCCAAGGCCCATGGCGCGCGCGCGCTGACGCTGCGCGACGAACGCAGCCTCGCCCAGGCTGCGCCCGCAGCGCTCGCCTTCGTGCCGCGCGAGGCCAAGGTGGCGCCTGGCCCGAAAAAACGCGTCATCGCCTTTAGCCTCTGGGGCCGCGAGCCGCGCTACCTGGCCGGGGCCATGATCAACGCCCGTCTGGCACCCAGTGTCATGCCCGGCTGGCGCTGCCGCTTTTACGTCGGATCGGACCTGCCGCCCGCCGTATCGCAGGACCTGCGCCGTCAGGGGGCCGAGGTGATCCCGGCCGCCGAGCGCCATCCCGAGATCCCCGGCTATTGCTGGCGCTTTCTCGCCGCCGACGACGAGGACCTGGCGGCCTTCCTCTGCCGCGACTGCGACAGCCGCCTGTCGCCCAAGGACTGGGCCGCGGTCGAGGACTGGCTGGCCAGCGGCAAGGCCTTCCATGTCCTGCGCGACCACGTGGTCCACAACGAGTTGATCCTGGCCGGCCTCTGGGGCGGGCGCGGCGGCACCGGGCTGGAGCTGGAAAAAAAGATGAAAGCGACAGCGGACCTAAGGCAGCGCAACGCCTACGGCGCCGATCAGGCCTTTCTGGCGGCCCAGGTCTGGCCGGCGATCCGCCGCCACAGCCTGACCCACGACAGCTGCTATGCCCTGGCCGAGACCCGCCGCCTGCCCTTCGGCGGCCACGGCAGCAATGCCGATCACGTGGGCGCCGGGATCACCGAAAGCCTGCGCATTCTCGACGAGGCCCAGCGCTTCGGCCTGCCCTGGCCGATCCCGGGGGCCGCGCCCCTGCCACGGCAGCGCGTCAGTGTTTCGGCCTCGGTCCGGGGCGGTGCGGTTGAGGCGAAGTCCGGCAAGGGCTGACCGCGGTGGGCCAAGGCCTACAATACGCGACTAGTGTTTCCAACGAAAAAGGCCGGGACCTTGAGGGCCCCGGCCTATCCGGATATCACAAATTGCTGAACGCTACGAAACGATCAGGTTTCCGTTGGTAATCAGGTCGTCGACCGACACGCCGGTCAAGTCGACGCCGTCCAGGGTGACCACATCGAGGGTATCGGTACCGGCACCGACGCCGTCCGTATCCACTTGGATCGTGGTGTCCCCGCCGCTGACATCGAGCGACAGCCAGTCGTTGATGTCGTTCGTATCGGCGTCGAAGCCGAGGCCTGTCAGCAGGTCCCCGAGGTGGACCGCATCGTTGTCGGTGTCGCCCAGCAGCGTAGACTCGAAGTCCGTGATGTTGTCGATGCTGGCGGCGGGCGCTGCAGCCTCGGTGACGTGCACCGCATTGATGTCGGCACCACCCGAGAACAGCCCCTCGTCGAAGAACAGGGTGGCCGTGCCGGCATTCGGATCGTATTCCACCAGATCGCCGTCCGCGAAGGTCAGGCCGCCCAAGGTCGCGCCGCCGTTCGTCGAGAGCACGATGTTGCCGTTCTCCAGCACGTGGACCGCGTCGATGTCCTCGTCGCCGGAGAAGAGGTCCTCGTCGAAGAACAGCGTCGAAACGTTGGTGTTGGGGTTGTACTCCACCAGATCGCCATCCTCGAAGGTCAGGCCGCCCAGGGTCGCACTGCCCACCGTCGAGAGCACGAAGTTGCCGTTGGCCAGAAGGTGGAACGCATCGATGTCCTCGAAGCCGTTGCTGAAGAGAGTCCCACCGTCAAAGAGCAACGCGGCAGTATTGGCGACCGGGTCATACTCCACCAGATCGTCGTCGCCGAAGTTCAGGCCGCCCAAGGTGTGGTCGCCCTCGGTCGAGAGGATAACGTTGCCGTTGGCCAGGACATGCACGGCATTGATGTCCTCTTCCCCAGTGAACTCGGCATCGCCATCGAAGGCCAGCGTGGCCGTGTCGCTGCCCGGATCGTAAAGCGCGAGGTCTTCGTCCTCGAAGCTCAGACCGCCCAGGGTCTCGTTCTCTTCAGTCGAGAGCGTGATCAGCGGCGTGGGGGGCTCGGGTACCACGTCGGCCAGGCTGTAGAGGTAAAGATCGTTGCCGGCACCGCCGGTATGGGTGTCGCTACCCGCACCGCCGATCATAACGTCGTTACCGCCGCCGCCATTGAGTGTGTCGTCGCCACCACCGGCAATCAGGATCTCATCTGCCCCGGTGCCGGTGATCGTCGAACCGGCGGAACCGGTCACCGAGACCGTGGCCGCGGTGCTGAGGAGCTGACCGTCGCTCGCCTCGTAGTCGAAGGATCCGGCGACGGGGCCCGCGGCGCCTTCGTTGAAGACCACATCGAACGGTGGGGTGCCGACCGCTGTGGTTCCGCCGAAGGGGAAGGTTGCGCTGTCGCCCGCCGACGTGCCGCTGAGACGGAAGATCGACAGGCTGTCGCCGTTGGCATCCGTGTCATTAGCCAGCAGGGCCGCCTCCGGGATCACGATATCCGACCCGTCGACGATGTTGGTCAGCACGGTGTCGGCGGCCGCGACCGGGATTGCATTGTCCTTGACCGTGATGGTCAGGGTGCTCGACGCCATCTGGCCGTCGTCGTTCTCGATGGTATAGCCAAAGACTTCATCGGTGTCCGACGGCACGGTGGGGGCGGTGTAGCTGTAGTCACCGTTGGCAAAATCGAAGACCAGGACGCCGCCCAGGACAGTCTGGATTGTCAGCGCCGTTCCCACCTTGTCGGTAACCGCGCCGCCAATCGGCGAAGCCGCCGTGTAGGCCACGCCGTCGACCACCAGCTCGGACACCGGGGTCGCCGCTTGGCCACCAGGTCCAAAGTCATCGTCGGCAATGACGTTGCCCGAAGTTGTGTTTGCCGGCGGCACGGTGTCCAGCAGGGTATCCGCCAGGTCCGTTTCGTCGAGCACCAGAAGCGGCTCGCCCGGGAAGGCGACATCCTGCAGATCTTCGTCGGCCACCTGAATGCCGGAACCGACGCCGACCGCAATAGCTTCGGCCTCTTGGGCAACCAGGAAATCTTCCCAAGCCGCGATCTGTGCGTCCGTCAGAGAGTTTCCAGCACCGCCACCGGCCGTCGGCTCACCGTCCGATAGGAAGTAGACCGTGTTCGTGACGGCCGGTCCCGCGGCCGGCGGATCGTAGTTCGCCTGAGCCGCCGTCAGCGCCGCCTCGTAGTTCGTGAGACTCTGAGGACCTGCGGCAAGGATTGCGTCCAACTCAGCCTCAAGGCTGGCCAGGGTCGTGAACTGTCCCTCGAAGGCCGCCCCCGTCGTGAAGGTCACGACGTCGATCGTCACGTTCTCACCGATATCGAAATAGGCCGCGGCCAGTTCCTTCAGCGCCGCGATGGACGCCTCCAGGCGGGTAAGGCCTGCGATACCCGATGGATCGCCCATGCTGCCCGAGACATCCAGGACGACAAGAATGTTGAAATCGAGCGGCTGGTTCTCCAGCACCATGTCCACGTTGGGCAGAGCCTCGATCGGAGTCTGCTTGACCGTGATGGACAGGGTTGCCGGATCGGTATCGCCGTCGCCATCCTCGAGGGCATAGGTGAAGACCTCGTCGACCTCGTTCGCCACGTTTGCCGGCGAGGTGTAGAGGTAGTCGCCAAAGCCCGCGCCATCCAATTGGATGACCAGCGTGCCGCCCAGTTCCGTGGTGATGGTAAGCTCGCCGTTGGCGTCGTTGTAGCCAACGAAGGCCGTGCTGCCGACCGCCGTTCCCGAGGTGCCGACCGCGCTACCGTTGGCATCGAGGGTGAAGGTCAAGCCGCCGTGAGAGACCGAGCGGATCAGCGCCGCGCCGTCCGCGCCGCCTTCGTCCGCCGCCCCGGTCCCATTCGGAATAACCCCGGTCACCACATTGCCCGACGTCATCTCGGCCGCTTCAAACACCATGTCGGTGTCGTCGTTGGCCGTCGGACCGTCGTCCTCGAACTTGATCACGTCGCCGCCGAGGTCGGCCGCCGCAACCGCCGTGTCACCGTCGCCGTCCGTCACAGTCAGCACCGCATTCAACGCACCCGCCAGCAAGGCGACCGCCTCGTCATGCGAACCAGCCGAG
>JAJFGK010000019.1 GCA_021776195.1 Kiloniellaceae bacterium | reverse complement strand
CGCGCCAAAATCGCGCCTCAAGCAGCAAAACCATCGGCGCCCCGGCACGACCAAAGAAAATCGCCGAACCGAGACGAGAAAACTCAACAAACTAACCGAAAAATCTACTTTAGAACCGTTCGTGAATTATCCGGGCTAGCGGGCAGCGATTTGCGAAGCTCTGTCACGAGCGCGGCACGCCAAGATCGCCGAAGAGCAGATCGATGTTCTTGTTGTTCGCCTTCCAGCCAAGGTCGAAAAGATCGCCAAGCAGGGGAATGCTGCCGAGCAAAGCATCGATGCCCGCGTTGAAGATCATCTTGGCGAGCGTCCTCTTTCGCACGCCAAGGCGCCAGGCTTCCACGACGATGTAAGCCGACAGCAGGCCTGTCGCGCCATCGCCGATCCCGGGGATCAAGCCGACGAGACCGTCCAGACCTATCTTCCAGGATGTGCCGGGCAGACGGAACCGACTGTCCAGCAAAGTGGCGAGGCGTCGCAGACGCGCGAGGGTCGCCTCTCTTGCATCGGCGCTGCGCGGATCGCGTGGCGAGTCTCTTCGCATGACACCAGACCCCCTGCGGCCGCCAGGCACCAAGCCCAGGTTCATTGTTTCGCGATCACCCAAATCGCGTGCACAATGCCGGGAATGTAGCCAAGCAAAGTCAAAAGGATGTTGAGCCAGAAGTGGCCGCCAATACCGACCTGTAAGAACACGCCCAAGGGCGGGAGAAGTATCGAAAGCACGATGCGGATGAGGTCCACGATCAGACTCCTTGATTGCAGGGACTTCGAGGTCCCGGTTTGCCGATGAGCGGCGAAATCGCCTGTAAGGTCCGTCGGTGGGACAAGGCGTAGTCGAGATCAGAGCCGCCGAACCGGCGGCACCTGTGGCTTGCCGGAGGAACCGAATGACGGTCTCGACAGGGGTCCGTCGAGATTGCGGAGACCGATATGGCGATCCCCGCAATCCCTGATCGTCGGAAACCCCGAAGCCAGTCTACTGGACTTGTAGTTCGAGTTTGCGCATTCGGTCGTGGGACTTCTGGATCTCGCCCAGGTATCCCTGCAAAACCTGTTTGTCGGCTGCCGGCAAATCCTGACCGACCGCCGTGCGGAGTTCTTCGAGTGCGCGGTCCTCGGCCTCCTCGAGCGATGAGATCAGACTGGCCGTGTCGTCACTCGACAGCATGGCCTTTGCCTTGTCGAACAGGCGTCGCAGGTTGCCGGCCGCCGATCCCCCGCTGGCGGCTTTTCCGCCGTAGGCTTCGACTTTTCCGCTCAGGGTCTCGACCGCGCTGGCGCGCACGCCGGCGAGGTGGTCGAACATGCCCTTCAAGTCCGGACGGTCCACCATTTGCTTGGCTTCATTGTAGAACTCTTCGCCGTCCCGCATGGTTTCGATAACGGAGTTGAGTGTGTCGCAGATTTCGCTCTTGTCCACGGATCTCTGTCCTTTCCAATGGTTCTGGTGCCACCCCTTCCGGGCTTCCCGCTAACCGCACCAACGCACTAGTCGTTCTTCGGTTCCCGAGATTTCGGAGCCGGTGCCAGTGGGCGTCTGGCTGGCCGGCGGACTTGCGCGCGGTGCAAGATCGATTGGGGCGCGAACTCTAGGCCGGAGCTTGTCATTTAGGGATTTCGGGGATGTCGGGCCCGGGTCATTCTGGTGGGCCTCAGCGCGCCGACGCGCCCTCAGCGGGCGTGTGATTTAAAGCCACTGTCCAGGCCCCTCAAGTTCGACACACGGCCCAGCATGCGCTCCGTTTGTTTGGGTATCTCGGTATAGTGGAGGTAGGCCTCCTCGAACTTGGCGGCCTCGTGAAGACCATCCATGTCGAGAATCTTGACCCCCTTCGCACCGAGCTGAACGAGTTTGTTGTCCTGTAGCTTGCGCAGCGTGCGGTAGACGTGAAGCGTGGTCATACTCACGGCGTCGGCCAGTTGCTCTCTTGTGACAGGAAGCAGGAACTCTTCGTTTTCCGTGAGGTCCAACAGCTCCAAACGGCGCCAAAGCTCGATGAAGAGGTGTGCCATGCGCTCATAGGCGGAACGCCGCCCGACACTGGTAAGTCTTTCTGCCAGGATTGATTCGTCTTGCGCATTGCACCAGGCGAAGGCGGCGGCCAGACGGGGACAGGCCGAAAACATCTGTAACAGGTCGTTCATCTGCAAGCGGTAGGCGTGCACATCGGTCAAAGTCGAGATGCTTCTGGACGACAGTGCGAACAGACCCGCATTGAAGCAGAGAAAGTCTCCGGGTATCGCGAAGCTTGTAATCTGTCGTCGGCCGTCGTCCAAGGTGCGCGCCACCATGCACCAGCCCCGCTGCAGGACGTAAATGTATTGCTGGGGTTCGCCTTCGTCGATAAGCGTCTCGCCGCGCCGAAGGTGAACATCGCTTCTCTCGAGGTCGCGTATGCACTGCTTTTCGTCATTCTTGAGGTCCAGAAAGACCTCCATCTTTTTCTTCAAAGGCTGAACCACGGCAACTTCTTGAGGCTCTGCAAAGGAGTTTGGCATCGGTCCGCCCTTGTCGGTTGTAATGAATTGGGCCGCCTCGCTGCGGGGCTCGGTCGATCGGCCGACCCCGGTAGGGCGGGATCACTTGAAGCAATCGCGACCATCGTCGCTCCTCTGCCCAATTTTGCTCGTCCCGAGTTCGGCGTTCGAATTGGCGAGTATCAGCTCGATAAAACGGGCAGCCGCCCCATGCAGGTCTTTTGCTCTGCCCTCATGTGCAGAGGTCCGGTGACTGTGCATCGCGTCTTCAAGAACGAACTGGGCCTCGTCCTGGCCCAACAATCCCTTCTCGGTGAGTGCGATGAGCAGGGATTCACAGATAGTTATGGCGGCTAAACCTGCCGCATGGATGTCTTGCGTGTGGCGAGCGTCATTCACAAGGGGCGTCCTTTCTCCGATCTATGGCTGGTCGGATCAGCGCTGGCAACGCGGCTTGCGGATGGCAAGACTGTGATCGGCCGGACTCCAGAGACAACGCGATAGCGACCTGGCGGTTCCGACTGCCAGTGCCGAAATCGTAGCAGAATCTTTTTTCCGGACCCTAACCTATGTAGGCGCGCGGTGGATTTTGGCGGTGCAGGTTGCCTTTACCAAGGGAAGGCGCGGAGAGGCAGAATGTCGCTCCACCAAGCCAAAGATGCATAAACACCAAGCCATCTTCATAGTGGCGGTCGTTGACGCAGCGCCTCTCGGAACAAGGCCACCGCAAGGAGCTGGGCAATGGGTTTCCGGAACAACGAGCTTGTCGAAGAATTGCCGCACATAAGAAGATTTGCGATTTCTCTTTTGAAGCATGGCGATCGAGCCGACGACCTGGTGCAGGACTGCATCGTCCGTGCCATGGCCAACAGAAACTCCTTTGCAACGGGAACAAACCTGCGCTCATGGTTGTTTACTATTCTACATCGTCTCTTTGTCGACACCTGCCGCCGCGGCAGCGATCGTTGGACCACGACCGGGGTGCCCTATTTGATCGATTCTGCTAGGGTGGAGCCACGGCAGGGCGACAAGATTCTGCTTAACGAGGTGGCCTCGGCCGTGGCTGAGCTGCCCAGCACACAGCGCTACGTGATCTTGTTGATTGGGATGCAGGGCTACAGCTATGGAGAGGCAGCGGAAATTGTCGGCGTGCCAGTGGGTACCGTCAGGTCGCGCTTGTCGCGTGCCCGCAATGCCCTGAGAGAAATGTTGAGCCTGGACGACCAGGATGGAGTGGACGTCCCCTATGATAGGGAAAAGAGCGATCACCGAGGAGGACTTAGGCTCACTGCTTGATGGTGAACTCGATTCCGCGTGCCAAGTGCGGGTTCTGGAGGCAATTGTCCAAGACCCGGACTTGCTCAAGCGGTTGAGGGCCGATTCGCGGATTGCCCGGCGGCTCAGGGAAATGAACGCCGAAGTGCTTGATGAGCCTGTTCCGCAACGATTTCTCGATCTCTTGGATGCGCTCGACGACAGCCGGGAAAAGCCCGAGGCGGTGGACTGAGGTCGGGGACCTCTTAAGGTCACTCGGCGTCGAAAGCGGCAAAGCTAGTCCCAGGCGGTTACGTTTGCGCTCTTTCCGCTCACCCCCCCATGCGACCTTCGCGTCCGGCAAGAGGATATTGCGGCGACGATGTTGACGTAGCTGCGCTCTTGGAGGGTTCGGGCGGCATGGAAAGGCGGAAGCGGCCGACGGCGGCGCGGAACTATTGCACGAGCTGTGCGTATATCTCACAGGCGCGCTTGATCCCCTTACCACCACCCGCCTCGAGCGTGCCTGTTCAACTGTCTCGGGCTCCGCATGACACTGGCGGGGCCCGATTTTTTTTCCGCATGTCTCAGATCTTCGAAGCCGCGATGAGCGCGCGCCACCGGGGCCTGACGACCAAGAGGGCTTCGGGGGCTGGCGCAGGTTTGGTCTCACAGTGCCGAACGCCGCCGCGGGTTCACCCTGCTGTGTCGGCTTTGCGTCCGTAGCAGTGGGCCCGCTGGATCGTGCCGTCCTGTCGGCGCACGACGAGCTGGCTTGGTTCTTGCAATCGAACATAACGCCGGCTGTAGGCGAGGCCTTCCGCCTTGCTGGCAAAATGTTTCGTGCTGCGCTTCACACCCTTTTTCTTCAAATCCCAGCCGCCGTTCGGCGAGGGGCTGAAAAAATACTTGGTGCGCTGGGCCGAATCGTCACTGGGGGTGACAGCGTCCACTTTTTCGACGAACCGTTGGCCAGCGGACACCAGGTCGCGGGAGAGGTCGTCCAACTGCACGCGGACCGTGCCCCAGTCCTCCTCGCGCGCTTCCTTCCATTTCTCCAGTTCTTGTTTCAAGCCCGCCGCCTTGACCTTTAGGTCGGCCGCGGTCTCTTCGACATTCTCTCGCAACTGCGCCTCGAGACGCGACATCGAACCCCTGGCGGCCTCGATCTCGTCGTCCCAGCGGGACAACAGGGTTTCAACTCTGGTGAAGTAGGTCGCCTTGGTCATGGTTCTGGATCCCTTCGGTCTAGTGATCCAGGATTAACCCCCCTGACGCAGGAAGGTTCCCTTGCCGCGGCAAGAGATGCGGCGTCGGTGTCGTGCGGCAACGCAACGCGCGCCGCCGGATCTCTCCTGCGGCGCGCGTCGTCAGTCGGCAGGCGGCGCGGATGGCCGGTCCGGTGCAGCGTCTATGGCCGCGAACTCGATGGCCGGGAACTCGATGGCCGCCAAAGAGGGGCTAGCCAGACCGAGGGCGCGTGATTCTTACTTGACCACCAGATTGTTTTCGACCTGTCCCACGCCGTCGACGCTCCAGGCGATCTGCTCTGCCTTCACGCGCTCGGCCTCGCTGTCGACGAACCCGCTTAGGATCACTCGATCCTTGAAGGTATCGACTTCGATTTCGAGGGCACTGACCTGGGAATCATCAACCAGAGCGGTTTTGACCTTTGTGGTGATCACGGAACTGTCGATGTACTCGCCGGGACTCTCTTGCGTGCGCGTAGAGTCGCAGGCGGAAATCAGTCCTGTCGAAAGGATGACGATTGCAAGCCACGAAAACAAACGTAGGGATTTCATCGGAACACTCCATTTTCCAGTATTGTCAGTAGCGGAGGAACAACCCCTGCGCGTCGATCTTGTTCCATGGGCGACTGCCGGGCCCTTGCCCATCCGAGTCGGTTGTTTGAACAGATCGCGCGTGGGGCTCGATTTTTGCGGGCCAGGAAAGCGCCGTCGTCCCGCCGTTGGCGCTTAGCTCGCCTATCAAGCTCTGGGACGACGCCCGCGCACGACATGTGCGATGAGGCTTACAACCAGCAGAACCAAGAAAACGAAGAAGCACACCTGCGCGATCGTCGCCGCCGCGCCGGCGATTCCACCGAAACCGAAGAAAGCCGCGATAACCGCCACGACAAAAAAGATCAAAGCCCAATAAAGCATCGTTCGTCTCCTGAGTTTGTTGCAGCCCCGAGGCATTGGCGCGTCAGACTGAAACAGAGGGGTCAAGGGCGGCACGTCCGATTGACGCGCAGCGATCCCGATAGAACGCCGCCGGCGCGAAATTGTTCCAAGGCCGCAGATCCACGGTACTTCGGAATCTCGCCGCGCTACCGGAGCTGGGTTCGCGCCGAACCCCGCGATCGACCGATCGGGCGGGCAAGCAAATTATTATTCTCGGGAACAAGCAGGCGGGCAGTGGGTTTCCATCACAGGAGCGAGTGTCGCGCAGCGGCCCTCAAGTGCCGGCCGTCAAGCAGCCGACAAGAATTTGAACTGACCTGGGCGAACCGGCCCGGGCGGGAGACGCCCTCGTCGATGCTTGGATGTCCAAGGACGCGATCGAACACAAAGCTGAATGAACAATCTGATGAGAAATCACGGAAAGGATACCAGTCATGCGTAAGATTACACTGATGGCCACGGTCTTCGGGCTCGTCGCCGCCGCCACGGTCGCCCAAGCCGAAAGCAACCAAGCGGACGAAAGATCGACCACTTGGATCAATACGACGACCAACGAGACGCCGGATATCTCACAGGTAAACCTCTGGGAGGCGGCGCAAGGCGACCAGGGATTCTCGAACCTCTATTCCCGTCGGGACGTGGTCGGTCCGGCGGCGCCCCACCCGCTATTTGTCGACCTGAAGCGAGAGGCACCCAAGGCCGAGGCAAAGGCTCCGGAGCCGAAACAGGTAGCGGTCACGCCGCCCGTGCCGGCGGTCCAGGATGAAATCAAGATCCCGACAATCGTCGAGGACGTTGTCTTCTTCGATTTCGATAAGGCGGAGATGCGGCCGGAAGAACGCATCGAGCTGTCGGAGATAGCCAAGAGCGCCAACAGCGAAACCCGGTTCCAGATCCAGGGTCATGCCGATCGTTCGGGAGACCGTGTCTACAATGAGGAGCTGTCACGCTTCCGCGTGATAAACGTTGCCGAGGTTTTGACGACCTACGGCGTGAACGCCGACCAGATCGACATGACCTGGGAAGGCGAGACCGAGACGGCCATCCCGACGCCGGACGGTGAGCGGGAGCAGCTCAATCGTCGTGTCGAACTGAAGATCATTCAGAACTGAAGATCGTTCGGTAGGACAGCGCAAGCAGCTGAGGCCGCTCGGCATCAGGCTGGACAATGTGACCTGTAGCCGCGCGGCTTGAGCTCTTTCTCAAATCTGACCAGGAGAGTTCTTCCGATGACCCTAGCCAATCTGAAACCATACCTTTGCCGCGCGTTGGCTCCTGTCTTCGTGCTGTCGCTGTTGGTCGCTTGCGAGGAAGAGGGCCCCGCCGAGCGGCTCGGCGAGAAGGTCGATGAGACCGTGAACGAGGCCGCTGACGCGGCCGAGGACGCCGCCGAAGAAATTCAGAACTGACGTGAGGCGCGATTACTCTCACGGCGGCGGCTGAGAGACGTCGACCAATATCCCTCAACCCGAAATCGTTACATCAGATAGGAGTCAGATATCATGGCGAAAGAAGCGGAGCCCGCCGCAGCGGGCGACTTGAAAGACGACCTGACGCGGATACAGGCGGATCTGGCGGCCCTCGCCCAGACCGTCAGAGCACTTGTCGGCGACCAGGCCGAGGAAGGTGTGGCCCAGGCGCGGGAGGCGGCCTCCAAAATCAAATCCCAGGCCAGCGCGACCGCGGCAAGAGTCGAACAGGAAGTGACCAATCGCCCGTTGGTCAGCCTGCTGGTCGCCTTCGGCGCCGGCCTGCTCGTCGGCAAGCTGCTAGACCGCCGCTAAAGCGCGATCTAGCGACCTTCCGCGACAAGAACAACCTCCAACCCGCAAGGCCGCGTGGGAAGTCGCGATGATCGAACGCTACCTCAAAAAACTGCTCATTCTCGTGCCATTGGTTCTGGCCGGCCTGGTTCTTGGCGTCTTGGGACTGTGCTTTCTCGCCTATGGAGCGTTCTTGCAGCTGTCGGTTTCGATCGGCGACAGCGCGGCGGCTCAAGCCGTCGGCGCGGTCATCCTGGTTGCGCTCCTGCTCTGCGGTGGCGTCCTGTGGCTCCGGCTGAACAGGCGGGCCCGGCCGCCGAGCCAGCACGCCGGGCGCGGCGATTCCGGGCGCGGTGATCCGATGCGCGCTGGCCTCGGCGCCGCAGCATCCCTGACGGGATGGGTTCAAGGCAATCCCAAGTCGGCGCTCGCGCTCGCGCTGGCGGCCGGCGCCCTGGTCGGCGGCAGTCCTGCAACACGGCGCACCATTGAAATGACAGTGCAGGCCGCGATCCGGGAGTTCGGGGCAGGCCGAGGCGGTGGTGCGCCATGAGTGCGCCCGAGGGAGAAATGCCTCAGCCCCCGCAGGCCGTCGTGGTTGCCCAACCTGCCATGGAACGGCACGATTTGTCCGTTTTGGCATTGCCTATTTACGGACTCCTCTTCATCGGCGCGGTCTACGCGCTTTACTTCGCCGCGACTTTCATGGTTCCGGTCTTTGCGGCGGTCTTGCTGAACATCATCTTTTCGCCGCTGTCGCGCAATCTTGCGAAGCGGCGTGTGCCGCCTCCGGTCAGCGCTTTCCTTCTGGTCCTTCTCCTGTCCGGTGGCCTGGTATCTCTCAGTATCTTGCTCAGCGAGCCGATCCAGGATTGGCTGGATCGCCTGCCGTACCTGGCTTGGGAGATTAAGGGCAAGCTCCAGGAGGTCATGAGACCGGTCGAGGGTGTCGCGCAGGTCACCAGGGAGGTGGACGAACTGGCGAAGGCGGCGGGTGTGGGTGCCGAGGGCGCCTCCGAGGTTACCATCAAGGGACCGAAGTTCTCGTCGCAGCTCTTCGAATCGCTGCAGACCCTGGTCCTGCAGCTGGCGATCATCTCGGCCCTGTTGTTCTTTCTTCTGGCATCGGGAGATCTATTCAAGGAGCGCCTGGTCGCAATGGTCTCCGGTCTGCGGGGCAAGAAGCAGGTGCTCGTTATCATGAAAAAGATCGAGCAAGACGCCGCCGGCTACATTTTGACCGTGAGCATCATCAATTTTCTGCTGGGGGCATCGGTCGGCTTGGCGCTCTGGGCGCTCGGCTTGCCGAATGCAGCGCTCTGGGGCGTCATGGCAGGCCTTTTGAACTTCATCCCCTTCGTGGGTGCGATTGTCGGCGCCGCCGTGGTTTTCATGGTGGCACTAATCACATTGGAAACTATCGCCGCCGCGGCCATTGCGCCGCTGCTCTATCTTGGCATCAACATCCTCGAGGCACAGTTCCTGACGCCGGCGATCCTGGGTCGCAAGTTGACAATTAACCCGGTCGCAATCTTTCTTTTCGTTCTTTTCTGGGGGTGGCTGTGGGGTGTTCCCGGCGCGCTGATGGCGGTGCCGATTCTCGTTGTCATGCGGGCGCTTTGCGACAATATCGAAAAGTTCAACGTCGTCGCCTTGTTTCTGAACGGGGACATCTCGCCGTCGTTGCACCGGTGGCGGGCGTCCACCGTCAAAACCCCGCGGTGATACCTCTGTGCCGGAAACTGCGGCCGCTGGCCCGATGGAGACCATAGAGCTTGGCAGGGCTGCTGTGCTCAGCCGGTCGTGGACCCGGGCGGGTTGGCTAATCCAGGTTGGCCTGGGTGGCACCGGGCAAGGTCGCGACTGCCATCGGAATCTCCGGCGCCAGGTCGCCCTCCAATAGATCGTGGAGCCTCTCGCGTGCCCTGTTGATCCGGCTCTTGACCGTCCCAACCGCGCAGCCGGCGATATCGGCGACCTCTTCGTAGGAAAAGCCTCCGGCGCTGGTGAGGATCAGTGCTTCGCGCTGTTCAGGGCTGAGTTGGGTAAGGGCGCGCCGAAGGTCCCGATACTCCAGTGCGCTGACCTGGGTTGGCGCGACAGAGAGGGCGCCCGCGAGGCGACCGTCGGGGTCCTCGACCAAACGCCGATAGTTGCGACTCAGGTTGAAAAAGTGATTGCGCAGGATCGTGTGCAGCCAGGCCTTCATATTGGTTCCCGGCTCGAAGCTGTCACGGTTGGCCCAGGCTTTCAGGATCGTCTCCTGCACGAGGTCGTCAGCCAATGACCGACTTCCGCTCAGCGAGATGGCAAAGGCTCTGAGAGGAGGTATGAAGGCAATGATCTCCTGCCCGAAGCTTTCCGATGGGTTTCTACGCAAGCTGCCTATTCCCTGTTCCATGGCCTATTGCTGGCCGGTTTTCTGATCGAGTTCGCACAGCAACCGCTTGAGGTCCTTTGAAAGGGGCTCCAAGAAGTCGCTGTCGTAGATTTCGCGCAGACCCTCGCTCAGCCAGTCAGGTAGGGCCTGTGATGTGTCGTCCAGATCATCATTTGGCAGGGACATCTCGTCCTTGGACCTAACCTATTGCGCGGATGAAGCGGCCCCGGACCGGCCGCTTGCTCATTGGGGTTCTCATCGGAATGCGGCGGTGGCGCCGCCTTCAATCTGTTTCACCAAAAACACCCATGGCGACGAATGGTTCCCTGGTCGGAAAACTTTTCCGACACGATCAGGGAACCTATTCGTGGCTTGAACCATTCTTCTTCGAGAGAATGTTCCAGTCCCCATCACGTTAGTGGAAACTTGCCATGCCCCTTTCTGCGGCGATCGCGCCCCATCTGCCCCATCTTCGCCGCTATGCCAGAGCCCTGGCCGGCGCCCGGGACCAGGGGGATGCCGATGTTCGCGCCTGCCTGAAGGCGATCGTCGAGCGCCCGGAAGACTTCCCGTCGGACCGCCTGCCAAAGGTGGCCCTGTTCTGGGCCTTTCACGTCGCTTGGCGCAGAGGCAGATTGTCCCGCGCCAGAGCTGCCCAGCCCGATGTCGGGCTTGAGCGCGGCCTCGAGGAAAAGCTACGGTTGATGAAACTCGAGAGCCGTCAAGTCTTGCTCTTGTTTGCTCTGGAAGGCTTTAGCACTGTGGAGGTCGCGGCCATTTTGGACCAACCGCCGCGCATGGTCGGGGCCCAGTTGCAAGATGCCTTGGAAGAGTTGAACCACAAGGCAAGGCGGCGCGACCAGGTTGGCGTGGCCGATGACGCGGAACGAATCCCTCACCGCTCCAGACCAGCCGGACCCGTTTGAAGACCCGGGGACTGCGCCATCGCCGAGACGACGAGCCGTGACGAGGCGGCGTGGATTGGCTCGGCGGGCTGGTTACTGCTTCGAGCCCGACAGAGTCGAGTGGGCCACGCCGGAATTCACAGTTTCCGGCACGTTCCACGGCGCGGTTCCGAGGAGGTTCATGGGCTCGCTGTCGAGGGGATCGGGCAGTGCCTCATCTTGCACCGGGCCGATCGAATTGGGGTCGCTGAACAAACCGCCGGAAAACGCTTTTGTCGTCGATACCGCTTCAACGATCATGGCGGGTTCAGGCTCCGACGGGACGCCCATGGCGACCCGTAGGAGTTCGGTAGCGGTGTGCCGATCCATGCCTACGGCCTGGTTCGATCCCTCGCGCTTTAGGAATCGTCCGATAGCCCGTGCGGTCTTGGGCCCGTAAAGACCATCGATCGGCCCAGGTTCGAACCCCAAGTGCTTGAGCTGTATCTGTAGGGCACGCAAAACTTCCAATGGCTGAGCTGGCTCAAGGACTTGCACCCGGGAATGATCGCCTCGTCTCGGTCGCTGCCCGACCTCGCGGTCGGCTTGAGGTCGATCGCGGGTATCCGGCGCCGGCCGATCGGCGGGACGGCTCGGACGCGCCTCATTGCCCCAGGGTTTCAATAGCCCAAAGGGGTCAACTATCCTGCGCTGTTCGACCGCTCCGGAAGGCTCGCTTTCCGGAGCCGGGACCTCGGTATCGGTCCCCCGCTGGCCAGTCCCTCCCTTGGCGGGAGGCACCTGTTCCGCCAGTCGCGACCCGGGCCAGTCTGGCTGCGGGGATTGATCCGACCGAGTGACAGCGCCGGCGTCGGGACTGGGCCAAGGCAAACAGTGGGTCAAACGGTCACTTGCGATTACGCAGGCCTCCAAGGCAATGGCATGGCGCGACATCTGCTCCAGCTGGGTCACGCTTCCTCCGATCGAAGGTCCCGGAAGCAAAATCAAGGCAGACAGACCGGCGAGGCAAACCGTGAGCCGGGTCTTGTCCATCGGGGACTGGAACCAGCGCCCGCGCACTCGATGGCGCGTCGTGGCGACCAGGTCATCGAGACGGGCAGATTGGGCAGGTGGCAGCAGAATGACCGCGGGTATCATGATTGGCAGGACCACCAATGAATAGAGCCAAACTTCCCAATAGGGATAGCTCTTGGCCTGTGCTATCGAAGCGGTAGCGCAGGCGCACCAGACCCAGATCAGTGCTGCAGCAAGCATAACGAGCCCAACCATGACTGATCTCCCGATTAGTTGCCGCAGGGGTCGCACAATGGCGATTGGGTCTCCCGCTATTGTTGCGGGTCATGTGGGCCTTGGTCGGTACTAGTCAGGTCTGTCCTTGCGAGAGGCCCTCTCCAGGGGCAGGGGCCTACCTGGCCTCGACGCTAGCCCTACCTGACCTCACCGTTCGCCCTGTGAACAGGGACCGGTGGCTTGGCTAGTTCTTGGCTTGCGCTGTCACGTCAATGGCCTGCAGGCCGTAGCCCTGGATCACGACACGCCTGTTGAGTTGTTCGCGCACGCCGTCAGCGGTCGCGAGGGCAGGATCGCTCTCGCCTTTGGCTTGCAAGGCCAGATCGTCCAGCTTGCGGATGATCAAGCCTTCCTCGATCAGTTCGGAACGCACCGCTTCCGCGCGACGCTCGGAAAGTTGACGGTTGTAGAGGTCGCTCCCGGCCCGGTCCGCGTGACCGGTCACGACGATCTCGACCTTGGTTCTGTCCGCGATTGTCTCGAGAAAACGGTCGATGGAGGTTTTCGATTGCGGTGACACGCGAGCATCGTCGAAGTCGAAGTAGATCACCAGTTCCTCGGTAACCGGAACGAATTCCAAAGTCGGGGCCTTCGCGGCCTGTGGAACCACTGGCGGCACCATTGCCAGCGTCAGATTGTCGTAGGCCGCATCGAACTGGTTTTTGCAGGCATTGATGTGATCCCACTGCCAACCTTCCTCCTGCTGCTCGACCCAGCAGTCGAAGCGGGCCTGGGCAACGCCGGCCTGCTCCGGTGCGAGTTCGGCGGCACCGAGCGACAAGGCGGTCACCAGCTTGGCACGAGCGGATTCGAGCTCACGCACAAAAGTCGTGCCTTCGATGTCCCAGTCGCTGATGGTTTCGGGTGCGACGCGTTGTCCCGTATTGGCGGCAAGCGATTTCTCGGCAAAGTGATCGGCATCTGGCCAATCGTACATTTTGTCGGCCTCGAACAGAAAAAAGTCCCGATACTCTCGGGCCAGTACTTTCTCGAAGCTGGTGCCGGTCGCGGTCATCGCGCGGGCGCGCTCCATGTCGTTGTCCCAGGTCGAAGCCGCGGCGGGACTCACCATCGCGGCGACCAGCCCGGTCATGCAGACGCGGATCAAAGGTTTCATTGTCTATCTCCTGTTTCACCATGAAGTTCATTGGGTCGGACGAGCCAGATCGGGGACAGTCACGCCCGAGCCAATTCTCGGATCTCGACTGCGCAGATAGGGCCCGCGTCCCGCTCGGATCTCTTCCCCGATGCCTTGATTCGGCAAAGCAGCACGCGATCAACATCTGCTGGCAGGAGGCAAACGCTGGTAAGGCGAAAAAGGTTCCAACAAAATGAAAGTTTAGGTGGAGTGTATTCCTGGCCCGCTCCAGAGCCCACCGAGAATGCCAGGCCCGGCGGCCAAACGCCCTTTGCCGCTTCCCCGGTCAAGCGCCAAAGGGCATGTCTCGAGTGGAGAGGATTCTAGTTCTGGTCCGCGCCGCCTTCGATCGCCCGCTCGTAGTAGCGGTCGTTGACGGAGCCCTCACCTGTCCTTCCCCACTGTGCAAGGCGGGCAATGTCCACCAGCGGGGCGGCATGGAAACTGTCCAGGGAGATGTCGAGAACGATCGTCTACGCAGCGGCGGTCAGTCGAAGGGCATCCAGAGGGACGACGCGAAACTCCTCGCCGATGCCCAAGATGCCGCCGGAACTGAGGATCAGATGTGTGCTGCGTCCGGACTCGGTTTCCACGATAATGTCCTCGACCTCGCCAAGCCGTTCATCCTTCGGGTTGACCGTGTCCAGGCCGATCAATTCACTGATGCGCAGGCTCTCGCCCACTTGGGCCAACGGCTGGGCGGCTGCCAGTCTCTCCAGGCGCCGTTCCTTTTCCAATGTGGGAACCACTCCCTTGGAGATCAGGTTCTGACGCTGGTTTTCAAGGAACGTCGCGAGCCCTTCGTGGACCGTGCGGCAGTCATCGGCTTGACCCGCGGCGGCAAAGATCCGGGCGGCTTTCCGCAGCCCCAATGCTTTGCCGCGCACTTCCTTGGCGCTGTTTTCGAGGGTGGATTCGTGCCCGGTCCACAGCGACAGCAGGTCGGTGAGGCATTGCTCGCTCGACGCACTGGCTGCCGGCTGCAAGCCCTGCAGGCTCAGCGCGACTGCAGCGAGTGGGAACAAGAGCAGGTATCGAAGCGCTCTCATGGTCATTTTCCTTGTGATTTGTGAACGACGTCGTCCCCGCTTCCCCTGCCTGACTCCTTGGCATGGCCAGTGAAACGGCGCTTGATGATCAAATGACGGCGACCTTGACCGTCGATTCAACGGGCAACTGCCCGCTGTAACCGGCTCAAGGGGACGGCCGTCACGGCGTTACAGGGTTAAACCGTCTCGGCGCTGATTGGTTCCCTATCGCCGCGAAAATCTGTATCGCCTTCATGTCGGCGTATCTGTTCGATCGGGAAATGATCCACTAAATCCGCCGCGAAGCCTTCAAGCGGAACCGCTCCATTGCCCTGGACGAATGGCGTCGGCTTGCCGCCTGAAGTCCGCAGCTTGTTGGCCTTGGACACCGGATCGCGGGCAGCCTGACAACGCCTTCTCGAGCCCTGTAGGCGTCACGTCAGGCATCCTCGAAGAAGACCCGGTCATGTTTCAGAGGATTGTCTCGATCGACGATGGTATCCAATTCGCGCGCATAGCGATGGCCGGAATAGACGGCGCTCGCGATGATTGACGGTGCTTCGCAATCGCCGATCCGCTTGAGAGACCGCGGCGCGCCCTTCGCGCCCTGCTCGAACCTGTCCGTCAGCGCCTGGTACAACGCGTCGTTGGGGTTCCGGGCCGTGACAAGAATCAGCGCTTCGGCTTCGATGGTTCTCTCGCGCCCGGTGTATTCGCATGCCAGCGTCGCCGCCTTGCCGTCGAAGGCCGAGAGGTTATTGGCCACGATGAGGTCGACGCCCATTTCCATCAGCTTTGTCCGGGCGCGCCAGCGATCCATGGTGTATTTGCCCCAGGCGGAAATCGAGTCTTCAGGGGTGACGAGCGTCACGGGCGCACCTGTCGCCCGGATAGATTCGGCTATGACCGTTCCCATGTAATAATGGTCATCATCGAAGACAACGGTTGGGCCGTCGGGAATGCGGCCGGCCATGATGTCGTCCGGCGTGTAAAGCCGATCCACCACGCTTAGGCCGGCAATGCCAGTCGGATTGTTGGCACCAAACCCGTCGCATCTCCATTTTGAACCCGTCGCGGTCACGATGTGGTCGGCGCCGACGTTCAACGCGTCGTCTGCGCGCAGTTCGCTTTCGCGAAAGACTTCGACATTGTCCATCTTCTCGATTTGCAGCAGCCGGTAGTCGCGCACGCGGATCCATTCATTCAGACCGGGCAGTCTGGATTCCTGCGCCACCCGGCCGCCGAGTTCACGTGTCGCCTCCGCCAACATGACATCGTATCCACGCTTGCCCAGCGCATGCGCCGCTTCCAGACCCGCCGGTCCAGCACCGACAACTAGAACGCGGCTGTCCGATCCCTTGGCCTCGATCCGCTCCGGGTGCCAGCCGCGGCGCCACTCCTCGCTCATGGTCGGATTCTGCGTACAGCGAATCGGTGCGCCCACGCCGTCGCCCATGTAGCAGATGTTGCAGCCGATACACTCTCTGATGTCCTCGAAGCGACCTTCCTCAATCTTCTTGGGGAGAAAGGGATCGGCAATGGAGGGGCGCGCCGCGCCGATAAAGTCCACGATACCCCGCTTGATCTGACCGACCATGGTATCGGGCGACGTGAACCTCCCAACCGTCACAACTGGCTTGCTGGTGATCGATTTGATGTAGGATACGTAGGGCTCCAATGACCCCTCCGCCACGAACCGCGACAGGCCCATTTCCAACGAATAGTGATTGATGTTGATATCCCAAAGATCTGGGAGTTCGCCCAGGATCTCGAAAATCTCCCGGGTGTCGCCTGGCATCGGGTTCCCGTCGCCGCCGTCATATCCGCCGTTCGTCTCTGCCGAGAAGCGAACCGCGACTGCCATCGTGTCGCCGACCGCCTCCTTGGTGTCTTCGATGATCTCGCGCGTCAGACGCACGCGATTTTCCAGTGAGCCGCCGTACTCATCGGTCCGGCTATTGTGGGTGGGGGACAGGAACTGCGACAGAAGGTAGCCGTGGGTCGCATAGACGTAGGCAATATCGAACCCGGCTTCCTTGGCGCGTAGGGCCGCGTTGCGATGCCAGCGACGGACCTCGCGAATGTCGGCCTTGTCCATGGCGCGGGTCTGGAAGGGGTTGCCAGCCAGGTTGGGCATACTGGTCACGCCCATGGCGACTTCGCGGGTTCCAAGATTGGCCATCCGCGCGCCTCCAAGGCACAGCTCGACACCGGCCAAGGCGCCATGAGCGTGCACTTTCTCCGTCATGAGCGCGTGAGATCTGATGTCCCCCTTGTCCCACAAGGACGCGGCGGGGTGCGGGATGTCGTCGCAGGCCGGGTGCACGGAGCAGTACTCGGTATTGACCACGGCCCAGCCACCCTCGGCCTTGACCTCGCGCAGGCCCGCCAGCGTGCGCGGCCGCTCCCAGCCGCTGCCGGTGCAATGAGGCACCTGGTAGAACCGGTTCTTCGCCGTGACGGGGCCGATCTTCATCGGCTCGAACAAGATGTCGTAGCGCGGGTCCCGTGCCATGGCGCCTAGAGCCTTTCTTTGTCATACGGAAGCACTTGACCGGGATTGTTTTGTCTTCTGGCAAGGCGCGCTTCGAAGAGCGATACGTGTATCGGTCGAGGAGCGGAACGCGGCCAGAAGGCAAAAGAACCCGGCCTTCGGTGGGTCCTAGACGAACCCCCTCTCCCAATGGGGGTGCGTTCCGCTGCTTGCCCGATGCCCAATCTCCAAGACCGGGGGCATCGCGCCGCACAGCGCGCCTTCCCGAATGATCGCCTATGACCCATCAAATGATTCCGTATGACAAAGAAAGGCTCTAGGACCCGCCAGCATTGGCATCGAGCGCTATATGTTCGCGCCGGAAGGGCAGGTCCGGATCGGCCGGCGGGGCATCCAGTTCCCGCGCCATCCGATGGCCGTCGTAGACCGCCGCCGCGATAGTCGAGGGCGCATCGCAATCCCCGATCGCCCGGACCGAGGCGATGCCCGCTCGAGCGAGCGATTGCGGGTCGCGGGTCAGATCGAGATAGAGCCCGTCGTTCGGATGGCGCGAGGTGACCATGACCACCGAAGCCGCCGCGATGGTCCGGCGCCGATCCGTGTAGAGGCAGGAAAGCTCGACCTCGGTCGTGCCGATGCGGGCGAGGTTGTGCTTGGCGATGACCGCAATGCCAAGATCGAGGACCCGGGCCTGAATGCGGTGCTGTTCCAGGGTGTGTGAAGTCCAAGCCGAGACCGTCGACTCGGTGGTCACAAGGGTGACGTCGCCGCCCTCTTCGCGCAGCTTTTCCGCGATCAGGCCCCCGAGATAGAAGTTGTCATCGTCGAAGACTACGACGGGACCGGCGATCTCGGCGCCGTCGTAGATATCCTCTGGCGCATAGACTTGTGCTTTGGCCGTGCCCGCTATCGGCCAGAGGTTGGTGATGCCCACGCCGTCCCTTCGCCAGGTTGCCCCGGTTGCGATGACCACCCGGTCGACCCCGAACTCGACAACCTCGCCGGCGCCGAGCCGGCTTTCCAGGTAGACCTCGACGTTGGCCATCTCCCGGATGCGCCCAACCCGCCAGTCGCGAACCCGCGCCCAGGCGCCAAGGCCCGGCAGGGCGCTTTCCTGGGTCACACGGCCGCCGAGTTCCCTGCCGGCCTCGGCGAGGGTAACTTTGTAACCGCGCTGACCGAGCGCCCGCGCCGCTTCGAGCCCGGCCGGGCCCGCCCCGACGACCAGGACTTCGCTGTTCGACCCCTGCGGTGCGATGCGTTCCGGGTGCCAGTCTCGGCGCCATTCTTCGCCCACGGAGGGATTCTGGGTGCAGCGCATGGGCGTGTAGGTGTGCTGGCCGGCGACGCAGATGTTGCAGCCTATGCACTCGCGGATCTCGTCGAGACGGCCGCCCTCGATCTTGTTGGGCAGGAATGGATCGGCGATCGACGGCCGCGCCGCGCCGATCATGTCGAGCACGCCGCGCCTGATCTGGCTGACCATGGTGTCCGGGGAGGTGAACCAGCCGACACCGACGACCGGCTTGCTGGTGACTTTCTTGACGAAGGCGACAAAGGGTTCTTGCCGGCCTTCCTCGCCGAATCGGGAGGTTACCGAATCGTTTTCCCAATCGCTCAGGTTGACGTCCCAGAGGTCAGGCAGTTCGGCGAGCATTTCGACAATCTCGCGCCCTTCGCTCTCGGCTGTGATGCCCTCTGGCCCCATGAGCTCGTCAACGGCCAGGCGTACCGCCACGGCGCAGCGGTCGCCGACCGCATCCTTGGTTTCTTCCAGCACTTCGCGAAACAAGCGCACCCGGTTCTCGAGTGAACCGCCGTATTCGTCGTTCCGCTGATTGCGACGACGCTGAAGGAAGTGCATCAGAAGCGTCGAATCGTGACCGGCATAGACATAAACGATGTCCGTCTCGGCCTGCTTGGCGCGTAGCGCCGCTTTGCGGTGCCAGCGGCGGAAGTCCCGGATATCGGTCTTGTCCATGCCGCGGGTCTGGGTCGGCACGCCGATGACGCCTGATTGGTGATTGGGGCCCAGCGGCTTGACGCGGGTGTAGAGATTTTGTGCACCGACCCCGTTGTGGGCCAGTTGCACGCCGGCAAGCGCATCATGGGCGTGGATTCCCTCGACCATCAGCGCCAGGTACTTGACGTCGTGGTCGTCCCACAGGCGCGCTTGAGGCTCCGGCGAGTAGTCGGATGAGGGGTGGATCATGCACTCCTCGGTGCAGACCACGGCCCAGCCGCCTTCGGCTTTCATCTCGCGCATCTTGGCGTGGGTCTGGGGCCAGTTGAAGCCCATGCCGTTGCAGTGCGGCACCTGATAGAACCGGTTCTTCGCTGTGACAGGGCCGATTTTGACAGGGTCAAAAAGGATGTCGAAACGGGGATCGCGAGCCAACTGGAGCCTATCCCGTTTTCATGATCGTTGTGCGGCTTCTTCTCGATCCGCAGGAATCTCTGATCGGTCGTGCGAAGTGCTTGGGAAAAAGCTCGGCCAGGGCATCGAACGCATCATCGCGCGCCGTGGTTCGTCGGGTTGCTTTCGGGTAAAGCAGAAGATTGAGCCACAGGCCGTCAATGAGCGCTTCAATGCGCCGTGCGGCCGAGGTTGAATTGGTATGGTCATAGTCGCCATCAAGGACAAGCGCCTCGCAAATCCTTTGGAGTTCGGCGAAGCGCTGCTTGTCGTATTCATCGTGAATTTCCAGATAGGCGGGGCGATACTTCACCTGACCCCAGAATGAGAACCACACCGCCAGTTTTTCGGTCGAGCAGATATCACTCCGGAAATCCACTTCGATGATAGCGGCAAGCTGATCACTAGGATCAGGTCCCGCCCTCTTCATCTCCGCGCGCCAAAGGTCGTAGTGTTCCCGCGCCAGGAAACCCAGCGTTTCGGCAAACAAAATCATCTTGCTCTTGAAGTGGAAATTGATGGTGCCGTGCGAGAGGCCCGCCCGTTTGGTAACGGTCGCCAGAGTCGTATCTGCAAATCCCAACTCCGCGATGGAGGCGATCGTCGCTTGGATGAGCTGGCGCCGGCGAACGTCCCGGTTCTCTGTCCGTTTCTTGCGATCGCTGTGGCCAGCAGCCACTGCCATAGTCTCCAACTCCCTGACTTTCCTATCTAAAATGTTTCCCCAAGTCGGCTGGCCTTCAGTCTTTATCCAGCAAAACGATCGAATCATTGGCCCAGGAGAGCCACACCGGGCTACCGCGATCAAAAGAATGGTCTGAAAAGTCTTGTGCTTCCTGCGCCGCCACGGCGACCGGCTTGCTGCTCCCTTGAAGGGAAACATAAAAGTGGCTCCGGTCGCCCAGATAGGCGGCGGTTTCGACAACTCCCTCCACGGAACTCTCGGCCTCGGCAGGCCGCGCACTCGACAGTTTCAGCTTTTCCGGTCGAATGGCGACGAAGATGCTTGCACCCTTTCCCACAAACGCTTGGCTCGCGGGAACCTTGATGCGACCAAGCCCGGCGGTGTCGAGAACCGCTTGGCCTTCGGCAATATCCATGACCGAGGCGTCCAAGAAGTTCATCTGGCCGATGAAGTCCGCGACCTCGACGTTGACCGGTCGGTTGTAAACCTCCTTGGGGGCGGCGAGCTGCAACACCCTGCCGCCTGACATGACGGCGATGCGATCGGACAGGGTCATTGCCTCTTCTTGATCGTGGGTCACGAATATAAAGGTAATTCCCAAGGACTGCTGCAGGGCACGCAGCTCGATCTGCATTTCTTCGCGAAGTTTCTTATCCAGCGCGCCCAGGGGCTCGTCCAGCAGCAACACCTTTGGCTGCATAATGAGAGCGCGCGCCAAGGCAACGCGCTGGCGCTGACCGCCGGACAGCTCATCGGATCGCCGTTCTCCAAATCCTTGCAGCTTGACCAGTTCGAGCGCCTCTTCGACCCGCTGGTCGGCCTGGCTCTTGTCGAGCCTTTCGCTTCGCAACCCGTATGAGATGTTCCGGCGCACGTTGAGGTGCGGAAAGATCGCATAGTTCTGGAAAACCATGTTGGTCGGGCGTTTGTGCGGCGGAACACCCGATACGGCCGCGTTGTCGATGTAGATTTCACCGCTCGTCGCCGTCTCGAATCCGGCAAGCAATCGAAGCAGGGTGGTCTTGCCGCAGCCGGACGCCCCCAGCAGCGAGAAAAACTCGCCCCTTTTGATCCCGATATCGACCTGGTCGACCGCGATCACATCGCCAAAGTGCTTGGATACTCGGTCGATAGAGATGTAGGCGTTTTGGCTGGGCATGGCTCACAAAACTCCATCCGACCGCGCGCCCGGACTGCGGACGCGGAGCCATTGGGAAAAGAACACCACGGCGAAGGACACCACCAAAATGCAAGCGCCAAGCGCCAGCACCCCAGGCAGCCTCTGGGGGAACCTCAGCTGGCTGTAGATGAAAATCGGCAGGGTGGGCTCGGTGCCGGCCAGGAAGAAGGCCATGATGAATTCGTCGAATGAAATGGTAAAACAGAGGAGTAGGCTGGCTAGCACGCCCGGAAAGACCATCGGGAGGGTCACCCGCCAGAATGCCCATAAAGCGTTGTCGCCGAGGTCCGCCGCGGCCTCCTCCATCGACTTGTCGAAACCCTCGAAACTGGCGATCAGGGTTGCTATGGAAAATGGCACACAAACAAGAATGTGACCGAGCGTCACCGTGACGAGTGTCAGTTGGACGCCAAGCCTGGAGAGCAGGATCAACAGAGCGACGCCCAGAATGATCCCTGGGATCAACAGTGGCAGCATGATCACGGCAACAACCGGCTTTGCACCCCGAATTCGGTAGCGCGTTACCGCCTTGGCTCCCAAAATGCCCAAGATCGTGGCTATCACCGAGGCTACGGCGCCAACCTTGATGCTGTTCATCAGAGCCGCATGCATTGGCTCGTTGGTAAACATCTGGGCGTACCACTTGGTCGTCAGGGCCTCGATTGGAAAGGCGACGTAGATGGCATCGTTGAAGGAAAAGAGAGGCAGAACGAGGACCGGCGCGTAAAGAAACGTCAGGTAAGCGAGCGCGTAAACAAACAAAGGCCGGTTGGGAAGGTTGATGTAGGCCACGTCCTTCATGCGATGCGCTCCGTCGCCTTGCGGCTCACCCAGACGTAGACCATGGCAATGATCGTGACGACGATCATCATGGATATGGCCAGCGCCGCGCCCATGGGCCAGTTGTTCACTTTTCCGAACTGCGCTTGAATGATGTTGGCTATCATCAACCCGTCGGGGCCGCCGACCAGAGCCGGCGTGACGAAATCGCCGACGGTGGGGACGAAAATCATCACCATGGCCGCCATCACACCCGGCAAGGACAGCGGCAGGGTCACACGCAAGAACCGCGCGACAGGACCGTCCCCCAGGTCGGCCGCGGCTTCCAGCAGCGAACGGTCGATTTTCTCCAGGGAGACATAAATCGGCAACACGGCGAAGGCCGCCCAGGCGTGAGCCAAGGTGATCACCACCGCTTCTTGACTGTAGAGCAGGAACTCGAGCGGCTGCTCGATCAAACCGACAGACTTGAGACCGGAGTTGATCACACCGTTGTAACCAAGAACGACCTTCCAGGCGAAGACGCGCAGCAGATAACTGGTCCAAAACGGCAAGGTCATCAAGATGATCCAAAGCAGTTTTCGACGGTGCACATGGAAGGCCACGTAGTAGGCCATTGGATAGGAAATCAGGACCGTTGCGAGGGCGCAGGCTCCGGAGATCTTGAGCGAACGGACCAGCAAGGCCTGGTAGATCGGACTGGTGAAAGCCTCGGTGTAGTTGGCCATCGAGAAGTCGGTGATAAAGTCAAAACCCTGCTGTACCCAAAAGCTCATCGCCACCATCATGGCGAAGGGCAGGCACATGCTGAAGGCCATGACAAGGAGCGTCGGCGAGAGCAGTGAATAGCCGCGCAGCGACTCGCTTCGCCTGTAAATGATCGCCAGCCGGGCTGCCCAACGCGTGGGCTCCCGCGGCGGACCGCTTTCTATCGCAATGCCCTCGGTCAATCTTCTTCGTCCTCAAAAAGCGGCCGCAAGGACCCCATGCAAGGCGTATGGTCCCGAGCAAACGAGATCTGCCGGCGGCGCATCACCGGTCGAGTGAGGACGAAGCGCCGCCGGCTCAATCGACGTTCATGAGTGTCGACGCTAGAAACCAGCCTTGATCTTCTCGAACTCGTCGTTCATGGCCGTCTCGAATTCCTGGGTCTGCGGGACCTGGAACTTTCCGGCAGCGAGGATATCGGCCGGATTGCGGCTCAAGCCAAGGTCGGCCAGCTCTTCATCCGTGAAGAGGTCGAACGATTTGGTGTTCGAGTGGCCATAGCCATTCTCGCCGATCAGCCACTTGCCCGATTCGGTGCTGATCATCGAATCGATAACGTCGTGCGCCTTGTCGATGTTCGGTGCGTCCTTGTGGATCATGGCACCGCAGACCCAGGTCAGGGCGCCTTCCTTCGGGTTGGCGAAGGTCACCGGAACGCCTTGCCCCTTGAGCGCGATCGCCGAGGAATCCCAGGTCATCGCCGCCACCAGCTCGCCGGAGGCAAGGGCCTGCTCCAAGGATGTCGTGTCGTCTGTGTAGGTTCGAATAAGCGGCCTTTGTTCGCGCATCAGGGCCGCGACCTTCTTGAAGTTCTCTTCCGTGGAAATCTCGTTGAAATCGATACCGGCATAGATCGCGCCGCACCACCAGGTATCGCCAGCCGAGGCGAGTGCACCGAGACGGCCCTTGTAGCGCTCGTCCCAAAGCAGGCTCCAGGACTCCTCTTGACCCTGCAGGTCGACCAGGTCAGTGCGATAGGTGATGGAGGTCCGGCCCCAATCGAAAGGCATCAAGTATGGTTTGCCGCCTTCCAGGTTGCCCTCGAGATTCACGAGTTCGGGCATGACATCGGGCCAATTGGAGAGCTTGCTGGTGTCGATTGTTTGGAACAGGCCGGTCGCGACCCAACGTGGTATCGCCTGATTGCAGGGGTGCGAGACATCGACCACGTAGCCCGCGCGCATCTTGGTGAGCGCTTCTTCCGATCCGCCGAAGGTGGCGAAATTCGGGGCCTCACCGTGCTTTGCGATGTAGGGCCCGAACATCTCGGGGACGTCGTAGCCGCCCCAGGTGAAGTAGGTGGCCTGGTCCGCCGCGGCGGCCTGGGCCTTGCCCGCGGCCATCGGTGAAACGACCAAGCTCACACCGAGGGCGGAAAGCGCGGTCGTAAATGCGCGCCTGCTCAAATCGCCCGAACGCAATGCGTCGAGTTTGTCTTTCATTTCCATGAATGTATCCTCCCTTGTGGACGGTTTCGGCATGCCGCTCTTATCGGCGGATAACCGCTGAGCAGCGGTTCTATCCCGCTGCGGTTCGCTAGTCATTCTGACCTGTGCCGTACTTTTTTGTAGCACTCTGACTATGCGATCAGTCAAATTATTGAGAGGAGCGAGTGACCTGTCAAGCATTCACGTCCCGTGGGAGACTGGTCTGTGCGGATGCTGACTCAAGAAACGCATCACCCCACGATGCATCAATCCGGGCCACCATGGCCCCTTCGGTCCCGGACCGATGAAGGCAGTGATTGATGACCAGACAGCCAGTCTGTGCGGCAAAGTCTCGTGGATAGAATCTAACCTATGGCACCTCTGGGGCGGCTTGCCACCTTCTCTCGGCAAGGCGCGTGATGCGCGCATCGCAAACCTCGCGGAACGCCGCCCCCCGAAGATTGGCGATGAGCGCGGCAAGCCACCTTCGGGTCGCCTATCCTGGCTTCTCACCGCGGGGAGGCTCCTTGACGATGCTTGGGCATCGCCCGCGGGCCCTCTTCTTCCGAAAAATCAGGATACACGATCCTAGGGGTACCATATGTTTGATCTTATCCACTGGTCTCGCTATCTCGTCTGCCTGTCGATGGAGCAAGCCCCCGATGCCTAGCGGCCTTCGATCCGGACTGTTATCGCGCTTGCTACTCGCAGCTCTGGTGCTGGGGTCCTGGTGCCGACCGCCTCCCGCGCTTGCTCAGGAAGACCAGGGGCAAGAGGCCCGGGTCGTTGCTCTGGAGCTGGTTTTGCTGGTCGATGTCTCGGCGAGCGTGGACAGCCGGGAGTTTCGCCTGCAGGCGGCCGGCCTGGCCGCCGCCTTCCGCAGTTCTGCTGTTCTGGATGCAATTGGATCTCTGGCCGGCGCAGGTATCGCGGTTATCGTCATTCAGTGGGGCGATGAGTCACACCAGAGCGTAGCCGTCGACTGGTCGCACATTCGCCGCGACAGCGATGCGCTGCGGCTGGCATCACGGGTCGGCGCCATGCCCAGGTTGATTGATGGAGGCCATACGGCACTCGGCAGCGCCTTGACCTTCGCTGCGCAAGAAATTGACTCAAATGGCTTTGCCGGACTGCGCCAGGTCATCGACCTTGCCGGTGATGGAAGAAACAACTCCGGCCGCCCTTTGCGCACGGTTCGTCGAGAGATTATCGCCAAAGGCATCACGATCAACGGGCTGGCGATCCGCAACGAAATACCCTTGCTGGACCGCTACTTCCGCGATTACTTGATCGGCGGCGACGGCGCGTTTTACATCGTTGCAGAGGACTATGGCGACTTCGCCGAGGCGATGGTGGAAAAGCTGGTGCGGGAGATCCGCTCCGTGCCGCTCTCCCAAATTGACGTCCCGAATTCGCCTGATGCTTTCGCGTCGGTCGCTCGGGCGAAGGCGCTTCTGGCACGAAGAGTCACGGCGGATTGCCATGCGCCGCCCTTGAGGCGTGAGACCGCGAGCTCAATCTCTCTGCCGAGTAGTCACATGGCGAAAGCGAGGACACCGTGAGTACGATCAGTAAAGCCACTCTGTCGCGGAGATCGGTCCTAACAGGCTTTGCCGCCGCGGCGGTCTTGCCAACCTGGGCACAGGCCCTGCCCACAGATCCCGATGTGGTGATCATCGGCGCCGGTGCCGCGGGTCTCGCCGCCGCCGGCGCATTGATTTCCGCCGGCAAGTCAGTCGTAATCCTTGAAGGCGCAAACCGTATCGGAGGTCGCGCCTACACCGAGAGCACGACCTTCGGGGTCCCCTTCGACCATGGCTGTTCCTGGGTCATGGGTCCGGCGAATCTGCCCTTCGTCGATCTGGCCCGGGACGGGGGTTTCACGCTGCTCGAACATGGCGGCGCGAGCGAGGCGCTCTATGTGGGCGACCGCCGCGCAACGGGCGCAGAGCGGCGAAAGAACAGCACGGCCTGGACCCAGATCGAAGGCGCGGTGGAGAAAGCCGGTCGTGACGGTCTGGATGTGCCCGCTTCCACGGTGATTCCCGCGGATATCGACTTTGCCGGCGTGCCCCAAACCTGGATGGGGCCGATGGACTGGGCCGTCGATTTCTCGGACCTCTCGACCATGGACGTGTGGTCCTATGGCGACATCGGATCCAACTATATGATCAAGGAAGGCTTCGGCACGCTGGTCGCCCGCTTGGGGGCCAGCCTTCCTGTCCAACTTGGTACCGCGGCCACCCGGGTGGACTGGAGCGGGACCGGTGTGTCGGTGGAGAGCCAGGCGGGAACGATTCGAGCCAAGGCCTGCATCGTGACGGTTTCGACCGGTGTACTCGGCGCCGGGTCGATCAGGTTCACGCCTGAGTTGCCCGATTGGAAGCAGCAGGCCATTGGCCATCTTCCCATGGGGCTGCTTGCCAAGGTGACGCTTCAGTTCGATGGCGAGCGCTTCGGGTTTATCCCCAACAACTGGCTCACCTACTGGGTGCCGAAGGAGATGCCGGCCGAGGCCTGCTATTTTCTGACCTTCCCCTTCGGCTTCGACATCATGATTGGCTTCGTTGGCGGCCGGTTTGGCTGGCAACTTTCGGCACAAGGCGCGGACGCGGCCATTGATTTCGCGCTCAACGAGGTCGTGAAGATGGTTGGCGGCAAAGCGCGCGATCGCTTCGTCAAGGGCCACCTCACCGGCTGGGCTGAGAATCCCTGGACCTTGGGCGCCTATGCCGCGGCGACACCAGGTCACTACGATGCCCGCGCTCAACTGGCCAAACCCGTCGGCGACCGGGTGTTCTTTGCTGGAGAGGCGGTTGCCGTCCCATACGTTCAGCTTTGTGGCGGCGCCTATTTGAGTGGGGAAGCCGTGGCGAAACGAGTCGTATCGGCTATTGAGTGAAATCTTCGAACAGGGCCCTCGTGGAATGGGTCCTGCGATTGAGTTGCCATGAACCTCGAACTCTACACAGAGCGGCTGTATCTGCGTCCCTTTGAGGCGTCCGACATCGATCTCGATATCGCGATGGCAACCGACCCCGATGTCATGAAGTACTTTGGTGGGGCTGTCACCCAGGAGCAAATCATTGCGGAAGCGGCCAACTTCACGCGACGTTGTGGCGGCGGATGCATCGGCGTATGGACGGTGATCGATCGACTAACCGGAGAAAAGCTAGGTGAAGTCTTTCTCACCCCCTTGCCGATCGATGCCGACGACACACAGTGGGAGTTGATCCAAGGCAGCGATCTTCCCGTTGGGGATATTGAGGTCGGCTATCTGTTCAAACGATCCGCTTGGGGCAAGGGATTCGCGACCGAGGCTTGCCGACGTCTCTTGCAATTCGCGTTCGAGGACTCTCCGTTAGACGAGGTTGTAGGCATCATCGAAGAGGGGAACACAGCTTCCGAAAATGTCCTTTTGAAGTGCGGATTCGCCCGTGAGGGTATGCGCCGAGCCTATGCCGGACAGCGTCCCGCCTTTCGCATGATACGCGAGCAGTTCATGGCCCGTTCCAGCGGGTCCGCATCGTAGCGGCATTCTTGCTAGGAGATCCCCTGGACCGAGGAAGTAGCATGGTGGCCGACCAGAAGAACGGATTTTGCTTTCGGTACGTGGTTAAGAAAACAACGGACAAGGGTCTGGGCGTTTTTGCGGGTGAAACGATAAAGCAGGGAAGCATCGTCTGGCGCCATGTTCCTGGCCAGTACATTGTGTACGACGAACAAACATTTAGAGCAGCGATCGAAAAAATGATGCATGCCGAAGTCGTCTACGAGCTAACGCATGTGTTTGGACTAAAGGAACTGCCGGGCTGCCTTATCAGGATTTACGACGACGGCGTGCTGATCAATCATTCGAGCCATGCGAACCTGGCCACGAACAATACCGCCGCAATCGGAACATCGCTCGATGTGACGTCAATCTATTACATTCGAAATGCGACAGAGGCGCTCCTTGATGTCCGCTACGCCCTGGTGGCAACGCGAGATATCGAAAAAGGTGAAGAGTTCACGATCGACTATGCAGCCGATGTTGTTGACCCTCCTTTCTATGACACACTCTACGAGCATTATGGCGTGAGCGAGGACTATCTCGATAGCCGCTGATGGTCGAGGCTGCTGAACAAGTCCGTTGAGAGGCCTGGGCGGATGCTTCCCCTCGGCTACCGCCACTCGATTCGCCCGGTAGCACAAAACCGCCCCAGCGGATCGCTGAGACGGCAACAAGCCTCCGCTCTTTCTATCAGCGGACGGATAACCGCGCCTTACATCCGACCTGTTCAACACCCTCGGCCAATTTCAGACGGACCGGTGGCTCAGATCACATCGATGTCAAAGTGCAGGACGTCTTCTCTGGTTCCCAGCTTCGTGTAAAGCGCGATCGCGGGTGGATCATCGGTCTCGGCCTGAACAAAAATCACATAGGCGCCACGGGCGGCAGCGATCTTCTTTAGTTCTTCTATGAGCTCTGTCGCGAATCCCCTGCGGCGATACTCCGCGGCGACGGCAAGGTCGTAGATGTAGATTTCACTTCGTTCGCGTTCGAATTTCTTTAATTCATAAGCCACCAGCCCCCCAATGACGCAGTTTGCTTGGACAACTACCAATGCGAAGAAACCGTCGCCGCCAAGCAGCTCATCGAGATAGTCGTCGCTGGGTTGCGCCCCAGCATAGGTAGCCGTGTCCTCGAAGGCCTCGCCGAACACGGTGAGGAGCTCGCGAAATATTTTACAGTCGCCCACTGCAAGTTTGCGCACTGAATGAGTTGGCATGTCAGTCATTGGCACCTGTCCGGCGTAAAACTCACCGCTCATGTAAGAGTTCGCTAGGACGTTTAAAAGGGGGTCACGGTCTGCGGTGCGCCGTCACTTCGTCGCTGAAACAGCTTCAACCAGGTAGGAGAGGCCGGTATCAACACAGTCCGCCGAATTGGGAGCGACTACAGGTCCGTGGCCAACCGCCGCTGCAGTCTGTGAGGGCCATCGCTATGCCAGGGCGCTCGGCCTTTGTATCGAAGCCAAGGCACCGCCGGCCCGAGGCGAAGGCCAACGCTTGGCGCTTGGTCCCTCGTAAGTGGGGTCGTAAGGTTTCAAGGCTTGAGCAGGTCATTGCGCCGAGATTATTCAGGTTTTCTGCCCCTGAGGTGGGTCGGCCGCAGTTGCCCTTGATCGGCGGCAACAATCATCTTGTCCCAGACGTCGATTTCGTGTTCGAGAAACTTGCCGCCGACCTGGCTCGCGAGGCCATCGTAAAGCGCACCGCGCAGCTGTTCGCGTTCGCGCCGCGCCTCGTCCCGGTACCAGTCGTTGCGGTCGATGATTTCGATGTCGACGAAACCGGCTGCCTCGAGCGCCAGACGGTAGGCAGTTGCCGAAGCCAGCCCGAAATCGAGCCCCTCGGCGATGATGTAGTCCTTCATTTCAGGCGACGGGTCGCCTTCGTATCCCGCGAGCCAATCGCTGGCGGCTAGCCGGCCGCCGGGCTTGAGCACACGGAAAATGTCGGCGGCCAGCCTGTGTTTGTCGGCAATGTGAATGATAGAGTCTTTGCTCGTGACCGCGTCAAAACTGGCATCGGTAAAGGGCAGTGGCCCGGGCTCGACACAAACGAACTCGGTTTGCTCGGTAATGTCATGCTTCTGCGCCAGGCGCTTGCAGCGCTGGATCAGATCCTGCTCGATGTCGATACCGGTAACTTTGCCGGCCCGGTGCTGCTTTACCAAGTGAACGTCCACCCCACCGAGGCCGCAGCCAATATCGAGCACCGACGACCCGGCGAGATCAACACCCTGCAAATAGAGATCGACCTCGTCGGTGCCGCCCGGCGACATGAAGCCTTCTCCCCATACCGCTTCGAGCAAGGCGACAAGATCGTCATCGTATTCCTGATAAGAGTCTTCGCTCAAGCTCAGTACCCCCGCGTCTTGCGAGCGCCCGGTGCTCGCCTTAACTCAGCCCGGCCAAACATACCGCCGCAGCCAGAGTTCGTCGATCTGGTTGATCGCCTGGCCGGGCGAAGCGGGGGAAGGCCTCTGTTTCGAGCGTCCCAGACGACAATCATCGTTGTTGCATATTGGAAGCTTTCGTGGTGGCAGGCTAGTCTGTTCAAGCAAATGGAGATGCCCTATGCCGATACCCGGACTTGATCGATTTTCCAGCCCCGCTTCGATTGTTTCAGCGCTTCGCCGCGATGGGGCGGTGATTGTGAGTAATCTCATTGCCGCCCTGTTTCCGCCGCGGCCGCGCGCATTGCTTGGCCATTCGCCGCATGGCTCTGGCGACGACAGGATCGGCGATCTCCGCGGCGAATGCCCGGTTTGGTTTGCTGCGCCGCCTGAACCGGCATGGCGGGATGAGCGCGGACAGGTCGGCACCGCGGCGGACGCGAAAGCGCTGGACGGGGCCTAGCTCGCAGGAGGTTGGACGGGGCGACATGCAATCGGAACCGGATGTCATCATCATCGGCGCGGGGGCTGCCGGACTGGCGGCGGCCAAGGCCTTGGCGCGGCACGGCTTAACCTTCACTTTGGTTGAGGGCTCGCACCGTCGCGGCGGGCGGGCTTACTCCGAAGAGATCGCACCCGGCGTGTGGTTCGACCTTGGATGCGCCTGGCTGGTCGGCGGCGCGGTCAATCCTTTCGTTCCCGTTGCCGATGAACTGGGCATTGCATTGGGAAAGGATAAAGGCGCGAAATTCCTTCTCGAGAATCACCGCTTTCAACGCAACGGCGCGCGCCTAACCGACGATCAGCGCGCCGCATGCCTGGGTTACTATGGCGACAGTTACGAAGCGATTGACGCCGCGGCCGAAGAAGGCCGGGATGCGCCCATCAGCGACGTGGTCGATACCGAACATGAGTATGCCGCCCCTTTTTTGGGTAGCATCGCATCGGCCTGGGGACTGGACGTCGATCAAGTTTCGACCGCCGACTGCGCCAGCTCGGTAGGCGAACTCGGATACCCCGTGCTGCAGGGTTACGGTAACCTAGTGGCGGCGTGGGGCGCGGATGTTCCGGTGTCGCTCAATACTCGCGCCGAGAAGATCGATTGGTCGGGTCCCGGTGTTCAGGTGGAGACACCCAAGGGGCCGGTCAAGGGCCGGGTCGTCCTGATCACGGTTTCGACGGGTGTACTGGCATCCGGCGAGGTTCTCTTTGCGCCTGACCTGCCCAACTGGAAAAGCGAAGCGGTCTACAACCTGCCCATGGGGACCGAAAACAAGATGGGCATCCATTTCGACGTGGATGTGTTTGGCGCAGACGGCCGCGGCCATTACAGTGTCTGGAACGATGATGGCACGACGGCGAAAGTCGACGCCAGCGTCATGGGACTCGATTGCGCCCATGTGTTTGTCGGCGGCCGTTACGGCATCTGGCTCGAGAAACAGGGTCGACAGGCGTGTCATGATTTTGCAGTGGACAGGGTCGCCGACATCTTCGGCAACTCTATCCGCAAACACGTGGACCGCTCCATCGTAACAGCCTGGAGCACGGAACCCTGGACGCGGGGATCATGGGCCTGTGCACGGCCCGGACAGGCAAAGCAGCGTGACAAACTGGCTTGCTCCATCGATGACCGCCTCTTTTTTGCCGGTGAAGCAACGGTAGTTGGTGGGCAAGGCACGTGCGATGGGGCATACCAATCCGGCATTCGGGCGGCGCAGGAGATAGCAGCGATATTGAACGTCGAACCGTGACGATCGTATCCCCGGTTTTCTGCACGGCTACCCTGGGCGTTACTTTGAGAACGTCGACTGGAATTCGCCGGCATGGCGCCTTGGCTCGTCGGCCCGAAGCCTGGCGCGGGCGATCCAGGATTCTTGCGCTACCACATTCTTGAAATTGGACAATGAAACGATGGCCAGAGACCCCCGATACGACATTCTGTTCGAGCCGATCAAGATAGGCCCGGTTACGGCACCGAACCGGTTCTATCAGGTGCCCCATTGCAATGGTATGGGGCGGGTGTTTCCGGATAGCATGATCGCCATGCGCGGCATGAAGGCGGCAGGCGGCTGGGGCATCGTGTGCACCGAGCAATGTGATTTTCACCCCACTGCCGATATCACGCCCTACACGGAAACCCGCCTATGGGACGACGCCGACATTGGCTACCTCGCCGGCATGTGTGACGCCGTGCACGAGCACGGCAGCCTCGCGGGGCTCGAGCTGGTCCACAACGGCCATGGCGTGGCCAACCTGTACAGTCGCCAGGTCCCCATCGGCCCCTCACATCGCCCAGTGGAGTACCACAACTATCCCGGTCAGGCGCGAGCCATGGACAAGCAGGATATCCGCGACTATCGACGGTGGCACCGGAACGCCGCTCTGCGCGGCAAGGCGGCCGGCTTCGACCTGGTCATCGTCTATCATGGTCATGACGGCACGGTGCCATCGCATTTCCTTTCGAAGCGGCAAAACCAGCGGATCGATGAATACGGCGGAGCGTTGCAGAACCGTCTGCGGCTTTTTCGGGAGTTGCTGGAGGAAACCAAGGACGCCGTCGGCGACACCATGGGTGTCATATGCCGTTTTGCCGTGGACGAAATGATGGGTGGCGAAGGGTTGGAATGGGAACATGAAGGCCGCGATGCACTGGAGATGATCGCTGAACTGCCGGACATGTGGGACGTCAACGTAAGCGACTGGGCCAACGATTCCATGACCTCGAGGTTCGCGCCGGAGGGATATCAGGAAGACTACGTGCGATTCGTGAAGCAGGTTACGTCCAAACCAGTGTCCACCGTCGGACGATATACGTCGCCGGACGCCATGGTTTCCGCCATCCGCAAGGGCGTCGTCGATCTGATTGGGGCCGCCCGGCCGACGATCGCCGATCCATTCCTGCCTCGAAAGATTGAGGAAGGCCGCCTGGAGGACATTCGGGAGTGTATCGGCTGCAACATCTGTGTCGCGTGGGACATGCTCTCGGCCCCGATCCGCTGCACGCAAAACCCGACCATGGGCGAAGAGTGGCGCAAGGGTTGGCATCCAGAACAAATCGCGGAAAAAGAGACGGATTCGCATGTATTGGTGGTGGGCGCCGGCCCGGCCGGGCTGGAGGCCGCGCACCAGTTAGGCAAACGCGGCTACCGGGTCACACTGGCCGAAGCGCGTCGCGACCTGGGCGGACGGGTGACACGCGAGAGCAGACTTCCCGGTCTCTCCGCCTGGGCCCGGGTGCGGGATTACCGCCTTGCGCAGATTCAGGAAATGACGAATGTCGAGGTATTCCTCGAAAGCGAGATGACCGCCGCGCAGGTGCTGGAGTTTGGCGCCGATCATGTGTGTCTGGCCACCGGGGCAACATGGCGGCATGACGGCGTCGGCCGGGCCAATCGGCATCCCGTCCACGGTATGGACAAGGACAACGTCCTCACGCCTGACGACATCATGGATGGCAAATGGCCGCCCGAAGGACCTGTCGTCATCTTCGACGACGATCACTATTACCTGGGTGGGGTCATCGCAGAACTGCTGCGTGCGCAAGGGTATGACGTAACAATAGTGACGCCAGCGACGGTCGTCGCGGACTGGACCCGCTATACCCTGGAACAGGGCCATATCGAGAATCGCCTGAAGCAGGCCGGCATCACCATATTGACGCGGCGCAATGTGCGCCGGGCATCGCCTGGTGAGGTGACCCTGCTCGATACCCTGACCGACCGGGAGGACACGTTGCAGGGCTCGATTGTCTCGGTCACCATGCGGTTGCCCAACGATGGTCTCTACGATGACTTGATGGCGCTTGGCGATGCCGAAAAAAACACCGGTATCAAATCGGTTCGCCGCATCGGCGATTGCTATGGGCCTTCCTTGATTGCCTCCGCCGTTTACGAAGGCCATCAGTATGCCCGGGAACTGGACACCGAACCGGATAGGGATGCTGTCCCGTTCAAACGTGAACATCACAGGTTGGAGTTGGCCTGACCGCGCCTGACAGGGCGGTTGGAGGGCATCCAGTCACATAAACTCGTCATCCCAAGAAACGGGTGATTGTCCGTTATGGGTCGACTTTCGCCGTCAGGGTCCTGTCGAATTTCCGTCCAGGGTCCAGCGCGTGTCTCCAACCACAGTGGGGCCGGTGTCAGTCGGCCTGCTGCGGATGGGATGTATCAACCCCCTCGCCGGAAGGGGCGTACAGGTTGACGGAACCGTCCTGCAGGCCGGCATGAACCGACACGATCCAACCCACCGGATGCCGGGACCGAACACTTTCGATGTCCCAGTCGCCGATGGTTTGGGGTGCGATGCGTTGTCCCGTATTGGCGGCAAGCGATTTCTCGGCAAAGTCATCGGCGTCTGGCCAATCGTACATTTGTCGGCCTCGAACAGAAACGGGTCCCGATACTCTCGACCCAGTACTTTTTCGAAGCTGGTGCCGGTGGCGGTCATCGCGCGACCGCAACGAGCGGGAACAAGAGCAGGTATCGAAGCGCTCTCATGGTCGTTTTCCCTGTGATTTGTGAACGACCTCGTCCCCGCTTCCCCCGCCTGACTCCTTGGCAGGGCCGGCGAAACGGCACTTGATGACCAAATGACGGCAACCTCGATCGTCAATTCAACGGGCAACTGCCGGCGAAATGACGGTCAGGGCGGACCGCCGTCCAAGCGTTACAGGGTCACACACTGTCGGCGCCGACTGGTTCCCCACCGCCGCGAATGCCTGCGGCGCCAGTCGGCCGCATCGACCACAGGAAAGATTGGATCATGGGGTGCGGGGCGCCGCGACGGGAGGTCAGCTCCGGGTGGCCTTGGGAGCCGGCATAGAAGGTCTTCGTCGGATCCTCGATCAGATCGACGGCCTCGATTTCCGCGTCCATCGAGATTACCGAGAGCCCGGAGGCGGCGAAGGGCGACAGCAGGCTGGGCTCGAAGCGAAAGCTGTGGTTCATGCGCTCGGCCCAAGCCGTGGCCGCGCCGATTTCTCCGAGGGACTTGGCGAGCCTGCTCTGGCTCGCCGCCGTCACCCCATAGTCTCCCAGCCGCCGCCACGGGCGGCCGTCGGATTTCGGCAGGCGCGTGAAGAGCAGGGCGGCGGCTTGCGGGTCGGTCTCCTCCATCGCCGCGCCGCGGAGCTGCGGGACCTGCCGTGCCGCGGCGATGCACATGGCCTGCATGCCAAGGCAGAGGCCGAGCGTGGGAATGTCAGCCGCTCGGCAAGCGGCCGCCGCCTCGACCAGCGCCGCCGTGCGATCCATATCGGCCCCTCCCGGCAGGACCACGCCGTCGAATTCCCGCCACCGTTCCAGGTCTCCCGCGGCGGCCGGGTCGGCGGGCGGCGGCACGACCTCGATGGAAAGCCGGCACCCCGCGGCGTCCGCCGCATCGCCCAGGGCCGCGGGGACCGCGGGATAGATTGTCGTGGCCCGGTGGGGGTCGGCCAGGATCGCGATCTTGCGCAGGGGACCGTCGACGGGCCTTTGCAACGACCTGACCGGACCCAGCAGGGCGGCGAGCCCAGCGTCATGGTCGAGCGTCGGTCTTCCGTAGGGGTCCAGGGTGAAGGCCGCTTTCGCGCCCGATGGGCGGTCGGTGGCGACCGAAAAGCGGATCGTGTCGTGCCAGTGGACCCGCGCGTGCAGCGTCTCTCCCTGTCCCAGCTCGAGCGACGCAAAGGTGGCCGCGGCGTCGCGCAGGACGGTTGCCCCGGCGCGCTCCAGCCAGACCACGCCGTTCGGTGCCGCCTGTCCCTCGGGCGTCACGTGCTGAAGATCGTGCACATCGTCGCTCGGATCGGGGGCGGCGGGAACGACTGCCGAAAGTGGCGGGTTTCCCGGCAAGGAATAGAACTCGATCAAGGCGGCCAGGGCGGCATGGCGGTAGCCGGCGGACGGCACGTCCCGGTCATCGAGGAGGACACGGCCCGCCGTCATGACATCGGGACCGGCGCGCCGGGCTCAAGCGCACCTTCGCGGTCAACGCTATCGTTCATAGGGGGATCTCCGAACAGGTGAGGGGGATGGCGCCGCCGCTGAGGCTCGCGCCGATGCCAAGGCTGTCTTGCGAGCAGACCCGGCCCCGTCTGTAGTACAGGCCGGTCGCGGGGTCGTTGACAAGTCCATCGGCACCGTAGAGCTCGGCGTGGCGCGGGCCAAGAGCCGCGGCGGCCGAGAGCACCGCAGCCGTCGCCAGGCCGCCTTCGTTCATCTGGCCGATCATGATGTCGTGCCCGGCTGCGCGCGCCTGACCGGCGGCTTGCACCAAGCGATCGAGACCCCCGATCTTGACCAGTTTCAGGTGCAGCAGGAGCGGCGTTTCGATGGCACAGACACGATCCATGCCGGCCGCGCCCTGAAGGCTCTCATCCAGCATAATCGGAAAGTCCGCCTGCCTTGCGAGGGCCGCGGATTCCGCGATCAGGTCCGCCGCGAGGGGCTGTTCCAGGTAGTCGAGCCCGACCTCGGCGAGCGGCGCCAAGAGCGCTTCCGCCTGGGCGACCGACCAGGCGCCATTGACATCGGCGGACAGCCGAGCCGCCGGTCCCAGTTCCCGACGCACCCGCCGCAGAAGGTCCAGGTCATCGGCCGGGTCGCCGAATCCAATCCGCAGCTTCAGTTCCCGGTAGCCGCGATCGAAATAGGCCCGGGCACGGGCGACCAGCCGATCGGGCGTCTCGTGAAACAGCGTCTGGTTCGTAGCCTGGTCGGGTGGTCCCTCCGGCCCGCCGAGCAGGGCGCTCGCCGAGGTGCCGCGCATCCTTGCTGTGGCATCGAACAGCGCGGTCTCCAGCAGGGCCCGCGCGCGAAGGTCGAGGTCGAACTCCTCCAGGGCGGCACGGTCGGCTTCGGGATCGCTCGAAAAGGGGAACCGGCTCACCGCGCCTTGGATCCGCTTGCGCTGCTCTCCGGTGTCGACGCCGGTCAAGTACGCGATGTTCACGCGCACTTCGGACGCGGCGACAAGGCCGTCGTAGTCGAGCGTGAGGTAGAGCTCATGCAGACTGTCGATGGGGCCGGAGGAGGCCGTGTGGAGCCGCAGGTCCCTGTAGCGCAACATCGCTTCGAACAGGCGGGCCCGGGGGCGGTGGAGGGGGCGGTGGAGGGGGCACATCTCCGGTTACCTATGCGCCAATGGCTGCGCGATCGGTGTCATGGCGCCCTCAGTGATGGAGGATTTGGCCGAGGAACTTTTCGGTGCGCGGCTGCACCTTTCCGCTGAAGAAGGCATCGGTGCCCAGGTCTTCGACGACCTCGCCATTGTCCATGAAGACAATCCGGTCGGCGACGCTGCGGGCAAATCCCATTTCGTGGGTGACGACGATCGAGGTCATGCCATCGACGGAGAGCTCGCGAATGACGTCGAGCACTTCCTTGATCATCTCCGGATCCAGTGCCGATGTCGGCTCGTCGTAGAGCATGAGCTTGGGTTTCATCGCCAAGGCCCGTGCGATCGCGACACGCTGTTGCTGGCCGCCCGACAGTTCATCGGGAAAAGAGTCGGCCTTCTCCGGAATGTACACCTTTTCCAACAGAGACTCCGCGAGGTCCTGCGCCTCGGCGCGCGGCAGACCCAAAACCTTGATCGGCGCCAGCATGATG
>JAJFGK010000018.1 GCA_021776195.1 Kiloniellaceae bacterium | reverse complement strand
TGGCTGAGGGGACTTGAACCCCCGACCCCTGGTACCACAAACCAGTGCTCTAACCAACTGAGCTACAGCCACCATCGCGGCGCGGCAAGGACCTCGCAGCGCCCGGGCTGTCTTTATCCTCCCCCCCGGGCGCCGTCAAGCTGTTGCACCCTCGCGCGCCCAGCTCCCGATAGCATCGCCTAAATATTAGGCAGGTCGCCCAAATACTGGGCACCGGGCCTTGTTCCGCCGCAGTTCTCAGATATCATTATTCCACCATTTCAGTAGCTTACTCACGCCTCGCGGTTTGGCATGGACCCTGCAATAGACGGCACGAGGCCGCTCGGCGCGTTCACGCGCCGGCTCGGGCGCGGCCAGCAACCAAGACGAGGCCTAGAAAGCGATGAAAAAGATCGAAGCAATCATCAAACCCTTCAAGCTCGACGAGGTGAAGGACGCGCTCCACGAAATCGGCATCAAGGGCATCACCGTGACCGAGGCCAAGGGCTTCGGTCGCCAGAAAGGCCACACCGAACTCTACCGCGGCGCCGAGTACGTCGTCGACTTCCTGCCGAAGGTGAAGCTCGAGGTGGTTCTGGAGGACGGCCTGGTCGAACAGGCCGTCGAGGCCATCCAGCAGGCCGCCCAGACCGGCCGGATCGGCGACGGGAAGATCTTCATCTTCGCGATCGACGAGGTAATCCGCATTCGCACCGGCGAGCGCGGAACCGATGCACTTTAGCGCCTCACTCGACCGCGTTCGGCAAGAATACGCCGCGGCGCGGCCCCTACCAGACTTTGACCTCAAATTACGGGAAGCGTGACCATGTCGGATGCCAATAAGATTTTGGAGATGATCAAGGAAAACGACGTCAAGTACGTCGACTATCGTTTCACCGACCCGCGCGGCAAGTGGCAGCATCTCGCCATGTTCGCACCGGCCGTGAACGAAGACGCATTGACCGAGGGCATTTTCTTCGACGGATCGTCGATCGCCGGTTGGAAGGATATCAGCGAGTCGGACATGATCCTGCGTCCCGATCTATCGACCGCGGTGATGGACCCCTTCGCGGCGCAGAACCAGTTGATCCTCTTTTGCGACGTCCTCGAACCCGGCACCGGTCAGGACTACTCGCGCGACCCTCGCGGCACGGCGCGGCGGGCCGAGGCCTACCTGAACTCGACCGGCATCGGCGACACCGTCTACGTGGGCCCGGAAGCCGAGTTTTTCGTCTTCGACGACGTGCGTTTCTCGGTCGAGATGAACCACTCCTTCTTCAAGCTCGATTCGGAAGAAGGCGCCTACAACACGGGAACGCCCTATGACGACGGCAACCACGGGCACCGCCCGCCGATCAAGGGCGGCTACTTCCCGGTTCCGCCGGTCGACCAAAGCGCCGATCTCCGCGCCGAGATGGTCACGGTGGCCGCGGAGATGGGCCTGACCATGGAAAAGCATCATCATGAAGTCGCGCCCTCCCAGCACGAGTTGGGCATGGTCTTCAACACCCTGACCCGCACCGCCGACGAGATGCAGATCTATAAGTACGTGGTGCAGAATGTCGCCCACACCTACGGCAAGACGGCGACCTTCATGCCCAAGCCCGTGGCCGGCGACAACGGCTCGGGCATGCATTGTCACCAGTCGATCTGGAAGGACGGCAAGCCGCTCTTTGCCGGCGAGGGCTATGCCGGCCTGTCCGAGATGGCGCTCTACTACATCGGCGGCGTCATCAAGCACGCGCGCGCGATCAATGCCTTTTCGAACTCGACCACCAACTCCTACAAGCGCCTGATTCCGGGCTTCGAGGCCCCGGTCCTGCTGGCCTACTCCGGGCGCAACCGCTCGGCCTCCTGCCGCATTCCCTACTCGGACAGCCCCAAGGGCAAGCGCGTCGAGGTCCGCTTTCCGGACGCCTCGGGCAATCCTTACCTGACCTATGCCGCGCTCATGATGGCCGGCCTCGACGGCATCAAGAACCGTATTCATCCGGGCGACCCGATGGACAAGAACCTCTACGACCTGCCGCCGCAGGAGCTCAAAGGAATTCCGACGGTCTGCGGCTCGCTGCGCCAGGCACTGGAGAGCCTCGATGCCGACCGTGGCTTCCTGACCGAGGGCGGGGTCTTCTCCGACGACCAGATCGACGGCTACATGGACCTCAAGTGGGAAGAGATCTACGCCTTCGAGCACAGCCCGCACCCGATCGAGTTCAAGCTCTACTATTCGAGCTGATCCCGCAGGCCGCCGATCCGTGAATCCTCCTGCCGCCGGCCGGCCCAGTCAACTGGGGTCGCCGGCGGAATTTCTTTTACTAACGCGGGAGTTCCACGGTGATCTCGGCGCCGCCGAAGTCGTGCACGGAATCGCCGGCCCGAACGGTAACGCTGGTGACGGTTTCGGGAATGAAGACCCCACCAAGGGACCGGGTGAAGGGCTGTTCCTCCACATGGGGGTGCAGCAGCGTGCGGGTGCCCAACAGACGGCCATCGGGATCCAGCACTTCCCAACGGTCGGCATAGTGGTCCCACCCCTCGTCGGCATGCTGCACGGTGACGGTGAAGCGCCAGCTGTCGTCGGAACTGTCGCGAACGGCCTTGACCTTCAAGGCATCGGCTTCGCCGGCAATGGCGGTGCCGCTCACCAGGATCAGGATCAGGCCGGCTAAGGCACCCTTGATCATACTTGGCTGCTCTCCTCTGTGGCCGAGGCCTTCTTGCCGATCGGCCGGGGTGCGCCATTGTCGTCCAGCGCGACGAAAACGAAAAGCCCCTCGGTGACTTTCACCTGACCGCCGGCCCCGGCATCGTGCTTCCTGCGGCGCTCGGCCCAGGCTTCCAGGTGGTAGGTCACCGACGTTCGGCCGACCTTGGCACGGCGGGCATAGACTCCCAGCACGTCACCGACGTAGACCGGCAGGTGAAAGGTCATGGCGTCGATCGCCACCGTGGCAACCCTGCCGCCGGCGAACTGCGAGGCCGCGATACCGCCCGCGATATCCATCTGCGCCAGCACCCAGCCGCCGAAGATATCGCCGCTCGGGTTGGCGTCGCCGGGCATGGCCAGCGTTCGCGTTGCCAGGTCGCCCTGTGGGCCCTCGCCCCTCTGATCTGTCACCGCTTTGGGTTCCTTTTGCCTGCCCGCACGACCGCCAAGCCCATCGAGCCTCAGGCCGCTCACTGAGAGACCAGCGCATAGCGACGAAATCAAGGCGAAATCAAGATCCCTCAGCGACTTAAGAGAAATTACCAGCTACCCATGTCACGATTCGCTGTGCTAGGGCCTGTGGGGTAAGCTAACTTCAGACGACTCCGTTGGAGCCTAACGCCTTGACCATGGCCAAGAAATCCGCCGACCTTTTCGACACCCAGCCCGACCGGGCGTCGCGAGACTACACCGCCAAGGATATCGAGGTCCTCGAGGGCCTGGAGCCCGTGCGCAAGCGCCCGGGCATGTACATCGGCGGCACCGACGAACGGGCGCTGCACCATCTGGTGGCCGAGTTGCTCGACAACGCCATGGACGAGGCGGTGGCGGGCCACGCCACGCGCATCGAGCTGGAGCTCAAGGCCGGCAACGAGGTTTCCGTGACCGATAACGGCCGCGGAATTCCGGTCGGGCCGCACCCGAAGTTCAAGAAAAAGTCAGCCCTCGAGGTGATCCTCACCACCCTGCACTCGGGGGCCAAGTTCTCGCAGAACGCCTACGCCACCTCCGGCGGCCTGCACGGCGTCGGCGTCTCGGTGGTCAACGCCCTGTCCGCGAGCCTGACCGCCGAGGTGGCCCGCGACCGCCAGCTCTACCGGCAAACCTTCTCGCGTGGCCAGCCGACCTCGAAGCTGGAGGACTGCGGCCCGGTGCAGAACCGGCGCGGCACCAGCATCACCTTTGCCCCGGATCAGTCCATCTTCGGCTCGGCGACGAACTTCGCGCCGGCGCTGCTGCATCGAATGGCCCGCTCCAAGGCCTATCTGCACCGCGGCGTCGAGATCCGCTGGTCCTGCGACCCCGACCTGATCGGACCGGGCGACAAGACGCCGGAGAGCGCGTCCTTTCATTTTCCCGGCGGGCTGCGCGACTTTCTCGATGCCCAGATGGGCGACCGCAAGACCCTGACGCCCGATCCCTTCGCCGGCCAAGCCGACTTCCCCGGCGACGCCGGGCGCATGGAGTGGGCGATCTCCTGGCCGGCGGACGAGACCGGCTTCGTCTCGTCCTACTGCAACACCGTGCCGACAGTCGAGGGCGGCAGCCACGAACAGGGCCTGCGCGGCGGTGCGCTGCGCAGCCTGAAGGCTTACGGCGAACTGGTCAGCGCCAAGAAGATCGGCCAGGTCAACGCCGATGATCTACTGGGCGGCGCCTGCGCCCTGCTCTCGATCTTCATCCGCGACCCCCAGTTCCAGGGCCAGACCAAGGAAAAGCTCTCCTCGCCTCACGCGGCCAAGCTGGTCGAGGGTATGATCAAGGACCATCTCGACCACTGGCTTTCGGGCCATCCCGATCGGGCCCGATTGCTGCTGGAGCGCATTATCGAGCGCTCCGAGGAACGCTTGCGCCGGCGCCAGGAGAAGGAACAGGCGCGCAAGACCGCGACCCGCAAGCTGCGTCTCCCGGGCAAGCTCTCCGACTGCTCGCGCAACCGCGCCGAGGGCACGGAAATTTTCCTGGTCGAGGGCGATTCGGCCGGCGGCTCGGCCAAGCAGGCGCGCAACCGCGAGACCCAGGCGGTCCTGCCCCTGCGCGGCAAGATCCTCAACGTCGCCAGCGCCACCACCGAAAAGATGAAGGCCAATCAGGAGGTCTCGGACATCACCCTGGCCCTGGGCTGCGGCACCCGCGGGAGCTTCGACGTCGAGAAGCTACGCTACGAGCGGGTCATCATCATGACCGACGCGGATGTCGACGGCGCCCATATCGCCTCGCTTTTGATCACCTTCTTTTACCGCGAAATGGCGGGGCTGATCGAATCCGGACGGCTCTATCTGGCCCAGCCGCCGCTCTACCGCCTGAGCCAGGGCGCGGTCACGGTCTATGCCCGAGATGACGAGCATCGCGAAGAGCTCGCCGCCACCACGCTGACCGGGCGCGGCAAGATCGAAGTGAGCCGCTTCAAGGGCCTCGGCGAAATGCCGGCCCGGCAGCTCAAGGAAACCACCATGGACCCGACCAAGCGGATCCTGCTCAGGGTCATGGTGAACGCCACCGACGATCCCGATC